>CAMFGW010000010.1 GCA_945952025.1 uncultured Paracoccaceae bacterium
CCCTGGAAGAGGTGCTCGAGGCCGATCTGATCCTGCATGTGCGCGACATCGCCCACCCGGAAACCGAAGAGCAGGCCGAGGATGTGGGCGAGATCCTCGACAGTCTCGGCGTCGGCTCGGACGTGCCGACGATCGAGGTCTGGAACAAGATCGACCTGCTGGGGCCGGAGATGCGCAAGGCGCTGCTGATCCAGGACGCGCGCACGCCGGGCATCCAGGCGGTCAGTGCGGTGACGGGCGAAGGGTTCGACGGGCTGGTCGCGGCCATGGACGAGGCGCTGGGCGGCGTGCGCCTCGAAGAGGTGCTGCGGCTGCCTTACAGCGACGGCAGGGGCCGGGCCTGGCTGCATGAGGCGGGCGTCGTGGTGGCCGAGGCCGACGGCGCGGACGGGCAGGAACTGACCGTGCGCTGGACCGAACGCCAGAAAGAGGCGTTCGGTCGTTTGGGCGAGGAGGGGTAGGGGGCAAGCGCCCCCGGACCCCCGGTTAACTCGGGCCTTCTTACTTCTGGACGGCCGTCACGATGATTTCGACCTTGTAGTCGGGCGTCGCCAGCTTGGCTTCGCCGGTTGCGCGCGCGGGCGCGTTGCCGGGCGAGACCCAGGCGTCCCAGACCTTGTTCATCTGCTCGAAGGTCGAGATGTCGGCCAGCCAGATCTGGGCGCGCAGAAGGTGGTGCTTGTCGCTGCCGGCCAGCGCCAGAAGGCGATCGATCTCGGCCAGGACTTCCTTGGTCTGGCTTTCGACGGTGCCCGTGGGCTCGCCCACCACGCCGGCCAGATAGACGATGCCGTTGTGGATGACGGCATTCGTCATGCGCTTGCCGGGTTCGATACGGGTGATGGTGCCCATGGGGGTCTCCTTTCAGATACGTTCCAGGATCAGGGCTATACCCTGTCCGACGCCGATGCACATGGTGCAAAGCGCAAATTTTCCGCCCCGCCGCTGCAATTCCCAGGTGGCGGTCGCGGCAAGCCGGGCGCCCGACATGCCCAGGGGGTGCCCCATGGCGATGGCGCCGCCGTTGGGGTTCACATGGGCTGCGTCGTCGGGCAGGCCAAGGTCGCGCGTGACGGCCAGCGCCTGCGCCGCGAAGGCTTCGTTCAGTTCGATCAGGTCCATCTGGTCGAGCCTGAGGCCGGTCCGCGCCAGAAGTTTCCGCACCGCCGGCACCGGGCCGATCCCCATGATGCGCGGCTCGACCCCGGCCGTCGCCATGCCGACGATGCGCGCGCGGGGCGTCAGGCCCTGGGCCTTCGCCGCCGCCTCGGACGCGATCACCAGCCCCGCCGCCCCGTCATTGACGCCGGACGCGGTGCCGGCGGTCACGGTCTTGTCCGGGCCGTTCACCGGCTTCAGCCGCGCCAGCTCGGCGGCCGTGGTCTGGGGCCTTGGATGTTCGTCGCGGTCGACGACCAGGGGATCGCCCTTCTTCTGCGCGATGGTGACCGCGATCAGCTCGTCGGCGAAGCGCCCGGCATCTTGAGCCGCACCCCAGCGCTGCTGGCTGCGGAGCGCGAGTGCCTCCTGATCCGCGCGCGAAATCCCCAGTTCGTCGGCCAGGTTGTCGGCGGTTTCCGGCATCGAATCGGTGCCGTAGCGCGCCTTCATCTTCGGGTTGACGAAGCGCCAGCCGATGGTCGTGTCATGGATCGCCGTCTCGCGCGCGAAGGGCGCGGCGGCCTTCGGCGTGACAAAGGGCGCGCGGCTCATGCTTTCGACGCCACCCGCCAGCATCAGGTCGGTGTCTCCGGCCCGGATCGCCCGCGCCGCCGTGCCCACCGCGTCGAGGCCAGAGCCGCAGAGCCGGTTGATCGTCGCGCCGGGCACCGAGAGCGGCAGCCCGGCCAGCAGCAGAGCCATGCGCGCGACGTTGCGGTTGTCCTCGCCCGCCTGGTTGGCGCAGCCGAGGATCACGTCATCGACCGACGCCCAGTCGACATGCGGGTTGCGCTCCATCAGGGCCGTCAAGGGCAGGGCGGCCAGATCGTCGGTGCGTATGGACGAGAGCGCCCCGCCATAACGCCCGATGGGCGTGCGCACCGCGTCGCAGATGAAGGCTTCGGCCATGCTCATATCCCCCGCTTCGGGCGCGAGTCAGCGCCCGCGCGGGGGACAGCCTATTTCGCACGTGCAGAAAGGCCAATGGGAAGTTGGCGGTGACAGGGGCAGGGGATTGGAGCGGGTGAAGGGAATCGAACCCTCGTCATCAGCTTGGGAAGCTGCTTCTCTACCATTGAGATACACCCGCAACAGTTCCGACCTAAGCGATGGGCCGGAACTCGTCAAGCCGGGTCGAAAATGGCAGGGCACCGCCGTGCGCCTCTTGCGCCCGTTGGCGGGCCCGCAAGCGGCTGCTAGACTGGCGGGCAGGAAGGCGCTATGAGCCTGTCCGTTAGCGCTAACAGCGCCCGGAGGATGAAAATGGTCTCGCGCGTCATACCCGTCGATCCGTTCGATCTGGTGATCTTTGGCGGCACGGGCGATCTTGCCCGCCGCAAGATCCTGCCCTCGCTCTTTCGCCGCTTCGTCGCCGGGCAGATCCCGGACAATGCGCTCATCATCGGGGCCGCGCGGTCCGACCTGGACCAGGCGGGCTATCGCAGTTTCGTGGCCGAGGCGCTGGCCGAGTTCCTGCCCGCCGCGCAGCGCACGCCAGAGGATGTGGCGCGGTTTCTGGACGATGTCGACTACGTCAAGCTCGACGCGACCGGGGACGAGGGCTGGGAGCGGCTGAAGGATCTGGCGCGCGACGACCGGGTGCAGGCCTTCTATTTCTCGGTCGCGCCATCGCTTTTCGGCGCCATCGCCGAACGCCTGCACCGCTTCGGCATCGCCCGGACGGACGCGCGGATCGTGGTGGAAAAGCCCTTCGGGCATGACCTTGAAAGTGCCCGCGCGCTCAATGCGGCACTCGCGTCGCACTTCGCGGAAAGGCAGATCTACCGGATCGACCATTACCTCGGCAAGGAAACGGTCCAGAACCTGATGGCCGTGCGCTTCGCCAACATCCTTTTCGAGCCGCTGTGGAGCGCCCGCTACATCGACCATGTGGAAATCACCGTGGCCGAGACGGTGGGCGTCGGCGGGCGGGGTGCCTATTACGACCAGTCCGGTGCCATGCGGGACATGGTGCAGAACCACATGATGCAGCTCGTCTGCCTGATCGCGATGGAGGCGCCCTACGAGTTCGACCCGGACGCGGTCAGGGACGAAAAGCTGAAGGTCATCCACGCGCTGCAGCCGGTCGGCATGGACGACATCGTGCGCGGCCAGTATCGCGCCGGGGCCGACACGCAGTCCTATGCCGAGGATGTGGGCAACCCGGCCTCGACCACCGAAAGCTACATCGCCATGAAGGTCGAGATCGCGAACTGGCGCTGGAAGGGCACGCCCTTCTACTTGCGCACCGGCAAGAGGCTTCGCGCCCGCACATCCGAAATCGCCATCGTTTTCAAGGAGGTGCCCCATTCGATCTTCCACGACGCGATCGGCTGGCATGAAAACGTGCTGGCAATCAGGCTGCAGCCGAACGAGGGGATGACGCTGTCGGTCATGATCAAGGAGCCGGGGCCGGGGGGGATGCGGCTGATCGAGGTGCCGCTCGACATGTCCTTTGCCGAGGCTCTGGGCGCCGAGGGTGCCGACATCCCCGACGCTTACGAGCGGCTCATCATGGACGTGATCCGCGGCAACCAGACGCTCTTCATGCGCGGCGACGAGGTCGAGGCGGCCTGGGCCTGGACCGACCCGATCATCCGGGGCTGGGAAGAGCAGGGCGACCGCCCCCGGCTTTACGACGCAGGATCGAGCGGGCCGGAGGATTCGCTCATGCTCATGCACCGCGACAAGCGCCGCTGGCGGGAGATAAGCGAATGAAATTCATCGAATATCCTGACCCCGAACTGATGATGTTCGCGCTTGCCGACCAGTTGGCGAGCGATCTTGGAAGGGCGCTCCGCCAGAACGAGCGGGCGACCCTGTCGGTGCCGGGCGGCCGCACGCCGGCACCGGTCTTCGACACCCTGTCGGGGCTCGATCTGGGCTGGGACCGGGTGACGGTGATCCCGAACGACGAACGCTGGGTGCCCGACACGCACGAACGCTCGAACGCGCGCATGATCCGGGACCGGCTCTTGCGCAGCAAGGCGGCCGTGGCGACCTTCGTGCCGCTTTATGTCGACACGCCCGAACCGGAACTGGCGATGGAGCGCCTGGCGGCGGCAGTGTCGCCGCACCTGCCGCTGTCGGTCCTTCTGTTGGGCATGGGTGAGGATGGGCATACGGCCTCGCTCTTTCCCGGTGCGGACCGGCTGGCCGAGGCACTGGCGCCCGATGCGCCGGTCATCCTGCCGATCCGGGCCGCGGCGGCCGGCGAGCCGCGCGTGACCCTGACCGCGCGCGCCCTGCGCGAGGCGATGGCGATCCATGTGCTGATTACCGGGGCCAAGAAGCGCCGCGTGATCGAGGCGGCCGAAAACCTGCCGGTCGAGGAAGCGCCGATCCGCGCGCTTCTGGCCAACGCCACCGTGCATTGGGCGGAGTAGACATGACCCTGGACCTTTGGCAGCGGCTCAGCGCCCATCAGGCGGCGACGAAAGACCGGCGCATCCTGTCGATGTTCGAAAATGACAAACGCGCGGCGGGGTTTTCGGCGCAATCTGACGGGTTGTTGTTCGATTATTCCAAGACCAACCTGGACCAGACGGCGCTCGACCTCTTGCAGGAGCTGGCGCATGCGGCCGGGGTCGCGGCGCGGCGCGAGGCGATGTTTTCCGGCGCGCCCATCAACGACACCGAGGGCCGGGCGGTCCTGCATACCGCGCTTCGCCGGACCGACGGCCCGGTCATGGTCGATGGCCAGGACGTGATGCCCGCCGTGCGCGAGACGCTGGCCCGCATGTCTGACTTCGCGCGGGATCTGAGGTCGGGGCGGTTCACCGGCCAGGGCGGGTCGATCACCGATGTGGTGAACATCGGCATCGGCGGTTCGGACCTTGGACCCGCCATGGCGACGCGGGCGCTGTCGCCCTATGCTGACGGGCCGCGCACGCATTTCGTCTCGAACGTCGATGGGGCGCAGATCCATGACGTGCTGGCCCCGCTCGATCCGACCCGGACGCTGGTCATCGTCGCCTCGAAGACCTTCACCACGATCGAGACGATGACCAATGCCGCGACCGCGCGGGCCTGGATGGCCGGGCGCGTCGCAGATCCCGCCCGCCAGTTCGCCGCCGTCTCGACCGCGCGCGACAAGACCGCCGCCTTCGGCATCGCGCCAAGCCGGGTCTTCGGCTTTGCCGACTGGGTGGGCGGGCGCTATTCCGTCTGGGGGCCGATCGGCCTGCCGCTGATGCTCGCCATCGGGCCCGAGGGGTTCGCCGACTTCCTCGCCGGCGGCGCCGCCATGGACCGCCACTTCCGCGAGGCCGCGCCAGAGCGCAACCTGCCGATCCTTCTGGCGCTGGTCGGGCTCTGGCACGCGCAGGTCTGCGGCTACGCGACGCGCGCCGTCCTGCCCTACGAGGAAAGGCTCGGGCGCCTGCCGGCCTATCTGCAGCAGCTTGAGATGGAATCGAACGGCAAGGGCGTGCGGCTCGACGGCAGCCCGGTCGGGCGCGACAGCGGCCCGATCGTCTGGGGCGAGCCCGGCACCAACGGCCAGCATGCCTTCTACCAGCTTCTGCATCAGGGCACGCGGATCGTGCCGTGCGAGTTCCTGCTGGGCGCGCGCGGGCACGAGCCGGAGCTGGCGCACCAGCATGTCCTGCTGATGTCGAACTGCCTGGCGCAGTCCGAGGCGCTGATGCGCGGCCGGACGTTTGACGAGGCCCGCGCGCGGCTTGCCGCCAAGGGGATGACGGGGGCCGAGCTTGACCGCCAGGCTCACCACCGGACCTTCCCGGGCAACCGGCCCTCGACGACGCTGCTTTACCCGCTTCTCACGCCCTTCGTCCTTGGCCAGATCGTGGCGCTTTACGAGCATCGCGTGTTTGTCGAGGGGGTGATCCTGGGGATCAATTCCTTCGACCAGTGGGGGGTCGAACTGGGCAAGGAACTCGCGCTCGCGCTCGAACCGATGGTCGAGGGGCGCGAGGCGCCGGCCGGCAAGGACGGATCGACCGCGCAGCTGATCGGCTGGCTCCGTGCCAACCAGGGGGCCCACCAGGGGGCGCCGTCCTAGGGGCCCTTAAGCGAATCTTCAGGGCTTGGGGCGAAAGATGACGCGGACGGGGCCGTAAGCCCCCTGCGGAGTCGGGCATGGCCTTTCTGAACAACCTGAGGCTGGCGGTCAAACTGCCGCTCGTCCTTGGCGCATTGGTGCTGGCGGCGCTCGCGGTCATGGGCGTGTCGGGCTACCAGGTGGCCAAGACCGCGCTGACCGAAGCTGGCCTTGCGCAGTTGCGGATCGTGACCGACGCCCGCCGGCTCGAGGTCGAGACCTGGTTCGGCCAGGTGATGAACGACCTGGCGGGGCAGGCCGCCAACCCGGTCACCCAGCAGGCGCTGACCGACCTGTCGGCCGCCTATCAAGCGATGGGCGATCTGGCACGCCCGACGCTCACGCGGCTTTACATCGACGAAAACCCCTTTCCGCGCGGCAGCCGCCAGAACCTCGACCGCGTCGACGACCTGTCGCCCTATGCCGTCGCCCATGCCCGCTTTCACGGCGGCTTCCGCGCCATGTTCGACAGCCGGGGTTTCCATGACGTGATGCTGGTCGATCGGACCGGCACCCTCATCTACAGCGTCGCGAAGGAGGCAGACCTTGGAACCAACCTCCTGACCGGGCCGTTGAAGGATACCGGGCTCGGCCAGACGGTCGCCAGGATCCTTAAGACGCCCGATGCGCCGCAGATGATCTCTGACTTCCAGGATTATGGCCCGTCGGACGACCATCCCGCCGCCTTCGCCGCCGCGCCGATCCGCGATGCGGCGGGCGCGGTGCAGGGCGCGCTGATCTTCCAGATCTCGGCCGAGCAGATCGACCGGTTGCTCTCGCGGCACCATAGTGCCGGGCTGCCGCTTCTGGCCTACCTGGTCGGCCCCGACGGCCTTCTGAGGTCCGACACCGGCCCCGGGGACAAGGTCGAGGCGCTCAAGCTTCACGGCCCGGCCGACCTCATGCGACTTGCCTTCAAGGGACCGAGCGCCATGACACGTGAGCCGGGCATCTTCGGGACGCCGGCCGTCCTGACCAGCGGCCTGATCGTTCTGCCGGGGTTGCAACTTGCCCTCGTGACCGAAGCACGGGAAGAGGATCTTCTGGCCCCCATCGCGCGCTTTTCCTGGGCCGTGCTTCTGGCGGCGGCAGGGTCGGTCCTGGTCATGTCGCTATTCGTTTTCTTCCTGGCGCGAAGCCTCGCCCGCCCGCTTGTCCAGACGGCACATGCCATGAACGCGATCGCCGACGGGGCGTTCGACCAGCCGATCGACCATTCCGACCGCCGCGATGAGGTCGGCACCATCGCGCGCGCGCTGGCGCAGTTTCGCCACCGGCTCGTCGTGGCCGTGGATGTCGCGCGCGAGGCTGCCTTCAAGAGCGCGGCCTTCCAGGCCTCGTCCGCCGGGATGATGATCCTCGATGAGGCGCAGAATGTGGCCTTCGTCAACCCCGCCCTCGCCGGCGCGTTCGCGGCCCTTGGCCCCTTCGCGCCGCGCCTGGCGCCCGGCACCCCGCTTGACGAGGCGCCCGAGGTCGCCGCCGCCCTCGCGCCGCGCCTTGCCGCGAACGGGTCGGCGCCGTTCCATGCGACGGTGCGGCTGGGCGGACGGCAGTTCGACGCCGACGTGAAGCAGGTGATCGGGGCCGGCGGCCGTGTGATCGGCCATGTCGCCGAATGGCGCGACGTGACCGACGAGCAGATGAACCGTGCCGTGCTGGCGAGCCTCGACCGCAGCCAGGCCACCGCCGAGTTTGACCCCGACGGCACGCTCGTCGCCGCTAACGAGCGGATGGTCGAGCTTCTGTCGGCCGCCCCCGGGGGGCTTCTGGGCCAGAATATTGTCGATCTTCTGCAACTGGGCGACGAGCCCGGCGGGGACAGCGCCCCGGACCGGCTCTGGTTGCGTGTCACCTCGGGCGACCCGGTCTTCGGGCGGTTCGCCCTTGCCCTCGATGGCCAGGCGCTCGGTATTCTCGATGGCGGCTTCGCGGCGGTCGAGGATGGCGAGGGGCGCCTTTTGAAGGTGCTGCTTCTCGGCACGAACGTGACCGAGGCCGAGGCAGGCCTCCAGCGTGCCGAGGCTGTCCGGCACCGGATGGAACGCGCCCAGTCCGAGGTGGTGCAGCGCCTGAAAGAGGCGCTGCGGGCGCTGTCGGATGGTGACCTGACGGTGCAGATCGGCGGCGAATTTGCGCCGGATTACGAGGGGTTGCGGGCCGATTTCAACCAGGCGGTCGCGCGGCTCGGGGAGGCGATGGCGACGGTCGTGCATCACGCCGGCGAGATGGCGGCCGAGGTCGGCATCATCGCCGATGCCGCGGGCGACATGTCGTGCCGGACCGAAGAACAGGCCGCGACGGTCGAGGAAACGGCGGCCGCGCTTGATGAGTTGACCCTGTCGGTCCAGTCCGCGGCCCAGGGCGCCTTCGACGCCAGCCGGCTGGTCCATGGCGCGCGCCATTCGGCAGAAACCTCAAGCGCGGTCGTGCGCGATGCGGCACTCGCCATGGCCGGGATCGAAAGCGCCTCCGAGCGGATCGCGCGCATCATCGGCGTCATCGACGACATCGCGTTCCAGACCAACCTCCTGGCGCTCAACGCAGGCGTCGAGGCCGCGCGGGCGGGCGAGGCGGGTCGGGGGTTCGGCGTGGTCGCCAACGAGGTCCGCGCGCTTGCCCAGCGTTCGTCCGAGGCGGCGCGCGAGATCGACATTCTCATCACCGACGCCGTGAGCCAGGTCAAGCACGGTGCGAGCCTTGTCGGCCAGACCGGCCGCACGCTCGAGCAGATCCTGGTGTCTGTGGGGGAAATGGCAGCGCGCATGGCCGACATCGCCGCCTCGGCGCAGGAGCAGTCGGCGGGACTGGCCGAAATCAACGGCGCGGTGAACCAGATCGACCGCGCGACCCAACAGAACGCCGCGCTTTTCGCGGACACAGCGAATGTGGGCGAGAGCCTGCGCCGGGGGACCGCCGCGCTCGCCGGCACGATAGCGCGGTTCCGGGTGGCGTCGCCGGATACGGCGGCCGGGAGGGTGGAAGCTGATCAACCGGGGGCACGGCCTGCAATGGAACCGGTCGATGGCCGGACGGCGATTGCCGGGGATTCTGCGGCTCTAGCCTGGCGGGGCACGCCACTGGACCCTGACTCCGATGGCTGGTTTGCGACTGTCGACGGGACCAGAGAGCCGCGCTTTTCCAATGGAGCCCGTTAGGAGCTACTTGTCCCGGGGATGGCGGATGCAGAGCATAGTGAGGGACTTTGCCCATTTTGTAGGAGGCAGGTCGACCACCAATTGGCATCATGGACGGGCCTGTCCTACGGCCCTAGGCGGCGGCCGGGGTATCTTGGCGAGCGGCCGTCCATGCGCCCGAGGGCGGCGGCGGCATCACAAGGCCCGTGCGAGCCTCGTCGCCGGTCTGTCTACGCGTGGGCGGGCAACCATCGCTTCACCGCCGCGCCAACCGCGTCGCAACGGGCCCGTCCGCGCGTGCGCGGGCGGCCGCAGGCAGACAAGGAAAACGCGTGCCCGAGCTATGGCCCGCCCACTTTTGCGCGGTCGGCTCGATGGGCACCTCCGAGGCCCGATCCTTAGAGAGGCCCGTTCGCGTGCTTGTGAGTGGCCGCAGGCAGCCAGGAAAGTTACAGGCCCCGCCCATGGCCCGTCCGGGCGCGCGGGCGGACGGGATACGCACCGTCCTGGGTGGCGTCGGGAAAGGGCCCGATCACGCACGCGCGGGTGGACGCTGGCATTCCGCGATAGATGCGGGCCCCACCTATGGCCGGCCTTCTCGCGCGCGGGTGTGGGCAACGGCGGATTGCCGGGCATGGGGCCGGTCAAGGATCCGGCCGGGTCTTGATCGGTTTTTCCAGGGCAGAACGAGGGAAAACGCTGCTGTCGCGCGGGCGCCCGGCCGGCGACACTCCGGGGCAAGGGTGTCCACGGGCGCCACCCCTCGCCAGACGGAGTTTCCCCGGTGGACACCAAGACGGCCCAGACCATTCGCGACAGGTTCATCGAGGGCATGTCCTGTGCCTCCTGCACGGTCAATGTCGTGACAACCGACGGGCCGGCAGGGCGCGCGGGCGTCACGGTGTCGGCCATGGCCTCGGTTTCGGCCGACAGCGACTGGCCGACGAGGCTCGTCGGCGTGCACGAACGCAGCCCGGCGGCGGTGAAGATCGTCGCGAACGGCATCCTGTGCGTGAATGTGTTCAGGGACGACCAGTCCTATATCTCGGACATCTTCGCGGGGCGCTTCAAGGACAAGGTCGACGACGGTTCGACTGTGCGGACTGGGTGGCGATGCCCTCTGGCGCGCCCCGCATCACCGACCCGCTGATCGCCTTCGACTGCAAGGTGATCCCGGCCGAGAAGGTGGACATGCACCACATTCATTTGTGCGAGGTGCGCGACCTGCATGTGTCGCGGGCGGGCGCGCCCTCGCGGCTGACGGGCGCCTGTTTCCACACCTTCGGCCCCTTCGTCCTGCCGCGCCTCGTCCAAAAGCCGCCGGCGATCGGGATGCGGCTTGTCGAAGGCGACCAGCGCCGGGTCAAGGAAAGCCCGCGTTCCGGCGAATCGGAGGTCGCGCTGACCTGTGCCAACGACCTGGACCAGGATTTCGACGCGATCCTGCTTGAGGAGCTTCATACTTGCGTCCTTCTGCCGGACGGCCATCCCCTGACGCTCCAGTCCGACGTCATGCCCTTCGACCCGGCCGAGGAGCCGATGGTGCTGCTCGACGCGCCGCCGAGTGCCGAGTATTTCCTTGGCCTTCTGCGCAGCGGCGGGGTTGAGCCCTTGGTAGCCTGCCGCAGCGCCGCGTTCGAGATGGTGCGCGGCATGGTCGGGCATGGGCTCGGCGACACGCTTCTGGTGACGCGGCCGCTGGTCGGCGACCATGAGCCCGGCCGGATCGTCATCGCCTGCCGCAAGGGGCATGTGCGGTCGGCGCCCGCGCAAAGGCTCATCGCCCAATGCCACGCGGCCTTCGGCCAGGGCGTGGACGGGCGGTAGGTTCAGGCGTGGGACAGGGGCACGATGATCACCGCGCCCCGATCCATTGGTGCGAGCCCGAGTGCGGCCGAGGATACCAGGCTGTCGCCCTCGGCAAGGGTGAGGGTCCGGTCCCCGCCCCTGACGCGCCCGTCGCCCTTTGCCGCGAAGAGGCAAAGCAGGTCGCCGGGTCCGGCCGCAAGGGGCGTTGGTTCGGTCAGGACCTGCGCCGCACCCATCCGCCAGACCCGCCGCGTGGCCATCACACTCCAGATGCGGACGCCGCTTCCGTCCGGTTGCCCGTCCGGCGTCAGGCCTGAATCGAAACGATAGGGGGTGAGTGGCGCAAGATGGACAGTCCGGTCGTGGAACTTCAGGGCCAGGCCCGTGCCCTCGACAGGGGTGATCGTGCGGTCGGCACCGGGAAAGGCCGAGAAGAGCCCCGGCGCCGCGATCGTCGCCCGGCTGATCCGCAGCTCGAACGCCCCCCCGGTCGGAGCGTTCGGGCAGAAGGCAGATCTCATCGGTCAGGACCTGGCCGTTCTTCCAGGGGCTGGCTTCGATAGGCCGATGCCGGGACATGGCGAACGAGCATGGGTTGTCCTGTGGTTTGGGCGGGGGCCGGGGCGGATTGCGAACCGGGCGGGCCGGGTTGGCGCTGCGCCGGTTGCCGGTCGGTCCGGGTAGGGGGCGGGAAGGGGGCCCCGTCCGGCGCCACTTGGGTCGTGCAGCCGATGCTCTGGCCGCGCCTCGGCCCCAGGTCGGCGAACAGGGCCCTGGGGTGCGCGCCGGAAGCGGAAATCGGCGCCGGCGCTGTGGGTCGGCAGGTTTGGGCGGTCGACCAGAACCCGATTGATTGAGCCTTTCGGCGACAGGCTGGCGAAGGCGGTGTCATAACGGGGTGAGAAGATGAAGTCGATGCCCAGAGGCGAGAGGTGCCACGGTCTTGTCTGGGGGGGGTGGCAGGGCGGAAATAGGCGTCGGGCGGCGCGAAAAGGCTGCGCAGGCGCGAATTCAGCGCGACCGCGCGTCGCTGCACCACATCGCGGTCGTGCCGGACGGGCGCATGGTGGCCAGGGCGGAAGCCGTCTAAGTCGCCGAGGACCGGCACGGACCACCGATGCGGCCCGGCGGGCGCCAGGCTCTCAGCGAGCGTCATGGGCAAGCCCGCGTGGGCCGCCTTTGCCGGGGTCGGTTGGAGCGCGCCTGTCATGGTGATCCGTTGCTGGGAGGGCCGGGCCAGTAGGAGGCCCCGCGTTTCGGGGGCAAAATCGAAAGTTCTGACGGGCGCGATTGAATAACTTCGGTCAGGCAGCGTGGGTTTGGCGGGGCAATTGGTGAAACGGGGCAGTCGGCGTTTGGGGTGTTTGGGGCGCAAGTGACGTGTGGCGCCGGGCTCAGGCCGCCCCAGGATGGTTCATCAGGCAAGTAGTCTCGCGGCGTTTCGTGTGGCGCGGCGACAGCGATTGCGCCATCCGTGGCGGCGGACGTTTCGCCCGCCACCGCAGACGCGGGGAGCCGAGTGCGCCTCGCAGTGGGCCTGCGCGTTGCGCCGGCCAACAACCTTCAGAAAAGCTGCACATCGCCGGGGGTGACCGGTCGGGGTAACGGCCCCCTGTCCGGACGGCGATCCGGGAAGAGGCGGTCGCGAAGGTCCCGCAGCCGGATCGCGCGGGCCAGCCCGTCGGGGCCGTCGGGCGGTGTGTGGGCCAGCTGCCGGGCCACCCGGCCGAGGTCGTCGAGCCCCTGCGTGATCCGGTCGATCGCCTGCAACCCGGCCAGGATGTCGCCGTCGGCCGACCAGTCGGAAAGGTAGGGGCAATGGTCCGGACCGGTGTCGCAACAGGGTTTGGCCGTCGTCGCGAACTGGGTGGGGGTGTCCGGCCCATCGGTCGAGGGGGGCAGGGTTGCGGGTTTCATCGTGCACCGGCAGGGCAGGCCCGGCGCCCGGTCCCCGTCGACCGGGGCGGACAGTCCCGAGGCCCGGGGCAGAATACCGTGCAGGAGCGCGTCCTGCAGCCGCTCGCAGAGCGTGCGCAGCAGTCCGATTTCCTGGGCCAGTCCCGCGGCCAGTTCCTGGGCCAGGTCGCTGTTCCAGGCCCGAGGCTCCCGCGCGATGTCGTCGGCGGTACCCGGGTCGGCAGCCTGTCGGGGCATGCGATCGCTCCTTGTCCTGTCCATCAGGCCGACCTTTCCCAGATGGGTCGCGCGGGGGTGGTTGCGACCCCCTCGGGTTTCGACCAGATCCGGTCCCCTTGCGAGGTCAGCGCGGCGCTGGCTCCGGTCCCGGGCGCCTCTGCATGCCCCAGGCAGAGCCACCCGCCCGGCCGCAGTGCTGCGGCGAAGCGTGTGCAAAGGCGTTCCTGGTGGTCGAGCGCGAAATAGATAAGCACGTTGCGGCAGAAGATCGCGTCGAACGGGCCGGGTGTAGGCCAGGGCGCGTGCAGGTCGTGCGTGGTGAATTGCAGAAGTGGCCGGAGACTTTCGCTGAGGCGGAGTGAGCCGTCAGTGGCCGGTCGAACGAACCGCTGGCGATAGGGGGGCGGGATTGCGGCGGCGGCGGCCGGGGTGACGGAGAGCTCCTGTGCGAGCCCCGTCATCGCCGGGTCGATGTCGCTTGTCAGGATGCGGATGTCTAACGTGGCCGCGTCGGGCATGGCGGTCAGGACCAGCATGGCAAGTGTCTGCGCCTCTTGCCCGGCGGCGCCGCCGGCGGACCAGAGGCGGACCTTCCGGCCGCTGCGGGCCCGGCGGATGAGGTGCGGCAGCAGCTCTGACCCGAAGCGGTCGAACTGGCGCGGCTCGCGAAAGAAGGCCGAGACATGCGTGGTCACCGCCCCCAGGAAGGCGCCCTGTTCCGCCCGACCCTCTGGGCGACCGAGGTGGGCGGCGTAGCTGGCAAGATCCGGCAGGCCGAGGGCGCGCTGCCTGCGCGTGAGCCTTGCCTGCAGCATGGGGTACTTCGCGGGCCGGATCGCGAGGCCGGCGAGATCGAGCGCGAGTGCGGCCAGCCGTTCGATGGCCTGCGCCTCCCGGGCGGCAGGGTTGGAAGCCCTCGCCGCAGCGGGGGCCGGGCAGTCGGGAAAGGGGGGCAGGGCCTGGGCCTTCATTGATGGCCCCCCGGTTGTCGCTGATCGGCCGGGGAGGGCAGGAGGGCGCGGGGGGCGAGGAGGCGCAGGACGCCGCCGTCCCGGAGTGTGATGCCCAGAAGGCTGCCGGGTGCGGTCTGGTGCCCGGACAGGGGCGGCTGCTCGATCGCCTGACGGGGCAGCGCGAGGATGTCGCTGACCCGGTCGGCGACCACCCCGCAGGCCGTTCCGTCCAGCTCCAGGACCACGATCACGGGGCGGGTCGGCGCCGGGGAAGCCGGCTCGAGCCCGAGCCGCAGGGCCGCGTCGATGACCGGAAGTATCGTTCCGCGCAGGTTGACGACGCCGGCGAGCGCGTGGGCAGCGCCCGGCAGGGGGGTCGGCGGGGTCCAGCCGCGAATCTCGCGCACGGCCCAGGCGGGCAGGCCGAACCGCTCACCGGCGATGGACAGGATGAGGTAGCTGTCCTGGGAGCCGGCGGCGAAGGGCGCTTGCGGGTCAGTGGCGGTTGGGGGGGCGTTCGGAGACAGGGTCATGGGATGCCGGTGCCTCCGCGGGTGGGTGCGGCCAGGCGGACGAGGACGGCGCGAAGCCTGCCGGGGGCAGGTCGGGAAATGGGGACATGAGGGCGGGTGAGGGGCTGGTCGGATGGCGCCGAAGCGCCCAGCGACCGGTGGCTCTGCGACCGGATCGGGGCGAGGCGTGGATTGTCCTGCGGTCCTTGGGTCATGCGGCGTTCCTTGCGGCCGGGGCGCTGGCCAAGGACATGAGGCCGGGCGGATCGAGGATCAGGGCGACCTGGCCGTCGTTCAGGATCGTCGCTGCGGCGATCCCGCTTGCCGGGTCAAGGGCGGCGCCGAGGCCCTTCATCACGACCTGTGTCTGGTCGAGGATCGCGTCGACAGACAGGGCCAACCAGCGATCCCTTTCATCCGTCAGGAGGATCGCGACGGGGTGAGGCTCGGTGTCGGGGCCGGTCGGGGTGAGGCGCAGCAGGTCGCAGGCTGCGCACAGGGGGACGTGGCGGCCGTGCATGGCGACGAGCCTGTCGCGGACCGATCGGGCGACCCCGGGTGCGGTGCCGGTCGGGGCGGCGGGCGTCAACATTTCGGCGAGGCGGGTTTCGATGACGGCGGACTGGGGCAGGGCGAAGGTCCGGCCGGCGATGCGGACCAAAAGCACGTCGAGGACCGAAAGCGTCAGCGGCAGCGACAGGGTGAAGCGCGCGCCCTGGCCCGGACGGCTTGTCACCGATACCCGGCCACCGATCGAGGCGAGTGCGGTGCGCACCACGTCGAGCCCGACGCCGCGGCCGGACAGCTCGGTCACTTCAGCGGCGGTCGAAAGGCCCGGGCGGAAGAGCAGGCTGTCGGCCGTGCGTTCGTCGGCTGTGGCAAGGGGCGGCTCATCGAAGGTGTCGAAGGCGGTGCGGGGCTCTGTCCGTCCCTGCGCCGGGCGATGCGGGTCGCGATCGGCGGCGGGGGACCAGGCTGGCGACGTTCCAGGACTGGGCGGCATGAGGCCAAGGGCGGCGCCCCGCGCCAGTATCTTCGCGCGGTCGAGGCCGGCGCCGTCGTCGGCAACCTCGATCACCACGCGGCCGGCGCGGAGCGTTGCGGTCAGACTCACCCGGCCCTCGGGCGGCTTGCCCCTGGCGCTGCGGGTCTCGGGTGGCTCGATCCCGTGGTCGACCGCGTTTCTTATCAGGTGGGTGAGGGGCTCGGTGAGCCGCTCGATGACCGATCGGTCAAGCTCGGTCGCCTCGCCCGACAGGCTCAGCGAAACCTCTTTGCCGGTCGCGCGCGCGGCCTCGCGCAGGATGCGGCCCATGCGCTGGAAGAGGGGCTTTACGGGCTCGGAGCGCAGGGCGACGACCGATTCCTGCAAGGTGCGGCAGGTCGCGGCCAACTGGTCGAGCGCGTCCTGCGCGGCAGAGGAGCGGGAGAGGCCGGCTTCGGCCATGCGGGTGGCCAGGAGCGACTTGCCGATGAGAAGTTCCCCCGCGAGGTTCAAGAGCCGGTCGACGCGGGCCAGATCGACGCGGATGGTTTGCGGGGCTGTGGTGGTGGCGGCCGCACCCGTGGGCTCTGGCGCGGCTTCGGGGGTTGCCTTGGGGGCGGCTCCGGCCGCTCCGGAGGGGAAAATCTGCAAGGCCGCTTCGGCGTCGAGAAAGGCGAAGGGCGCGCGGATGTCGGCTTCGGCAAGAGTGTCCGGCAGGGCCAGGGACCAGGTCAGGGCGGCGGTGTCGGCGCCGATGTCGTCGAGCGGGGGGAGGGCGGACATGTCGCAGGCCAAGTCGCAGGCCAGGCCGGTTCCGCCCAGGTCGGTCAGTGCGCGGAGAAGGGGCACGGGGTGGACGCCCCGTGCTTCGAGCGCTGCGTCGGGGGAAAAGCGGATCTGCCAGGCTTTTGAGGCGGGTCGTGCGACAGGGTTTTCGGCCACTGCTCCCCTTGCATCCATGCGCGCGCCCGCGAGTGCCTCAGCAAGCGCATCGCCTTTGGCGGCTAGGGGCACGCCGGTGCGGGCGGCGCCGACGGCGGCGGCCAGGTGATCGGCGGCGCCTTGCCAGAGGGTGCGCGGCAGGGCTGCCGCAGCCGCCACCCCGTCGCGGCGGGCAGCGAGCGAGGTTTCGAACCTGTGGGCGGCGGCCGCAAGATCGCCAAGCCCCAGTGATGCGGCCCCGCCCTTGATCGAATGGACCGCGCGGAAGGCGGCGTGGACGGCCGCGTCATCACCGGCGTCATCGCGTGCCCCATGCGGGTTGCCCGAGAAGGCGGCATCCGCGAGCGCGTCGTCGAGCGCGCCCAGAAGCTCGTCGCATTCCAGGAAGAAGCCGGCGCGGATGGGCCCGAGCGGATCCTCCATCAGGGTGCGATCATCTGGAGCGCGCGAACGAGCTTTTCGGGCTCGAACGGTTTCACGATCCAGCCTGTCGCCCCGGCGGCGCGGGCGCGGGCCTTGAGGTCGGGGGCGCTTTCGGTCGTCAGCATCAGGATCGGCGTTGCGGCGTGGCGCGGGTGGGCGCGGACGGCCTGGACCAGGCCGAAGCCGTCAAGCTCGGGCATGTTGATGTCGGAAATGATGACGTCGGGCGCGACCTGGTCGAGCATGTCGACACCTTCGCGGCCGTTTTCGGCGAGCGTCACCAGATAGCCCGCATTGGTCAGGGCGAGCGCCAGAAGGTCGCGGATGGTGCGGCTGTCGTCGACGGCAAGGATGCGGGTCGCGCTCATGTGGCGAGGCTCCGGGGCAGAAGGGTTTCGGGGATCGCGAGGTCGCCGAGCGCGCGGTCGATCGCGGGCGCGCAAGGGTCGAGCGTCATGCCGCCCCCGGCCGCGCGCAGGTCGCGCGAGGCGGCAAGAAGCACCTGCAGGCCAAGATAGCCGACATGCCTGAGCCTGCCGGCATCAAGCCTGACTGGCCGCGCCCGGTCGAGCGCGCGGAAGGCGTCGCGCAGTTCGAGCGCCTGCGCGGGCCCGATGTGCTCGGGCAGCGGGATGACCTGGCGGGGGTCCGCTTCCAACATGTCCTGCCTCCGACTCGGGGTTTCCGAATCCAAGGCTAGGGGGCGGGGGTTAAGGTTCGCTTACCGGCTGGCCGTGCTCAGTCGTGCCGTTTTTCCTGGTTCAGGTAGGCCGCGCAGCCGGCCAGGGCGGCATAGTCGTCCTCGACCAGGTGCACCGCGAAATCGTCCATGAAGGCGGAAAAGCGGCCCTTGTCGCGGAAGGCGGCGGCGAAGGCGCCGTCGGTCAGATAGGGGGTGAAGGCGCGGGCGACGCCGCCGATCAGGAAGATGCCCTGGAAGGGCAGGTGGGTCAGCGCGAGGTCGCCCACGACACGGCCGAGAAGGGTCTGGAACAGGCGGCCGGTCCTGACCGCGTTCGCCTCGCCCGCCGCGAGGGCGGCCATCACCTCGGCCGCGGGGCGCTGGGGGCCGCCGGAACAGAGCGCCGCCAGCCGTTCGAGCCCGCGGCCCGACAGCACATCCTCGACCCCGGCAAAGCCGTGGGCGCGGGCGATCTCGGTGGCCATGGCGGCCTCTTCGCGGCCCTGGACGGGCAGGCTCGCATGGCCGCATTCCGAGGGGGCCACGTAAAGGCCGGCTCGGGTGCGGTGGACGGGGGCGGCGTTGAAGCCGGTGCCGACGCCGATCACCAGCCGCGCGCCGCGACGGGGCGTGCCCGCGCCCGGCAAAACCGGGCGAAACGCGTCGGGCGCCAGGTGGTCGAGCGCGTGACCCTGCGCCTGAAGGTCGTTCAGGATCGCCACATGGGCCGCGCCGGTTGCCTGGCGCACCTCATCGGGTGTGATCCGCCAGTCGAGGTTGGTCAGTTCCGCCACCCCGTCCGTCACCGGACCGGCGGCCGCGACCGAGGCGCCATCGACGCGGGCCACGCCCTCGTCCTGCAGGTAGGCCGCGAGGATCGGCCCGAGAGAGGGCTGCCCGGCATTGGCGGTCCGGCGGATCGAGGCGTGGTCGAGCTTGCCGTGGTGGACAAGCGCCACGCGGGTGTTGGTGCCGCCGATGTCGGCCACAAGCACGGTCGGAAGCACGGTCGGAAGGACAGGATGGGACATCGGACCTCTCGCGGCGGGAACTCTCGCCATGGGGTCACTTAGGGCCAATCGGCCCTGCCCATCAAGCCGTGGGCGCTGCTATTCGGCAGCGATCTTGATCACCGGCTCCATCGAGGCGAATTCCGCGTCCGACAGGTGGCACTTGATCTGGTGGCCGCCCTTCAGCATCCGCACCGGCGGCATCTCGGTTTCGCAGAGGTTTCCGGGCACGTGGCTCTTCCAGCGGCAGCGGGTCTGGAAGGGGCAGCCGGGCGGCGGGTTCATGGCCGAGGGGATGTCGCCTTCCAGCACGATGCGCTTCTTCTCGACCCGCGTGTCGGCGATCGGCACGGCCGACAGCAGCGCCTCGGTATAGGGGTGGTAGGGTGGCTGGAAGACCTGGTCGGTGGTGCCCAGTTCGACCACATGGCCGAGATACATCACCATGACCCGGTCGCTCAGGTAACGAACGATCGACAGGTCGTGGCTGATGAACAGGAGCGTGGTGCCGTTCTTGCGCTGGATCTCCATCAGCAGGTCGGTCACGGCGGCCTGCACGCTCACGTCGAGCGCGCTGACCGGCTCGTCGGCCACGACGATCTTGGCGCCGCCCGCGAAGGCCCGCGCGATGCCGACCCGCTGCTTCTGGCCGCCCGACAGCTGGCGCGGCATCCGCTCGGCGAAGGCGCGCGGCAGTTTCACAAGGTCCAGAAGCTCCAGCATCCGGGCGTGGCGCGCGGCATCGTCCTTGCCCTCGCCGAAGATCTCGAGCGCGCGCACGATCTGGCGGCCGATGGTCATCGAGGGGTTGAGCGTGTCGAACGGGTTCTGGAACACCATCTGCACGCCCGACACCGTGTCGGTCGACCGCTTCTCGATCGGCGTCGATTGGATGTCGCGGTCATAGAGCATGATCTTGCCGTCGGTCGCCGTCTCGAGCCCCATGAGGACCTTGGCGAAGGTCGACTTGCCGCAGCCCGATTCGCCGACGATGGCCAGCGTCTCGCCCTCGCGCGCCTCGAAGCTCAGCGTCTCGTTCGCCTTGACGACCTTGGTGCCGCCGCCGCCGAACATGCCGGAGGAGACCTCGTAATATTTCTTCACATCCTCCATCCGCAGGACGACCGGGCCGATGGTCGCGCGTTCGGTCCTGGCGCGGGCGGGGGGCGGCGCGTCCCAGTCGATCTCGCTAGAGCGGATGCAGCGCGTCTCGTGCCGGTCGCCGAAGGGGACGGGGGCCATCGGAATGTCGCCCTGATCGCAGCGGCCGGCGGCGAAGTAGGAACAGCGGGGCCCGAAGTTGCAGCCGGGCGGGCGTTCGTGGGGCAGGGGGAAGTTGCCGGGGATCGAGATCAGGGGCCGGGTCGTCTTGTCGGCGCCGGGGATCGGGATCGAGCGGAAGAGCGCTTGCGTATAGGGGTGCTGCATACGGTCGAACACTTCCTTGACCGCGCCCGTCTCGACCGCCTCGCCCGAATACATGACGCAGAGCCGGTCGCAGACATCGAGGACCAGCCCAAGGTTGTGACTGATGAACAGAAGCGAGGTGCCGTATTTCTCGCCCAGGTCCTTGACCAGATCGACGATGCCGGCCTCGACCGTCACGTCGAGCGCGGTCGTGGGCTCGTCCAGGATCAGAAGTGCTGGCTTCGACATCAGTGCCATGGCGATGACGATGCGCTGCTGCTGGCCGCCCGACAGCTGGTGCGGGTAGGAACGCAGGATGCGGTCGGGGTCGGGCAGGCGCACGTCGGCGACGATCTGGCGGGCCAGCGCCCAGGCCTCGGCCTTGGCCATGCCCTGATGGATCATGGGAACTTCCGCGAGTTGCGCGCCGATCTTCATGGCGGGGTTCAGCGAAGCCATGGGTTCCTGGTAGATCATGGCGATTTCGCTGCCGCGGATGTGGCGCAGCTCTTCGTCGCTCATATGGGTCAGGTCGCGGCCCTTGAAGCGGATCGCGCCGCCGACGATGCGGCCGGTCTTGCCCAGGTCACGCATGACGGCCAGCGCGACGGTGGACTTGCCGCAGCCGGATTCGCCCACCAGCCCCATCGCCTCGCCGGCCATGACGGTGCAGGAAAAGTCCATCACCGCCGGGATTTCCCGGGCGCGGGTGAAGAAGCTGATCGACAGGTGGTCGATCTCGAGGATCGGTTGCGAGGGATCCCAGGGCTTGTCCATCGTCATCTCCAAAATCGCGCCGTATTAGTCGCGCAGGCTTTCTTCGCGCAGACCATCGGCCAGAAGGTTCAGGCCCAGCACCAGGCTCATGAGCGCGAGCGCCGGAACGATGGCCGGCAGGGGGGCCGTGGTCAGCAGCTTGCGGCCCGCGTTGATGGTCGAGCCCCAGTCCGGGCTTTCGGGCGACAGGCCCAGGCCGAAGAAGCCGAGGGTGCCCAGAAGGATAGTCGTGTAGCCGATCCTCAGGCAGAAATCGACGATCAGCGGCCCCCGCGCGTTCGGAAGGATTTCCCACAGCATGATGTACCAGGGCCGCTCGCCGCGCGTCTGCGCCGCCGCCACATAGTCGCGCGTGCGGATGTCGAGCGTCAGGCCGCGCACGATGCGGAAGACGGTGGGCGCGTTCACGAAGACGACCGACACGAAGACGATCAGAAGGTTTGCCGGCACGTGGATCAGGTCAATCGCGGCGGGCAGCACGTTGATGCCGCTGTCGGCTTCCGACACCAAGGCAAGATAGGTCCAGCCGCCTATGACGACGATCGCGCCGACGATCAGGTTGCGCAGCTGCGGCTTCACGTAGAGCCGCGAGTTGGTCAGCAAGATGGCGAAGACCAGTGGCAGGATGAAAAGGACCGCCGCCATGCGTTGCGGCAGGCCGGTCTGCACCACCTCGGGCGTCACCAGCAGGTAGAAGAGCAGGATGACCGGGAAGGCCAGCACGAGGTTTGCAAGGAAGGACAGGACCGCATCGAGCTTGCCCCCCCAGAAGCCCGCAGGAAGGCCGAGCGTGATGCCGACCATGAAGGCGAATAGCGTGGCCAGGGGCGCGATAGAGATGACGATCCGGCTGCCCGCGACCATGCGGCTGAAGACATCGCGGCCAAGGTGGTCGCCGCCCAGAAGGTAGACCCCGGCGCCGTTCGGCTCGATCGTCCCGGCGGTCACGTTTTTCATTGGGCTGATCTGCGCCAGAACGTCGAACGGCGCGATCTGGTCGGCGAAGAGCGCGGTGAAGACCCAGAAGAGGACGAAGCCGAGCCCGACCATGCCCACGGTGGAATCGAAAAGCTTGCCGTAAAGCCCCAGCCTTTTGCGGAAGGTGACCGACAGGGCGAAGGTCGCGATCATGGCGATCCAGACCGGCAGGAAGCGGATGAGCAGGGTCGTGAAGACCTGGAAATGGGTAAGGGTGTCCATGGCTCAGCCGATCCTGATGCGGGGGTTTAGGAAGGCGTAGCCGACATCCGACAGAAGTTGCGTGACCAGGACGACGAACACAGCGACGACCGAGCAGCCCAGAAGCAGGGGCACGTCATTGTTGCCGGCGGCCTGCACCAGCGTCCAGCCGAAGCCCTTGTAGTTGAAGAGGGTTTCCGTGATGACCACGCCGTTCAGAAGCCAGGGGAACTGCAGCATGATGACCGTGAAGGGCGCGATGAGCGCATTCCTGAGCGCGTGGCGCATCACCACCTCGCGGAACGACAGGCCCTTCAGCCGCGCGGTGCGGATATATTGCGCCGTCATCACCTCGGCCATGCTGGCGCGGGTCATGCGGGCGATGTAGCCGATGCCGTAAAGCGCGATGGTGATGACCGGCAGGGTGAAGTTCTGGAAGGTGATCCCGTCCATCGCGCTCGAGGCCGAGCCCTTGAAGAGCGTGCGGTCCGAAATCCAGCCCCAGTCGAAGAGGTGCGGCGACAGGCCGACGGTCGAGGAGGCGAAAAGGACGATCAGCACCACGCCCGAGACATATTCCGGGGTCGAGGTGGTGGTGATGGCGACCGTCGACAGCGTGCGGTCGAGCCGCGAGCCTTCGCGCATCCCGGCAAGGACGCCCATCAGAAGCGAGGTCGGGACCATGACCACCATGACCCAGAACATGAGGATGCCGGTCAGGCCAAGGCGGGTCGACAGGATGCTCGAGACGGGCTGCTTGAAGACCGAGGAATAGCCCCAGTCGCCCTGCAGGACGCCGCAGTAGTGGGGCGCGGCGGCCGGGTCGACGCCCTTCGTGATGCAGTAGCCCATCGCGCCGCCCTGGGTGTCGGTGCCGGTCCAGCCGGGCACCACGCCCAGCCATTCGCCGTAACGCGCAAGGAAGGGCCGGCCGTAGCCGTGGTTGTTCAGCCAGCTCGTGACCTCGTCGTCGCTGATGCGCGCGCCGGCCTCGAACTTGGCGATCTTCTCAAGCTGGGGCGGAAGGTTGGTCAGGTAGAAGACCACCATCGTCAGGCAGAAGGCGGTCAGCACAAGAAGTGCCAATCGTCGTAAGAGAAAACCGGTCATTCCGTCCCCCCATCGGGCAGGCTCGCCCGTTCGGGGCGCCAACGCTGCCGGTCAAGACGCGCCCCAGCCATGGCCCGGTGGTCCGGGCTCTGATGTCGATATGGCGGTCCGGCAGGGGGCGAGCCCCCGCCGGACCGATGGCAGCGGCCGTCAGGCCTGATCCATCCACCACTTGTAGTGGTGATGTTCGAAGGTCGCGTGCATCTCGCAGTCGTGCACGGTCTTCTTCGTGTGGCGGTAGAGCGAGCGCCAGTAGGGTTGGATCAGCACGCCCTCTTCCTGCATGATCGTCTCGATCTTGGCCATGATCTCGCGCCGCTGGTCGACGTTCGGGGTGCCGAGCGCCTGGTCCAGAAGCTTGTCGAGGTCGGCGTTCGAGAAGCCCGCCTCGTTCCACGGCACGCCGGTCTTGTAGGCGAGCGAGAAGATCTGGACGCCGAGCGGACGCATGTTCCATTCGGTGGCCGAGAAGGGGTAGGTCAGCCAGTTGTTCCAGAAGGTCGAGCCGGGCAGGATCGTCCGCTTGATCTTGACGCCCGCGTCGCGGATCTGGCCCGCCACCGCGTCGCAGGTCTTGGCCTGCCAGTCGTCGTCGATCGAGATCAGTTCGAACTCGGTCTCGCCATGGCCCGCGTCGTCGAGCATCTTCTTGCCTGCGGCCGGATCGGGCTTCAGGGGCGGAAGCTGGGCATATTCGGGATGGATCGGGCAGACATGGTGGTTTTCCGCGGGCTTGCCCAGGTTCGCATAGCCAAGCTGCAGGACGACGGTGTTGTCGACCATCTTCTGCAGCGCGGTGCGGACGGCCTTGTCCTTGTAAAGCTCGTCACCCTGATGGAAGCGCACGGCGATCGTCGCGGCGCTGGTCACTTCCGTCTTCACCCAGCCGAGGTCGTCGAACACTTTCACGAACTCGCCCTGCGTCTGGTAGGTCGAGTCGATGTCGTCCGATTCAGCTGCCGCCTGGGTCGCCGCCATGTCGGTGCCAAGGTCGATATATTCGATCCGATCGAGGTAGGGCCCCTTGTAGACAGCCGTGCCCCACCACGGATGCTTGGTGTCCTTGACCAGAACCTGCTTGACGCCGACCTCGTTGTGGTCGGGCATATAGGGGCCGGTACCGATCGGGTTTTCCGACGGGTCGCCGCCCTTGTAGCTCGAATGGTAGACCTGCGCGGGATAGTCGGCGAAGCCCACGATGATGGTGATGTCGGGTTCGGGCAGCGTCAGCTTCACGGTGCTGTCGTCGACCTTGGTGATCGCCCCTTCGCGGGCTTTCTTGGTCTTGTCGTCCGCAAGCTTGCCGACGCGCGAGATCATCGAGTTGCCCTCGACGCCCGCGTCGCACCAGTCGGTGATGATTCGCGCCACGTCGTCGGCGGTGAAGGCATCGCCGTTCGACCAGGTGATGCCCTTGCGGACATGCAGCGTGAATTCGGTCGCGTTGTCGTTCGTGTCCCAGCTCTCCAGCAGCATGCCGCGCAGCGAGCCGTCGTTGTTGTATTCGACCAGATATTCCAGCCACCCGCGGCTGAAGTTCGCCATTTCGGACCAGTCGTAGGTGCGCGGGTCCTTCAGCGCCTTGGTCTGCATCTGCATCTTGAAGGTGCCGCCCGCGACCGGGTCGGCGGCGCGCGCAGCCGTGGGCATCGTCGCGCCGATCAACCCGTAGGCGACCGCGCTCGAGACGCCGAGCGCGCTGGCCCGCGTCAGGAATTCGCGGCGGCTGAGATCGCCGCGCTGGCACTCGTCCGCATACATCTTGACGGCCGGGTGGACCCTTTCGGGCGTGAACGGTTTGGTCATCGTATCTCCCCTGACATTTTGTCACCTGCGTCTTTTGACGCCGCGCGGGACAAGGCCCCTCGGCCTGCCCGTTCGGCTGCGCATCCCCCCATTGCTGACGCATTTTTCCCTCGCGTCAATGCCGGAATGCGACGGAATTGTCGGCAGAGCATCATGGCCGCGGCCTTGGCGGGAGTCTTTTCACCCGGTTCTACCGGTTGGCGACTTGCGGTAGGCGGGCCCCGCTCAGCGACCCTTGCGGAAGTCCGTGGGCGTGCGGCCGGTGCGGGCCTGGAAGGCGCGCGTGAAATAGGCGGGCGTCGTATAGCCGAGCGTGCGGGCCACGTCCTGCACCGGCAGCCGGGTTTCGGTCAGGAGCTTGCGCGCCTCGAACAGAAGCCGGTCGTGCAGGAGGTCCGAGGCAGAGCGCCCGCAGGTCTTGTTGCAGACCCGCGTCAGGTGCGTGGGCGTCACGCCGAGGTCGCGGGCGAAGTCGGCCACGCCCCTGCCGGTGCGGAAGTTCTTTTCCAGAAGGTCGGCATAGGCGCGGGCCAGCCTGCGGGCGGCGTCCGGCATGGGTGCTTCGTCGGCCGCGCTGGCCGAGAGGCGCTCGATAAAGACGCCCAGCAGGCCAAGGTGGAAGCGCGCGGCGCGTTCGTGGCCGGGGCGGGCGCTTTCCAGCTCGCGCTGGATCGCCTCGATGATGCCGGCAAGTTCGGCCTGGGGGCCGACCTCGCGCAGGCGCAGGTGGACCGGGTCGACCGGCAGGTCGAGCCCGTGCGCGCGGCCGAAGAAGAGCGCCGAACCGGAGGTCTGCGCGCCCAGGTCGAAGCCGTGCATCATGCCGGCGGGGATCAGGATGGCGTTGTGCGCGCCGTAGCCGCGGGTGATGCCGCCGATGGTGATGCGCCCCTGGCCGCGGGTGAACCACAAAAGAAGCGGTTCGGAATAGGCGCGCATCGCCTCGACCCGCCAGCGGCCGTTCTGCGCAAGGCGCGAGATCGGCAGGAGCCGCGTGCCGGGAAGGGCGGCGTCGGTATCGGCATCGGGGACGGATTCTGCGGTGGCGGTACCCTTCGCCTTTTGCGCCTCGTTCTGGGAAGTGAGGGTCGGGCGGGCGGGTTTGGCCGGGGCGGGTTTGGTTGGGGTGGGCCTCGTTGGGGTGGGCCTGGCCGGGGCCGCGTCCGCGCGCCGCCCGGTCGCCAGGCGGCCGTCGGTCACGCCGATGGCGCGGACCTCGACAGGGGCTTCGGGCAGATCGGTGGGGTGTGGCAGTGCGGTCGGTGCGCTGGACAGGGGCGACGCCGCGCGAGGAGCGGCCAGCAGAGGCTGGTCGCCAAGCTCGGAGAGCGGGGTGCCCTTGAAGAGTTTCGCCATGCGCCGTCTGTTCCCTGGTCCGCCGCCAATATCTTTTGCATCCACCTTGCGTGACGGCTGCCCGTCCTACTTAAGGCGGCTCATGGCCTGGTGAAAGGAAAAAGGTGTGCGGAAGTGCGGCGGCCGGTCGCGTCGGCGGTCTGTCGCGGGCGATGGTGGCGCTGTCGGCGGTGGACCGCCGGCCCAATTGGCGGCGGGATTGCCGCGTGCCTCAGGGCCTTGTGACCGGCAGCCAGCCGCCCATGCGCGCCCTGAGCCAGGTGCGCTGGCGCTTGGCATATTGCCGGCTGAGCGCCTGGGCGCGGGTGATGGCCTCGGCAAGCGGCAGGCTGCCCTCGAGGTGCGCCATGAGTTCCGCCGCGCCGATCGCCCGCGCCCAAGGCGCCTCTGCGTCCCAATAGGGGCGGACGGCTGCAACCTCGTCCAGCGCGCCTTGGGCGATCATGGCGTCAAACCGCCGGTCGATCCGTTCGGCCAGCCAGTCGCGGCCGGCCTCGATGCGCAGCTTCAGCGCGGCGTCCCCGGCCAGTCGCGCGGGGCCGGTCGCGGCCTGCCAGTCGGCCAGCCCGCGGCCCGTCGCCTCTGCCACCTCCCACGCCCGCTGGACGCGCATGGGGTTTTTCAGGTCGATCCGCGACCGGGTTTCCGGGTCAAGGGCGGCGATCATCCGGGCGACGCCCTCTGGCGTGGGACGAAGCGCGTCGCCCCTTGCGCGGGTTGCGGGCGGGATGGGCGGAATGTCGGTCAGCCCCTCCGTCAGCGCGGTCAGGTAAAGCCCGGTGCCGCCGACCAGGATCGGCGCGGGGTGCGCCGCCAGGACCGCGTCCACCTCGCGCAGCCAGTGGCCGACGGAATACACCTCGCCGGGCGAGCGGTGGCCGAAAAGAAGGTGCGGCGCGCGGGCTTCCTCGGCCGCATCGGGGCGGGCCGACAGGAGCCGCCAGCAGGACCAGACCTGCAGCGCGTCGGCATTCACGACCGGCCGCCCGTCCGCCTCGGCCAGCGCGAGCGCCAGCGCCGACTTGCCGCTGGCCGTGGGCCCCGCGATCAGGATCGGACGCCCGGCCGCTTCTGCCAGAAGCCGGCGAACCTCGGCCGCCATGCCTGCCTCCCCCGCTTTCCGCAATTGAACCCGCCGCCGTTTTCCGCCATTTTGCGCGCCAGTAGCAAGGGGCCCCCTTCGGTCGTTCCGGCCAGCCGGCGCCCGCAGAAATCGGACAAAGTGAGCGACAGACATGACCGGGGAAAACGAACCCACCGTCAAATACAAACGTGTGCTTCTGAAAATCTCGGGCGAGGCGCTGATGGGCGACCAGAGCTACGGCCTGCACCCGCCGACGGTCGAGCGCATCGCGCTGGAGGTGAAGTCGGTCCACGACCTGGGCGTGGAGATTTCCATGGTCATCGGCGGCGGCAACATCTTTCGCGGCCTGCAAGGCTCGGCCCAGGGGATGGAGCGGACGACGGCCGACTACATGGGGATGCTCGCCACCGTGATGAACGCGCTGGCGATGCAGGCGGCCCTCGAGGGGCTGGGCGTCTTCACCCGCGTCATCTCTGCGATCCCGATGGACCAGGTGTGCGAGCCCTACATCCGCCGCCGCGCCGTGCGTCACCTGGAGAAGAAGCGGGTCTGCATCTTCGCCGCAGGGACCGGCAACCCCTATTTCACCACCGACACGGCCGCGACGCTGCGCGCCAGCGAGATGGGATGCGAGGCGATCTTCAAGGGCACCAAGGTCGACGGGGTCTATGACAAGGACCCCAAGAAGCACGCCGACGCGAAACGCTACGAGACAGTCACCTACGACGAGGTCCTGCAGAAGCACCTGGGGGTGATGGATGCCTCGGCGATCGCGCTGGCCCGCGACAACAACCTGCCGATCATCGTCTTCTCGCTGGACGAGCCGGGGGGCTTCAAGGGCATCCTGTCGGGGCAGGGGACCTATACGACCGTGGTGGGCTGACGACTAAACCTTGTGCTTGCGCCAAAGGCCCTGTTCTTGGACGCGCCGGATCGGTAAGATGCGCCGGAAGTTGCAGTCCGCGCCTGTCTTTTCGTGCGCCGGGCTGCATCCTGACGAACGTAACGACCACGGAACCTGCTTATGTCTGACGACCTCGAAATCGACATCGACGACCTCTCCCGCCGGATGGAGGGGGCGATGATGGCGCTGCGCCACGATTTCTCGTCGCTTCGCACGGGCCGCGCCTCTGCCGCGCTGGTCGAACCGATCCAGGTCGATGCCTACGGCCAGATGACGCCCGTGAACCAGCTTGGCACCGTGAACGTGCCGGAGCCGCGCATGGTCACGATCAACATCTGGGACAAGGGTCTGGTCGGCAAGGTGGAGAAGGCGATCCGCGAAAGCGGCATCGGCATCAATCCCCAGACCAACGGCACCATCATCATGCTGCCGATCCCCGAGCTGAACGAGGAGCGCCGGCGCGAGTTGACGCGCGTCGCGGCCGACTATGCCGAGCGGGCCCGCGTGGCCGTCCGCAACATCCGCCGCGACGGCATGGACCAGATCAAGAAGGCCAAGGGCGCAGGCATGCCCGAGGATGACCAGAAGATGTGGCACGACGAGGTTCAGGACCTGACCGACAAGGCCATCGCCGCGGTCGACAAGACGCTACAGGCCAAGCAGGCAGAGATCATGCAGGTCTGATTGTTCTGCCGGGCGGGTGTGTCCGGCAACCCTGGGGGCAGGAAAGGCAGGGGCCTATGGCCGCGAAAGACATCAGCGCACGTGGGCCCGTCCATGTCGCCATCATCATGGACGGCAACGGGCGGTGGGCCACCTCGCGCGGCTGGCCGCGCCTGATCGGCCACCGGCGGGGCGCGAACCGCGTCCGCTCGATCGTCCGCGCCGCGCCCACGCTCGGCATCCGCTACCTGACGATCTACGCCTTCTCGACCGAGAACTGGAAGCGCTCGACCGAAGAGGTGCTGGGCCTCATGTCGCTCTTCGCCCGCTACATCAGGAACGAGGCCGACAAGCTGCATGACGCGGGCGTCTGCGTGCGCTTCATCGGCGCGCGAGAGCGGCTGGAGCCGGCGCTGCGCGACCTGATGGCGGGGATCGAGGAAAAGACCCGGCACTGCTCGCGCCTCACGCTGACCATCGCCATCAACTACGGCGGCCGGGACGAGCTGGCGCGCGCCGCCCGGCGGGTGGCCGAGGATGTGGCGGCGGGGCGGCTCGCGGCGGCGGACGTGGACGAACGCGCGCTGGCCGACCGGCTCGACACCGTGGGGCTGCCCGACCCGGACCTGGTGATCCGCACTTCGGGCGAATCGCGGATTTCCAACTATCTCCTGTGGCAGTCGGCCTATTCCGAGTTCGAGTTCACCGACACGCTCTGGCCCGACTTCACGCCCGACGAGCTGGCGAAGCTTGTCGCCCGCTTTTCCGCCCGCGACCGGCGGTTTGGCGGGGTGGCGGCCGAATGAGTGCGCCCGGAACCGAGGCCGAGCGCGCCAGGGGCCGCGCGTCGCAATGGGCCGACCTCGGGACCCGCGTGGGGTCGGCCGTCGGCATGGCCGTCATCGGTGGCGCCGCGATCTGGTGCGGCGGCATGGCGCTTGGCTGGCTCGTCGTGGTCCTGGGCGGCCTCATGGCGTGGGAGGTCGCGCGCCTGCAGGCGTCGACGACGCGCCCCGCGCCCGAGTTCATGGGCCTTCTGGCCGCAGCGGTCCTTGCCGCGATCATCTTTCGCCACGATCCCCGGCTTCTGCCGACGCTTGGCCTGCCGTCGCTGGTCCTGCTGTTCATGGGGGGGCGCGACCGGCTTCTGCGGGCGGCCTACCTGGGCCTCGTCCTCTTGGCGGCCTACGCTTTCTACGCCTTTCGAGAGGGTTACGGGCTGGCCTTCACGCTTTGGCTCGTGCTGATGGTCATCGCCTGCGACGTGATGGGCTATTTCGGCGGGCGGCTGATCGGCGGCCCGAAGTTCTGGCCCGCTGTCTCGCCCAAGAAGACCTGGTCCGGCACCATCGCCGGCTGGGTCGGCGCGGGTGCGGTCGGCGCGGTTTTCGCGGCGGCCTATGACGAGCCGTCGACGGTGACGATCCTGTCGGTGCTCGCGGCCTTTGCGGCGCAGATGGGCGACATTGCCGAAAGCTTCCTGAAACGGCGCGCGGGGGTGAAGGATTCCTCGGCGCTCATCCCCGGCCATGGCGGCATCCTCGACCGGTTCGACGCGCTGGTCGGTGCGACGATCTTCCTGGTCGCCTGGGGGCTCTTGCGCCAGCCGCTGCCGGATTTCGGGCTCTGATGGACGAACGGCGCAGCGTTTCGGTCTTTGGCTCGACGGGGTCGATCGGCGAAAGCACGTTCGATCTGCTGATGCGTCAGGGGGGGCCGCGCGCCTATCGCACCGTAGCGCTGACCGGCGGGCGCAATGTCGCGCGGCTGGCCGAGATGGCGCGAGCACTTCAGGCCGAACTGGCGGTCACGGCCCACGAGGACTGCCTGCGACCCCTGCAGGCGGCGCTGGCGGGGTCCGGGGTCGAGGTTGCGGCCGGCGCGCAGGCCTTGGCCGAGGCGGCGGACCGCCCCGCCGGTTGGGTCATGTCGGCGATCGTCGGCGCGGCGGGGCTTGTGCCGGGGTTCCGGGCGCTGGCCCATGGCGGCACGCTGGCACTGGCCAACAAGGAAAGCCTGGTGACGGCGGGCCCCCTGCTGATGGAAACCGCGCGCAAGGCAAAGGCCCGCATCCTGCCCGTCGACAGCGAACATTCGGCGATCTTCCAGTCGCTTCTGTCCGAAGAGATGACAAGCGTCGAGCGGGTGATCCTGACCGCCTCCGGCGGCGCCTTCCGCGACTGGCCCGTCGAGCGGCTGGTGGCGGCGACGGTGGCCGAGGCCTCGACCCATCCCAACTGGGCCATGGGGCAGCGGATCACCATCGACAGTGCCTCGATGTTCAACAAGGCGCTGGAACTCATTGAAACGCGGGAGTTCTTCGGCATCGACCCCGACCGGATCGAGGTGCTGGTCCACCCCGAATCGCTGGTCCATGCGCTGGTTGCCTTCTGCGATGGCGGCATGATCGGCCATCTGGGCGCGCCGGACATGCGCCATGCGATCGGCTATGCGCTGAACTGGCCCGACCGCACGCCCTTGCCGGTTGCGCGGCTGGACCTGGCGCGGGTGGGCAGCCTGACCTTCCGCGCGCCCGACCCGCTGCGCTATCCCGCGCTTGCGCTTGCACGGCAGGTGATGGACAAGGGCGGACTGGCCGGAGCCGTCTTCAACGCGGCGAAAGAGGCCGCACTCGACGCCTTCATCGAGGGGCAGATCTGCTTTACCGACATGGCCGGCGTGGTCGAAACGGTTCTTGAAGACTTTTCGGGCAGGACTGGCTTCGGCCCGGCCCTCGCCCCCCTAGAGGCGGTTTTGGCCGCAGACAGCGAAGCCCGTGCCCGCGCCAGGTCGGTTGCGGAACGGACAGGAGACAAGAGATGGAAATCGCGGGCCTGATCCCGGTCTTCGGCAACCTGTTCTGGACGCTCGCGGCCTTTGTCGTCGCGTTGTCGGTGATCGTCGCCGTCCATGAATATGGCCATTACATCGTCGGGCGCCTGTGCGGCATCCATGCCGAGGTCTTTTCGCTGGGCTTCGGCCCGGTCCTCTGGTCGCGGAAGGACCGGCGGGGCACGCGCTGGCAGGTGGCGGCGCTGCCCTTCGGCGGCTACGTCAAGTTCCTGGGCGACGCCAACGCCGCCTCGGCCGGGGCGGACGAGGCGACGATGAGCGCGCTTTCGGCAGCCGAGCGGCGCCATACGATGCACGGCGCGCCGCTCTGGGCGCGGGCGGCGACGGTGGCGGCGGGGCCGATCTTCAACTTCATCCTGTCGATCCTGGTCTTTTCGGCCGTGCTGATGACCTTCGGCGCCAAGACCGACCGGGTCGAGGTCGGCGAGCTGTATGCCATGCCGGGCGGTTCTGGCGGGTTGCAGGCGGGCGACGTGATCCTGGCGGTCGACGGCATGCCGGTGGCCGACTGGAAGGCCTTCTATGACGCGGGTGACAAGCAGACCGGCACCGGCCCCTGGCACTACCGCGTCTCGCGCCGCGGGCAGGAGGTCGAGGTCGAGGGGCCGCCCGTCGAGCCGTCGCGCGCCGACGGCATCGCGCTCAAGTCCGCGGCGATCAACGCCGGGCTGAAGAAGGGCGATGTCATCACCGCCATCGACGGCCAGCCGATCAAGCTTTTCTCCCAGATGCAGGCGGCGGTCGCCAAGGGGCAGGGCGCGCCGATGGCGCTGACCGTCTGGCGCGACGGGTCCGAGCAGACGCTGACACTGACGCCGCGCCCGACCGACGTGCCGAAGGCCGGCGGCGGGTTCGAGACGGCCTACAAGATCGGGCTGCAAGGCGACATTTTCTTCATGCCGGCGACGCGGACGGCCAGCCTGACCGAGGTCATTCCCGCCGCCGCGCGGCAGGTCTGGGATGTCATCACCAACTCTCTCTCGGCGCTCTGGCACATGATTTCCCAGCAGATCTCGCGCTGCAACATGTCGGGCGCCATCGGCATCGCCCAGGCGACGGGCGAGGTCGCCTCGCAGGGGCTTCCGGATTTCATCTGGTTCATCGCCGTCCTGTCGACGGCGGTCGGCTTCATGAACCTCTTCCCGATCCCGATGCTCGATGGCGGGCACCTTGTCTTCTACACCATCGAATGGGCGCTCGGGCGGCCGCTGTCGCCGGCGACGGTGAACATCGCCATGTCGGTCGGCCTTGCGATCGTCGTCTTCGTGATGGCTTTCGGGCTGACGAACGACCTGACCTGCCCCTGACCTGCCCCTGACTTGCCCCCAGGGGGGGCGGTCGGGGTGCAGATACCCCGCCTTTGCCGCGCCCTTGCCGCAAAGAGGTCACATTCCCCATCCATCCTGACAAGGTCATTTTCGGGCGGAGGATGGGATGCACACACTGACCAACGGCGCACATGTTCTGGGCCATACGCTCTGGCCGCAGGGGCCACGGGCCGAGGCGATCATCGCCAATACGGCGCGTATCCTCAGCCTTCTGGTCGCGGCTGCCGTCGCGGTCGCCGCCCTTCATCTTCAGGCGCCGGGCGCGGTTCTGACGCTCTAGTCCCCACCGTCCCCCGGCGGAAGGTTCCGGTTCCACCGATCCAGGCGCGGCCCTATCAGGGGTCGCGCCTTTTGCTGTTGCGGGGGCACCCCCCCGTTCCGCCTCCCCGGTCCGCTCTCCCGGTCCGCTCTCCCGGTCCGCTCTCCCGGTCCGCTCTCCCGATCCGCCCCCCGTTCCTCGTGGCGAAGAGCCGCCATATCCCCAGATTTGGTGGCCGGAGGTGGGCGGGCACCTTTGACAAGGGGGGGTAATCGGGCTAGTCACAATCAGCAAAAATCAAAGACGCACGGCGGGGGATTGATGATGGCTCAGAAACGGCGCAGTGCGGCGGTTGGTCGGGTCCTGTCGGGGACGGCGCTTTGCGCGACGCTGCTTTTTTCCGCCCTGCCAATGGCTTCCAGCGCGGCGAGCTACCAGTTTTCCTCCGTCAAGATCGAGGGCAACCAGTCCGTCGATCCGGCGACGATCCTGTCGATGGCGGGAATCGCCAAGGGCCAGACCCTGTCGGACGGCGCGCTGAACGATGCGGCGCAGCGGCTGCAGGCGTCGGGCCTCTTCGCCTCGGTCGATCTGGTGCCGTCGGGCGGCACGCTCATCGTCCGGGTCACGGAAAATCCCACGATCAACGTCGTGTCGATCGAAGGGAACCGCCGGTTCAAGGATGAGGAGCTGACGAAGCTCCTCAAATCGCAGGGCCGGCGCATCTATTCGGCCTCGCAGGCCGAGGCGGACGCCAACGCCATCACCCAGTTCTACGCGGACAAGGGGCGCATGGCCGCCCGCGTCGAGCCGAAGATCATCGACCGCGGCAACAACCGCTACGACCTGGTGTTCGAGGTGGCCGAGGGCAAGACGTCCGAGGTCGAGCGCCTGTCCTTCAGCGGCAACAAGGCCTTCTCGGATCGCCGTCTGCGCCAGGTGCTGGCGACCAAGCAGGCCGGGATCTTCCGCGCCATCATCAGCCGCGACACTTTCGTCCCCGACCGGGTCGAGGCCGACAAGCAGCTCCTGCTCGATTTCTACCAGTCGCGGGGCTACATCGACGCGCAAGTCAGGGGTGTCTCTTCGGAATTTTCCAACGATCGCAATGCCTTCTTCCTGTCCTTCGATATCCAGGAAGGGCCGTCCTACACGTTCAACCAGGTGGGCGTCGCGAACGAATATCCGGGCCTTGACCCGGCCCCCTTCCAGGATGTGATCCGCATCCGGCCCGGCGCGACCTATTCGCCGGTCGCCATCGACACGACGATCAAGCGGATGGAAGCCATCGCCAAGCGGCAGGGCATCGACTTCCTGGCGATCGAGCCGCGCATCGCCAAGAACGCGCAGAACCAGACACTCGACGTGACTTTCGTCCTGGCCAAGGGCCCGCGCACTTTCGTCGAGCGGATCGACGTGCAGGGCAACGTCACCACGCAGGACCGCGTCATCCGGCGCCAGTTCCAGATCTCGGAAGGCGACCCGATGAACCCGCGCGCGATCCGCGAGGCGGCGGACCGCATCCGGGCGCTCGACTATTTCAAGAACGTGGACGTGACCGCCCATTCCGGCTCGGCCGAGGATCAGGTGGTGGTGAATGTCGGCGTCGAAGAAAAGCCCACGGGCTCGCTGACCTTCGGCGTGACCTATTCGACCTCGGACAAGGTGGGCCTGACGCTCGGCCTGTCGGAAGCGAACCTTCTGGGGCGCGGGCAGTATCTGGCGATGAACATCGCCACGACCAAGAAGAACCAGAACAACACCTTCACCTTCATCGAGCCGGCGCTTCTGGACCGCGACCTGAAGCTGCAATACCAGCTCTGGTACAGCACCTCGGACTATTCGAACGCGCGCTTTGCCACCAAGCGTATGGGCACGTCGCTGGCGCTGGAATTCCCGCTGTCCGAACAGATGCGGCTGAACCTCCAGTACAAATATTCGGCCGACAAGGTCTACAACGTCGCGACAGGCTCTTCGCCCCTGCTTTATGCCGACGAGGCGCGTGGGTACGAGCGCACCAGCGCCCTGGGCTACACGATCAGCTATGACACGCGCATCACCGGGCTCAATCCGAACGGCGGCCTCTTGCTGACCTTCGGCCAGGATTACGCGGGCCTTGGCGGCGACGTGAAGTCGGTCACGACCACGGCCAAGGCGACCTACGAGACGAAGGTCTGGCATGAAGAGTTGACCTTCCATGGCGAGGCCGAGGCGGGCGTCGTGTCGCCCCTTGGCGGCCAGACCACCGGTTACATGCAGCGCTTCACTGGCAACGGCCTGGTGCGGGGTTTCGCGCCGAACGGCATGGGGCCGCGTGACCTGAGCGTGGCGAACCGCGATGCGCTTGGCGGCAACATGTATGCGGGCGTCCGGCTCGAGGCGCGCTTCCCGATCGGGCTGCCGTCGGAATATGGCATCTCGGGCGGCCTATTCGCCGATGCGGGCTCGGTCTGGGGGCTCGATAATCCGGGTTCGATCGACGACAAGATGCACCTGCGCTCGTCCGTCGGCTTCACCATCTTCTGGGATTCGGGGCTGGGCCCGCTGCGCATGAACTTCGCCAAGCCGATCAGCAAGGAAAGCTACGACAAGACGCAGACCTTCGACCTGACCGTGTCGACCAAGTTCTGATGCGGGGGCGGCTCTGCCCCTGGCTCTGGGCGCTGGCCCTTGCCATGGCAGGGCCGACGGCATGGGCGCAGACTGCCGGCCAAACCTCGGGGCAGACTTCTGGCCAGACTTCGGGCCAGAGTTCAGGTCAGCCGGCGGCTCCTTCAAACATGGCACTGCCGCAAAGCCCGATTCTGACCGTCGATCAGGACCGGCTTTACGCCCAAAGCCTGTGGGGTCAGCGGGTCGAGGCGGAGTTGCAGGCCGAGACGCAGGCGCTTCAGACCGAAAACAACCGGATCGAGGCCGAGCTGACGGCCGAGGAAAAGTCGCTGACTGAAAAGCGCCCGACCATGGCGCCGCAGGATTTCCGCAAGCTGGCTGACGATTTCGATGAACGGGTGACGGGGATTCGCGCCGCGCAGGACCGCAAGGCCGCCGACCTGGTCGCCTCGCGCGACCGCGCGCGGCAGGAGTTCCTGGCGGCCGCCCTGCCGGTGATGGCGAAGGTCCTGTCTGAACATGGCGCGGTCGCGATCCTCGACAACCGGGCGGTCTTTGTCGCGGCGCGGTCGGTCGATGCGACCGATGCGCTGCTGAAAGAGCTGGACGAGGCGCTTGGCGCCGGCCCCGCACCCGCGCCCAGCCCCTGACATTCAGAGCCTGGCGCCTTGCGCGCCAATTCGTCATTCGCTAGCTAGAAGGAAAGGCGCAGGGCACATGTCAAGGTCTGCGCATGCCGACGGGGAGCAGAATGACCGATAGCGCCAGCCAGACCGCTGCGGCGGTGACGGAAGCCGACCTTGCGCTGATCCAGCGCATCATCCCGCACCGCTACCCGTTCCTGTTGATCGACAAGGTCAAGGACATCGTCCTCAACAAGTCCTGCGTCGGCATCAAGAATGTCACGATCAACGAGCCGCAATTCCAGGGCCACTTCCCCACCAAGCCGATCCTGCCGGGCGTCATGGTGGTCGAGGCGATGGCCCAGGCCTCGGCCGTGCTGGTCGGCCTGTCGATGAACGTGGTCGACCGCGATCTTCTGACCTATTTCATGTCGATCGACGGCTGCAAGTTCCGCCGCATGGTGGTGCCGGGCGATGTGCTCGAGCTGCACATGACCGTCAAGCGCGGCGGCGGCAAGATCTGGAAGTTCCATGGGCTCGCGAAGGTCGGCGACGAGGTGGCGTGCGAGGCTGAGATCACCGCGATGATGCATCTGCGGGACTGATCGCATGATCCTTCACCCGACTGCCCGCATCCACCCCTCGGCGGTGGTCGACGACGGGGCCGTGATCGGCGCAGGGGCCGAGGTCGGGCCCTTCTGCCACATCGGGCCAAGGGTCGTCCTGGGGGCGGGCGTGGTCTTGAAAAGCCATGTCGTCGTCGCGGGCCGGACCGAGGTCGGGGACGAGACGGCGATCTTTCCCTTCGCCTGCATCGGCGAGGTGCCGCAGGACCTGAAGTTCCGCGGCGAAGAGACGCGGCTGGTGATCGGCAAGCGCAACCGCATCCGCGAGGGCGTGACCATGAACCCCGGCACCGAGGGCGGCGGCGGGGTGACGCGGATCGGCGACGACGGGCTTTTCATGGCCAATTCGCATGTGGCGCATGACTGCCAGATCGGCGACCGGGTGATCCTGGTGAACAATGTCGCTGTCGCCGGGCATTGCGTGCTTGAAGATGACGTGATCGTCGGCGGCCTGTCGGGGGTGCACCAGTTCGTCCGCATCGGGCGGGGCGCGATGATCGGGGCGGTGACGATGGTGACGGCCGACGTGATCCCGCACGGGCTGGTGCAGGGTCCGCGCGGGGTGCTCGACGGGCTGAACCTCGTCGGGCTGCGCCGCAGGGGGGCCGAGCGCGGCGACATACTGGCCCTGCGCGACATGCTGGGCGACCTGTCGGGCGGCGCCTTCCGCGAAGAGGCCCGCGCGTTGGCCGAGCAGGAGCCCGCGAACGCCTATGTGCGCGAGGTTCTGGACTTCATCCTCGGCCCGTCGGACCGCTCGTTCCTCGCCCCTCGATGAGCCGGGTGGCGCTCATTGCCGGTTCGGGCGCCCTGCCGGGGCTTCTGGCTGCGGCGCTGGCCGGGGCGGGCCGTCCGCCGCTGGTCGCGCGGCTGGAAGGAACGCCTGTGCCCGTGGGCGAGGGGGCGGTGCGCTTCCGGCTCGAACGGCTGGTGCCGTTCATGGACAGCCTTTCGGATGCCGGCGTGACCGAGGTCGTTTTCGCCGGCGCCGCGACCCGGCCCCGGATCGACCCAGAGGCGTTCGATGCCCGCACCGCGCAGCTGGTGCCGCGCCTCTTGGCCGCGATGGGTCAGGGCGATGACGGGGCGCTGCGCGGGCTGGTAGCACTTTTCGAGGAGTGGGGCTTTGCCGTCCTTGGTGCCGATCAGGTGGCGCCCGACCTGGTGCCGGGGCCCGGCGTCCTGACCGGCGCGCCGGGCGCGGCGGATGAAGCCGATGCCGCGCGGGCGGCGGCCATTGTCGCGGGTCTTGGTGCGCTCGATCTGGGGCAGGGCGCGGTGGTGGCGCAGGGCCTTTGCCTTGCGGTCGAGACCTTGCCGGGGACGGATGCGATGCTGGCCTTCGCGGCGCTGCATGACCCGGCGCTGCGCCCGAACCCCAAGGGTGCGCGGGGCGTGCTTTACAAGGCGCCGAAGCCCGGTCAGGACCGGCGGATCGACCTGCCGGCCATCGGGCCGGAGACGGTCGCGGGTGCCGCGCGGGCGGGGCTGGCCGGGATCGCGTGGGAGGCGGGGGGCGTCCTGCTGCTTGACCGGGACGCGACGGTCGCTGCTGCGGCGGCGGCGGGCCTCTTCCTTTGGTCGCGCGCGCCGGACGACGGTCGATGACGGGCCTGGGCCTTTTCCTGATTGCGGGCGAGCCTTCCGGGGACGCGCTTGGTGCGGCGCTGATGGCGGGGCTCAAGGATCTGTCGCCGGACCTGCGACTGAGTGGCGTTGGCGGCCCGCTGATGGAGGGGCAGGGGCTTTCGAGTCTTTTCCCGATGGAAGAACTGTCGGTGATGGGCCTCCTGGAGGTTCTGCCGAAGCTTCCGCGCCTGAAGGCCCGCATCCGCCAGACGGCCGACGCCGTGCTAGCTTCGGGCGCCGATGCGCTGGTGACCATCGACAGCCCGGATTTCTGCCTGCGCGTGGCGGGTCTGGTCCGCGCCGCGCGTCCCGATTTCCGCACCATCCATTATGTCGCGCCGACCGTCTGGGCCTGGCGACCGGGGCGGGCGGCGAAGATGGCGCCCATCATCGACCATGTGCTGGCGCTTTTCCCCTTCGAGCCGCCCTTGATGGAGGCCGCGGGGATGAGCTGCGATTTCGTCGGCCACCCGGCGGCGCACGCCCTTCGTGCCACGCCGGCAGAGGCCGCGGCCTTTCGCGCGACGAACGCGATCCCGCCCGACGCGCCGCTTCTGCTGCTCTTGCCCGGATCGCGCAAGGGCGAGGTCACGCGCCTTCTGCCGCGCTTTCGGGAAACGCTGGCGCTTCTGCGCGACCGTCATCCCGGTGTCCGCGCCGTCCTGCCGACCGTGCGGGGGACCGAGCCCCTGGTGCGCAATGCGCTCGCGGCAGAGGCGACCGCGCCCCTGATCCTGACCGGCGCGGATGCCAAGCGCGCGGCCTTTGCCGCCGCCGACCTTGCGCTCGCGGCGTCCGGGACCGTCAGCCTTGAACTGGCTCGGAACCGGGTGCCCATGGTCATCGGCCACGATTTCAACCGCCTGACCTTCGCGCTGATGCGCCGGGCCGCGCTGATCGATACGGTGACGCTGGTCAACATCGTCTCGGACACCCGCGCGGTGCCGGAACTCCTCGGCCCCGCCTGCCGTCCGCCAGCGATGGCCGGGGCGCTCGACCGCATCCTGTCGGGCCCTGATGCCCGCGCGGCGCAGCGGCAGGCCGCCGACCTGACCATGGCGCGCCTTGGCGAAGGGGCCGAGGATCCCGGCCTGAGGGCTGCGCGGTCGGTCCTCGCGCATATCTGATCCGCGCCGGCGCGCCACCGTCCGACCCGCCGTTGCCTCTGCCGCGCTGCGGCGCTAGGAAGGGCCACCTGCGCAGGAGGCCGCCATGACCCTTTCCGTCGCCATCCTAGGTGCCTCGGGCTACACCGGGGCCGAGCTCGTCCGGCTGATCGCGACCCATCCGGGGCTGACGATCACGGGGCTGTCGGGCGACCGCAAGGCGGGGATGGAGATGGCCGAGGTCTTTCCCTTCCTGACGCCCCTCACCCTGCCGCGACTGCAAAAGATCGAGGACATGAACCTGTCCTCGGCCGACCTGGTGTTCTGCGCGCTGCCGCATGCCACGAGCCAGGAGGTCATCGCCGCCCTGCCGCGCGACCTGAAGGTGGTGGACCTGTCGGCCGACTTCCGGCTGCGCGATCCGGCAGCCTATGAGAAGTGGTATGGCAAGCCCCATGCCGCGCCCGACCTGCAGAAGGAAGCGGTCTACGGGCTGACCGAGTTCTACCGCGACCAGATCCGCCCCGCGCGGCTGGTGGCCGGGACGGGCTGCAACGCGGCGGCCGGGCAATATGCCATTCGGCCCCTGATTTCGGCCGGTGTGATCGACCTGGACGACATCATCCTGGACCTGAAGAACGGCGTTTCGGGCGCGGGCCGGTCGCTGAAGGAAAACCTGCTGCATGCAGAGCTTTCGGGCGGCACGCACCCCTATTCGGCCGGCGGCACGCACCGGCATCTGGGCGAGTTCGACCAGGAGTTTTCGGCGCTCGCCGGGCGGCCGGTGCGGGTGATCTTCACGCCCCACCTCTGCCCCTTCAATCGCGGCATCCTGGCCACCTGCTACGTCAAGGGCGATCCGGCGGCCATTCATGCGGCGCTGGCCGGGGCCTATGGCGACGAGCCTTTCCTGCATGTCCTGCCAATGGGCAAGCTGCCCTCGACGCGCTCGATCGCCGGGTCGAACCATGTGCAGATCGGCGTTTCGGGCGACCGGGTGCCGGGCCGGGCGACGGTTGTCGTGGCGCTGGACAATCTGACCAAGGGGTCGTCGGGACAGGCGTTGCAGAATGCGAACCTGATGCTGGGCCTGCCGGAAACGCAAGGGCTGACGCTGGCGCCGGTCTTCCCGTAAGGCGCTGAACCCCATGAAAAACCTGAAGAAACAGCGCCGCATCCAGATCATCGCCCTGGCCTTCGTCGCCATGGCGGCGGCACTCCTGGCGGTTAAGTTCGCAGAGTCGAACGCGCTTCAGTACTTTCGCTCGCCCAGCCAGGTCCAGTCAGACCCGCCGCGTCCGTCAGAAATCTTTCGCATCGGCGGGCTGGTCGAGAAGGGATCGCTCGTCCGCGGCGTGGGCACCACCGTCACCTTCCGCGTCACCGATACGAACGCGAGCGTTCCGGTCGAATTCACCGGCGTCCTGCCCGACCTCTTCGCCGAGGGGCAGGGCATGGTCGGCACCGGCACGATGAAGAACGGCACCTTCGTCGCGTCCGAGATCCTGGCCAAGCATGATGAAAACTACATGCCGAAAGAGGTCATCGACGCCTTGAAGGCGCAGGGCATCTATGTCGACCCCAAGACCAAGGCGATGACGAGCGTGCCGCCGTCCCCCTGACGCGCGGCGGGGCACCACCGCGCGGGGCCGCTCCCGCGATTTAACCTTTTGTCCGCACCTTTCCCCCATCACTCAAGGGGGACTGACCCATGCAGACGGTGCAACAGATCGCCGACGACATCGTGCGGCGCGAGGGGGGCTATGTGGACGACCCGGCCGATCCGGGCGGGGCCACGAACCATGGCGTGACACTTGCGACGCTGGCGCGGCTCGGGCGGGACGAAACGGGCGACGGGCAGGTCGACAGGGCGGACGTGAAGGCGCTGACGGCGGCCGATGCCGCGACGATCTTCATCGAGCAATATTACCGCAAGCCGGGGCTCGCGGCGCTGCCCGATGGGCTGCAGCCGTCGGTCTTCGACATGTATGTGAACGCGGGCGCCAATGCCGTGCGCATCCTGCAGCGGCTTTTGACAGAGCTCGGCCATCCGGTGACCGAGGACGGTATCGTCGGGCGCGAGACGGCACGGGCGGCACGGGCGGCGGCGGCGGTCGATCCGGCGCTCTTGGCCGACGCCTATGGCATCGCGCGGCGCAACTACTACTACCACCTTGGCGACATCCGCCCCGCGAGCCGCAAGTTCGCCCGCCGCAATGACGGCGGCAAGGGCGGCTGGATCACGCGCGCCGAAGAGTTCATCTCTGCCCCCTACCGGCTGACGGACGCCCAGCACCGGGCGCGGGTGTCGGCATGGGCCTGATGAACCTGCTGTTCGGCGGTGGCGGCGCGGGGCTGGCGCAGGCCGGCCGCACGGTCAAGGACGTGGCCGAGATCTTCGTGCCGAACGAGACGCGCAAGATGGAGCTGTCGGCAGAGGCCTTCAAGTCCGCGCAAGAGGCGGCGCGGGCCGAGTTCGCGCAAAGCCAGTCGGGGTTTTTCGACCGGCTGATGAACGGGCTGAACCGGCTGCCACGGCCCTTCCTGGCCTTCGGGACCATCGGGCTTTTCATCTATGCGATGGTCGATCCGCTGTCCTTCGCGCGGCGGATGGTCGGGCTCAGCTATGTGCCGGAACCGCTCTGGTGGCTGATGACGGCCATCGTCGGCTTCTATTTCGGCGCGCGCGAGGCACATTACTTTCGTCTGCGCCCCCCCCCCGGCACCGCACCCGACCCCGAGGCGACCGGCGAGGTGCTGGCGGATCCGGCCGGAGACGCCGCCGCGCCCGCGCCCGCGCAGAACGCCAATCCGGCGCGCGATGCGCTGATCCGAAGGGGTGCCGCGCGCGAGGCTGGCGGCCGCCCCGACGAGGCGGGGCGCAGCCGCTGAACCCATCCCGCGCCGGCGCCGGTTTTCGCGCTGGCGCCCGTTTTCGTGCCAGACCTGCCGCCATTGTGACTGTGCCAAAGCGCCGCGCCCCATTTCCCTTTGCCGTGGAGGGCCTTATGGTTGGCCCACCATGACAGAGCTTGGCCACTTCTCCCTCGCCCTCGCCCTTGCGATCGCCATCCTGCAGGCGACAATCCCGCTTGTCGGCGCCCAGACCGGCCGCCGGCGGTGGATGGAGTTCGGAACCCCCCTTGCGCTGGCGCAATTCGTGGCCATCGCGGTCAGCTTCGCGGCGCTGATGCATGCCTTCATCACCTCGGACTTCTCGCTCCGCGTGGTGGTGCAGAATTCGCATTCGATGAAGCCGATGCTTTACAAGATCGCCGGCGTCTGGGGGAACCACGAGGGCTCGATGCTGCTCTGGGTCCTGATCCTGGCGGCCTTCGGGGCGGCGCTGGCGCTCTTCGGGCAGGGGCTGCCTGTTCCGCTCAAGGCCCGGGCGCTGGCCGTTCAGGCGCTGATTGGCGTGGCCTTCCTGGCCTTCATCCTCTTCACTTCGAACCCGTTCGACCGGCTGGCCGTGCCGCCCTTCGACGGGCGCGACCTTAACCCCCTCCTGCAGGACCCCGGCCTCGCCTTCCATCCGCCGTTCCTCTATTTCGGCTATGTGGGCCTGTCGATGTCCTACTCCTTCGCCATCGCGGCGCTGATCGGGGGCCGGGTCGACGCCGCCTGGGCGCGGTGGGTCCGGCCCTGGACGCTCGCGGCCTGGATCTTCCTGACCATCGGCATCGCCATGGGGTCCTGGTGGGCCTATTACGAGCTTGGCTGGGGCGGCTTCTGGTTCTGGGACCCGGTCGAGAATGCGAGCTTCATGCCCTGGCTGCTGGCAGCTGCGCTTCTCCATTCCGCCATCGTCGTGGAAAAGCGCGAGGCGCTGAAAAGCTGGACCATCCTCCTGGCGATCCTCGCCTTCGGCTTCTCGCTCATCGGCACCTTCATCGTCCGGTCGGGCGTCATCACCTCGGTCCATGCCTTCGCGAACGACCCCGAACGGGGGGTGTTCATCCTTGGCATCCTCGCGCTTCTGATCGGGGGCGGGCTCACGCTCTTCGCGATCCGGGCGCCGGGGATGCAGGCGCGGGGCGTCTTTGGCGTCGTCAGCCGGGAATCTGCGCTGGTCGTCAACAACATCCTGCTGGCGGTGGCGGCCTTCGTCGTCTTCATCGGCACGCTCTGGCCCCTCTTCGCCGAGCTTGCCTTCAACGACAAGATCTCGGTCGGCGCGCCCTTCTTCGACCGGGCCTTCACCCCCTTCTTCGTCATCCTGGCGCTGGTGCTGCCGTTCGGCGCAATCCTGCCCTGGAAGCGGGGCAAGCTTCGCACCGCCGCGCGGCCGCTCCTGGGGGCCGGGGCGCTTGCCGTCGCACTCGGGGCCCTGGCCTTCGCCATGCAGACCGGCCGGTCCGCACTTGGCCCGGTCGGCATGGCGCTTGGCGCCTGGCTCGTCCTTGGGGCCATGACCGACCTCTGGCTGCGCGCCGGAGGCACGCCCGCCCGACTGACCCGCCTGCCGCGGTCTGACTGGGGCAAGGCGGCGGCGCATGCGGGGCTGGGCATCGTCATCATCGGCGTGTCGGGCGTCATGGCCTGGACGGTCGAGGACATCCGCACCGTGAAGGTGGGCGAAAGCTTCCCCCTTGGCCAGTATGAGGTCACGCTCGACGGTGTCGCGAATGCGCGCGGCGCGAACTATTCGACGCGCATGGCCACGATGACGGTGCGCGAGGCGGGGGCGGTCGTCGCCGTCCTTCACCCCGAAAAGCGCTTCTACCCGGTCCAGTCGATGCCGACGACCGAGGCCGCGATCCAGCAGGGCCTGTTCCGCGACATCTACCTGACGCTTGGCGATCATCAGGATGACGGCGGCTGGGCGGTGCGCAGCTACGTCAAGCCCTTCACCAACTGGATTTGGGCGGGCTCGCTTCTGATGGGCTTCGGCGGGCTTCTGAGCCTCAGCGACCGCCGGCTCAGGATCGGCGCTGCGGCCCGGCGCGTGCCCGCCGCGCAAGCGGCGGAATGAGGATGCGGGGCCTGCGCCTGATCCTTGCGGTCTTTCTTCTGGCCTTCGCGCTGCCCGCCGTCGCGGTCCAGCCGGACGAGGTGCTGAGAGACCCGGCCCTTGAGGCGCGCGCGCGCGCTTTGTCAGAGATTGTGCGCTGCCCGGTCTGCCAGGGCGAGAACATCGACGATTCGAACGCCTCCATCGCCCGCGACTTGCGCCTTCTGATCCGCGAGCGGCTGACGAAGGGCGACAGCGACGATCAGGTCATCGCCTACCTGACCGACCGCTACGGCGACTTCATCCTGTTCCGCCCGCGCCTGTCGGGGCCGAACCTGATCCTGTGGGGCGCGGGGCCGGTGCTGCTGCTCGTGGCTCTTCTGGGCGCCTTCCTCTATATCCGCCGCCGGTCGAGCGCGGGGCCGCCCGCCGTCGAAGCCCCCCTGACGCGTGAGGAACAGGAAAGGCTCGCGGCGCTGACCTCGGGCCCCCCCATGGAGTGACGCGCCGTTCCGCTTGGGCGCGCGCGCGATTGGCCCTACCGTTCGCCGATCCGGCGAAAGGAGCCCCGCGATGACCGATGTCCTGACCTATGCGGCCGATGGCGGCGTCGCGGTCCTGACCCTGAACCGGCCCGAGTTGATGAATGCGCTGAACGCGCCCCTGCGCCGGGCGCTGCTGGATGGCATCGCGCGCGCCAATGCCGAGGCGCGGGTGATCGTCCTGACCGGCGCGGGCCGCGCCTTTTCTTCGGGCCAGGACCTGACCGATGCGGGCGACCTGAGCGCCGTCGATTTCGAGCGCACCTTGCGCGAGGAATACGAGCCGCTTCTGCGCGCCCTCTGGGACAGCCCCCTGCCGGTGATCGCCGCCGTCAACGGCGCCGCCGCCGGGGCGGGGGCGAACCTCGCGCTCGCGGCCGATCTGGTCATCGCGGCCGAGGGCGCGCGCTTCGTCCAGGCCTTCACCCGCATCGCGCTCATCCCCGACGCGGGCGGCACCTACTGGCTGCCCCGGCAGGTCGGCTTCGCGCGCGCGATGGGGGCGATGATGCTGGCCGAGGCGGTGACGGCCCGGCAGGCCGCCGACTGGGGCATGATCTGGGAGGCGGTGCCCGACGCCGAGTTCGCCGCCCGCTGGCAGGCCCGCGCACGAGTGCTTGCGCAGGGGCCGAAGGGGGCGCTGACCGGGGTCAAGCAGGCGCTGCGCGCGAGCCTTGTCAACGACCTTGAGGCGCAGCTGGCGCTCGAGGCGCGCTTGCAGGGCGCCTGCGGGCAGCACCCGGATTTCCGCGAGGGCGTGGCGGCTTTCCTCGAAAAGCGCCCGGCGCGATTCGCGGGGGCGTGACCCTCAGGCCGCCCAGTCGATGGGCGGCTGGCCGCGATCTTCGAGCCAGCGGTTGACCGCGCTGAAGGGGCGCGAGCCGAAGAAGCCGCGCCGCGCCGACAGGGGCGAGGGGTGCGCGCTTTTGAGGAAGAGGTGGTCCCGGCCACCGATCCCGGTCGCCCGCGCCTGCGCTGCGGCGCCCCAAAGGACGAAGGCCGTGGGCCGGGTGGCGACTTCGGCCAGCACCTCATCGACGAGCCGGTCCCAGCCAAGTGCCGCATGACCGCCCGCCGCGCCCTCGGGCACGGTCAGCGTGCTGTTGAGCAGCAGCACCCCCTGCCGCGCCCAGCCCCGCAGGTCGCCGGTCTGGCGCGTCACACCAAGATCGGCCTGCAACTCCTTGTAGATGTTGGAAAGCGACCGGGGAAGGGGGCACACTTCAGGCGCCACCGAAAAGGCCAACCCATGGGCATGGCCGGCCGTCGGATAGGGGTCCTGGCCCAGGATCACCACCCGCACGCAGTCGGGCGGGGTCAGGTCCAGCGCCGTGAAGCGCTGGCCCTCTGGCGGCAGGATCGGGCGGGGGTCGGCGGCGATGCGGGCCGCGAGCGTTGACCAGCCGCGGGTGAAGAAGGGCAGATGTGCCCAGGCCGCTGGCGGGTGATCCACCTCAGGCCGCAACATCAGGCCACAGGCGGAAGCGGGACCGCTGCCACCAGTGCCATCACCTTTGCCTTTGCCGCGCCGCTGTCGATCGACTGGGCGGCAAGGGCCACGCCCTCTTTCAGGTCACTCACCTTAGCTGCGATCAGCAAGGCTGCGGCACTGTTCAACAAAACCGCATCGCGGTAGGCGCCCTTGGCCCCGTCCAGAACGGCGCGCATGGCCTCGACATTCTCGGCCGGGGTGCCGCCCACGATCTCTTCGAAAGGATGGACGGGCAGGCCCGCATCCTCGGGGTGGATCTCGAACTCGGTGACCTTGCCGTCCTTCAGCTCGGCCACGAAACTGCGGTCGGAAATCGCGATCTCGTCGCTGCCGTCGCCGCCGTGGACGATCCAGGCGCGGTCCGAGCCAAGGGCGCCCAGCACCTCTGCCATCGGGCGCACCCAGCGGCGGGCGAAGGTGCCGGTCAGCTGGCGCTTGACGCCTGCCGGGTTGGTCAGGGGACCGAGAAGGTTGAAGACGGTGCGGGTGCCAAGCTCGGTCCGCGTCGGCATGACATGGCGGATCGCGGGGTGGTGCATCGGCGCCATCATGAAGGCGAGTCCGCAGTTTTTCAGCGTGGTTTCAACGACATCCGGGCCGATCATCACGTTGATGCCAAGCTGCGTCAGCGCATCCGCCGCGCCCGACTTCGACGACAGGTTGCGGTTGCCGTGCTTGGCGACCGGCACGCCGGCGCCCGCCACGACGAAGGCCGTGGTGGTCGAGATGTTGAGCGTGCCCTTGCCGTCGCCGCCGGTGCCGACGATGTCCATGGCGTTCTTCGGCGCCCGCACGCCGTTGCATTTGTCGCGCATGACGCGGGCGGCGGCGGCGATTTCCTCGACCGTCTCGCCCCTGGTGCGAAGCGCCATCAGAAGGCCGCCCATCTGGCTGGGCGTCGCGTCGCCGGCAAAGAGGACGCGGAAGGCAAGCTCTGCCTCTTCGCGCGTCAGGGGTCGGTCGGCGGCCAGGCCGATCAGCGGGCGAAGGTCGGCGCTCATGCAGCACCCTTCAGGGGCGCAAGGCGGACGCCAGAGGTTTTCAGAAACGTTTCCAGCATCTTGTGGCCATGTTCCGAGGCAATGCTTTCAGGGTGGAACTGCACCCCCTCGATCGGCAGATGACGGTGGCGCAGGCCCATGATCGTGCCATCCTCGAGCCAGGCCGTGACCTCGAGCGTATCGGGAAGGCTCGCTCGGTCCACGATCAGCGAATGGTAGCGCGTCGCCTGGAAGGGCGAGGGCAGGCTGGCAAAGACGCCCGCGTCTTCATGGTGGATGGTGCCCATCTTGCCGTGCACGATCTCGTGGCAGCGCACGACATTGCCGCCGAAGGCCTGGCCGATCGCCTGGTGGCCAAGGCAGACGCCCAAAAGCGGCACGCCCTTTTCGGCGGCGGCGAGGATCAGGGGCAGGCAGATCCCGGCTTGGTCGGGGTCGCAGGGGCCGGGGGACAGGACGATCGCCTCAGGCCCCGTCGCCAGCGCCTGTTCGACACTCAGGGCGTCGTTGCGGTGCACGTCGACCTCGGCCCCGACCTCGCCCAGATAATGCACGAGGTTGTAGGTAAAGCTGTCGTAATTGTCGATCAGAAGCAGCATGGCGTATCCTTTCGGCCCGTCCCGGCCGACCATGGCGGGCTGGCAGCAATCGGGGGGTGATCCCAAAAGCAGGTCAGGCTATAGATGGGCTGAAGATGCGTCGGGGTGCAAGGGCTTCCGGTTCGCCGGGGGACCGACATCACCAGAGGCGCGCGGGGACCGGAGGCGTATGTGAGCAGGAGTTTCATCGCGGGCGCGGCCAGCGGGCTCGTCCTTTCGGCCCTGGCGCTTGCCGCCGGGTCGCTGATGCTCGCGCCGAAACCGGATGCGGGGGAGCCGGGGGGCGCGCCGGAGGTGAGTGCTGCGGCGGCCTCGCCTGAGGTTGCGCCTGCGGCTGAGGAGACCGCCGCCGCGGCGCCCGCCGAGGCTACGACAGCCACGGCGCAAGTGGCAGAGCCTGCCGCCGCTGCACAGCCGACCCCCGCAGTGGTTGCGGAGGCGCCGGCTGTTGCGCCCGTGACGACGGCGCCGGAACCTGCACCAGAACCTGCACCTGCACCTACACCCGCGTCCGCCGCTCCGGCGCCCGAACCTGCGCCCGCCACCGCTCCAGCCCCCGCGCCCGCCGCTGCTCCGGCGCCCGTACCCGCACCGGTCGCCGCTGCCGAGCCCGCAGCCGCCCCGCCGCCGGTTGAACCGACGCCCCCGGCAGCGACCGTGGCGCCGAGCCCCGGGCCGGCGCCGGCTGCGCCGAGCGCGGTTCCCGCCCCGGTCCAGCAGGCGGAACGCCCGGCCGCGCCGGTCGCCGCTGCCGCCGACGATGTGGCGCCCGCGCCGCACGCCGCGCCGGCGCCCCTGCCGGACCTGCCTGCGACGGTGCCCGCCGTCACGCCAGCCCCGAAGGCCGCAGAAAAGGCCGCAGAAAAGGCCGCAGAAAAGGCTACAGAAAAGGCTGCCGATACAGGGGGCGAGGCCACGCTGAAAGTGGCGGCGGCCGACGAGGGGACGGCGACGCTGATCATCGTCGATCCGTCGAAGGCCACGTCCGCGCCGCAGGGTCCCTTGATACTCAAGCCCGGAGAGTCGTCCGGCAAGGACCTGCCGCGCGTCGTGCAGCTCATCAATCCCGATGCGCCGGCGAGCGGCTCTGCGGTCCCGGTCGAGACGGCGCCGGATGCTTCGGCCCAGTCTCCGGCCCAGTCTCCGGCCCAGGTACCAGCTCTGGCCCCTGACGCTGGCGCAGGCTCGTCTGCAGCCAGCGGACCTGCGCCGGCCGCGGTTCCGACCACGGCCCCGGCTGCCGACGGGTCAACCCCGCCCGCGCCTGATGCGGGCGCGGCATTGGCGTCGCCTTACGTCGACAGCGGCGTGGCGGGGGTGCGGATCCTCCGTCTCCAGACCGCGCCGCCGCCGGCTGCGACACCGGCGGCTGACGGGACGACCCCGCCGGCCGATGGCTCGGCACCCGCGAAGGACGGGGCCAAGGACGGGGCCAAGGACGGAAAGGCGCCTGCCAAGGACGGCGCGAAGACGGCCGATGGCAAGGATGCCGGCAAGGCCGACGCCAAGCCGGGGACCGAGGCGGGGGCTCTGCCGGGCACCAAGTCCGCGATCCTGACGCCCGACAGTGCGCCCAAGACCGGCGCGACGCCCGCGCCCGACGCCACGGCGGACGGTGCCGCCGCGCCGGCGGCGACCCCGGCGGCGAGTGGGCCTGACCCGTTCGCGCCGAGCCCGGACGACACCCGCGCCGTCGCGCATTTTGCAGCACCCTTCCAGAACCCCGACCGCCGCCCGCTGATCGGCATCCTGCTTTTCGATCCCGGCGTGGCCGGTGGGGGCCTTGCGTCCGACGCGGTCGCGGCGCTGCCCATCCCGGTGACCGTGGCGCTCGACCCCAGCCGGGCCGACGCGACTGACGCCGAAAAGACCTACCGAGCGGCTGGCAAGGAGGTGGCGATCCTCGCCTCGAACCTGCCTGCGGGCGCGACCGCGCAGGATGTGGCGGTCAGCTACCAGTCCTATCGCGCGGCGCTGCCCGAGGCGGTGGCGCTGATCGGCGAGCCGGGGTCGGTCTTGGGGCAGGGTGGCATGGCCCTGCAACAGATGGCCGACATGCTGGCCGGGGACGGGCGGGGGCTCATCAGCTATGGCGGCGGCCTGAACGGCGCGCAGATGGTGGCGAAGAAGCGCGGCGTGCCGGTCGTGACCCTGTCGCGCTACTTCGATGCGACCGATGCGCTCGCGCCCGGCTACCTGGCGCATGAGCTGGACCGCGCGGCCTTCCTTGCGACGCAGAAGGGCAGCGTCGTCGTCGCCATGCCGGCGACGCCCGACACGATCGCCGCGCTGACGGCCTGGGCGGGCACGGTCGGGACAGGGGCGCCAACCTCGTCCGGGACGGGTGCCGTGGCGGTGGCGCCGGTGTCGGCGCTCTTGCGCACGGCGGACTAGGGTTCGGGTTAGTTGACGCCCCGCCGGACGAAGAGGCCAGCCGCTTCAGCCGCGGCTCGCAATGCCTTGGATTTGTTGACGGTTTCCTGGTATTCGGCTGCCGGGTCGCTGTCGTGGACCACGCCGCCGCCGGCCTGGATGTAGAGCTGTCCGTCCTTGACCACGGCGGTCCTCAGCGCGATGCACATGTCCATCTCGCCGTTCGCGGCGAAATAGCCGACGCCGCCGCCGTAGATGCCGCGCTTTTCGGGCTCGAGCTCGTTGATGATCTCCATCGCCCGGACCTTCGGCGCGCCCGAAACGGTGCCGGCTGGCAGGCCGGCCAGCAGGGCCGACAGCGCGTCCTGCCCCTCGGCAATCTCACCGACGACGTTCGAGACGATGTGCATGACATGGCTGTAGCGTTCGATCACGAAGCGCTCGGTCGGGCGCACGCTGCCCAGCTTGGCGACGCGGCCCACGTCGTTGCGGCCAAGGTCCAGAAGCATCAGGTGCTCTGCCAGTTCCTTCCGGTCGGCCAAAAGGTCTGCTTCGAGCGCGCGATCCTCGTCCGCGGTCGCGCCGCGCGGGCGGGTGCCAGCGATGGGGCGGATCGTGACCTCGCCGCCGCGGAGCCGCACCAGGATCTCGGGGCTGGCGCCGACGATCTGGAAGTCGCCGAAATTGAAATAGAGCATGAAGGGCGAGGGGTTCGTCTGCCGCAGCGAGCGGTAGAGCGCGAAGGGCGGCAGGGTGAAATCGGCCGCCCAACGTTGTGAAGGAACAACCTGAAAGATGTCGCCTGCCCTGATGTATTCCTTGGCTTTTTCGACCGCGGCCATGTAGGCATCGGGCGTGAAATTGGACCGAAGCTCGCCCAGGGGGGCGGCTGCGCCCAGCGTGCGGCCCGCATCGCCCGGTGCGCGTTCCAGGTCGCGCACGGCGTCCATGACCCGCTCGGCCGCCTGCGCATAGGCGGCCCGCGCGGTCAGGCCCGAACCGGCCCAGGCGGGGGAACAGACCGTCACCTCGCCCTTGACCCCGTCCAGCACCGCAACCACCGTCGGGCGCATCAGCATCGCGTCCGGCACGGCCAGCGGGTCGGCCTTGGCTTCGGGCAGGCGCTCGACCAGGCGGATCATGTCGTAGCCCAGGTAGCCGAAGAGGCCGGCCGCGATCGGCGGGATGCCGTCCGGCAATTCCATCCGGCTTTCGGCAATCAGCGCGCGCAGGCTCGTCAGCGGGTCGGCGCCCGCAGGCTCGAAGGCGAGGGCGTCAAAGCGCGCCTGGCGGTTCAGGCGCGCGCTGTTGCCCCGGCAGTGCCAGATCAGGTCGGGTTTCAGCCCCACGACCGAATAGCGGCCGCGCACCTCGCCCCCGGTGACGCTTTCCAGCATGAAGCTCATCGGTGCGGCGTCGGCCAGCTTCAGCATCAGGCTGACCGGCGTGTCCAGATCGGCGGCGAGCCGGACGTGGACCAGCTGGCTCTGTCCCTTGACCCAGGCAGCCTCGAAGGCGGAAAAATCTGGTAGTATATGCACTTAGGGGCCTTACTTCAGCTGGTTGTTGGCCGCGTTCAGCGCCGCCTGGTCGATGGTGACGGTGGTCGTCGCCTGCAGCGCGCGGGTATAGAGGTCCATCACGTCGCTGCCCATCGACTGCGAGAGTTGCGCCGCGACCTGGTCGCGGGTCGCCTTGTAGGCAGCGCTTGCCGGATCGGCCGGGGTCACGCTTTCCAGTGCGACGAGCCAGACCTTGCCGCCGGCGTCGACGACCTTCGTTTCGCCCGCCTTCATGGCAAAGACCGCTTGAGCCACGGCCGGGTCGGCGTCCTGGACATGGCCGTTTCGCGCGAAGTCGGTCAGGTGCGTCGTCACCAGGCCAAGCTTTTCGAGCGTCGTGCCGTTCTGGACCAGCGCCAGCTGCTCTTCAGCCAGTGACAGAAGCTGGCGATGTGTCTCATCCTCGGTCCAGTCGGCGATGACCTGGTCCTTGACCTGATCGAGGGGCTTCAGGCTCGGCGGGTCGATGCCGTCGAGCTGGATGGCGAAGACGCCGCCATCGTCCAGCTGGATCAGCGTCGGGAAGCTGTCGGCCGTGACCTCCTGTGCCGCCTTGCGGAAGGCCTCGTAGCCGGTCAGGCCGCCTTCGGCCTCGGCATTGTAGGCGATCTTGCCGCTGGTCATGTCCCGGGTTTCCTTGGCCACGTCGGCAAGGCTCGCGCCGCTGGCAAGGTTGTCCTCGATCTTGGCGGACTGCTCGGCGATCATGCGCCGCGCGCGGTCAAGCGCCACAATGTCGTTCAACTCCGGCCGCGCCTCGTCGAAGGTCGTCGTCTCGGCCGGCAGGACGCCCTGCAGTGCGAAGAGCGCGGGCCCGAGCGGGCTGTCGAGCGGGCCGATGACGCTGGGGCCGGTCATGGCGAAAACCGCGTCGCCCGCCGGGCCCAGGTCGTCGTGGCCGACCTCGCCCAGGTCGACATCCTTGGGCGTCAGGCCGCGTTCGCGCACCAGATCCTCGAACGAGGCGGTCTTGGCGTCGAAGCGCGCCTTGGCGGCCTGCGCATCCGCGACGGTCGGGAAGACCAGCCGGGCGACCTTGCGCTTTTCGGGCACGAGGTATTCGGATTTCCGCGCCTCGTATGCCTGCTTCAGCGCCGCCTCATCGACCTGGACGTGCGCCTTCACATCGTCGGGCGACAGCCAGACATAGGTGATCTGGCGCGTCTCGGGGCGCATGTAGCTGTCCTTGTGGCCGTCATACCAGGCCTGGACCTGCGCATCGGTCGGGGCGGCGACCGGCTGGGCCAGGTCAGAGCCGATCAGCTCGGCATAGGCGAAGGCCCGGCGTTCGCCCTGCCACGAAGTCAGCCGGTCGGCTGCGGGCGGGGGGGCTGTGACACCGGTCAGGACGGCGCCCTGCAGGATGGTGCGCGCGCCCTCGTCCCGCAGCATCTGTTCGAACTCGACTTCGGTCATGCCCTGCTGCTGGAGCCACATGCTGTAAATGTCGCGGCTGAAGGCGCCGTCCGTGCCCCGGAAGATCGGGGCCGAGGTGATGCGGTCGCGGACGGCGGCGTCGCCGATCGACAGGCCCATCTTGTCGGCCTCGTCCTCCATCGCGGCCCAGGTCACGAGCGTGCCAAGGACCTGGCGGTCGACACCCATCTGCTGGGCGCGGTCGAAGCCCACCGCCTCGCCGATCTGGGCCGAGAGCGCATTCATCTCCTGCCGCATGGCGCGGGCATAGTCGTTCACGCCGATCGGGCGGCTGCCGACCTGGCCGATCGAGGACACGGTCTGGCTGAAGTTGGTGACGCCGTAGCCGCCGAGGCCCACCATCACCAGGGCGAGAACCGCCCAGATCACCGAGTTGGCGCGCTTGCGGCGCAGGGGCGTCGACATGGGGAACCTCCGGTCTGGGGTCGCGACCTCGGACCCGTTCGTCTCTTAGGCGGTTCGCCGCTGTCGGGCAAGCCGGACGGGTGCGGCTCAGGCCTTCCAGGCCGCGAGCCGGGCGCACATTTCGGCTATGCCCTTGCGGTCGACGTTGGCGAAGGCGATGCGCATGGTCCGCGCGCCCATGGCCGCCCCGTCGGGCGTGAACATGGTGCCGGGCAGCATCAGAAGCCCCGCCTCGCGCACCAGCCGCTGCGCCACCTGGGCCGAGTTCAGGCCCTGCGGCACCTCGGCAAAGGCGAAATAGGCGCCGCAGCCCATGAGCCGCCAGTCGGGCAGGGCGCGGAAACCTTCGACGACGGCATCGCGGCGGGCAAGGATTTCCTGCCGCTCGCCCGCGAGCCACTGCCCGAGGTTGCGCATCCCCCAAAGGGCGCCGATCTGGCCCATCTGGCTGGCCGAGATCGACAGGGTGTCGAGCACCTTTTCGACCTGGGCCATGAAGGCGCCGCCCGCGACGATGGCGCCGACCCGGTGGCCGGTCAGGCGGAAGGCCTTCGAGAAGGAATAGAGCTGCACGAAACTGCCGCGCCAGTCGGGGTCGGAAAAGAGGTCGTGCGGCGCGCCCGGACGGCTGTCGAAGTCGCGGTAGGTCTCATCCACGATGAGCGCGATGCCCCTTTCCTTCGCCAGCTCGTAGAAGGCGCGGACGAGCGATGCGGGATATTCGACTCCGCCGGGATTGTTCGGAGTTACCAAAGTGATGGCGCGTGTTCTTGATGTGATGAGCGCGCGCGCGGCCTCGGGGTCCGGCAGCAGGTCGGCGCCGGCCATCAGCGGCACGCAGGTGACGCCCGACATGTCGAGCCACATCTTGTGATTGAAATACCAGGGCGCGGGCAGGACGACCTCGTCGCCCTGGCCGGCAAGGGTCAGGATCGTGGCGCAGAAGGCCATGTTGCAGCCCTGGGTGATCGCCACTTCGGACGCGGCGACGGGCGCGCCATAGGCGGCACTCCAGTCCTGCGCCACCTGGGCGCGCAGGTCGTCGTTGCCTAGGACGGGGCCGTAAAGGTGCGCCGACGGGTCGTTCAGTGCCGCCTCGGCCAGCGCGCGGCGCAGGCCTTCGGGCGGGGGCTCGACCGGGGCGGCCTGGCTCACGTTCAGAAGCGGGCGGTCGGGCGGGAAGGTCACGCCTTCCGTCCAGCGCCGGGCTTCCATGACCGGGGGGGCGAAGGTGGCCGCGACCGCCGGATTGATGCGAAATTCCATGTTCAGACCTCTTCGCCTGCCGTGACCTGACGCTTCAGGACCTTGTATTCCTGGCCGATCAGCCCGACCATGAACAGGTCGAAGATCGCCAGCAGCAACAGGACCGGCGAGCCGTAGGTCATGAATTCGTGCAGCTGGTAGATGACGAAGCCGATCAGCACGACCATCGCCACCGGATAGGCCCAGAGCACCTTGCGCCAGAGCATGAGCACCATGGTCAGCTTCAGGCCGCCATGGGCCAGCAGATACCAGCCGTAGAAGGACTGGATGTGCACCGGAAAATAGTCGACTGCCTGCCGCGTCCACTCGGCCATCGTGTCGTCGGGGCGGGCCGCCAGGTTGTGATGGGTCAGCCAGAAGGCCAGGCGGGCGGCCAGGTTGTTCGGGGTCAGCAGAAGGCCGATCCCGGCCAGAGTTTCGCCGCTGCACAGGACGCCCTTGATCGCCAGGCTCGCCTCGAAGAGCCAGTGCGCCACGCGCGCCGCGAACGTCCGGTCGCGCCTCAGGTTTGCCGCTGCCTCTGTCACCGCCATGTCGGGCGTTCCTTCAGGTTCCGATCCGCCGCCCGGACCCTTCAGTCCTTGCCCCGGAAGGGCTCGACATACTGCAGCGCCATGTCCCAGGGGAAGAAGATCCAGGTGTCCTGGCTCACCTCGGTGATGTAGCTGCTGACCAGCGGCTTGCCCTGCGGCTTGGCGTAGACCGTTGCAAAATGAGCCTTGGGATAGAGGCTGCGGACCAGTTCCAGCGTCTTGCCGGTGTCGACCAGGTCATCGACGATCAGGATGCCGTCGCCGTCGCGCATCAGTTCGGCCTGCGGGCTTTTGGTCACGATGGCCTGGGCGGCGCGGTCCTGGTGGCTGTAGCTTCTCACGCTGATCGTATCGACCACGCGGATGTCGAGCTCACGTGCCACGATCATCGCCGGGACAAGGCCGCCGCGGGTGATGGCGACGACGGCGCGCCAGCCGCCATCCTGGGGCCCATGTCCGTCCAGCCGCCAGGCGAGCGCGCGGGCGTCGCGGTGGATCTGGTCCCAACTGACGTGGAAGCCCTTCTCGTGCGGAAGCCGTTCCTTCATCCTGTCCCCCTGGCAGCGTCCGGCCCCGTCGGGGCCGGTGGTGAGCGAGACTCCAATCACGGCCCGCGCCGCCGCGCAAGCCTGCTCACGCGGCTTTCATCGGAACAGGGGGGACGGTCGGGCGCGGGTGCCCGGGCCGTCAGTCCTTCCGGCCGGTCACCACGTCGATGTCGGGCGCATCGACGGCCTTCATGCCCACGACATGATAGCCGCAATCGACGTGATGCGTCTCGCCCGTGACGCCCGAGCCGAGGTCGGACAGGAGGTAGAGCGCGGATTTGCCCACGTCTTCCTGCGTGACGTTGCGGCGCAGGGGCGAGTTAAGCTCGTTCCACTTCAGGATATAGCGGAAGTCGCCGATGCCGCTTGCGGCCAGCGTCTTGATCGGGCCGGCCGAGATCGCGTTGCAGCGGATGCCGTCCTTGCCCAGGTCCTCGGCGATGTAGCGCACCGAGGCCTCGAGTGCTGCCTTGGCGATGCCCATCACATTGTAGTGGGGCATGACCCGTTCGGCGCCGTAGTAGGTCAGCGTCAGAAGGCTGCCCCCGTCCGGCATCATCGCGGCGGCGCGGCGGCAGACGGCGGTGAAGGAATAGACCGAAATGTCCATCGTCATGCGGAAGTTGTCGGCGCTCGTGTCCACATAGCGGCCGCGCAATTCGTTCTTGTCCGAAAAGCCGATGGCATGGACCAGGAAGTCGATCTTGCCCCAGGTCTTGGCCAGATCGGCAAAAAGCCGGTCCAGCGAGGCTTCGTCCGACACGTCGCATTCCATCAGTATATCCGAGCCGACCTCGGCCGCGAGCGGGCGCACCCGCTTCATCAGGGCCTCGCCCTGGTAAGAGAACGCCAGTTCCGCCCCCTCCGACGCGCAAGCCTTGGCGATGCCCCAGGCGATCGACTTGTCGTTCGCAACACCCATGATCAGGCCGCGTTTTCCCGCCAGAAGACCCTTCGCCATCGCTATTCACCCCCTCGTTGTGCAGGATCAGGCTTAAAGAAAGTTCCTTCTTGCTTCAAGGCCATGGACTCCCTACGTGACAGGCACAAGACTCTGTAGCTCGGCCGGCAAACCATGGCCGGGCGCGTATTTTTCGGGCCCAACCATGTCGGATCGAAGCGGACTGTTTGCCGGGGAGAACCCATTCGCGCTCGCGCGTGCCTGGCTTTCGGAAGCCGAGGCGGCCGAGCCGAATGATCCCAATGCCATTGCGCTTGCCACGGTTGACGCGGACGGGATGCCCAATGTCCGCATGGTGCTTCTGAAAGAGATCACCGACCGCGACTTCGTCTTCTATACGAACTACGGCTCGGCCAAGGGGCGCGAGATCGACGGTTCGGGGAAGGCGGCCTTCGTCATGCACTGGAAGAGCCTGCGCAGGCAGATCCGGGTGCGCGGGCTGACCGAGCGGGAAGAGGGGCCCGAGGCCGACCGCTATTATGCCTCGCGCTCGCTGCAGAGCCGGCTGGGGGCCTGGGCGTCGCGTCAATCCGCACCCCTTGCATCCCGCCTGTCGTTGATGGCAGAAGTGGCGAGGGTGACAGTTTCGCAAGGTGCAAACCCTGCAAGACCAGCCTTCTGGGGCGGATTGCGGATTTGCCCGCTTGAGATCGAATTTTGGGCAGACGGCGCGTTCCGCCTGCACGATCGCTTTCAGTGGCGCCGCGCGAGTGCCACTGATTCTTGGTCGGTTACTCGTTTACATCCCTGAAATGCCATTTAAACCCATGTCGGGTTGCGTTAAATTTGGCGGCGTGCTGCGGGACTGGTGTTGTTTTGTGCGGTGAATGGTGAACTGGACAGAACAGACGAAGGATACGACCTGCAATGGACGAACGGGAAGAGACGCTGGACGTGCTGGACGGCCTCGTCAAATGGTTCGACGCGTCGAAGGGCTTTGGCTTCATAGTGGCGGACACGGGTGGCCCGGACATACTGCTGCATGCCAACGTGTTGCGCAATTTCGGGCAGGGTTCCGTCGCGGATAACGCCCGCATCACCGTCCGCGTCCAGCGCACCCAGAGGGGTGCCCAGGCGACAGAGATCCTGTCCATCTCCGCACCCCCGCCCGACGAAGAGCGCGCGCCGATCGAGGATCTGGGCGACAGCGACGCCGAAACCATCGCGGCGCTGCCGCTGGAGCCGGCCCGGGTCAAATGGTTCGACAAGGGCAAGGGATTTGGCTTTGCAAATTCCTTTGGACGGCCCGAAGATATCTTCATCCATATCGAGGTGCTGCGCCGGTCCGGCTTTGCCGATCTGAGCCCCGGCGAGGCAGTCTGCGTCCGGGTGATCGAAGGCAAGAGGGGGCGGATGGCCGCCCAGATCTGTTCGTGGGAAAACGCGCTCAAAGGACGGAAGTGACCGCTGCGCGCAGGCGCGCCGCCCTGTCGCTGTGCCTGTCCGTTTCCCTTTCCCTGTCCGTGTTGGGGCTTGCTGCCGTCGGGGCCGGGGCCCAGACGCTTGCGCCCCAACCCTCGCCCCAACCCTCGCCGGGTGTGCCGACCGGGGGGCTCAGCCCCTCGGGCACCGGCACAACGCCGCTGATTCCGATCAGCCCGGGCTCGACAAGCTTGGCGGACTCGATGGCCGTCCCCGCGCCCTTGCCGGAAGCTGCCTGCGCGCCGGACCGCATCCGCCTCCGGGGCGTCAAGGGGCCGGTCGAAGTCGCGGTCGAGGTCGCGCGCACCCCCGAAGAGCGCGCCAAGGGGCTGATGTTCCGCACCGACCTCGCGCCCGGCAGCGGCATGGTCTTCTTCTATGACACGCCCTCGGCCGTGGCCTTCTGGATGAAGAACACGCTGATCCCGCTCGACCTCCTGTTCATCTCGTCTCAGGGCAAGGTGATCCGGCTGGCCGCCGGGGCGCAGCCGATGGACGAGACGCCGATTCCCTCGCGCGGGCCGATCGTGCTGGTCCTCGAGGTGCCGGGCGGCTGGGCCGCCGCCGCCGGGCTGAGGGAAGGCGCCATCGTCCAGAGCCCGCTTCTGGACCAGGCCCGCGCCTTCTGGCCCTGCCCGTTGTCCGGGGCGATTCCCCTGACGATCGCGCCCACGCCCTGACAGACGGGCGGGGCAGGGTCCGCGCGCCCCTTTCTTTCCCGCGCCCGACCGGCTAGGAACGATCCGTCGGGGCGTAGCGCAGTCTGGTAGCGCGACGGTTTTGGGTACCGTAGGCCGGGGGTTCGAATCCTCTCGCCCCGACCACCGCTTTCGCCCGATCCTCCAAGCCGTTTTTGCCGCGCGGGCGCCTCGCCCGGTGCAATTCCCCGGCAGTGCGTCATTTTTGCCAAGGCCGGTTTCGGGGCACCCGCGACCCCCCAGCCTGTGGACAGGTTTGTGCATTTCCTCAGTCCGAAGGCGCAAACCCGCCATGGTCCAACGTTTTTCGCGAAGGCTCATCCGATGCCTGAATGTGCAAGACTCGCAAGGCCGGGCGACTGCGGGAAGGGCGGGGCGAAGGTCAATGGGCCACGGGGGGGGACGTTCGAAATTTACTCGTTGACGGTTTTGTGAAATTCACGCCAATTAGTGGCCGCTGGACCGGAAACCCACAAGATATGGTGGATCCGACCGGGGGGATGCAGGGGCAAGACGCCGGGTTTCCGGGGTTTTGCCGTGAAAGGGCCGGACGAACCGGCCGCGCGAATCCCCTCACTCCGGCGCCTCCCGAGAACGGGGGGTCAAAACAGAAACGTCGGGGGCAGTATGAAGATCGAGCGGAAATTCACCAAGGTGGGTCAGGATGCCTATGCGGGCATCGGGTTTGCGACGACGACGTCGGAAATCCGCAATCCTGACGGCAAGATCGTCTTTCGCAACGAAGCCGTCGAGGTGCCGGAGGACTGGAGCCAGGTCGCCTCGGACGTTCTGGCGCAGAAATACTTCCGCAAGGCGGGCGTCGCCGCGAGATTAAAGCGCGTGAAGGAAAAGGGCGTGCCCGAGTTCCTGTGGCGCTCGGTCCCCGACGAAGAGGCGCTGGCGGCACTGCCCCCGTCCGAACGGTTCACCGGCGAAAGCTCGGCCCGGCAGGTCTTCGACCGGCTGGCCGGCGCCTGGGCCTACTGGGGCTGGAAGGGCGGCTATTTCACCACCGAGGCTGACGCCCGCGCCTATTATGACGAGATGCGCGTGATGCTCGCCCGCCAGATGGCGGCGCCGAACTCGCCCCAATGGTTCAACACCGGCCTGCATTGGGCCTATGGCGTCGACGGCCCGGCGCAGGGCCATTTCTATGTCGACCACAAGACCGGCCAGCTGACCAAATCCGACAGCGCCTACGAACATCCCCAGCCGCATGCTTGCTTCATCCAGTCCGTGTCGGACGATCTGGTGAACGAGGGCGGCATCATGGACCTGTGGGTCCGCGAGGCACGGCTCTTCAAATACGGCTCGGGCACCGGCACCAACTTCTCGTCCCTGCGCGGCGAGGGCGAGCGGCTGTCGGGCGGCGGCAAGTCGTCGGGCCTGATGGGGTTCCTGAAGATCGGCGACCGCGCGGCGGGCGCGATCAAGTCGGGCGGCACCACGCGGCGGGCGGCCAAGATGGTCATCTGCGACATGGACCACCCCGACATCGAGGCCTTCATCAACTGGAAGGTCATCGAGGAACAGAAGGTCGCGAGCCTTGTGGCCGGCTCGAAGATGCACGAGCGCCAGCTGAATGACATCTTCGCCGCCATCCGCGCCTGGGACGGCTCGACCGAGGATGCGGTCGATCCGGCGAAGAACCCCGGCCTGAAGGCGGCGATCAAGGGCGCCAAGAAGGTCCAGATCCCCGACACCTACGTCAAGCGCGTCCTGGACTATGCGCGTCAGGGCTATGCCTCGATCGAGTTTCCGACCTACGACACCGACTGGGACAGTGAGGCCTATGCCAGCGTCTCGGGCCAGAATTCGAACAACTCGGTCCGCGTGACCGACGCTTTCCTGAAGGCCGTCAAGGACGATGCCGACTGGGAGCTGATCCGCCGCACCGACGGCAAGGTCGCCAAGACCATCAAGGCGCGCGAGCTTTGGGACCAGATCGGCCATGCCGCCTGGGCCTGCGCGGACCCCGGCATCCAGTTCCATGACACGGTGAACGCCTGGCACACCTGCCCCGAGGACGGGCAGATCCGCGGCTCGAACCCGTGCTCGGAATACATGTTCCTGGACGATACGGCCTGCAACCTCGCGTCGATGAACCTCTTGACCCTCTACACGAACGGCACGTTCGACGCCGAAGGCTATATCCACGCGACGCGGCTCTGGACCGTGACGCTGGAAATCTCGGTCCTGATGGCGCAGTTCCCGTCGAAGGAAATCGCCCAGCGGTCCTATGACTTCCGCACGCTGGGTCTGGGCTATGCCAATATCGGCGGCCTGCTGATGACCATGGGCCTTGGCTATGACAGCGACGAGGGCCGGGCGCTTTGCGGCGCGCTGACCGCACTGATGACCGGGGTGGCCTATGCGACCTCGGCCGAGATGGCAGGCGAGCTGGGCGCCTTCCCGGGCTATGGCCGCAATGCCGCCCACATGCTGCGCGTGATCCGCAACCACCGCGCGGCGGCCTATGGCCAGGCCGACGGCTACGAGGCGCTGGCGGTTCGCCCCGTGCCGCTCGACCAGGTGAACTGCCCGGTGGAGCCCCTTGTGGCGCTTGCGAAATCCGCCTGGGACGAGGCGCTGGAACTTGGCAAGGCCCACGGCTTCCGCAATGCTCAGACGACGGTGATCGCGCCGACCGGGACCATCGGCCTGGTCATGGACTGCGACACGACCGGGATCGAGCCGGACTTCGCGCTGGTGAAGTTCAAGAAACTGGCCGGCGGGGGCTATTTCAAGATCATTAACCGCTCGGTCCCGGCCGCGCTGGAAACGCTGGGCTATGGGTCGGCCGAGATCGAAGAGATCGTGGCCTACGCCGTCGGCCACGGCACGCTAGGCAATGCGCCCGGCATCAACCACACGGCGCTGATCGGCCACGGCTTCGGCCCGCGCGAGCTGGAAAAGATCGAGGCGGCCCTTCCGACCGCCTTCGACATCCGCTTCGTCTTCAACCTCTGGACGCTGGGCGAGGATTTCTGCACCGGCACCCTCGGCATCCCGGCCGAGAAGCTGGCGGACCCCACCTTCGACCTTCTGAAGCACCTCGGCTTCACCAAGGCGCAGGTGGACGCAGCCAACGACCATGTCTGCGGGACCATGACGCTGGAAGGCGCGCCGCACCTGAAGCGCCATCACTACCCGGTCTTCGACTGCGCCAACGCCTGCGGCAAGACCGGCAAGCGCTTCCTGCCGGTCAAGAGCCACATCACCATGATGGCGGCGGCCCAGAGCTTCATCTCTGGCGCCATCTCGAAGACGATCAACATGCCGAACAACGCCACCATCGAGGACACGCTGGCGGCCTATGAACTGTCCTGGACGCTCGGCATCAAGGCGAACGCGCTCTACCGCGACGGCTCGAAGCTCAGCCAGCCCCTGGCGTCCGCGCTGGTCGAGGATGACGAAGAGGCCGAGGAAATCCTCGCCACCGGTTCGGCGCAAGAAAAGGCCGCCGTCCTGGCCGAGAAGATCGTCGAGAAGGTGATCGTCAAGGAGATCATCCGCACTCACCGCGAAAAGCTTCCCGAACGCCGCAAGGGCTATACCCAGAAGGCGATCATCGGCGGCCACAAGGTCTACCTGCGCACCGGCGAATACGGCGACGGCAAGCTGGGCGAGATCTTCATCGACATGCACAAGGAAGGCGCGGGCTTCCGGGCGATGATGAACAACTTCGCAATCGCGGTGAGCGTCGGCCTGCAATATGGCGTGCCGCTTGACGAATTCGTCGAAGCCTTCACCTTCACCAAGTTCGAGCCGGCAGGCATGGTGCAGGGCAACGACTCGATCAAGTCGGCGACCTCGATCCTGGACTACATCTTCCGCGAACTGGCGGTCAGCTACCTGGACCGCACCGACCTGGCCCATGTCGCACCCAAGGGGGCGAGCTTCGACGACCTGGGCGGCGGGGCGACCGAAGGCGCGACCAACCTGTCCGAGCCGAGCGAGCGGGCGGCGTCGAAGTCGCTTGAGGTGCTGAAGCAGATCTCCTCGACCGGCTACCTGCGCAAGCGGCTGCCGCAGGAGCTTGTGGTCCTGCAAGGTGGCATGGGGGCGGTAGCGCTGAACGGCGCGCTCGACCCGGTCGCGGCGCTGAACATGCTGGTCCCCGAGACGATCGGCGGCGGCGTCGTGGGGGCCACCGCGCTCGCGACCGGCACGGTCAGCATCGACGCGCGCACCAAGGCCAAGATGCAGGGGTATGAGGGCGACCCGTGCGGCGAATGCGGCAACTACACGCTGGTCCGGAACGGCACCTGCATGAAGTGCAACACCTGCGGCGGGACCAGCGGGTGTAGCTGAGAATTCCCGCCCCCTTGGGTCCCGACGGACCCTTGGGGGCAGGTTTCCGGGGCGGGTGCGCTCGCCCCCGACGACGTTCAGGCCGCAGGCAGATAATCACCGAGCGGTCAAAGGAACGAGCCTGAACGGCGAACCTCGGGGCAGGGCGACCTGCCCCTTTTCTTTTGCGCAGGCGGCCACCCGCACCCCGGCCGGTCGCGCCGCCCTTGCAGTCCCCGCGCGCCCGCGCCAGGGTGACCGCATTCTCAGGGCGGGGCGAAATTCCCCACCGGCGGTAAGCGGGCTTTCCCGCAAGCCCGCGAGCGCCGTCCGCAAGGCCGGGTCAGCAGATCAGGTGCGATTCCTGGGCCGACGGTCACAGTCCGGATGAAAGAGAATATGCGTCGTCCCATGCCTGTCCCGTGGGGTGCGGCGCATGTGATCGCCTTGGGTGACGTGTCGTCGCTAGAAAAGGAGATTGCACATGACACACACCCGCTATGCCTTCATCAAGGCCAACTGGCATTCCGACATTGTCGATCAGGCGTTGGCCGGTTTCCTGGAACTGATCCCGGCCGCCGATGTCGACGTCTTCGACGTGCCCGGCGCGTTCGAGATGCCGCTCGTCGCGAAGAAGCTGGCCCTTTCCGGCCGCTATGGCGCGGTCGCAGCCGCCGCCTTTGTCGTCGACGGCGGCATCTACCGGCATGATTTCGTGGCCACCGCCGTCGTCAGCGGGCTGATGCAGGCGGGGCTCGACAGCGGGGTGCCGGTCCTGTCCGTCTCGCTCACGCCGCACCAGTATCAGGAGACGGAGCACCACACCTGCATCTTCCGCAGCCATTTCGTGCAGAAGGGCCGAGAGGCGGCCCGCGCAGCACTGCAGGCCGTGGCCCTTCACGTGAGCCTTGAGCGGGCGGAGGCCTGAGGGGCGGGGCCGTTTCGGGCCGGTTTTGGCCTTTTCGCGCGCTGTTATTGCCTAACGGCCCCCCCGCACCCATGTCGGGACCAGCGAAAAGGCCGGGGCGACATCCCGGTCTTGCAAGGCGGGGCGTCCCGTCACAGACTAACGTCAATGGTCAGCGGCGCCACGCCGGCGCCGAGCGGCCGAAGGAGACAGAGAATGACCAACGCGCGTTTTGCCCCCGTTCTGGCTCTTGCCATGGCGCTTGGCCTGACGGGCCTTGCCGCCCAGGCCCAGACCGCCGTGACCGACACCGACGGCAACGGCACCTATTCGGTCGAGGAGCTGACGGCGGCCTATCCGAAGATGACCGCGGCGCTCTTTGCCCAGATCGACGTGGACCATAACGGCCAGGTCGATGCCGACGAGCTTCAGGCCGCGCGCGAAAACGGCCTTCTGTCGAACTGACAGGCGGCTGGCGAACCGAGAGGGAGCGGCATCGCTGCCGCTCCTTCAGGTTTGAAAGAAAAATTTCAAATTTGACGAATCAAAAGTAAACTTACATTCTTCCCCCAGCCAGTCTGGAGGGGGAATGGCCGAAACTGTGCGCTCGCGCCTTGCGGCGGTCGTGGACAGCGGTTCGAAGTCCGAACGCGCTCTGGCGGCCTACATGATGGGCGCGCTGGCCGAACTGCCGTTCGATACTGCCGCGAGCCTGGCCCGCAAGGTCGGCGTCAGCGAGCCGACGGTGGGGCGCTTCTGCCGCGCCCTTGGCTATTCCAGCTTTCGGGCGTTCAAGGACCATCTGCATCAGGACCTGGGCGAGGGGCCCTGGCTTCTGGCCGACCGGCTGGCCGACATGGCCGGCGGCGGCGATGAAGCCGAGGGCGCGGCGCTTGATCTGGAAATCGCGGGGCTGGTCAGCGTCCATGGCCTGCGCCGGACGGACCCCTGGCGCCGGGCGGTCAGGCGGCTGGCCGCGGCGCCGCGCGTCTTCGTCGCGGGGTTCCAGACCGAACGCGGGCTCGCCCAGTATTTCGCCAACCAGCTCCAGTATCTGCGCGACGGGGTGATCCTGGCCGACGGAAGTGCCGGGAACTACGCCGAGGTGCTGGCGACCGAGGCGCGCACCACGCCGCAATCCGCGCTCGCGATCTTCGAGGCGCGCCGCTATTCGCGGCTGGCGCGGCTTCTGGCGCAGGAGGCGCGGGGGCAGGGGCTGGGCGTCACCCTTGTCACCGATCCCTTCTGCACCTGGGGTGCGGCGACCGCGGACGAGGTCTTTTCCGTCGCCACTCAGGTCGGCCAGTTCTGGGATTCGACGGCGCTCATGGCGACGCTGGGCAATCTGCTGCTCAACGATATATGTCTGGAGTTGAAGGACCGAGTCGGCACACGCCTCGATCGCATCGCGCGGCTCTATGGCGGGCTGACGGGCCATGTGGGCGATCCGGTGACGCCGGTGCTGAAATGACGGGCCGCGGCCCCAAGACGAACCGACGCCGCCGACAAACCGACGCCCGGCAAGACATCAACCTGATCCAACAGAAAGGACCGACCTCATGATCTTCAAGACGCTCCTCGGCGCTGCCGCCCTGACGCTCGCGCTTGGTGCCACCGCCGCGCAGGCCGAAAAGCTGGTGATTGGTACCGAAGGCGCCTACCCGCCCTTCAACTTCATCCAGACCGACGGCAAGATCGCGGGCTTCGATGTCGAGATCGGCGAAGAGCTCTGCAAGCGCATCGGCGCCGAATGCACCGTGGTTGCGCAGGACTGGGACGGGATCATCCCCGGTCTTCTGGCCAAGAAGTACGACATGATCGTCGCCTCGATGTTCATCACCGAAGAGCGCAAGAAGCAGGTCGACTTCACCAACCCCTACTACAAGGCCGCCATGGCCATGGTGGTGCCGAAGGACAGCGCGCTGAAGGAATTCACCAACGAGACGCTGAAGGGCAAGGCTGTCGGTGCGCAGTCCGGCACGACGCAGGCCGAATATCTGCAAAAGTCCTTCCCCGACGCCGACATCCGGCTTTACCCGACGCAGGACGAGGTGAACCTGGACCTGGCCTCGGGGCGGCTTGACGCGCAGGCGGGTGACATCCTGCCGCTTCTGGACTGGGTTTCGAAGTCGCAGGACGGCGCCTGCTGCGAGATCCGGGGCGAGCCGATCACCGACCCGGCCTTCGTGGGCGCCGGCGTGGGCATCGCGGTCCGCAAGGAGGACACCGCGCTGCGCGACCGGCTGAACAAGGCGATCGACGAGATCCGGGCGGATGGCACCTATAAAACCATCAATGACAAGTACTTCCCGATCGACGTTTACACGATGAAGTAAGTTGACCCCGTTCCCCCGGCCGGAGATCCGACCATGACCGACCTATTCGCCTTCGGTGACACCGGCTGGGGTGACGAAATCCTGCATGGACTTCTGGTCACCATCGAGCTTGCGCTGGTCACACTGCCCGTGGGGCTGGCGCTTGGCTTCCTTGTGGCCTTTGCGGCCCTGTCGCAGAACCGGGCCCTGCGCACGCTCGGCAACGGCTACACCACCGTGATGCGCGGCATCCCGGAAATCCTGACGCTCTTCGTGGTCTACAACGGGCTTGGAATGGGGCTGAACGCGGCGCTGAGCCGGCTGGCCCCTGATGCGGCGCCCATCGACCTGAGCCCCTTCCTGGCCGGCGTCATCGCGCTGGCGCTGGTCTTTGCGGCCTTTTCGGCCGAGGTCATCCGCGGTGCCTTCAACGCGCTCGACCCCGGCCAGGTCGAGGCGGGCCGTGCGATCGGCATGACGCCCGGCAAGATCCTGAGGCGGATCAAGCTGCCGCAGGTCTGGCGGTTCGCGCTGCCGGGGCTTGGCAACCTGTGGATCAACATGCTGAAGGATACGGCCCTTGTGTCGGTCATCGCGCTGAATGACCTGATGCGCATGACCAAGGTTGCGGTCGGCGTGACGAAGCAGCCCTTCACCTTCTACCTCTTCGCCTGCCTTCTCTACTGGGCGATGTGCGTCCTGTCCGAACAGGTGCTGGCGCAGATGGAGCGTCGCGCCAATCGCGGCGTGCGGAGGGTCTGACATGCATCCGATCGAGGTTCTTGGCACCTACTGGCAGCAGTTCCTGACCGGCGCGGGGATCACCGTCGCGCTGACCGGGCTGAGCGCCATCCTGGCCGCCGTCATCGCGCCCCTTCTCGCGCTGGTGCGGGTCGCCGGCAACCGCTGGGCGCAATGGCCCTTGCGCCTTTACATCTCTTTCATGCGCGGCACGCCGCTTCTGGCGCAGCTGTTCCTTGTCTACTACGGCGCGGGCCAGTTCCGCCCGACGCTCGAGGCCTGGGGGCTCTGGTCCTTCTTCCGCGATCCCTTCAACTGCGCGCTCCTGGTCTTTGCCGTCAACTCGACCGCCTACCAGACGGAAATCCTGAGGGGCGGCATCCAGGGCGTGCCGCCGGGCGAGGTCGAGGCGGCGCGCGCCGTCGGCATGACCCGCGTGCAGACGCTGCGGCGCGTGGTCTTTCCGCACGCCTACCGCATCGCCTGGCCCGCGCTCGGCAATGAAATCATCCTTCTGATGAAGGCCTCGGCCATCGCGTCGGTGGTCACGGTCTTCGACATCATGGGCCGCACGCGGCAGGTCTTTGCCAAGACCTTCGACTTCTCGGCCTATCTCTGGGCCGCGCTGCTTTACCTGGCGCTGACGGCGATCTTCATCGCCCTCTGGCGGCTGGCGGAAGCGCGGCTGTCCCGCCATATCGACGCCCGCGAAAGGGGCGTCGGAACCGAAGCCGTAACGAGGGGGGCCGGGGCATGACCCAAGCCGCAACGGGCGAAAAGGTGGTCGTGCGCGCCGACGACATCCGCAAGAACTTCGGCGCGGTCGAAGTGCTGAAGGGCATTTCGCTGCAGGCGAAGAACCACGATGTGATCTCGATCCTCGGGGCGTCGGGGTCGGGAAAGTCGACCTTCCTGCGCTGCCTGAACTTCCTTGAAACCCCCTCATCGGGCACGGTCGCGGTCCATGGCGAAGAGGTGGCGGTGAAGAACGGCCGGCCGCAGGACCAGAGGCAGGTCGAGCGGGTGCGCCGGCACCTGGGCATGGTTTTCCAGCAGTTCAACCTCTGGACCCATCGCACGGCGCTTGAAAATGTCATGGAAGGCCCGGTGCAGGTGAAGGGCCTGTCGCGTGTCGAAGCGCGCGAGAAGGCAGAGGCGCTTCTGGCGCGGGTCGGCCTGGCCGAGCGGATGGCGATGTATCCCTCGCAACTGTCGGGCGGCCAGCAGCAGCGCGTCGCCATCGCGCGCGCGCTGGCGATGGAGCCCGACGCGATCCTGTTCGATGAGCCGACCTCGGCGCTTGACCCCGAACTGGTGGGCGAGGTGCTGAAGGTCATGAAGTCGCTCGCCGAAGAGGGGCGCACGATGATCGTCGTCACGCACGAGATGGGCTTTGCCCGCGATGTCTCGACCGAAGTGGTCTTCTTCCATCAGGGCCGCATCGCCGAGAAGGGCACCCCCGACGAGTGCTTCAACCGGCCGCAGAGCGAACCCTTCCAGCGCTTCATTGCCAAGATCAGGTGACCCCATGACCGAGCCATCCCCGAAAGGCGCGACCCCGCCCCTGCGCGGCGCGCTTCGGATCGAGGCCGCGGACCTGCGGCTGGTCGCGCTGCCGCTGGTGACGCCCTTCGTCATCTCGACCGGCACGATGACCGACAAGATATTCCCGCTGCTGACCCTTCAGGCCAACGGGATCGAGGGGGTGGGCGAGGGGGTCATGGACCCGACGCCCGACTATCTGGAAGAGACGATCCCCGCGACCATGGCCTTCCTGCGCGAGGTCCTGTTGCCGGCGGTCGTCGGCCGCAGCTTCAGCTCGCCCGCCGAACTTGCGCCGATCCTTGACCCCTGGCGGGGGCACCGGATGGCAAAGGCGATGGTCGAGATGGCCTTTACCGACCTTTTCGCGAAGTCGATGGGCCTCTCGTTGCGCGATCTTCTGGGCGGGCTTGGGAGCGAGGTGGCGGTCGGCGTCTCGATCGGCATCGCCGACATCCCGACGACGCTCGACCGCATCGCGGTGGCGCAGGACGCGGGCTACCGGCGCACGAAGCTGAAGATCAAGCAGGGCCATGACGTCGCGCTGCTGGCCGCCGTGCGCGAGCGGTTTCCGACGATCAAGCTGACGGTCGACGCCAATACCGACTACGGGCTCGTGGACCTGCCGGTCCTGCGGGCGATGGACGCCTTCGGGCTCGACTATATCGAGCAGCCGCTGGCCTTCGATGACATCCACGACCATGCGGTGGTGCAGGATGCGCTGGCGACGGCGATCTGCCTGGACGAAAGCATCCGCTCGGCCACCGATGCGCGCAAGGCGCTGGTCGCGGGGGCGGCGCGGGTCATCAACATCAAGGTCGGGCGTGTGGGCGGCTTTGCCTCGGCCCGCGCGATCCATGACGTCTGCGCGGCCTTCGGCGTGCCGGTCTGGTGCGGCGGCATGCTGGAAGCCGGTGTCGGGCGGGCGCACAATATCCACCTGGCGACCCTGCCGAACTTCACCAAGCCGGGCGACACCTCGTCGGCCAGCCGCTATTTCCACCGCGACATCATCCACGAGAGGCTGGAGACGCGGGGCGGCATGATGCCGGTGCCGCTCAACGGGCCCGGCATGGGCGTGACGCTTGACCTGCCCTTCCTCAAGACCGTCACCCGTTCGACGGAAAGCTTCCGTCCATGAGCGACGGTCTGATCTTCCGCGACCTGAAGGGGGTGCCGGAACTCAAGGCGTGCGAGGCCTTGCAGACGGCAGTCTGGGGTGAGGACGACCCCGTCGACAATTCGGACCTCATGCTCGCCGTGCAGCATGAAGGGGGCCTGGTCGGCGGCGCCTTTCGCAGCGGGCATCTTCTGGGGTTCGTCTTCGGCTTCCCTTCGGCCACGCCCGGCGTCCAGCATTCGCACCGGCTGGCCGTCCATCCGGATGCGCGGGGGCTTAAGCTTGGCGCGCGGCTCAAATGGTTCCAGCGCGACTGGTGCCTTCAGCGAAACATCACGCGCGTGCGCTGGACCTACGACCCGCTGCGCGCGATCAACGCCGGGCTGAACATTGGCCATCTGGGGGCGACGGCGAGCCATTATCACCCCGACTATTATGGCCAGATGGAGGGGATCAACGCCGGCCTGCCGTCCGACCGGCTGGTCGCCGACTGGCAGCTCGACACGCCCGGCGTCGTGGCGCGGGCGGCGGGCGATGCGGCCCCGGCCGAGGGCGCGCCGCGCCTGACGGTGCCCATTCCGGCCGATCTGGACCACCTCTTCGCCATTGACCGGGAGGCGGCGCTCGCCGCGCGCATGACCGTCCGCCGCGCCCTGACCCAGGCCTTCGCCGAGGGGCTGAGGATCACCGGGTTCGATGCGAGGACGCCGGCCTATCTGCTGACCTGACACGACACCCGTCCCTTTCCGGCTGGTCCCGGATGTGCTGGAATTTCGCAGATGCGACTCGGGGTCAGGAGTGGGGGTTCGACATGTCCGTGATCGAATGCAGGCAACTTTTCCTGGTCCTGCGGCTCTATTCCAAACGCCAGCGCGGGGACGGGAAGATCCCGGCCAGGGCTTATTTCGCCTCCATCATCAGCAACACGCGCGACCCGGCCAGCCAAAGATGGTTCGCGATCTGTGCAGACCGGGAGGCGCGCCGTCAGGCAGCCGCGGCGCAGCGCACGACGGGGACCTGAAGCGCCGGACTATTTCCCCCGCGTGCGCCGCTGGGCGCGCCTTCGGGCGTCGTAGCGCTTCAGCGCGGCCAGCCGGCCACGCACCCGGACCCGCGCGCGGAGGCGATCCCAGCCCTTGAAAAGCCCGCGCCGTGCCGGGCTCTCGAACAGGTCGTCGGGGCCGTTGGGGTCCAGTATCTCATTCTCTGCCAGCCATTCCTCGATGCCGCTGAGCGTGGGGATTTCGTAGGGCACAAGGCTCCGGCCTTCGCCCTTCAGCCCCTCGATCGCGGCGATGAGCCCGCCGGTATCAGAAAGCCGCGCCGCGACCTCGGCCGGTGTGCAGCCCAGATGTTCGGCCAGAAGCCGGTCGCGCAGGCCCGCGATGACGGGGGCGGTGGCCTTATCCCCCTCAATGACGATATCGCATTCCGTATCAAGGCGAAGCGAGCGGTTGTTGAAGTTCGACGAGCCGACCCGAAGGACGCGCCCGTCGACGATCATCAGCTTGGAATGCACATAGATCCAGGCGCCCCCCGCCGTCCGGGGGTGGTAGATGCGCAGGCGGCCGTGGCGGTCGAGCCGGCGCAATGCCTCCATCAACCGCGCACGGGCGGTGTCCATCGCCAGCGGTTCGAGCCAGCCCTTCGCCGACTTCGGATTGATGATGACGATGTCGGGGCCGTCCGCCTCCATCAGCCGCTCGGCGATGGCCTGGGCGATGCGGCGCGAGGCGAAATACTGGCTTTCGGCATAGATCGACTGGCGCGCCGCCCGGATCAGGTCGATGTCGGCCTGCTCGATTTCATGGATCGGGGGGGCGTCGGGCATCTTCGGCCGGGTCCGCGCGATGGCAAGCGAGATGTCCCGAAGGTCGGGCGTCACGCAGGGTGGCCAGGCGTCGTGGCCCGCATCGCAGCGCGGCAGGTCCTTGCCGGTTGCGAGCTTCCAGCGGTCGCGGCCCAGGTCGCCGATGGCGCGGGCGGCAGGGCCGTCGAAAAGGCTCGCGGCATCATGCCAGGGCGGGTGCTGGCGGCCGCCGGGGCTGACGCGGCGGGGGTCGCGGTCGAAGTGGGTCGGGCGGTCCCAGCGTTCCGAGGTCATGTCGATGCCGCCACAGAAGGCGATGCTGTCGTCGATGGCGATGATCTTCTGGTGGTGAGAGCTGGCGAACGGGTGCTTGCGGTCGAAGCGCAGCGTGATCTGGGGATGCGCCCGCCAGCGCAGCACCGTCCAGAGGGTCGAGCCGCGAAACATCGAGCGGATCGCACCCGCCCCCCAGCGCAGAAGGCGGATCTGCAGGCCGGGCGTGCGGTCGGCGAGCCAGAGGATGAAGTCGCCGAGCCGTTCCGGGCCGCCGTCGTCCGCCTTGCCGAAGGGGATGCGGGCGTCGAAGTCCCAGGCGATCAGGAGGATGCTCTGGCGGGCCTTCAGCATGGCCTCGCGGGCGGCGACGAAGTAATCGGAGGCATCGACGACAAGGGCGAAGCGGCCGGCCCGCTCGATGCGCCAGGCATTGCGCCCCTTGACCATCAGTCCCATCGGTCTGGTCCCCCGGCTGGCCCCCACCGGCCGGTCAGGACGCGGCGCGTGACCCGCTCGACCGGCGCGTCGCGGGCGATGAGGCCCGCGACCCATTCGCAGGAGCCCGCGTTGAAGACGCCGCCCCTGCCGCGCCGGTAATGCGCCATGCAGCCGTTGCCGCGCGCCGCCCGGCCGATGGCCTCGGGCGTGCGGCCGCCGTAGAGGCGGGCCGCCAGATCCTCGGCGTCGAGCGTGCCGATGAAGCGGTCCTCGTCATGGCGGCCGGTCGAATGGGCCATGGTGGTCGCCGGTGACAGGGCGATGATGGTCAGGTCGCCCTCGAGCCCCGTGCCGGGTGCGGCGAAGGGCAGGCCGTGGCGCATTTCATAGTCGATGCCGTCGACCTCGTATCCGAAGATGCGCGAGGCGGCGCCCAGCACGTCGCCGTAGCCGAGGCCGCAGTCGGTCAGCGACCAGTGGTCCGGGCGGTAGATGGTGAAGCCGCCCGCGCCATGGGCGGCACAGCGGCTCCAGCCGGCATAGACGCCCGCCGCGCCGGTCAGGCCCATGGTCGCGGCGGCCGGGCGGCCCACGGCGGGATTGTCCCAGTAGCTCGTCAGGCGGGCGGGGTCGGGGTCCTGATCCTCGGCCAGGGTCTTGAAGCAGGTCTGGACGGTCAGGTCATGGGACAGCCGGGTCTGCCAGAAGAAGTTGCCGCCGAGACGCGCAAGCTCGCCCCCGGCATGGGTCCAGGCGTCGAGATTGTCGCGCATCTGGCGCGTCCAGTATTCGTCATGGCCGACGACCAGCGCGCGGGCGTAGCCGTCCAGAAGGCCCGGATCGCGGTGCAGGTCGTGCTGGGTGGCGTGGTCGAGCGCGATCCCCTGACCCTCGCACCAGTGGACGAAGGGCCGCTCGAAGGCCGCCCAGCCGGAGGAGGCGTATTTCTTGGAAACCCCCTCGGCGCGGGCATAGTCCATGTGCGGATATTCGGGGCGGCGCAGGAGCGGCGAGGCATGCGGGATGCGTGGCGCGCCGTCCGGCCAGCGCACGAAGCCCGTGGCCCAGGGTCTTAGCGTCGAGACATGGGGCGCGAAATCGCCGCCGGCGGGGCCGGTCAGGCCCTGGTAATGGTTCGAGCCGCCCCAGTCGTTGTAGGCGCACCAGGTGCCGGTGGCGTGGATCAGAAGGATGCGGCCGGACGGGGGGGCGGGTTTTGCGGCCGGGCGGATGACGACCATGCCTTCGGAGCGGTGGCCGGGCACCGACCATTCGATGCGGTAGAGCCCGCTTGGCCAGTCCCGGGGTACGGTCAGCGCGTATCGTTCCGGCCAGCCGCAGCCCCGGACCGAGCAGTCGGCGGGGGTTTCGGCGAAACCGGCCGCGACTTCAGTGTCCAGCATCAGGCGCTGGTCGATCCCGTCGCGGAGGATGCGCATCCGGGCGCGGGGGGCGTTCGACATGAGGCGCAGAGCCAGCCTTTCCCCCGGAGCTACGCTCAGGCGGTCGGTGTAGCCCCAGACCTGCGGGCGGGCGGGATCGGCGCTCGCCGCCTCGTAATAGTGCCCGGTGACGGGATCGCCGTCATCGTAGGGCCCTGCAACGAAAAATCCCTTCATACTGCCCCCTTCGTGGTGCGACCCGAAGGCTAGCGCGTCCCGTCGCCGTCCGCCACGGGCCAGGCGCCAAGGACGGCGGCAAGGTTGTCGCCAAGCTGCGGGCAGAGGTAGCCGCCCTCCTGCACGATGAGCGTCGGCAGGCCCTCGGCTGCGACCGCGCGGCCGATGGCGGCGAAACCGTGGGTGCTGACGGCGAGGCCCGCGAAGGGGTCGCCCTCGAACGCATCGAGGCCGAGGGCGAGAAGCAGGGTGTCCGCCCGGAACTCGCGCACGGCCTTCAGCCCCTGGTCGAGGGCGGCCAGGAACCCCTCGTCCCCCGTGCCGCGCTTCAGGGGAAGGTTGAGGTTCGCGCCGTCGCCCGCGCCGGTGCCCCGTTCCTCGGCGTAGCCCCAGAAGAAGGGGTAGAAGCGTTCGGGGTGGGCGTGAAGCGATACGGTCAGCACATCGCCCCGGCCGTAGAAGATGCCTTGCGTCCCGTTGCCGTGGTGCAGGTCCACGTCCAGGATCGCGACGCGGCGGCCGGCGCGGGTCATGGCCTCGGCGGCGATGGCCGAGTTGTTCAGGTAGCAAAAGCCGCCGGCCAGATCGGCGAAGGCATGGTGACCGGGCGGGCGGCAGAGCGCATAGGCCGACGGCTCGCCGTCAAGGACCAGCTTTGCGGCTTGAAGCGCTGTCTGGGCGCTGACGTAGGCGGACCCCCAGGTCTCGGCGCCGATGGGGCAGGAGGTGTCGGTCATGTGGAACCCCGCCTGGCCGACGGCGGACTTCGGGTAGCCGTCGGTGCGGCTGGCCGGGTGGATGTTCGGAATGACCTCGGGGCTGGCGCCCTGGATTTTTTGCCAGCGGGCATGGATGCCTTTCAAGAAGGTCAGGTAGCGTTCGGGATGGACGGCGGCGATGGGCAGAAGGCCGTGGTCGTCCGGCTTGACGACGGGACCGCCGGCCTTTTCGACGCCTTCCTTAAGTGCGTCGATGCGCGCGGGCTGTTCGGGGCAGGGCGCGCGGGCGCCCGATGACAGGAAGAACTGCGGATCGTGCCGCCGCTGGCCTTCGTCGAACACGGTGATCATGTCGCCCCCAATCTGTTCCATCCCGACCCCTCGAGGATCAGGAACTCATAGCCCCGCGCCTGAAAGCCCATCCGTTCATAAAGCGCCTTGGCGCCCGCGTTCCCCGGCGACACGCCAAGCGTCAGGTAGGCCGCCCCCCAGTCCCGCTGCGCCGCCTTTGCCGCAGCCGCCAGAAGCCCACGGCCCACCCCCGTCCCCCGCGCGCTTTCACGGACATAGAGGTCCTGCACGAAAAGGCCGGGTTGGCCGCGCACGGTCGAGAAGTCGGGGTAGAAGATGACAAGGCCGATGGGCGCTGTGTCTTCCGCCAGAATTCCGTGCCAGAGGGGCCGGGGCCCGAAGCCGTGGGCGCGAAGCTGTTCTGCCGTTCCCGTCGGGTGGCCGCCGTCATGGGCCGCGAGTTCAAGAAGCAGCGCGCGGATGTTGGCCACGTCGGCCTCGGCCGCGCTGCGGTAGCGGGGGCCGGTCATGGTGCGTGCTTTCCGGGGCAGGTAGTGGCGTTCGGCGCTGGATTGGCGGCGCGGTGGACGGGGATCAGATGGCCGAACTCGCGACCGAGGAGCGCGGGGCGCTGCCTGGCGAACGAACCTGTCCGATCCCTGTGAAGGCGCGGCCCGATGCGGTGCCGGGCGCGCCCAGAGGGGGCGGGCCGGCTCAAGCGCCGATCCCCAGCATCGCCCGCGCCTCGGCCGGTGTGGCCAGCCGCCGGCCCATGCCTTCAAGGATGCCGCGCATCCGGGTGACCTGCTCGGCGTTCGAGGTCGCGAGCTGCCCGCGCGCCATGTAGAGGTTGTCCTCCAGACCCACCCGCACATGGCCGCCCATCGAGGCCGCGAGCGTCGCGAGCGGCACCTGCGCCCGGCCCGCGCCCAGCACGGAAAAGCGGTAGTCCGAGCCGAAGAGCCTGTCAGCGACGCGCTTCAGGTAGATCAGCGTCTCGGGGTCCGCCGCCATGCCGCCAAGGACGCCGAAGACGAACTGGATGAAGTAGGGCGGCTTGACCGCGCCCCGGTCGACGAAATGGCGCAGCATGGTCAGGTGGCTGAGGTCGTAGCATTCGAACTCGAACCGCGCGCCACGCTCGGCGCCCATCAGGCGCAGGACCTCGGCGATGTCACGGGGGGTGTTCTTGAAGACCAGATCGTCGGTGCCCAGAAGGAAGGGTTTTTCCCAGTCGAAGCGCCAGTCCGTGATCCGCGCGGCCATCGGGTAGAGCGCGAAGTTCATCGTGCCCATGTTCAGGCTGCACATCTCCGGCCGGAAGGCCATGGGGGCGGCGAGCCGCTGGTCGAGCGTCATGATGGCCGAGCCGCCGGTCGTCATGTTGACGATCGCGTCGGTGCCCGCGCGGACCGTGGGCAGGAACCCCGCCCAGTGGTCGGGGTCGGCCGAGGGGCGGCCGTTTTCGGGGTTGCGCGCATGCAGGTGCAGGATCGCCGCCCCCGCCTTTGCGGCGCCAAGGGCGCTGGCGGCGATGTCGGCGGCGGTGAAGGGCAGGTGGGGCGACATCGAGGGCGTGTGGATCGAGCCGGTGATGGCGCAGGTCAGGATGACGGGATCGTCCTTCATCGTGTGCCCCCGTCCGGCAGGCCGGCCTCTGCGGCAAAGGCCGCGAGCGCGTCCGTCAGCCGCCCGAGGATGTCGTCGACCTGATCTTCGGTCACAATCATCGGCGGGGCGACGATCACATGGTCGCCCGCATAGCCGCCCCGCGACCGGCGCGGATAGATGATGAGCCCGCGTGCGTAGGCGGCCTCGGTCAGCCGGTCGAAAGCCTTCAGGCCCGGCGGCAGCGGCTCTTTCGTCCGGCGGTCGGCGACGAGTTCCAGCGCGAGCAGAAGGCCGATCCCCCGCACATCGCCGATGAAGGGGAAGCGGTCCATGAGGCGCGTCATGCCCCCCTTCAGCCGCCCGCCCATGGTGACGGCGTTGGCCATCATGTCCTGACGCTCGATCTCTTCGATCACGGCCAGACCGGCGGCGCAGGCGAGCGGGTTTCCGGCATAGGTGAAGCCGTGCATGAAGGGGCCCTTCGACAGCACCTCCTCGACCAGGTCGGTGCGCGCGACCATGGCGCCAAGGGGCACGTAGCCCGCGCCGAAGCCCTTCGACACCGCAAGGATGTCCGGCGCCGCGCCCCAGTTCTGCGCGCCGAAGAAGCGCCCGGTGCGGCCGCCGCCCGACATGACCTCGTCATGGATCAGAAGGACGCCGTGGCGGTCGCAGACCTGGCGCACCGCCTCCATGTAGCCCTTCGGCGGCACCAGCGCGCCGGTCGAGGCGCCGCCGACGGGTTCGAGGATGAAGGCAAGGACGGTATCTGCCCCCTCGGCCCGGATCTTCGCATCGAGTTCCGCCGCATAATGGGCGCCCGTCGCCGGATCGTCGGGGTCGAGCCCGTCGAGCCAGGCGCGCGGGGCGGGGACCTTCGGCATCTCCTGCATCATCGGGCGGAAAGGGTCGGCAAGCGGGTCGTAGCCGGAAATGGCCAGCGCCCCGAGCGTGCAGCCGTGATAGGAAGGCGCGCGGGAAATGACCTTCCAGCGGCTGGCCAGCCCCCGCGCCAGCGCCACCTGCCGGGCGAGCTTCATCGCCGATTCGACCGCCTCTGACCCGCCCGAGACGAAAAAGACCCGCCCCATGCCGGGCCAGGCGAGGCTCGCGGTCTTGGCGGCCAAGCGCTCGGAGGCTTCGGTGATGAAGTGCAGCCGGTAGCCGAAGGTCGACTTCTCCATCTGCGCGCGCATGGCGGCAAGGACGTTGGGGTTCGAATGGCCGATGTTGCAGACCATGGCGCCGGACGAGCCGTCGATGAAGCGGTTGCCTTCGGTGTCCCACATGTAGATCCCCTCGGCCCGGTCGAGCGTCGGGCGGGGGTGGTCGGTCTGGTAGAAGAGGTGCGAGGGGTCGTTGCGCAGCATGGCCGGTCCTTCGGGTTTCGCCCCAGACTGGACGGGTGCGGCGCGATGAGCAACGGGATAATCCGGCGGGCGGGGAGGCGCGGGGGTTCGGGCGATGGTCCGCCTGGGGTGCCCCCGGGGGCGCCTTGGCGGAGCGTGGGCAAAGGGGCAGGGGCCCCGATGAAGCTGGTTGCCCAGACGGTGCGCCCGCGCTATCAGGCGGCCCGGACGGGTGATTAGCTCAGTTGGTAGAGCGCTTCGCTTACACCGAAGATGTCGGGAGTTCGAGCCTCTCATCACCCACCAGCCCCCTTCGGGATGGTCGTCTTTCCGCCAAGCCGCGCTGCCGGGTTTGCACTCTGGCGGCCCAGGCGTCACAACTGGCGGCAAAGGGGGGGGGCAGAATGATCGAGGTGCTGCTCACGCCGCAGGGGCGCATCCTGGCGATCCTGGCCATGACCGTCGCGCTGTTCCTGTCGGGCGGCTCCGGCATGACATCGTGGCGCTGATCGCCCTTCTGGCGAGCGTGGTGGCGGGCCTCGTGCCGCCCGCACTGGCGTTCGATGGCTTTGGCCATCCCGCCGTCATCACCGTCGCCGCGGTCCTGATCCTGAGCCACGGGTTGCAGACGACCGGCGCGGTCGACCGGCTGACGGCGCTGGTGCTGCCGCGCAAGGCCGGCCCGGTCTTCACGCTCTTCGTCCTGTGCGTGCTCGCGGCGTTCCTGTCGGCCTTCATGAACAAAGTGGGCGCGCTCGCTTTGCTGATGCCCATCGCCCTGCAGATCGCGCGGCGACTGGGGATAGCGCCGGGGCGGGGCTGATGCCACTGTCCTTTTCCACCATGCCCGGCGGCATGGCGACGCTGATCGGCGCGCCGCCGAACCTGATCGTGTCGGGCTTTCGCGACCAGCTGACCGGCGCGCCCTTCGCGATGTTCGACTTCTCGCCCGTCGGCGGCACGCTTGCGCTGGCCGGGATCGCCTTCATCGCGCTTGGCGGCTGGCGGCTGGCGGCTGGTGCCCGAACGGCTGGCGGCCGCGATCGACCAGTTCCAGACCGCCGCCTAGCTGACCGAGGCGCGCATTCCCGCGGGCGCGCGTGCCGCGGGCCTGCGGCTGCACGAGGTCGAGGCAGATCTGGCCGACAGTTCCGCCGTTGTCGTCGGCCTTGTCCGGGGCGACCGCACCATCGCAGCACCCCGGCCCTACCGCGAGGTGCGCGAGGGCGACATCCTGCTGATCGAGGCGGAATCGAACGCGCTCAGCAAGGCGCTGGTCGGGCTTGGCCTGACGCTTGAGGGCGACGTGAAATCCGCCACGCGCCAGGCGGGAAAGCCGCGGGCGGCGCTGACGGCGGGGGGGGTGAGCTGGTCGAGGTGACGGTGCGCCCGACCTCGCCTCTTTTCGGGCGGACCATCGGCAATATCCGGCTGCGCGATCAGTTCGGGCTGAACATGCTGGCCCTGTCGCGCGAGGGGCGCCAGCAGCTTGTGCGGCTGCATGCGCTGCCGATCCGGGCGGGCGATCTGCTTCTTCTTCAGGGCTCGCCTGCCGAGGCGGCCGAATTCGCCGGCCAGTTCGGGTTGGTGCCGCTCGCGCGGCGGGCGATCACGATCCCGTCGCCGGCCAAGGCGCTGGGAGTTTCGCTCATCATGGCGGCGTCGGTCCTGATCTGCGCGCTGGGCATCCGGCCCCCGGCCGTGGCCTTTTCCGGCGGCGTGGTCGCGGCCGCCGTCTTCAACATCGTGCCGGCCCGGCGGATGTATGATGCGATCGATTGGCCGGTCATCGTCCTTCCGGGCGCGCTGATGCCGGTCGCGGGGGCGATGGCCACGAGCGGCGCGGCCGACTGGCTGGCGCGGGGGCTGGTCGATACGCTCACGGGGGAGAACGCCGCACTGGCGCTGGTCCTGGTGTCGGGTGTGACCATGTGCCTGTCGGACTTCATGGACAATGCCGCGACCGCCGCCGTCATGTGCACCATCGCCGTCGGCATCGCCCAGCGCATGGGGGTCCGCGCCGATCCCTACCTGATGGCCGTGGCGATCGCCGCCTCCTGCGCCTTCCTCACGCCCATCGGGCACCAGAGCGACACGCTGATCCTCGGCCCCGGCGGCTTCCGCTTCGGCGATTACTGGCGGCCTGGCCTGCCCATGGAGCTTCTTGTCCCGGCCGTGTCCATTCCCGTCCTTCTTGTCGTCTGGCCGCCCTGACCAAGCCCCTTTCCCAAGGCCCTTTCCCAGTCTCCGGCAACATGCTTCAAGGAGGTGGGGCGCGACTGCCGGAAGGAGTGCAGATGATCTATCTTTACGGCCTGCGCGAGTCTGGCGGCCTGCCGGGCCTGAACCTTCTGCCCGCCGGCAGCACGCCCTCGGACGCGCTCTGGGTCGACCTTTACGCCCCGACCGAGGCCGAGGTGAAGGTGGTCGATGGGCTGGGGGTCGAAGTGCCGTCGCTGGCCGACATGGAAGAGATCGAGATCTCGAACCGGCTCTTCACGCTTGGCAAAGTCCTTTACATGACCGTCGTCATGACCGGGAAGAACCCGCAGGGCGAGGGCGTCCTGGCCCCTGTCAGCTTCATCCTGATGCCCGAGCGGCTCATCACCGTCCGCCACCATTCCCCGCGCCCGTTCGAGACCTTCCCGAACCGCTCGGAACGTTCGGCGTCCGGCGGCTGCGGGCCGAGCGCGCTGTTCCTGGGGCTGGTCGAAGAAGTGCTGGCCCGCCAGGCCGACCATCTGGAGGCGATCGGGCGCGCGCTCGACGCCGCCGGACGGCAGGTCTTTTCGCCCACGGGCGGCGCAAAGCCCGGCGTCCTGCAGAAGGCGGTGATGGGGCTGGGCGCCGAAGGCGAGGTCCTGAACCGCGTCCGCCTGTCGCTGATGACGTTCGAGCGCGCGCTGGCCTATTACCAGCTGTCGCTCGGCGATCGGCCGGAGACGCGGATGCTCAAGACCCTGACCAAGGCGCGGCTCCGCGACCTGCAGGCGCTCGAGGTCCATGCCGATTTCGTCGCCGGGCGGCTTTCGTCGACCACGGACGCCATTCTGGGCATGGTCAACCTGACCCAGAACGTCACCGCGCGCATCCTGTCGATTGTCGCCGTCCTTTTCCTGCCGCCGACGCTCATCGCCTCGATGTTCGGGATGAACTTCGTCCGGATGCCGGTCCTGGCCAACCATTGGGGGTTCGAGATCTCTATGGTGCTCATGGTCGGCTCGGCGGCGCTGACCTATGCGGTCTTCAAGTGGGGCGACTGGCTTTGACACGCGGTCGCCCTTGTGCGCGCGGCGCCTCATCCCGGCCACTTCGTCGGGGCCTGACCTTGCAGCAGTGCCGTCAAGCCCTTATCTGCCTGTCACGGCCCCCGATCACGGCCCCGTGTCCACGGCGCTGGACGACGTGATCGCCCCTCGGGCAAAGAGTGACGGGCAAAGATGACGGGCAGAGAGTGACGGGCAGAGTGACTGGCATGGACCGCTGCAGATGAAGACCACCCTGCGCTATTTCACCTGGGCCTTCCTCGTGACCGGCGCCGGGCTCGTCCTGGCGGCTTGGCTTGGCTGGCGGGCCACGGGGACCGACGGGGCGCTGTCGTTCCTGATGATCGGCACGGTTCTTGCGATCCTCGAAATCTCGCTGTCCTTCGACAATGCCATCGTCAATGCCAATATCCTCAAGACCATGGACCCGGTCTGGCAGCGCCGCTTTCTGACCTGGGGCATCCTGATCGCGGTTTTTGGGATGCGGATCGTCTTTCCATTGCTGATCGTCGTCGTCGCCGCCGGCGTCTCGCCTTTCGAGGCGCTGTCGCTCGCGGCCACGCGGCCGGACGAATATGCCCGCATCATTCACGACGCGCACCTTTCCATCGCGGCCTTCGGCGGCAGCTTCCTGATGATGGTCGCGCTCAGCTATTTCGTGGACGAGGGCAAAGAGGTCGACTGGATCCGCTCGCTCGAATGCCAGCTGCGCCGCTGCGCCTCGATCCGCGGGCTCGAGGTGGCGATGGTTCTGGCGGCGATGCTGTTCTTCGCCATGTTCCTCGTCGACGACAAGAAGGACGAGTTCCTTTTCGCGGGCTGCGCGGGCCTTCTGACCTTCCTTCTGGTCGAGGCGGTGGGCCAGTTCCTCGACCAGCGCCAGCGCACGCTTTCGGCCACAGCCAAGGCCGGCCTGTCGGGCTTTCTCTACCTCGAGGTGCTGGACGCCTCCTTCTCGTTCGACGGGGTGATCGGGGCCTTTGCGCTGACCCACAACCTGTTCCTGATCGCCATCGGCCTTGGCATCGGTGCGATGTATGTGCGTTCGATGACGCTGATGCTGGTCGAGCGCGGCACGCTGGCCGAGTTCCGCTACCTGGAACATGGTGCCTTCTATTCGATCCTGGTCCTGTCGGTCATCATGTTCGCCCAGACGCTCTGGCAGATCCCGGAAGCCGTGACCGGCCTTCTGGGCGCGGGGCTCATCGGGCTCGCGCTGGCCTCGTCGGTGCGGCACAACCGGCGCGAGGCCAGGGGGGCGTCGGGAAGCTAGGGCGGCGGCCACGGTCGCAGGGGCCGTTGACCCTGCCATGCGAAGGCCCTGTCTTTTGTCCCGGACGGTGGCCCCAAAGGCCACCGGCCAGCGCCCGCCCCGCCATCGGCGGGCGCTTCGCGCCCACCGGGGCAGGCGACGGCCTTGGTGGGTGGGCGACACTAGCGGTCCAGCGGCACCGCTCCCATACGGCCGGGGGAAACGCGGGTCGCGTTTCCTGATTCCGCCCGGGCCCGGCGCTGCTTGACTTGGGGGCCCGGCTCGACCATAAGCGGCCGGTCCCGGCAGGTCATCCGACTCGCGCCGTGGCTTTATATGCAATGACGCCCCGACCGGGGCGCGCTGTCCGAGGCGGCCCAAGGGCCACCAACACCCGCAAGGGGGCCACAGGGCGCGGAAACGAATGAGGAAGACCCATGTTCGCGGTCCTGAAGACGGGCGGCAAGCAATACAAGGTCCAGGCGGGCGATGTCCTGCGCGTGGAGCTGATTGCCGCAAATGCTGGTGACAAGATCCAGTTCAACGAAATCCTGATGATCGGCGGCGACAGCCCCGTCATGGGCGCGCCGCTCGTCGCGGGCGCGGCCGTGCAGGCCGAAGTGATCGACATGATCAAGGCCGACAAGGTCATCACCTACCACAAGCGCCGCCGGAAGCATTCGTCGCAGCGCACCCGTGGCCACCGCCAGAAGCTGACGCTGGTGCGCGTAACCGAGATCCTTGCCTCGGGCGCGGACAAGTCGGACGTGGCGAGGGCGACCGGCACGGCAGCCGCCCGTCGCGCGGCGCACAATGCGGAAGCCAAGCCGGCCGCTGCCGAGGCCCCGAAGGCCAAGCGCGCGGCCAAGAAGACCGAAGCGTAAGAGGAGCACGAGACCATGGCACATAAAAAAGCAGGCGGTTCCTCCCGCAACGGCCGCGACTCGGCGGGCCGTCGCCTGGGCGTGAAGCTCTACGGCGGCGAACTGGCCATTCCCGGCAACATCATCGTGCGCCAGCGCGGCACCACCTGGTTCCCCGGTGAGGGCGTCGGCATGGGCCGCGATCACACGATCTTTGCCGTTGCCGAAGGCCACGTGACCTTCCGCAAGGGCCTTAAAGGCCGCACGTTCATTTCGGTCCTTCCCAAGGCGGAGGCGGCCGAGTAAGCCGAAAAACCGAACGGACGAAAGTTCGGAGGGGGATCGGCAGCCAGGCCGGTCCCCCTTCGGTTTTCCGGGGTGGGACCGGCGCCAAGTGAAGCGAAAGGGACCACCATGCTCATCACCACCACCAAGATGTTCCATCCCGCAGCCGCCAAGCCTGCGATGGGCTGGCTTTTGTCCTTTCCGCAACAATCGCGAACTGCCGGTGGCTTTGTTGCCGGCGGGTCATCGGTGCGCCCGAGGCTGCGCGGGACTGCGCGGGGGTCTGTCCTGCGCCGCGTGATCGGGGTCCTGCGGGGGTCCGCAAAAGTGGCCGCCCCGGATGGTTTGAAAGAAATTGGTGATCTTTCATGGGTATATTCGATGCCAGCCGCGTCCCGCTTCGACATCCGGACGGCAGCTTGGGCGGCACTCAACAGGCGGGACGTGCGATGTTCCTGAACCCACAGCCGCAACGGCTGCACGACACCCTTGCGCCAGCGCCAAGGGGCGACCACCTTCTATCTGTCGGGGCTCATTCTCCCCGGCGGGATCACGCCGTTCGAGGGAGCGATCGAGTGAGACCTGAAACCATTGTCCGCCAAGCCGACATTCCCGCCGACCGTTTCACGCTGCGCCCGGTGCGCGCGTCCGATGCGGGGCTGATCGCGCTTTATACATCCGACAAGCGGCTTGCCGAAGGCACCCGCGCCATTCCGCACCCGCTGCCGCCGGGCGCCGCTGAAGGCTTCGTCTCCCGCGCGACCGCCGACAAGCGCGATACCGACGTGTGGGTGATGGACGGCTCGGCCCAGGGCCAGGCAGAGGTGCTGGGGCTCGTCAGCCTGACGCGGATCGACCGCGACCAGTCCGAGGTCGGCTTCTGGGTTGCGCCCGGCATGTGGAACACGGGCTTCGCCTCCGAGGCGGTCAACGCGCTCGTCGCCGCGAACCCCCACGCCGCACGCACGCTTTTCGCCGAGGTGTTCCAGGACAGCCCGGGCCAGGCGCGCGTCCTGACCAATGCGGGCTTCGACTACCTGGGCGATGCCGAGGCCTTTTCGGTCGCCCGCAATGCCCGGGTCCTGACCTGGACCTACGTCCGCCGCATGGTCTGAGGCGGACGGGCGGGTCCTATCCCCATTGGCGTCGCTTCCCTTCGGCGGGGCGGGAAAAGGAAACGCGACCCGCGGTTCCCCCGCCCGTGTGGGGACGATGCCGCTGGACCGTTGGGGGCACAGGACTACGCAGGCCGGCGCCTGCCCCGGTGGGCGCGGGAGCGCCCGCCGTTGGCGGGGCGGGCGCTGGCCGGTGGCCTTTGGGGCCACCGTCCGGGACAAAAGACAGGGCTTTCGCATGGCAGGGTCAACGGCCCCTGCCACCCAGACGACGGGGCGTGCCTGGCCCCACGGGGACCACGAACCGCGGGCGCAGGCCTGACCCGTCGCTTGCCAGCGGGCGCCGCATCGACTATCCGAAACCCGCACCCCGGAACGAACGAGCCCAAGATGCGCCTGACCCGCTATTTCCTGCCCGTCCTCAAGGAAAACCCCGCCGACGCCCAGATCGTGTCGCACCGCTACATGCTGCGCGCGGGCATGATCCGCCAGCAGGCCGCCGGCATCTATTCCTGGCTGCCGCTCGGCTACCGCGTCCTGCGCCGGATCGAAGAGATCGTGCACCAGGAACAGCAGCGCGCGGGCCATATCCCGCTCTTGATGCCGACGCTGCAGCCGGCCGACCTCTGGCGCGAGTCGGGGCGCTATGACGACTACGGGCAGGAGATGCTGCGCATCAAGGACCGGCACGAGCGCGACATGCTCTATGGTCCGACCAACGAGGAGATGATCACCGACATCTTCCGCGCCCATGTCGGCAGCTACA
>CAMFGW010000011.1 GCA_945952025.1 uncultured Paracoccaceae bacterium
GACCGACGCCGAGGCGCAGGATCGAGCGCAGAGGCGCCAAGCCCAGCGCGCGGCCCAGCCCTAGACGGGCGGAGACAGACCGGCCGAAACAGACGGGCGGAAACCGGACCCATTCGGCCAGCATTCGGCCTTGCATTCGATCCGGGCCCCTGTATAAGACCCCATCCTTCCGCACGTCATCTTTGACCGGCGTCGCCTCTCCTCACGGGTCGCGGAAGGTTTGGACCCGCACTGGAAGCCGCCCGAAACGAAAGGGACCACATGCCGCTTTACGAGCATGTCCTCATCGCGCGTCAGGACCTGTCCAACGCGCAGGCCGAAGGCCTCATCGAACATTTCTCCACCGTCCTCAGCGACAATGGCGGCAAGGTCGTCGGCACCGAATACTGGGGTGTCAAGACCATGGCCTACAAGATCAACAAGAACCGCAAGGGCCACTACGCCTTCCTGCGCACCGACGCGCCTTCGGCCGCCGTGCAGGAAATGGAACGCCTGGCGCGCCTGCATGACGACGTGATGCGCGTCATGACGATCAAGGTCGACGCCCATGACGAGGGCCCCTCGGTCCAGATGCAGAAGCGTGACGAGCGCGACCGTGGCGAGCGTGGCGACCGCGACGGCGACCGCCCGCGTTTCGACCGCGACCGCCCGCGCGGCGACCGCAACTGATCGGCCAGAGGTAAGGATAAAGCGAAATGGCAAACAAACCCTTCTTCCGCCGCCGCAAGGTGTGCCCCTTCTCGGGCGACAATGCCCCGAAGATCGACTACAAGGACGTGCGTCTTCTGCAGCGCTACATTTCCGAGCGCGGCAAGATCGTCCCCGCCCGCATCACCGCCGTATCGGCCAAGAAGCAGCGCGAACTGGCCCAGGCCATCAAGCGTGCCCGCTTCCTGGCCCTGCTGCCCTACGCCGTGAAGTAAGGAGACAGATCCATGCAAGTCATCCTGCTTGAACGTGTGGCCAAGCTTGGCCAGATGGGTGAAGTCGTCAAAGTGAAAGACGGCTTTGCCCGCAACTACCTGCTGCCGCAGGGCAAGGCGCTGCGCGCTTCGGACGCCAACATCAAGTCGTTCGAAACCCAGAAGGCCCAGCTCGAGGCCCGCAACCTCGAGACGAAGAAAGAGGCGCAGGCCCTGGCCGACAAGCTTGACGGCCAGAAGTTCGTCGTCATCCGCTCGGCCTCGGACGCGGGCGCGCTCTATGGTTCGGTCACGCCGCGCGATGCGGCCGATGCCGCCACCGCAGCGGGCTTCACCGTCGACCGCCGCCAGGTCGTCGTCGGCGCGCCGATCAAGGAACTGGGTCTTCATGACATCAGCGTCGTGCTGCACCCCGAAGTCATCGCGACGATCACGATGAACGTGGCCCGTTCGCCCGAAGAGGCCGAGCTTCAGGCCTCGGGCAAGTCGATCCGCCAGCTCGCGGCCGAAGCCGAAGCTGCCGCCGACTTCGAGATCGCCGAACTGTTCGACGACATGGGTTCGGCCGCCGCCGACGAATAATCGGCGCCACCGAACGACAGACCAGACCGCGCCGGCTCATCCCGGCGCGGTTTTTCTTTGGGCACGACGGCCCTGGTGACAGCGCAAATACGGCCCCGAATGTCGGCTTTGCCATAGAACGCGCCGCCGCTTCACCCGTAGCGTCCAGGGACCGGAACGGGGGCAGAGAACATGAAAACCGAGAACCTCCGGGGCATCCGCTATCTGATCGCCGGGATCGGCATCTTCTCCTGCCAGGACCTCATCCTGAAGCTCCTGTCCGGGAACTACCCGCTGCACGAGGCGATGCTGGTGCGCAGCCTTGCGGCCATCCCCTGCCTCTTGATCCTGGCCCATTACGACGGCGGCCTCCACCGCCTGCGTACCCGCGCCTGGCCGCAACTGACGGGCCGCGGCCTGATGAACTTCGGCGCCTACACGAGCTATTACCTGGCGCTCGCCGCCCTGCCGATCGCGACGACGATGACGCTCTACTTCACCGCGCCCCTCTTCATCGTCCTTCTGTCGATCCTCTTTCTGGGCGAGCGTGTCACCCCCGGCCGCTGGCTGTCGCTGGCACTCGGTTTCCTCGGCGTCCTGATCATCGTCCGGCCGGGGGGCACCGGCTTTGACTGGGCGATGCTGCTGCCGGTCGCGGCCGGGGTGTTCTACGCGCTGGTCCAGATCATCACCGGCCGCTTCGGCACCACCGAAACTGCGCCCGTCATGTCCTTTTACAGCAACCTCGTTTTCCTTCTGGGCGCCGTCATCCTGTCGCTCATCTTCGGTTCAGGCGCCTTCGACGGCGGCGGCAACCCGAGCCTTGCCTTCCTGGTGCGCGGCTGGGTCTGGCCCGCGCCGCTCGACCTTCTGGGGATGATGGCCTGCGGCGCGATCGCGGCCGTCGGGCTGACGCTCCTGACCCGCGCCTACCAGATCGGCGAGGCGAACTTCGTCGCACCCTTCGAATATACCATGCTGCTCTGGGGTCTGCTTTTTGACTGGCTTTTCTGGCATCATTGGCCCGATGCGACCGCCTGGGTCGGCATCGCCATCCTGGTCCTGGCCGGCGTCCTGCTGCTGGCCCGGAACCGCCCCCCGATACAGGAGCCCGCCGAGTGACACGCCTTGCCCGCACCCTCGCCGCGATCGACGCCGCAAACAGCGCCGACCCCGACCGGGCCGAGGGCGCGCCTGCCGCCCTGCTTTACGGCCAGCGGATGAGCGCGAAGCTGGCCCACCTGATGCCGGACGCGCCCGAGACGCTGCAGATCGCCGTCAGGGGCCAGCATATCGAACGCTGGACCAGCCCGCGGTCCGGTTATCCCGAGGGCAAGGCCGGCTACCTGGCCTGGCGGCGGGACCTGCAGGCCTTCCACGCCACCCGCGTCGCCGGGATCATGGCGGCCGAGGGCTGGCCAGAGGGCGACATCGCCGCGACCGGCGCCATGATCCGCAAAGAGGGGCTGAAGCGCGATCCGCTGGTGCAGATGCTCGAGGATGTGGCCTGCTTCACCTTCCTGCGCTGGTATTTCCACCCTTTCGCCGAAGGCCGCGATCCCGAGGGCCTTCTGACCATCGTCCAGAAGACCGCCCGCAAGATGTCGCCCGAGGGCCGCACGCGCGCATTGGCCGAGTTCGACCTGCCGGAACCCTTCGCCAGCGCCTTCCGGGCCTGATTGTTTCCGCAACGTCAGCAGTCACATTTTTGAGATAGAATTGTCGCGCTCACGGAAAAATGACGTGCCGTCAAGCACTTGATGCTGCATCGCGGCTTGCCGCTCTTGCCGCATTTGTCGCAAAATATCTTGACCACGCCGTATTCGGACCTTACGTCCGCCGCGACCGGCAGGCCTGATGGCCCTGTCTGGCGAGGCAGAACGACAGACGGCGAACGCCGCGAAAGGTAGATCATGGACCAGAAGGCATCCACCCAACCGACCCAGCCCGCACCAGAGGTGCAGGCCGCCCCCGTCGGCGCCCCGCGCGGTGCCGACCCCGCCAGCCGCGACGAGGCCGCCCGCGACACGGACCGCCCGCGCCCGACCTTCCGGGACTGGGCCTCGATCTGACCTGACCGAAGGACGCGCGCCCCTTGCGGGCGCCCCCCTCGCGCGGCCATGATCCCGCCATGTCCGCCGACCCGATCACCGCCATTGCGAACCTTGGCCCGGCAAGCGCCGCGGCCTTCGCCCGCGCGGGCGTGACGACCGCATCGGAACTCCGCGCCCTTGGCGCCGACGCCGCCTACCTCAGGCTTCTCAGGTCCGGCACGCCGCCCCATTTCATCGGCTATTACGTGCTGGTCATGGCCCTGCAGGGCCGGCCCTGGAACGACTGCAAGGGCCCGGAGAAACTGGCGCTCCGCAAGACATTCGACGCGCTGAAGGCCGAGGCGCTGGCTCACGGCTCCCCGCCGGGGATCGAGGCGGCACTCGACCGGATCGGGCTTGGCCTGCGCAGATGAAAAGGCCGGGGACAAGCCCCGGCCCTTCATTCAGAACCGCGAGGGAATGTCAGCCGACCAGTTCGAGGCCCGAGAAGAAGAAGGCGATCTCGCGCGCGGCCGAGGCCGGGCTGTCCGAGCCATGGACCGAGTTTTCACCCTTCGACAGCGCGAATTCCTTGCGGATGGTGCCCGCATCGGCCTGCGCCGGATCGGTCGCACCCATCACTTCGCGGTTCTTGGCAATCGCGCCGTTGCCTTCAAGGACCTGCACCACGACCGGCTCAGAGGCCATGTAGGTGACCAGTTCGCCATAGAAGGGGCGTTCCTTGTGCTCGGCATAGAATTCGCCGGCCTGGGCGGGCGACAGGTGGATGCGCTTGGACGCGACGACGCGCAGGCCGGCGTCCTCGAACTTGGCAACGATCTTGCCGGTCAGGTTGCGCTTGGTCGCGTCGGGTTTGATGATCGAAAGGGTGCGTTCAACAGCCATGGAATGCCTCTGAGGAAGGGTGCGCGGACCCTTTGGCCCCGCAACCGTGTGACGGATGGCGCGCCTGCTATCACGGGGCGGCCGCGAAGGAAAGCGGGGGGCTGTCAGCCGCCCGCACGCTCTGCTAGGGACGCGCCATGCTGAAGATTTCCGACATTACTTATTCGGTCGAGGGCCGGCCCCTTTTCGAGGGCGCCTCGGCCACCATTCCGACCGGCCACAAGGTCGGCCTTGTCGGCCAGAACGGCACCGGCAAGACCACGCTCTTCCGCCTGATCCGGGGCGAGCTGGCGCTGGAAGGCGGCACGATAACGCTGCCCCAGCGTGCCCGGATCGGCGGCGTGGCGCAAGAGGTGCCCTCGTCCGCCACCTCGCTCCTGGACACGGTCCTTGAGGCGGACACCGAACGCGCGGCCCTTCTGGCCGAGGCGGAACATGCGACCGACCCCCACCGGATCGCCGACATCCAGCACCGCCTGGCCGACATCGACGCATGGTCGGCCGAGGGGCGCGCGAGCGCGATCCTGCGCGGCCTGGGCTTCCCGGCCGAAGACCAGCTTCGCCCCTGCAGCGACTTTTCCGGCGGCTGGCGGATGCGCGTGGCGCTCGCGGGCGTCCTTTTCGCGCAGCCGGACTACTTGCTTCTGGACGAACCGACCAACTACCTTGACCTTGAAGGCGCGCTTTGGCTCGAAAGCTACCTCGCGAAATATCCCCATACGGTCATCATCATCAGCCACGACCGCGGCCTTCTGAACCGGGCCGTGGGCTCGATCCTGCACCTGGAAAACCGCAAGCTGACGCTCTGGTCCGGCTCCTACGACCAGTTCGCCCGCGCCCGCGCCGAACAGCGAGCGGTGCAGGCGGCCGAGGCCAAGAAGCAGGACGCTCGGCGCGCCCACCTGCAAAGCTTCGTCGACCGCTTCAAGGCCAAGGCCACCAAGGCCGCCCAGGCGCAAAGCCGGGTGAAGATGCTGGAAAAGATGACCCCGATCCTTGCGCCCGAAGAGGCGAAGGCCGTCGTCTTCAGCTTCCCCGCGCCCGAACAGCTTTCGCCCCCGATCATCACCATGGAGGGCGTGTCGGTCGGCTATGGCGGCCCGCCGGTCCTGAAGCGGCTGGCGCTCAGGATCGACCAGGACGACCGCATCGCCCTTCTGGGCCGGAATGGCGAGGGGAAGTCGACGCTCTCGAAGCTGCTGGCCGGCAAGCTGGCGCCCGTCGGCGGCACGCTCACGCGGTCCTCGAAGCTCAGGATCGGCTATTTCGCCCAGCATCAGGTCGACGAGCTGGACCTGGCGGAAACGCCCCTCCAGCACATCCAGCGGCTGAGGCCGGCCGAGGGGCAGCCCCGGCTTCGGGCCCGGCTGGCGGGCTTCGGGCTTGGCGCCGATCAGGCCGAAACGCTGGTCGGGCGGCTGTCGGGCGGCCAGAAGGCGCGGCTGTCGCTTCTGCTGGCGACGCTCGACGCGCCGCACCTCCTGATCCTGGACGAACCGACCAACCACCTCGACATCGAAAGCCGCGAGGCGCTGGTCGAGGCGCTGACCGAATATTCGGGCGCCGTGATCCTTGTCAGCCACGACATGCACCTTCTGGGCCTTGTCGCCGACCGGCTCTGGCTGGTGAAGGACGGCGGCGTGGCCCCCTATGCCGGCGACCTTGAGGATTACCGCCGCGAGCTTCTGGCCGGGGACGAACCCGCCAAGCCCGAAAAGCCCAAGGAAAAGGCCCCCAAACCCTCGCGCGAGGCGATGGCGGCGCTGAAGGCCGACTTGCGCAAATGCGAGGAGCGGCTCGCGAAGCTGAACGAGATGCGCGACCGTCTGGCAACAAAGCTCGCCGACCCCGCGCTTTACGAAAAGCCCGAAGAGGCCGCCGTCTGGCAGAAGAAATATGCCGAGGTGATGGAGGGGCTCGACCGCGCCGAAGACATGTGGATGGCCGCCGCCGAGCGGCTGGAGCGCGCGGCGGCCTGACCGCCCCTCGCGCCGTTTGCGCCGCCTGCTTTCATTGTCGCGCCCTTCTATTGTCGCGCATCCTGCGACAATCCACAGGGATTCCCAGCGTTATGCCGCGAACGACATAATTCTGCCGAATTCCCCCCGCATCGGTCGGCCTGGAAACATCGCGCAAAACGGCACAACTCCATGGCTTCGCAGGATTTCGACGCTCAGGCGCCCGTCCGGGACTTTGACCGAGCACTGGCACATGAACGGCCATTCGCGCGCTCTCACGCAGCAACCGCCCTCATCGCCTTCCTGTTCGCGGCCCTTTGCACGGTGGTGCCGATCCTTCTGCACCCCATCCTGCCCCTGATCGACCTGCCGAACCACATCGCGCGCCATCACATAATGGCGACGACCGCCGGCCCGCTTCTGACCTACTACGAAACGTCGAGCACGCTCATCCCCAACTCGGCGGCCGACCTTTTGTGGCGGTTGACCGGCTTTCCGGGCGACCCCATCGTCTTTTCCCAGCGGCTCATGGCGGCCTACGCGCTTCTCATGACCGCATCGGCCATGATCCTGGCCCGCACGGTCCAGGGCCGCTGGACGGTCTGGCCGGCCGCGACCGGGCTGCTGGTCTACAATTCGTCCTTCTACTGGGGCTTTCAGAACTTCGTCGTCGGCCTGCCCTTCGCCCTTGCCGCACTCGCGATCTGGATCGGGACGGAACGGCGGCATGTCCTTTTGCGGCTCACCCTCCTGACTCCGCTCGCGACCGCCATCTACCTGATGCACTTCTACGTCTTCTTCGCGCTGGCCGTTGCCGCCGCCGGACGCGAGCTGCAGCTTCTGTGGACCGCGCCCAAGGGCCAGCGCCGCCGCCAGTTCCCGACCGGCCTCACCATGGCGCTGGCCTTCCTGCCCGGCTTCATCTGGGTCGCCATCGAGCAGATGAACGAGGTGCGGCTGACCATCCTGCCCTACGAGGATCCGACGAAATTCGGCGGGTTCGCCGACCGGCTCAAGTCGGTCATCTGGCCGCTCTATGCGACCAGCCTCGACTGGTTCGCACCCCTGAATCTTCTGAACCTGATGGCCTATGTCGCCCTGTTGGGCGCGCTGGTGACGCTCTTTCGCAAAGAGGGACCGCGCCTCGTGCTGGCGCCCCAGCTGATCGGCCCGGTGTTGGCGCTGGTGCTTCTGACGCTTCTGACGCCCGCCAAGGTGAACGGCATGTGGCCGGTGCAGGTCCGCCCGCCGGTGGTGCTGCTCCTGCTTCTTGTCGCCGGCACCCGGTGGGAGGGCCTGACCCGCAAGAATGGCATCCTGCTTGCCACCGTCTTTGCCAGCCTCATCGCCGCGCGCGGAGTAGTCTTCGAACGTGTCGCCGCAATCAACGAAGCCGAAATGGCCGACCTGTCCACCGTCCTGACCAAGCTGCCGAAAGGCGAGCGCCTGCTGCCGGTCCGGGCTGCGGGCGACATGTACGACCGCCGCCTCTTTCACGCGGCGGCCTATGCCGTCACCTGGCGCGACGCCTTCGTGCCGACGCTCTTTCAGGGCTCGCACGCGCTGTGGGTGCGCCCGGAATGGCTGGCATCGAGCCACCCTGCGCTCTATCCCGTCGACGAGCGGCTGCTGTTCCCGGACCTGAGCGGCGTGCCGCCCTGGCCGCAGCTGATGCTGCAGGACTGGCAGCACAAGTTCACATACGCGCTGCTCGAGGATGAAAACCCCGTCCTTCTGGACCATCGCCCCGAATTCGTCCGCATCAGCAGGGTCGGCCGCTTCACGCTCTACCGCATCGACCCGAACCGATCGCCGCCGCCGCAGACCGCCCGGTAGGCGGCCCCGCGCCCCCAAGCGACGCCACAGACCCCCTTGCCAAAAGCTGCGGAACCCGCGACCGATGGGCAAAGGACTGGCGCATGACCCCGGGTTTCTACTTCACCACCTTCGTCACGCTCTTCGTGATCGTCGATCCGATCGCGCTGGTGCCCCTGTTCATCGCGCTGACCCGCGGCATGGACGAGGGGCACCGCCGCCAGCTCGCGCTCCGCGCCTGCCTCATTGCCACGGGGCTTCTTGCGGTGTTCGGCCTTGTCGGGAACGGCCTGCTGACCACCATCGGCATTTCCATGCCGGCCTTCCGCATCGCCGGCGGCATCCTTCTGTTCATCACCGCACTCGACATGCTGTTCGAGCGTCGCACTCAGCGGCGCGAGGGGCAGCAGGCGGACCCCAACCACGACCCCTCGGTCTTTCCGCTGGCCACGCCCCTGATCGCGGGGCCGGGCGCCTTCACGACCATGATCCTTCTGGTCAACAACACGCCCTACAGCGGCCCGGCCCACACGATCACCATCCTTCTGGTGATGGTCGCAGTCGTCGCCGTGACCTTCCTGATGTTCCTGTCGGCGGGCGTCATCGAACGGCTGCTGGGGCGCACCGGGATTCTGGTGGTGACCCGGCTTCTGGGGATGCTGCTGGCCGCACTTTCCGTGCAGTTCGTCCTGGACGGCGTGCGCGGCACCGGCTTTTTCTGAGAAGGGGCGGCGATGGACAGCGACACGCTCATGCGCTTCATCTACCTCGCCATCCTGCTGATGGCGGTCGGCGGCTCGGTCTTCGTCAGCATCCGGCGCGCGCCCGGCCGGTCGGCGCAGAGCTTCGTCATCTGGGTGCTGCTGTTTCTGGGCCTGGCGGCGGCCTACGGGCTCTGGCCCGACCTTCGCCGCTCGCTGATGCCCGGTGCGGCGCAGATCACCGGGCAATCGGTGACCTATGGCGCCAACGAGGACGGGCACTTCTACGTCGAGGCGCTGGTGAATGGCGTCTCCGTCCGCTTCGTCATCGACACGGGTGCTTCGGACATCGTCCTGACGCGCGAGGATGCGGCGCGCGCGGGCGTCTCGGCCGACGGGCTGAGCTTCACCGGCTCGGCCCAGACCGCGAACGGGGTCGTGCGCACCGCGCCCGTGCGGATCAAGACCTTCGCCCTCGGCCCGTGGGAGGATGGCGATGTCCGCGCCTCGGTCAATGATGGCCAGATGGGCGGCTCGCTTCTGGGCATGAGCTATCTGAGCCGCTTCACCCTGACCCTTGGCGAAGGCTCGCTCGAACTCACGCGCAAGTAGGGCTCACGCCGCGCCGCTTTCGGCCTTCTTCTGCCAGCGGCCGTCCTCTTCGGACCAATATTGCGCCTTGACCCCTGCGCCGGTCAGCGCCCGCCATTGGCCGCGCGCCCGCTCGACCGCGCCGGGGTCAAGGCCGTCGAACAGGATCCAGGCGCGCTCGACCGCCGCCGCTTCCTCGGCGCCGATCGCCACGCCGCCAAGCGACATGAGGCTGGCCACATCGTCCACCCCCGTATCCGGCTGGCCGATCAGGACCGGCTGGAATCGGTCGTCCGGCCCCCCTGCCAGCCCATGCGCCAGAAACCCGTCCTCCGGCCCGAGCCAGAGGCTCGCATCCAGCGCCTCGGCCGCCGCCCTGTCGGGCGTGCGGATCAGGACGCGCCAGCCCTGCCCCGCGGCACGCTCCAGCAGCATCGCCACGACCGCTTCGGGGCGCGAGCGGGTCAGGTGGTAGAAAAGGACGCCCGCCATCAGCGCTCGAACTGATGGGCCACCAGCCGGTCGAGCGTCATGACCCCCCAGCCGGTCGCGCCCTTGGACGCCGCATAGGGATGATCGCCGGTCGCGGTCGCCACACCCGCAATGTCGATATGGACCCAGGGCGTCGCGTCCTTGACGAACCGCTTCAGGAACTGCGCGGCCGTGATTGAGCCGGCCGGGCGGCCCACCGAATTGCGCATGTCGGCAACGTGGCTCTTCAGCATCGCATCGTAGGCGGGCGAAAGCGGCAGGCGCCAGGCGCCCTCGCCCTCGGCCCCCGCCGCCGCCAGAAGCTGCGTCGCGAGCGCGTCGTCATTGGCGAAGATCCCGGCGTTTTCGTGCCCAAGCGCCACGATGACCGCGCCGGTCAGGGTGGCAAGGTCGATCATCGCGGCCGGCGCGAACCGGTCCTGCGCATACCAGAGAACGTCGGCCAGGACGAGCCGCCCCTCGGCGTCGGTATTGATGACCTCGATCGTGTCACCCTTCATCGACCGCACCACGTCGCCCGGCCGCTGGGCCATGCCGTCGGGCATGTTCTCGACCAGGCCCACCAGCCCCACGACATGCGCCTTCGCCTTGCGCAGCGCGAGCGTGCGCATGACCCCGGCCACGGTCCCGGCGCCGCCCATGTCCATGGTCATCGCCTCCATCCCCTCGGCCGGTTTCAGCGAGATGCCGCCCGTGTCGAAGCAGACCCCCTTGCCGACCAGCGCGAGCGGCGCGCCCATGGCGCCCTTCCACTCCATCACCACGACCTTCGACGGGCTCGCCGACCCCTGCCCCACGCCCAGAAGCGCCCGCATGCCAAGGCGCGCGAGCTCTTCTTCCTCGATCACCTGCACGGTAACGCCCAGCTCGCGCAGATCGCTCAGGCGGCGGGCGAAGTCGGTGGTTGTCAGGACGTTGGCGGGCTCGTTCACCAGGTTGCGGGTGAAGGTCACGCCCCCGGCCACGGCCCGGGCGCGGTCCAGCGCCGCCTGCGCGCCCGTCGCATCGCCTTCGAGCCTCAGCGTCACCGGCCCCTTGCCACCCGCCTCGCCCCCCGCCTCACCCTCGGGTGGCGTCTTGTAGCGGTCGAAACTGTAGGCCCTGAGCCATAGGCCCGTGGCCACATCCGCCGGACGCTGGCCCGCGTCCATGACGACCTCGGCGCCCGCAGCACCCAGCCCGCGTGCGATCGTCGCCCCGGCCTTGCGCGCCTCGGCCAGCGTCGGTTCGGCGGGCAGCTTGACCAGGTGCAGCACCTCGGCCTGAAGGCCCGCAGGTGCCGGCACCTCGACCCCCTCGCCCGCCTTGGCCTTGGCCCATGCGGACCCGGCCCGCACACGCGCGACCGCGCCCCCGGTCGCCGCGTCGATCCCGGCGGCGGCGGCGCCAAGCGCCCCTTCGGCCGGCAACAGAAGGGCCACCCGGCCCACGGCGCGGCCCAGCGCATCGGCATCAGCGACGCCCAGGGTGATCTCTAGCGGCAGATCGGTCATGACGGTCCTTTCCGGCAGGTCGGGCGCCTGGCCAAGGGGGCTGGCGCGGTTCCGCCGGACCCTAGCCCCCGATCCGGTGCTTGGCCAGATAGGAGTTTTCCGCGCGCCTTTGATCGGTTAGGGAAGGAAAAAGCCGAAGACAGTCGGCAGGGACGAGGGCCGGGCGGTGATTTCCAGATTCGACAGATACATGCTGTCGCAGCTGATGATGGTCTTTGGCTTTTTCGCGCTCGTCCTCATTTCGATCTACTGGGTCAACAGCGCGGTCCTGCTTTTTGACCGGCTGATTTCCGACAACCAGTCGGTCTGGGTCTTCCTGGAACTGACCGCGCTCAGCCTGCCGAACGTGATCCGCCTGATGCTGCCGGTCGCGGGCTTTGCCGCCGTCCTTTACGCCACCCAGCGCATGGCGGGCGAAAGCGAGCTGGTCGTCATGCAGGCGACCGGCTTTTCGCCCTTCCGCCTCACCCAGCCGGTCCTTTACTTCGCGATCATCGTAGCCCTGCTGGTGGCGATCCTCGCCAACCTGCTGGTGCCCCTGTCACGCACCCGCCTGAACGAACGCAACGCCGAGATTTCGGACAATGTCTCGGCCCGGCTCCTGACCGAAGGCGCGCTTCTCCATCCTGCGCCAGGGCTCACGCTCTATATCCGCACCATCTCGCCGGATGGCGAGCTGTCGGACCTCTTCCTGTCGGACGCGCGCGCCTCTGCCGGCGGATCGACCATCTACACGGCCGCCAGGGCCTACCTGTCGCAGGGCACCTCGGGCCCGGTCCTCGTGATGTTCAACGGCATGGCCCAGCAACTGCGGACCGCGCCGGGCCAAAGCGGTGCGACCGGGCGGCTGTCGGTCACGCGCTTTGAGGATTTCACCTATGACATCGGCGCCCTGATCGCGCGCCAGGGCCCACGCACCCCCGCGCTGGACGAGCGGATGACATCCGCGCTCCTCCACCCCTCGCCCGGGCTTCTGGCAGAGACGGGCGCAACGCGGGCGCAGGCGCTTTTCACCGGCCATGACCGCATCGCCAAGCCGCTTCTGGCCGCGTCGGGCGTGCTCTTGGGCTTCGCCGCGATGTTGCAGGGGTCGTTCTCGCGCTTCGGCATGGGGCGGCAGATAGTGGGGGCTTCCGTCCTTTTCGTCCTGCTCTTCCTCCTGTCGAACCTCGCCGACAAGTCCGCCGTCGGCAATGAGAGCCGGGTCGCGCTCGTCTACCTGCCGCCGCTGGTCGGGGCCACCGTCGCGCTGGCGCTTCTGGCCTGGACCACGCGCCCGCGCTTGCGGGGCGCCCGCCCGGCATTGAGCGGGGGATCGGCATGAGGCTCTCGCTCTATATCGGCCGGCGGTTCCTTGCGATGCTCGCGCTGGTCCTTGTCCTCTTCTTCGCCGTCCTCTTCTTCATCGACCTGATCGAAGAGGTGCGCCGCGTCTCGACCGGCGGTTTCGGCGCGGCGGCACGGCTCGCGCTTCTGAATACGCCCGGCACGCTTTACGGCATCCTGCCCCTGATCTTCGTCCTGGCCGCGATCGCGCTTTTCCTGCGGCTGGCCCGCACCTCGGAACTGGTGGCGATCCGCGCCGCCGGGCGGTCCGCGCTGCGCACCCTCGTCGCCCCCATGGTCGCGGCCTTCCTCTTCGGCATCATGGCGGTGGCCCTTCTGAACCCGATCGCCGCCGCGACGAACAAGCGCTACGACCAGCTTTCCGCCCGCGCGGACCAGCGCGCCGGCGCCACCGAAGCCTCGTTCGGCGGCGACGGCATCTGGCTGCGGCAGGGCGACGGCAGCGGCCAGTGGGTGATCCATGCCGACCGGGCGAGCGTCGACGGATCGGCGCTTTACAACGTGACCTTCCTTGCCTTCGGGCCGACCGGCGGCCCGCACCTGAGGATCGAGGCGCAACAAGCCGACGCGAATGGCGGACGCTGGATTGCGAAAGACGCGAAGGAATGGCATTTCGATGTGGCGAACCCAGAGGAGGGCGCGACCCTGGCCGCCGAACTGCCCCTGACCGCCGACCTGACGGCCGCCCAGATCCGCGACAGTTCCGGCGCGCCGCAGAACGTGTCGATCTGGGACCTGCCCGCCTATATCGCCGACCTGGAACGCGCAGGGCTTTCGGCGCGCGCCCATTCGGTCTGGCTGCAGATGGAACTGGCGCTGCCCCTCTTGCTGCCCGCTATGGTGCTGATCGGGGCGGGCTTCACCATGCGCCACGCCCGCTTCGGCAACAGCGGCATTCTGGTCCTGGCCGCGCTCGTCTCCGGCATCGCCGTCTTCTTCGTGCGGAACTTCGCGCAGGTGCTGGGCGAAAACGGCCAGATCCCGGTCCTGCTGGCCGCATGGAGCCCGCCGATCGCCGCACTTCTCCTGTCCGTGAGCCTTCTCCTGCACCTGGAGGACGGCTGATGGCCCGCGCCCGCCTTCGCAGGCTGACCGCAGCTCTCTTCCTGCTTCTGGCGCCGACGGCGCCCGCGCGGGCCGATGACACGGCCCCGCCGACGCTTGTCGCCGACCAGCTGACCGTCCAGCCCGACCAGTCACTGGTGGCCGAGGGCGCGGTCGAGGTGCGCTACAAGGGCCAGGTGCTGAAGGCCCGCCGCATCACCTACGACCCGAACGGCGAACAGCTGACCGTCGTCGGGCCCATGACCCTGACCGACGGGCGCGGCACCATCGTCCTTGCCGATCAGGGCCAGCTGTCGAAGGACCTGTCCGAGGGTCTTCTGACCGGCGCGCGCATGGTCCTGAGCGACAAGCTGCAACTCGCCTCGGCCGGCCTCCGGCGGTCGGGCGGGCGCTACACGGAACTGAGCCAGGTCCGCGCCTCGTCCTGCCAGGTCTGCCCGACGAACCCCCGCCCCTTGTGGGAACTCCGCGCCAGGCGCGTGCTCCATGACCAAGTGGAGCGTCAGATCTACTACGAAGGCGCGCAGTTCCGCGTCGCGGGCGTGCCGGTCTTCTGGTCGCCGATCCTTCGGATGCCGGACCCGACGCTCAGCCGCGCGACCGGCTTCCTTCTGCCGTCGATGCGGGCGACATCGGCGCTCGGCTTCGGGGTCAAGATCCCCTATTTCATTGCCATCGGCCAAAGCCGCGACCTGACCGTCACGCCCTATGTCTCGACGCGCGGCGGCAAGACGCTCGGCCTGCGCTACCGCGAGGCGATGGCGGCCGGAACGCTGACCATGACCGGCGCCGTGACCCGCGACCCGATCCGGCCCGGCTCGACGCGCGGCTATTTCTTCGCCAACGGCTCCTTCGCGCTGCCGGCGGACTTCGCCGGCGGCCTTCAGGTCCAGACGGCGAGCGACCGGGGCTACCTGCTGGACTACGGCATCACCGACACGGACCGGCTGGCAAGCGGCATCTGGGCCACGCGCACCCGCCGCGACGGCTATGTCGATGCGCGGCTCTTCCGCTACCATTCGCTGCGCGCGGGCGACGACAACCTGGTCCAGCCCTCGCTCGTCGGCGACCTGTCCGTCGTCCGCCGCTTCACCCCGCAAGCCATCGGCGGCGAGGGGCAGCTGTCGTTCGACCTGCACGGGATCGGTCGGCGATCCAACGTGAATTGGGACGCGAACGGCGACGGGGTGACGGACGGCCGCGACGTGGCCCGCGCCTCGATCGGGCTGTCCTGGCGTCGCCAGACCGTTCTTGGCAACGGCCTGATCCTTGGCGGCGGCCTTGGTGTCATCGCCGACTTCTATTCGATCCGCCAGGATGCGGCCTACCCCGGCACCGTCACGCGGATGACGCCCACCGCCTCGATCGACCTGGGCTGGCCGCTCGTCCGCCCCGCGACCACGCCCGGCGGCGCCACCTACACGCTCGAACCCGTCGCCCAGCTGGTCTGGAGCCGCGAGAGCCACAATGCCGTCCCGAACGAGGACAGCGCCCAGGTCGAGTTCGACGAGGGCAACCTCTACGCCTTCAGCCGCTTTCCCGGCTCTGACCTCTACGAGGCGGGCCTCCGCGCGAACGTGGGCCTGACCTGGGGGCGCCATGCGGCCGGCGGAACCGACCTGCGCGTCACCGCCGGCCGCGTCCTGCGGTCCGAGGACCTGCACCAGTTCTCGACCGGCTCGCGCCTGTCGGGCACCCGGTCCGACTGGCTGGTCGCGGCGCATCTCTCGACGGCCTTCGGCCTCAGCGCCACCAACCGGCTTCTGTTCGACGACAGCTTCCACCTCAACCGCGACGAGCTGCGCCTGGCCTATGGCCGGGGCGCCACGGCGGTGTCCGCAACCTACGTCTGGCTGAAGCCCGACACGGCCGCGAGCCGCCCGCTCGGCACGTCGGAACTGACGCTCGCCGCCGCCTTCCAGCCGCGCACCGGCTGGACGCTGAACGGCACCGGGCATTACGATTTCATCGCCGACCGCACCACCAAGGCCGGGCTGGGCCTGAGCTGGCAGAACGAATGCGCCGTCGTCGATATTTCGCTCTCGCGTCGCTTCACGTCCTCGACTAGTGTGCGGCCGAGCACAGAACTCGGGCTCGAGGTCCATCTGGCGGGGATCGGCAGCGGCGACGGCAGTGCGTCCGGCGCAAGCTACCGGCAGACCTGCTCGCGATGATCCCCGTGACAACCACCGTGCCCCATTTGCAAAGCCCCGCCGGGGCCAAAGACAGACGAGAGCCGTAGCCCATGCGTCCCACTTCCCGCCTGTTCCCGATCCTGACCGCCGGGTTTGCCGCCTTCGCGGCCCTGACCGGCCCGGCAAAGGCCCAGTCCACGGGCAATTTCTCGCCGGTCGTGATCGTGAACGATTCCATCGTCACGCGTTACGAACTCGACCAGCGCATCCGCTTCCTGAAGGTCCTGAATTTCCCCGGCGACCTCACGGCCGAGGCGGAAACCGGCCTGATCGAGGACCGCCTGCGCAGCCAGGCCGCCAAGGACATGGGCGTGACCGTCACCCCCGACGAGCTGAACGCCGGCATGGCCGAATTCGCCGGCCGCGCGAACCTGGATACCGAAACCTTCCTCAAGGCCATCGCCCAAGGCGGCGTCGACCCCGAAAGCTTCCGCGACTTCGTCCGTTCCGGCCTTGCCTGGAGGAACGCCATCCGCGCCCGCTTCGCCAGCAAGGTCGACGTGTCCGAGGCCGAGGTCGACCGCGCCGTGTCGGCCGACAGCGGCCAGGGCGACGGCCCGCGCGTCCTTCTGTCCGAGATCTTCATCCCCGCCCGCCAGGGCGAGGTCGGGCGCATCACCACCCTGACCAAGCGCCTGAAGGACACGATGAAGGGCGAGGCCGACTTCGCCCGCGCCGCCAAGGAAAAATCCGTGGCCGCTTCGCGCGCCGACGGCGGCCGGGTGAACTGGATCCCCCTGTCGAACCTGCCGCCGCAGGTGCGCGACGTGGTGACGAAGACCAGCCAGGGCCAGATCACCGACCCGGTGCAGATGCCGGGCTATGTCGGCCTGTTCCTCGTGCGCGGCATGTCGCAGGGCGGCAAGGTCAGCCCCGCCGCAGTCGCGATCGACTATGCCGCACTGCGCCTGCCCGCCGGTGCTTCGGCGGACGCCGCACGGATCGCGGGCACGGCCGAAACCTGTGACGACCTTTATGCGCTGGCCAAGGGCGGCGCGGTCAGCCGCCAGACCCAGCGCCGCAGCCAGATCGGCGGCGCGACCGGCGCCGCACTCGACAAGCTCGACGCGGGCGAGTCGACAGTCCTTTCGGCCGCCGACGGCACGCTGACGCTCCTGATGCTCTGCTCGCGCAACGCAACGCTCGCCGACGGGCCTATCCCGCCGAAGATGACCATCACCTACCCGGCCCAGCCGGTCCTGACCGCGGACGGCGACGTCGTTCCGGCTGTGGTCGATGGCGTCGGCCTTGGCCTTGGCGTGAGCCGCGACCAGGTGCGCGAGGATGTGGTGAACCGCAAGGTCGGCCAGATGGCCGACGCCTGGCTCGCCGAGTTGCAGGGCAACGCGATCATCACCAAGAAATGAGCGGCGATCGCCCGCCGATCATCGCCCTGACCGCCGGCGATCCGTCCGGCATCGGCCCCGAAATCGCGGTCAAGGCGCGCGCGGCACTTGGCGCCGAGCTGCCCTTCGTCTGGATCGGCGACCCCCGCCACCTGCCCGCAGGAACTGCGGTGACAGAGGTTACGCACCCCGCCGCCGCCCGCGACGTGGCACCCGGCCACCTGCCGGTCCTGCCCCTGGCCTTCGCCGCCCCCGCAAGCCCCGGCCTACCCGACCCCGCGAACGCCGCCGGCACCATCGCCGCCATCGAAACCGCCGTCCGGCTCGCCCGGTCGGGCGAGGTCGCGGGCCTTTGCACCCTGCCGATCACCAAGAAGGCGCTGAAGGACGGCGCCGCCTTCGCCTTTCCCGGCCATACCGAGTTCCTGGCCCACCTCGCGGGCGGCGTCCCGGTGGTGATGATGCTGGTCGCGCCCGGCCTTCGCGCCGTGCCGGTCACGATCCATGAACCGCTGGCGCGGGTGCCCCAGCTTCTGACCGAGGCGCGTCTTGAAATGGTGCTGCGCGTGACCCACGCAGGCCTTCGCCGCGACTTCGACCTGACTGCCCCCCGCATCGCCGTCGCCGGGCTGAACCCCCACGCGGGCGAGGGCGGCCTCATGGGCAACGAAGAGGCGACGATCATCACCCCGGTCCTCGACCGGCTGCGGGCCGAGGGGATGGCGCTGGCCGGCCCACTTCCGGCCGACACGATGTTCCACCCCGCCGCCCGCGCCCGCTATGACGCGGCGGTCTGCATGTATCACGATCAGGCGCTGATCCCGGTCAAGACGCTCGACTTTGCGGGCGGCGTGAACGTGACGCTGGGCCTGCCGTTCATCCGCACCTCGCCCGACCACGGCACCGCCTATGACATCGCGGGCCAGGGCATCGCCGACCCCGCGAGCCTGATCGCGGCCCTGCGGCTTGCCGCCGACATGGCCCGCGCGCGGGCAGAGAACTGGGCGGGGGCGCGCGGCTGATGGCGGCGCTCGACGGGCTGCCGACCTTGCGCGAGGTCATCGCCGAACATGGCCTCAGCGCCAGGAAGTCCCTGGGCCAGAACTTCCTTCTCGACCTGAACCTGACCGCCAAGATCGCGCGGGCGGCCGGCGACCTGAAGGGCTCGGACATCCTCGAGGTCGGCCCCGGCCCCGGCGGGCTGACGCGCGGGCTGCTGATGGAAGGCGCTCGCAACGTCCTGGCCGTCGAAAAGGACCCCCGCTGCCTGCCCGCGCTGGCCGAGGTCGCGGCCCACTACCCCGGCCGCCTGACGGTGATCGAGGGCGACGCGCTGGAAATCGACCCGCTCGCCCACCTGACGCCCCCGATCCGCATCTGCGCGAACCTGCCCTACAATGTCGGCACCGAGCTTCTGGTCCGCTGGCTCTCGCCCCCCGCATGGCCGCCGGTCTGGACCAGCCTCACGCTCATGTTCCAGCGCGAGGTGGCCGAACGCATCGTCGCCCGGCCGGGGGACGGCGCCTACGGGCGGCTCGCAATCCTGGCCCACTGGCGGACCGATGCGCGGATCGTGATGACGCTGCCGCCCGAAGCCTTCAGCCCGCCGCCCAAGGTCCATTCGTCGGTCGTCCACCTGACCGCGCTTCCGGCGCCGCGCTACCCGGCCGACGCCCATACGCTGTCGACGGTCGTCGCCGCCGCCTTCAACCAGCGCCGCAAGATGCTGCGCGCCGCACTGAAGGGGATAGCGCCGCCGGGCGGCATCGAGCCCCTGTTGCTGGAAGCGGGCATCCCGCCCACCGCACGGGCCGAAGAGATCGACCTGGAACGGTTCTGCGCCCTTGCGCGCGCGCTCGACGCGGCGCGGTCCGGCGCCACCTGACCCGGATCGCCCCTTGCCACCGCACCGGCACCTGTGCAGGATCGCGCCGCCCTGAACGGAAAGGAAAGCCCATGAAGGCCACCGTCACCTGGACCGGAAACTACACCTTCGTCGGCCAGACCGAGAGCGGCCACGCCATCGCTTTCGGCGCACCGAAGGGCGACGCGCCGAAACCCGGCCCCTCGCCGATGGAGCTGCTGCTTCTGGGCGCGGGCGGCTGTTCGGCGGTCGATGTCGTCGGCATCCTGGAAAAGAGCCGCGAGGCGATCGAGGGCTGCGAGGTGCGCCTGACCTCGGAACGCGCACCGACCGACCCCAAGGTCTTCACCAAAATCCACATGACCTTCGTCGTGCGCGGCCGGAACCTGAGCCTTGCCAAGGTCGAACGCGCCGTGGCCCTGTCGGCCGAAAAATACTGCTCGGCCTCGATCATGCTGGCCAGGACCGCAACGCTGACCCATTCCGTCGAACTGGTCGAAACCGGCGCCTGAGCCGCCTTACGCCTCGGGTGGCGCCCCCTGCCCCTCGAGGTCCAGATATTCGCGCAGGACGGCCAGCCGGTGAAGCTTCTCCTGCCCCTCGAGCGGCGCGTAGCTGACGCCCTCGGCCCCGGTCAGAAGGCCCGAGAGCCGCGCATGCATGAAGGCGCGCAGCACATCGGCCATGCGGCGCGGGTAGCCCGCTCCGGTCGCGCGGAAGAATTTCACCACGTCGGCCTCAAGCGTGATCGTCACCTTCTCCTGCGGCTGCTCGCCCCGCTCGCGCGCAATCTCGTGCCATTCCTCGGGGATCAGGCCCGACTGGGCGATCCGGCCGTGCAGGTGAAACTCCAACTCGCGCAGGACCTCGGCCAGCCAGTGATAATGCTGCCGCTCCTTCACCCCGCGCGGCGCCGCGACGCTGCCCGCGTGCGGCGCCCGCTCCGTGGCCCCGCCCCCTTTCGGCCTCCCCATCCGCGATGCAACCCGTGCCATTCCGCCCCCCTTAGCGCCTCCGACAGCCGCCTTCCTGCCAGCCGCGCGCAAAGAAAGCGTTGACCGGCCGCTCGCGGGGCCTTTCAGGGCGCGCCCGCACGCCTTAGGCTGGACCCGCGCCCCGAAAGGCCCGCGAAGGAATGACCATGAGCCTGAAGACCGTCCGCGACTATATCCGGACCATCGCCGACTTCCCGCACGAGGGTATCCTCTTTCGCGACGTGACCACCCTTTTCGCGGACGCGCGCGGCTTTCGCATGGCCGTCGACCAGCTTCTGCACCCGTTCGCCGGCCAGCCCATCGACAAGGTCGTCGGGCTCGAGGCGCGGGGCTTCATCCTTGGCGGCGCCATCGCCCACCAACTGACCGTCGGCTTCGTGCCGATCCGCAAGAAGGGCAAGCTGCCGGGCGCGACGCTCTCGCAGGCCTACAAGCTCGAATATGGCGAGGCGGTGATGGAGATCCACCAGGACGCGCTGCAACCGGGCGAGCGGGTCCTGATCGTCGACGACCTTCTGGCCACCGGCGGCACCGCCGAGGCCGGCATCAAGCTGGTCGAACGGCTCGGCGCCTCGGTCGTGGCCTGTTCTTTCGTCATCGACCTGCCCGACCTTGGTGGGCGGAAACTCCTGGAAGGGATGGGCATGACCGTCCACGCGCTGGCGGCCTTCGAGGGGGCGTGATGCTCAGGCTTCTGCTCGCGACCTTGCTGCTCTTCCATCTGGCGATAGCGCGGGCCGAGACGCCGGCGGACTACAGCGAGACGCTGGCGCTGATGCGGGATGCCTGTCTGGCCGAGGACGATGTAGCGACGGCCCTCATCAACACGGACGACCGGTCGCTCGTCGTGACGATGAAGGATGGGCTCACGCTGACGGCCTATCCCGACAATCTTCAGCTGCTACTCCGCACCGCAACGACCCCGGCCGAACGCGCGAGCCTCATCCAGAAGCACACCAACGCCCTTCTGGAAACCGCGCGCCGCGAGGGTAGCAAAAAATGGTACGATTCCAAGGACTTGCTGGCGGTTGTTCGACCCGCTTCCGCTGTGCCGACCTCCGCGACGTCACCTCCGGCCCGTCTTCCCTTCGTGGCCGGCCTGTCGATCTTCTTCGCCTTCGATACACCTGGCAATATCCACTACGCGTCACAAAAGGCTGTCGCCAACCTCGCCCCAAGCAACGAGGCGCTGCTCGCCTTCGCGATGAAGAATTTCGCAGCCAAGGGCCTGGCCGCCAAGATCGAGGGCAAGGATCCCTATTTCGTGATCATCGACGGCAATTACGAGGCCACGGTCCTTCTCGACCGGGCCTTCTGGGACCAGCAGGATGAAAAGCTTGGCGTGGTAATCGTGGCGCCGATTGCGCGTGACCTCATCATCTTCGCTGACCGGTGGGTTCCCGGAAAGGAACAGGTCCTGCGCAAGGTTGCGGATAAGTATTTCGGTCAGGTGCCCTATCCGCTGACCGACAAGTTGCTCATGTGGGTGAACCACCGCTGGGTCGAGCTGCCCGAGTAGCTCAGCCCAGCACCGCCCCCGGGTTCATGATCCCCAAGGGGTCGAGCGCCGCCTTGATCGACCGCATGGCCTGAAGCCGCGCCGGGTCGGCCCAGCGGGCCAGGTCAGCGACCTTCAGCCGCCCCACGCCATGTTCGGCGCTGAAACTGCCGCCCCGCTTCACGACCTCGGCATGGATCGCTTCCTGGATCGCCGGCGCCTCGGCCAAGTAGGCGGCCCGCGTCTGGCCCTTTGGCGGAAAGACGTTCGTGTGCAGGTTGCCATCACCCAGATGGCCGAAGGCGTTGAGCCGCAAGGGGCCGAAGCCCCCGACGATGGCGGCCGCGCGGTCGAGGAAGGCCGGGATTTCCGACAATGGCAGCGAGATGTCGTGCGACGAGATGGCGCCGATCCGCCGGTTTGCCTCGGGGATCGCCTCGCGCAGTGCCCAGAAGCCGGCCGCCTGAGCCTTTGTCGTGGCAAGGACGGCGTCGCTTACCAGGCCCCGCGCCTCGGCGGCGGCATAGAGCGCGGCCATCGCCCCGTCGGCATCCGCGCCTTCGGGCAGCGATGCCTCGACCAGCACCACCCAGCCGGGCGCGGTCGCAAAGGGCTGGCGGACCTCGGGCATCGTCTCGGACAGGAACGCGAGCCCCTGCCCCGAAATCAGCTCGAACGCCGTGAGCCCGCCCAGAAGCTGCGCCTGCGCCACGGCCAGAAGATCAAGCGCCACGGTGGGCGAGGGCACGACCATCAGCGCGACGGCGACGGCACCCGGAACGGGGAAGAGCTTCAGGCTCGCCGCCGTCAGGATGCCAAGCGTGCCTTCGGAGCCGACCAGCAGATCCCGAACATCATAGCCGGTGTTGTCCTTCCGAAGCCGCCGCAAGCCATTCAGAATCGAACCATCAGCCAGAACCGCCTCGACCCCCAGGCACAGATCGCGCGCATTGCCATAGCGCAGCACATGGACGCCCCCCGCATTGGTCCCGAGCAAGCCTCCGACCCGCGCCGATCCGCCCGACGCGAGCGACAGCGGGAAGAGCCGCCCAGCATCGCGGGCCGCCGCCTGAAGGTCGGCCAGGATCACCCCCGCCTCGGCAATCACCACGTTTTCGGCAGGCCAAATCCCCCGCACCGCCGTCAGCCGCTCGACCGACAGGATCAGGGGCGCCGGCCCCTCGGGCATCAGGCTGCCAAGGACAAGCCCGGTCCCCCCGGCGCGCGGCACGATGCCGACGCGGGCCGAGCCGCAGGCGCGCACCACCTCGGCCACCTCTTCGGTGCTGCGCGGGGTGGCGACGAATAGCCCCTGCCCCGTGACGCGCCCGCGCGGCTCGTCCAGGTCACGCGCCTCGGCAGGCCGGACACGTCCGGGCGGCAGGCGGGCGGCCAGCGCCTCGGCGAAGGCCGCATCGGCGGGGTTCAGGCTCATGCGCCGACCTTCCCGGCCAGATCGGCCAGGGCGCGCACGGTCTTGAGGTTGCGCATGGTCGCGTCGACCGGCAGTGCCATCAGGCGATGCGCGAGTTTCGAGCGCGCCAGCCCCCCCGGCAGGTGCAGCCACAAGAGCCGCCCGCGCCAGACCCACCGCTCAGCCGGCGCGGCAACCGCCTTCAGGAAATCCCCGGCCTCTCGCGGCAGGTCGCGGCCCAGAAAGACGGCATGGACCTCAGCCTCTGGCGCGGCGCCATAGGGGCAGAAGTCGAGTGCCGCCGCCAGATCGCCGCCCGTGCGGATCAGGACCGGCGGCCGGAACCCCGCGCGCGCCAGGACCCCGTCGGCGATCGCCGCCGCAAGCTCGGGGCCCGCGCGGTCAGACCGAAAGACCACATTGCCGCTTTGCAGGTAGGTGCGGGCGCCCGTGCCCCCGGCCCCGGCCACCACGGCGCGCAGGTCGGCCATCGGCAGGACGTTCTTGCCGCCCACGTTTACCGCCCTGAGAAGCCCCACCTGGACTGTCACCGCCACTCCTTCACCGACAAGGGCCCCGTCAGGCGCCCGCGTCCGTCCGCCCTCGCCGGTCCGCCCTGAGATTGGCGTAAAGCACGTGATTGCGCCAGCGGCCGTTGATCTGCAGGTAGGACTGCGCGACGCCCTCATACTTGAAACCGGTCTTTTCCAGGACCCCGCGCGAGGCGCGGTTTTCCGGCAGGCAGCCCGCCTCGAGCCGCGAAAGGTCCAGCTCGGCAAAGGCGTAATGCACCAGCGCCTCGAGCGCCTCGCGCATGTAGCCCTGCCGCGCGAAGGGCGCGCCGACCCAGTAGCCAACCGTGCCCGCCTGCGCCGGCCCCCGCCGGATATTGTCGAGCGTCACGCCCCCGATCAACATGCTGTCCGCCCGCCGGACCAGGAACAGCGGCACCGCCGTCCCCGCGGCCTCCGCGCGCGAGGCCCAATAGACCCGCGTGGTGAAGGCCCGGCGCGACAGGGCCTCTGGCGACCAGACCGGGTCCCACGGCGTTAGGAAGTCGCGGCTTTCCTCGCGAAGCGTCGCCCAGGCACGGTGGTCGGAATGGGTCGGCAGCCGCAGGCTCAGCCGCTCGGTTTCCAGCCGGACCTTGCGCCGGATCAGCCCCATCAGCCCGCGAGCCGTGCTTTCAGCGCCGCCAGATCCGGCGCCGCCTCGACCGGCCCGTAAAGCGCGAGTGCTGCGTCGGTGTCGGCGACGACGCCCGCACCATAGGCCCGGACAGCGGCGACCGACACATAGTCGATCTCGGCCGTTGCCTCGCGCAGGCCGGGGACGCGCCCCCAGATCGCCAGATAGCGCGCCATCCTTTCGGCCCGCGCCGACGGGCTTTCAAGCCCCATCAGCAGGCCCGCCTTCAGCTGCGCCTTGGCCCGCGCCACCTCTGCCTCTGACAGGTCCTCGGCAGCGCGCTTCAACTCGTCCATCGTCAACGTGGCCAGATCGTCGATCTCTTCGGCCGAGGTGCCGGCATAGATCGTCAGCATCCCCGTGTCGTCATAGCTGCCGGCCTGGGAATAGATCGAATAGCACAGGCCCCGCTCTTCCCGGATCTTCTGGAAGAGGCGCGAGGACATGCCGCCGCCAAGTGCGGTCGCATAGACCTGTGCCGCATGCATGTCGCGGTCGCGGTAGGCGGGCGCGCGGAAGCCCATGGCGAAATGGACCTGCTCCAGCTCCTTGACCTCGCGCCGCTCGCCGCCCTGCCAGCGCGCGGCTTCGGGGTCGGGACCGGGCGGATGCGTCAGGGTGCCGAACAGGTCCTCGGCCAGCTTCACCAGTGCATCATGGTCGACGGCACCGGCAGCAGCCAGGATCATGCGCTCGGGCCCGTAATGTTCGGCCACGAAGCCTTCAAGGTCGGCGCGGTCAAAGGACGACACACGCTCGGCCGGGCCAAGGATGGTGCGGCCCATGGCCTGACCGGGATAGGCCGCTTCCTGCAGCCAGTCGAAGATGATGTCGTCCGGCGTGTCGACCGCCTGGCCGATTTCCTGCAGAATGACGTTGCGCTCGACCTCGATCTCGCGCGCGTCGAACAGCGGGTTCAGCACGATGTCAGCCAGCACGTCGAGCGCCATCGGCACGTCGGGTTCCAGCACGCGGGCATAGAAGGCCGTCATCTCGCGCGAGGTATAGGCGTTGATGTAGCCGCCCACATCCTCGATCTCTTCCGCGATCCGAAGGGCCGAGCGGCGCTTGGTGCCCTTGAAGGCCATATGTTCCAGAAAATGCGCAATGCCGTTCTGCTCGGGCCGCTCATGCCGCCCGCCGGTCGTGATCCAGAGGCCGACCGAGGCCGACAGAAGGCCCGGCATCGCCTCGGTCACGATCCGAAGCCCGTTCGGGAGTGTCGTGAGCCGGGTCAGCACGCGCGCCGCCTTTCGCGGACCATCGCCTGCAGGGCCGCCAGGTCGTTCGGCACGCGCGTCACCCGCTCGTCGCGCGCGAAAAGGGTGGCCATGTGGGGCGGCAGTTCCGGCGAAACGCCGGTTGCGCGCTCGACCGCATCGGGGAACTTCGCCGGATGGGCGGTCGCGAGCGTCACCATCGGCACCCGGCCAAGATGCGCCTCGGCCACCTGGACGCCGACCGCCGTGTGCGGGCAGATGGCGCGGCCAGTCGTGTCCCAGACGCGGGCGATGGTTTCCAGCGTCTCATCCTCGGACACCCGGCCCGAGGCGAAGCGTTCGCGCAGCGCCTGCAGCGCGCCCTGGCTGACGGTGAAGCCGCCCGTCGCGCGCAGCTCGTCCATCAGCGCCGCCACCGCCCGGCCGTCGCGGCCATAGGCGTCGAAGAGTGCGCGCTCGAAATTGGACGAGACCTGGATGTCCATCGATGGGCTGATCGAGGGCGCGACCGCCCCCATCTGGTAGCGCCCAGTCGTCAGGCAGCGGTCCAGGATGTCATTCTGGTTGGTCGCGATCACCAGCCGGTCGATCGGCAGGCCCATGGCCTTGGCGATGGACCCCGCGTAGATGTCGCCGAAATTGCCGGTCGGCACGGTGAAGCTGACCGGCCGGTGCGGCGCGCCAAGCGAGACGGCGGCGGTGAAGTAATAGACGACCTGCGCCAGGACCCGCGCCCAGTTGATCGAATTGACCCCCGCCAACCCGACCTCGTCCCGGAATGTGAAGTCGTTGAACATGTCCTTGAGCCGCGCCTGCGCATCGTCGAACGTGCCGTCGATGGCCAGCGCATGGACGTTCGCCTCGGACGGCGTGGTCATCTGGCGGCGCTGCACGTCCGAAACCCGGCCATGCGGGTAAAGGATCACCACATCCACGTTTTCCAGCCCGCGGAAGGCCTCGATCGCCGCCGATCCGGTGTCGCCCGAGGTCGCACCGACGATGGTGATGCGCCGCCCGCCGCGCGCCAGCGCGATCTGGAAAAGCTGGCCGATCACCTGCATCGCGAAATCTTTGAAGGCAAGCGTCGGCCCGTGGTAAAGTTCCAGGAGGAAGTGGTTCGCGCCGATCTGGCTCAGGGGCGCACGGGCCGCATGGTCGAAGCCCGTATAGGCCCGCAGGATGGCGCCCTGCAACTCGGCATCGGTGAAGGCACCGCCGACGAAGGGCCGCATGACGCGAAAGGCGATGTCCTCGTAGCTGTGGCCCGCAAGGGCGGCAATATCATCCGCCGTCAGGCGGGGCAGGCTTTCGGGAACATACAGGCCGCCGTCGCGCGCCAGGCCGGTCAGCATGGCTTCGTCGAAGCCCAGAACGGGGGCCGTTCCCCGCGTGGACACATACCGCATTCGGCCTCTCCTAGCTCGCTCGACGTCTGATACGCCACAGGAACGCCACTGTCATCCCCGCCCAGACCACGGCGAGTGAAAACCAGGTAATGGCATAGTTCAGATGGTTGTTCGGGATGGCCGACGTGTCGACCGGCACCGGCGTGATCCCCGGCTCTTCCCCCGCGACCTCGCGCGCGATGACCAGAACAGGCTCGGTGCCGAGCGCCTGGGCGATGGGGCCGGCATCGCGCGCAAAGAAGATATGGGTCTTGGGGTCCGGCGGCGGAGTGTAGCCGTCGCTGTCGTGCGGCCAGGCCAGGTTTCCGGTCACGCTGAGAGCCACCGGCGGGCGTTCCTTGGTCCGGGCCGCCTCTGGCACGAAGCCCCGGTCCAGAAGGATCATGCGGCCCGTGTCGGTCTGAAAGGCTGAAATGACCTCATACCCCGCCCCCGCCATCGTCTGGCCCGAGATGACCAGCGCCTCCGGCCCCGTGGTGCGGCCGCTGACCGTGACGGCCCGGTAGCGGTGCGCCTCTTCCTTCAGCGCCCCAAGTCTGTCGAGCGGGACCGCGGGTGCCACGATCTGGGCATTGATCTCGGCGAGGATCGCTTCCTTCCAGGCCAGCCGCCGGACCTGCCAGATGCCAAGCGACAGAAGGATCGCGCAGCCGCCAACACCGACGATCAGCAGGAACAGAAGTCGCCGCATGGGCCCCCCAAAGAAAAAGCGCGGGGAACCTGCGCCCCCCGCGCCCTAAACCACGGCCGCGCTGAAATCAGGCGCTGCCCCAGATGTAGATCGTGGCGAAGAGGAAGAGCCAGACCACGTCGACGAAGTGCCAGTACCAGGCCGCATCCTCGAAGCCGACATGCTTTTCGGGCGTGAAGGCCCCGCGCGTCGCCCGCACATAGCAGACCAGAAGGAAGATCGTGCCGATGATGACATGCGCGCCGTGGAAGCCCGTCGCCATGAAGAACGAGGCGCCGTAGATGTTGCCGGCGAAGCTGAAGCCCGCATGGGCATATTCGTAGGCCTGGAAGACCGTGAAGAGCGCACCGAGCATCACCGCCAGCAGAAGGCCGTTCCTCAGGTCCTTGCGGTTGTTTTCGTGCACCAGCGCATGGTGCGCCCAGGTGACCGCCGCGCCCGAGCACAGCAGGATCAGCGTGTTGATGAGCGGCAGGTGCCAGGGATCGAAGGTCTGGATGCCCGCCGGCGGCCACTTGCCGTCGACCAGGGGCGAGTCCGGCCCCATCGGATAGAGCGCGTTCTTGATGAAGTTCCAGAACCAGGCCGAGAAGAACATCACCTCTGAGATGATGAAGAGGATGAAGCCGTAGCGCAGGCCCAGCTGCACGACCGGAGTATATTCCCCGTCGTCGCCTTCGCGCGCCATGCCGCTCCACCAGCCGACCATGACGTAAAGGACGATCGCGAGCCCGATCGCAAAGCCCCACGGCGCCGAGCCGTGCAGCCAGAGGACCAGGCCGAACAGCATGATGAACGCCCCGACGGCGCCAAGGAACGGATAGATCGAGGGCGGAAGGATATGGTAATCGTGGTTCTTTGCGTGCGCCATGGTCTGTCCCGGTAGGTCCCTGTTTCGTCAGTTATAGGCGGGCTTTTGCGCGGGCGGAAGACTCGCCTGCGGCTGGGGCGCCGCCTTTTCGTAAAAGGTGTAGGAGAGAGCGATTTCATGTACCCGCGACGTATCGGGGTCGCGCTTGATCTGTGGGTCGACGTAGAAGACGACCGGCATCGACACCGTCTCGCCCGGCTGGAGCGTCTGTTCGGTGAAGCAGAAGCACTCGATCTTGGTGAAATAGGCGCCCGCGACATCGGGGGCCACGTTGAATACGGCGCTGCCGGTCACCGGCCTGTCGCTGTGGTTCGTCGCCTCGTAGGTCGCCATCACCGTATCGCCGATCTTCACCGTCATCTGGTTCTGCGTCGGCTTGAAGGTCCAGGGCAGGCCACCGCCCACATTGGCGTCAAAGCGGATCGAGATGGTCTGGTCCAGGACCTCGCCCGTCGATTTCTCGGCGACCTGCGGGGTTCCGGCAAAGCCGGTGGTGCGACAGAACCAGGTATAGAAGGGGACCGCCGCGAAGCTGAGCGCGCCCATTGTCAGAACAAGGCCGATCAGCGCCAGCGCCATGCGGCCGTTGCGGGGGGTCGCAGAACCGCTCATGGCGACACCGGCGCGGTCATGCCCGGCGGCTGCCCGTCAGCTGTCTGCCGCGACACCTTCACCACCGTCAGGCCGAAGATCAGGATGGCGAAGGCCAGCAGCACGGCGCCAAGCCCCATGTTCCGGCTCCGGCGGCGCTGGTGCAGCTCATGGTCCGGGCGGATCGGCGCTACCATGCCGCCCACCCCATGCCATGCAGGACCGTCTCGGCCAGGATCGCGGCGAAATGGCCGAAGAGGTAAAGGAGCGAGAAGCGGAAGAAGCGCCGCTCGGCCACGTAATTGTCGGCGACCGCGACCTCTTCGTCGCGCCGCCAGAGCCGCAGGCCGCCCAGGATGAAGAGCGCGTTCAGGACCACCGCCACCGCCAGATAGACCGGGCCGCCGACCGAGGTCAGGCCCAGCGCCAGCGCCACGGGCGCGAGGATCAGCGTATAGGCCAGGATATGGCGCCGCGTGACCCGGCGGCCGTGCGTCACCGTCAGCATCGGCACCCCGGCGCGCGAATAATCGTCCTTCATGAAGAGCGCGAGCGCCCAGAAATGCGGCGGCGTCCAGAGGAAGATCAGCGCGAACATCAGGACCGGCGGCCAGGCGATGGTGCCCGTCGCCGCCATCCAGCCGATCACCGGCGGAAAGGCCCCGGCCGCGCCGCCGATGACGATGTTCTGCGGCGTCCAGCGCTTCAGCCACATCGTGTAGATGACGACGTAGAAGAAGATCGTGAAGGCCAGAAGGCCCGCCGCCGCGAAATTGGTCGCAAGCCCCAGCATCAGGCAGGAGATGAGCCCGAGCCCGAGCCCGAGCCCCGCCGCCTCGCCCCCGGTGATCCGCCCCGCCGGGATCGGCCGCGACTGGGTGCGGCGCATGATCCGGTCGATGTCGGCGTCATACCACATGTTCAGCGCGCCCGAGGCCCCGCCGCCAAGCGCGATGAAAAGGATCGCGGCAAAACTTTCCAGGGGATGCAGCGACATGGGCGCGGCCAGAAGCCCGACAAGCGCCGTGAAGACGACCAGCGACATGACGCGCGGCTTCAGAAGCTGCACGAAATCGCCGAACCCGGCATCGTGCTCGCCCATGGCGCCGTCATCGAGGGACCGTGCGTCCGTCATTGTCGCTTTCACCGTCGCAATCATCTCGGGGCCCGAAGGCCATTTCCCCAGTAGACCAGGCGGCCGCGTCACCGCCGGCCGCCCGAAGCGCCCCCGAAAGGCGTCTCAGTTCGACGCCACCTGAACCGCCGCCGGGCCGGTCTGGTTCGCGGCCGACTTGAAGCGCGCGACCCAGGCGTCATAGGTCGGCTGGTCCACCACCTTCACCACGATCGGCATGTAGGCATGGTCCTTGCCGCAGATATTGGTGCACTGGCCGAAATAGACCCCGACCGTATCGGTCTTGAACCACATCTCGCCCGTGCGGCCCGGCACGGCCGAATGCTGCTGGGCAAGGGCCGGAACATACCAGCCATGGATCACGTCCGCGCCGGTGACGTGCATGACGATCGTCTTGCCGACCGGCACGACCATGGCATTGTCGACCGCCAGCAGGAACTGGTCTGGCGTGTAGCCCAGCGCCTTCAGCTTCATGTCGGCGATGTCATTGTGGATCTGCGGATCGCCCATCGGCTGGTCGGCCCCGAGCGACGCGACCTTGGTCGTCCCGTCGACGCGCATCGAATCGAAGGACACGCCGAGGTCGGGATATTCATAGGACCAATACCACTGGTTGCCCGTGATCTTGACCAGCACGTCGGCCTTCGGAATCTCGAGCTGCTTGAAGAGAACCGGCAGCGAGAACGAGCCGAGCGTCACCAGAATCAGGATCGGCACCAGCGTCCAGACGATTTCCAGGGGCGTATTGTGGGTGAAGCGCGCGGGCGTGGGGTTGGCGCGCTGGTTGAAGCGCAGGATCACGAAGGCCAGAAGCAGCATGACCAGGGCCACAACGCCGAAGCAGATGTAAAGCAGCATGCCGTCCAGCCAGTGCTGGTCGGTCGCAATCACGCCCGAGGCGGTCTGAAGGGCGATTCCCTCCAGATGCGGCGCGCCGATGACCGGCAGGCCCGTGATGCCGTCTTCGGCCCGCGCGAGCCCGGTGAGCCCGCCCAGGGCAAGAAATCCAGCCGCAAGGCCCGTAAGAAGTCTGGAAGTGCGCATGTCCTGTTCCCGTTCTTGCCGCGGCGCCCCCGCCGCGCCGGCCCGCTGGCGCTTCTGGCCGGGGGCTGGTTGTATCTGGCCTTTCTAAAATCATATTGTCTGGCATGGAACAAGCAAAACCGATGCCGACCGGACAGGTTCCGGGTCCGGCATCCTGCCCCCCGCCCCACGCGCCCTTTCGCCCCTTCGGAGCCTGACATGACCGACGCCCCCTTCCGCCCGTTTGAAACCCACCTCGACCCCTATGCCGCGCTCGCGATCCTGCGCAGCGCCGTCGCGGGCGCGGACGACGGCGAGCTCTTTCTCGAACGCCGCCGGTCCGAGGCGCTGGTCTTCGACGACGGCCGCATCAGGAACGCAAGCTACGATGCCTCCGAGGGCTTCGGCCTGCGCGCCGTCCGGGGCGAGGTGTCGGGCTATGGCCATTCGACCGACCTGAGCGAGGCGGCCCTGAAGCGCGCGGCCGAAACGGCGCGCCTTGCCGTAGGCGGCGGCGGCGGCACGCTTGCGCTGCCGCCCCGCGGCACCAACCGCCAGCTTTACGGCAGCGCCGACCCGATGCTCGACGCGACCTTCGGCGCCAAGGTCGGCCTTTTGAAGGAAATCGACGCCTATGCCCGCGCGCTCGATCCCCGCATCGTCCAGGTCTCGGCCACGCTCGCCGCCAGCCACCAGGAGGTCGCCATCCTTCGGCCCGAGGGCGGGCTCGTGACCGACATCCGGCCGATGAGCCGCCTGAACGTCTCGGTCATCGTCGAGGAAAGCGGCCGCCGCGAATCCGGCTCGGCCGGCGGCGGCGGGCGCACCGGGCTTCTGGGCCTGATGACCACCGACCACTGGCAGTCGCTGACCGCTGAAGCCTTGCGCATCGCGCTGGTGAACCTGTCGGCCGAGGCCGCGCCGGCAGGCGTCATGGACGTGGTCGTCGGCCCCGGCTGGCCCGGCGTCCTTCTGCACGAGGCCGTGGGCCACGGGCTCGAGGGCGACTTCAACCGCAAGAAGACCTCGGCCTTTGCCGGCCTGATGGGGCAACGTGTCGCGGCCCCCGGCGTCACCGTCGTCGACGACGGCACAATCCCCGACCGCCGCGGCTCGATCACCGTCGATGACGAGGGCACGCCCTCGGGCCGGACCGTGCTGATCGAGGACGGCATCCTTGTCGGCTACATGCAGGACCGCCAGAACGGCCGGCTGATGGGCGTGGGTTCAACCGGCAACGGCCGCCGCGAAAGCCACGCCCACATCCCGATGCCGCGCATGACCAACACCTACATGCTGGGCGGCCAGGCAAGCCCGGCCGACGTGCTGGCGGGACTGAAGGACGGCATCTATGCCGTGGGCTTTTCCGGCGGACAGGTCGACATCACAAACGGCAAGTTCGTCTTCAACTGCACCGAGGCCTACCGGGTAAAGAACGGCGTCGTCGGCGCCGCCGTGAAGGGCGCGACCCTGATCGGCGATGGCGCGACTGCGCTGAAGAACGTGCGCGCCATTGGCAACGACTTGGCGCTCGACCCCGGCATCGGCAATTGCGGCAAGGCCGGCCAGTGGGTGCCGGTGGGCGTCGGCCAGCCGACCATGCTGATCGGCGGCCTGACGGTCGGGGGGTCTGCAGCCTGAAAATCGGTGGCCCGAAAATCGGTGGCCCGAAAATCTGCGGCCCAAAAATCTGCGGCCCGAAAATCGGTGGATCGGGTGAAATAAAGTGAAGGGAGGGGGCGAATCGTAACGGACCGTTAACCTTTGCGGGTCCATGGTGGCCCTGCGAATGAGCGGGCGCCACGAAGGTTACGGTTTGTTTTCTCTCCACACCCCCTTCACCCCACCCACCACGGAAGAGGACAGGCTCGCATGGCTCCGTCTCATTCGCTCCCGTCGCGTCGGACCGGCCACCTTCTGGCGGCTCCTGGCGGAACACGGCTCGGCGCTGGCGGCCATCGCCGCCCTGCCGGGCCTCGCGCGGGACGCAGGCCTTTCCAGTTATGACGCCTATGGCGAAGAAGCCGCACGGGCCGAACTGCGCGCCGGAACGCGCACCGGCGCCCGGCTGATCTTTCGCGGCGCGACCGACTACCCGCCGCTTCTGGCCCAACTTGGCGATCCGCCGCCAGTCCTCTGGGCCCTCGGCCAGCCCGCGCTCGCAGCGCGGCCGACCGTGGCCCTTGTCGGCGCGCGCAACGCCTCGTCGCTTGGCCTGCGCATGGCCCGCGCACTGGCCGAAGGCCTTGCGGCCGCGGGCGTGACCATCGTTTCGGGCCTTGCGCGCGGCATCGACGCCGCGGCGCATCAGGCCGCGCTCGAAGGCGGCACCGTCGCCGTCGTCGCGGGCGGCGTCGACATGTCCTGGCCGGTCGAAAACGCAGGCCTTGCGGCGCGGATGCGGACCGAAGGGCTGATCCTGTCGGAACAACCCATCGGCATGGACCCCCAGGCCCGCCATTTCCCCCAGCGCAACCGCCTGATTTCCGGTCTCGCCCGCGCGACCGTGGTGGTCGAGGCCGCGCCCCAGTCCGGCAGCCTCATCACCGCCCGCGCCGCCCTCGACCAGGGGCGTGAGGTCATGGCGGTGCCCGGCCACCCCTTCGACGGACGCGCCGGCGGCTCGAACCTGCTTCTGCGCGACGGCGCGACGCTCGTCCGGGGCGCCGCCGATGTGCTGGCCGCCCTTGGCCTTGTGCCCGAAGCCGCACCAGCCGCCAAGCCGGCGCAAGCCGGAGACGGAGAGCGCGCCCGGCACGACGCGCCTCCGCAGGCGCGGCCCGCAACGGCCCGCCGCCTGCCCGCACAGCCCCCGGCCGCACCGCTTCCCGCCAGCGACAGTCCGGCAGCCGGTCCCGACCGCCGGCCCCTGTCGCGCCGCATCCTCGACCTTCTGTCGGCAAGCCCGGTGGCCGAGGACCAGCTTCTGCGCGACCTCGCCGTCAGTCCGGCCGACGCCGCCCCCGACATCCTGGCCCTGGAGCTCGACGGCCACCTGCGCCGCCAGCCCGGCGGACTTCTGTCGCGCATCTGACCCCGGGGCGCCCTGCCCTTTCCCTGGCGCGTCGCCGACGGCAAGAACGGCCCGCAGCGCCTGCTCGCGATGGTGATCGCCACATTTCCGGCGCACGGGGGGCCCGACCCACCGGCCCTTCACGGCGGGCTGTGAAACCGCTTCGCACAAATCGGTCCGCCCGAGGCTGCGACTGGACAATACTCCGTGCCCGCCAACGACCACTCTTCACACAAATCGGCCCACCCGACGCCGCGACTGGCCCCACCTGCTCCTGGCGACGACAACCATTTACACAGATCGGCCCGCCCGGGGCGGCGACCGGACGCCCTTCCGCCTGCCGACCACCACCCTTCACCCAGATCGGCACGCTCAAAGTCTCAACCTGACAGCCCTCCGCGCACGCCGCCGACCAACCGTCACGCAGATCAGCCCGCCCGAAGTCACGACCGGAAGTCCCCTGCACCCGCCAATGACCGCCCTCCGCATGAATCGGACCGCTAGAAGTCGCGACCGGACAAACACCCGCACCTGCCGACAACCACCCTTCGCTCAACCCAGTCCACGCGCCGCATCACTCGGACAGCCTTTCCTGCCCGCCGCCGACCCAGCCCCAACGATCAGCCCCCCGCGACCGCCCACCGGGACGACCCTCCGCCACCACCCGCGACAGCACCAAGGCCATGCCTCACCCCTTCGACCGGGCCGGACCATCTCCGCCAAAGCCCCGCGTGGCGCCGATCGGCCACCCTTTCGCGGCGTCGGTTGCGCCCCTCATTGACAGCCCCACCCTTCCCCCCCATGTTCCGCGATCGAACCCGAACCCCCCGGAGCAGCGTTGTAGTCATGGCCGTCGTCGTCGTAGAATCCCCCGCCAAGGCCAAGACAATCAACAAATATCTTGGGCCCGACTATACGGTCCTTGCCTCTTATGGCCATGTCCGCGACCTGCCGCCGAAGGACGGTTCCGTCCAGCCCGACGATGGTTTCCACATGATCTGGGAAGTCGCGGCTGATTCGAAAAAGCACCTGCGCGCCATCGCCGACGCCCTCAAGACCGATGACACGCTGATCCTCGCGACCGACCCCGACCGCGAGGGCGAGGCGATTTCCTGGCACCTGAAAGAGGCGCTCGCCCCCTCGCTCAAGAAGGGCAAGGAGGTGCGCCGCGTCACCTTCAACGCCATCACCAAATCGGCCGTGACCGAAGCCATGGCCGCCCCCCGCGACATCGACATGGAGCTGGTGGACGCCTACCTGGCCCGCCGCGCGCTCGACTACCTGGTGGGCTTCAACCTCTCGCCGGTCCTCTGGCGCAAGCTGCCGGGCGCCCGCTCGGCCGGCCGGGTGCAGTCGGTCGTCCTGCGCCTTGTCGTCGAGCGCGAGCTGGAGATCGAGGCCTTCCAGGCCCGCGAATACTGGACCGTCGGCGCCCGGCTCGCGACGCCGCGCGGCCAGGAATTCGACGCCCGCCTCACGGTCTTCGCCGGCAAGAAGCTGGAAAAATACGACCTGCCGAACGCCGAAGCGGCCGAACTTGCCGTCCGGGCCATCACCTCGCGCCCCCTCTCGGTCGCCCGGGTCGAAGCCAAGGGGGCAGTGCGCAACCCCTACCCGCCCTTCATGACCTCGACCCTGCAACAGGAAGCCAGCCGCAAGTTCGGCATGGGCGCGAAGGCCACCATGCAGGCCGCCCAGCGGCTCTACGAGGCCGGGCACATCACCTACATGCGGACTGACGGCATCGACATGGCGCCCGAAGCGGTCATGGCCGCGCGCGACGAAATCCGCCGCCGCTTCGGCGCCGACTACGTGCCGCCGAGCCCGCGCATGTACAAGAACAAGGCCAAGAACGCGCAAGAGGCGCATGAATGCATCCGCCCGACCGACATGGGCGCCTCGCCCGAGAAACTCCGGCTCGAGGATGACCAGCGCAAGCTCTATGACCTGATCTGGAAGCGCACCCTGGCCAGCCAGATGGCGGCGGCGCGGCTGGAACGCACGATGGTCGACCTGGCCAGCCCCGACGGCCAGATCGAACTCCGCGCGACGGGTCAGGTCGTGCTCTTCGACGGCTTCCTCAAGGTCTATGACGAAAGCCGCGACGACGAGGATGGCGAGGACAGCGCCCGCCTGCCCCAGATCATGGAAGGCGAGCCGGTCGACAAGCGCCAGATCACGCCGGAACAGCATTTCACCCAGCCGCCGCCGCGCTACACCGAAGCCACGCTCATCAAGCGGATGGAGGAGTTGGGCATCGGTCGGCCCTCGACCTACACCTCGGTCGTCACCACGATCCAGGACCGCGACTATGTGCGCAAGGAAAAGAACCGCCTGATCCCCGAGGACAAGGGCCGGCTTGTCACGGCGTTCCTCACGAACTTCTTCCGCCGCTATGTCGAGTATGATTTCACCGCCGACCTTGAAACCGAGCTTGACGAGATTTCGGCCGGGGACCTGAACTACAAGGACGTCCTTGCCCGCTTCTGGCGAGATTTCGCGGCGGCGGTGGCGGAAACGTCCGACCTGAAGATCAGCGAGGCCATCGCCAAGATCGACGAGTTCCTGGCGCCGCACCTTTATCCGCCCAGGGCGGACGGGTCGGACCCGCGCGTCTGCCAGGTCTGCGGCACCGGGCGGCTGTCCTTGCGGACCGCGCGGTCCGGCGGCGCCTTCATCGGTTGCAGCAACTACCCCACTTGCCGCTACACCCGCCCCCTTTCGGCGCCGAACGGCGACGAGGCGGTGGTGGACGGCAAGGTGCTGGGCCAGGACGAGGCCGGCGAGCCGATCTCCTTACGCGCCGGGCGCTTCGGACCCTACGTCCAGCGCGGCGAGGCGACCGAGGAACGCCCGAAACCCGACCGCGCCAGCCTGCCCAAGGGCTGGGCACCCGATGGCGTGACGCTCGAACGCGCGCTCGACCTTTTGGCGCTGCCGCGCCTCGTCGGCCCCCACCCCGACGACGGCGCCCCGGTCGAGGCCGGGATCGGCCGCTTCGGTCCTTATGTGAAGCACAACGCGACCTACGCGAACCTGCCGGAGGTCGAGGAGGTCTTCACCCTCGGCATGAACCGCGCGGTCGAGGTTCTGGCCCTGAAAGCCGCCCGCGGCCCCCGCGCCTCGGCCGCCGCCCCCCTGCGCACGCTCGGCGACCACCCGGACGGCGGCCCGATCCAGGTGATGGCGGGGCGCTATGGGCCTTATGTGAAGTGGGAAAAGGTCAACGCGACCCTGCCGAAAGAACTCGCCCCCGAAGCCGTGACGATGGAAGAGGCGCTTGCCCTGATTGCCGAGAAGGCCACAAAGGGCGGCAGAGGCAAGACGCCGCGCAAGGCTGCGGCGGCCAAGACCGCGAAGGCCGCCAAGCCCAAGGCGGCAAAGGCGACCGCCAGCAAGGCAAAGGCCACGAAGCCCGCGACGAAGGCGAAGAAGGCAGCGACGGCGGAGTGACCCGCCGCCGCCCTGCGGCCCCGCCCAACCCCGTTGCCCGATGGCGCTGCCAGCGCTAGCCTCGCGCAAAACGGGTGCCCGAAACGGGTGATGGGGGGCTATGATGGACAATGTCGCGTTTTTTGTCGCGGGCCTGTTTCTGGGCGTTCCCTTCATCATCTGGGGCTATCTGAAACTCAGGGGCGGCGAGGCGAAGCTCGTGCCCTTCCTCGTGGCGCTCGGCCTGCCCGACGCGACCGTGCTCGCCTACCTCGTGGGCCTCTGCGAATTCGTGGGCGGCCTTGCCGTCGTCATCGGCTACCCCGCCCGCCTCGCCGCGATCTTGCTCGGTCTCTGGTGCCCTGTGACCGGCTCTCAGGCGCACATTGGCGATACGAACGCGCTCATGTCGCACGTGACCATGGCCGGTGGCTTCTTCCTTCTGGCCATCGCCGCAACCGGAACGCTTGCGCTTTTCGGCGGCGTGCCGCCCGGCCATTTCGGCGACATCTGAAGGGCGCTCCTCAAGCCCCTATGCCCCCCCTTCGGGCGCCATCAGCAGCTTGCGCACCAGCTCGAAACTGTTCCTGACCTGCAGCTTGCGGATCATGTTGGCGCGGTGCCCCTCGATCGTGCGGTGCGAACAGGCCAGCGCCAGCGCGATTTCCTTGCTGGTGAAGCCGTTGACCAGATAATGCGCGATGCGTTTTTCGGCCGGCGTCAGCAGATCGAACTGCCCAGCCCTCCGGTCCGCCGGCCGGTAGGTCCAGATCGCCAGCCGCTCGGGGTCGGTCCGGTCGAGCGCGGCGCCGCTGCCCTTCATCCAGACCACCTGTCCGTCCTTCCGGCGCATGAAGCGTTCGTCGTGGTAGACCGGCTGTTCGCGCAGCGCGCGCCGGGCGCGGTCGCCGATCACCTCAAAATCGCTCTGGCCGGGATAGAGCATGCGGATCGACTGGCCCTCGACCTCCCCCGGCGTCCAGCCGAAAACCTCGGCGACGCGCAGGCTCGCGCGCAGGATCACCCGGTCCGACAGGATCAGCGTGGCGTCCGGCGCATGCAGGAACGCCAGCCGCTCATAGTCCCGCCCCGACGCCATTGGTCCCGATGGGTTGGTCATTTGTGCCTCTACGTATCCTTCTACGTATTTTTACGGATGGTGGCCGCCCCGACAATCCGTCACGTTTCCGCCGGTCAGCGGCCCCGCCATCCGGCGCCCGCGCCAACGTCATCGGAAGGAGGATGCCGGTGAAAAAGGTCTACCCGGACGCGAAATCTGCCCTGGACGGGCTACTTTTCGACGGAATGTTCATTGCGGCGGGCGGCTTCGGCCTCTGCGGCATCCCCGAGCTGTTGATCGCGGCGATCCGCGACGCGGGCACGAAGAACCTGACCATCGCCTCGAACAATGCGGGCGTCGACGGGTTCGGGTTGGGCGTCCTGCTTCAGACCCGACAGGTCAGGAAGATGATCTCGTCCTACGTGGGCGAGAACGCGGAATTCATGCGCCAGTACCTGTCGGGCGAACTGGAGCTTGAGTTCAACCCGCAAGGCACGCTCGCCGAACGGATGCGGGCGGGTGGCGCGGGCATCCCCGGCTTCTACACCAAGACCGGCGTCGGCACCGTGATCGCCGACGGCAAGGAAGTGAAAAGCTTCGACGGCCAGGACTATATCCTGGAACGCGGCATCGTTTCCGACCTGTCGATCGTCAAGGCCTGGAAGGCCGACCCGTCGGGCAACCTCGTCTTCCGAAAGACCGCGCGCAACTTCAACGGCCCGGCCGCGACCTGCGGGCGCGTCTGCGTGGCCGAGGTCGAGGAGATCGTCCCCCTTGGAGCGCTCGACCCCGACAAGATCCATGTGCCCGGCATCTACGTCCACCGCCTGATCGCCGGCCCGCACGAAAAACGCATCGAACAGCGCACCGTCCGCAAGAGGGAGTCCGCCTGATGGCCTGGGACCGCAACCAAATGGCCGCGCGCGCGGCGCAAGAGCTTCAGGACGGCTGGTATGTGAACCTCGGGATCGGCATCCCGACGCTGGTGTCGAACTACATCCCCGAGGGGGTCGAGGTCACGCTCCAGTCCGAAAACGGCATGCTCGGCATGGGCCCCTTCCCGTTCGAGGGCGAAGAAGACGCCGACCTTATCAACGCCGGCAAGCAGACCATCACCGAACTGCCCCAGACCGCCTATTTCGACAGCGCCCAGAGCTTCGCCATGATCCGCGGCGGCAAGATCGCCATGGCGATCCTGGGTGCCATGGAAGTGGCCGAAAACGGTGACCTGGCCAACTGGATGATCCCCGGTAAGCTCGTCAAGGGCATGGGCGGCGCGATGGACCTGGTGGCGGGCGTCGGGCGCGTGGTCGTGGTCATGGACCACACCTCGAAGCACGGCGAATCGAAGGTGCTGAAGGCCTGCACCCTGCCCCTGACCGGCAGGGGTGTCGTGAACCGCATCATCAGCAACCTCGGCGTCCTCGACGTGGTGCCCGGCGGGCTTAGGATCGTGGAACTGGCCGACGGCGTCACCGAGGCCGAGCTGCGCGCCGCGACCGAGGCGACAATTGTCAACTGACGGAGCCCACGCGGCCTTGCCTGACCGGGTGCCCGCCCCTTAATGTGGCGGCGCCCGGGACGGCCGGGCGCCCCTTCGCAGGTAGCCCATGGACGACCACGCCCGGACCGAAGAGCCGCTCGATGGAGCAGAGGGGCCCCGGATCGAGCGCAAGCGCGGCTCGGGCGTCCAGTTCGTCTATGACACATTGCGCGCCGAGATCCTGGACCTGACGCTCGCCCCCGGCAGCCCGGTCGATGAAATCCAGATCGCCGAACGGCTCGGCATGTCCCGGACGCCGGTGCGCGAGGCGCTGGTGCGGCTTGCCGCCGAAGGGCTGGTCAGCACGCTGCCGAACCGCTCGACCATCGTCGCACCCATCGACTTCCTGAACCTGTCGCCCTTCTTCGACGCCCTGACGCTCATGTATCGCGTCACGACCCGCCTTGCCGCCGATCAACACGAGCCCGCCGACCTGCCCTTGATCCGCGCCCGCCAGGCGGATTTTGAGCGTGCGGCCCTGGCCCGCGATGTCGTCGGCATGATCCTGACCAATCGCGACTTCCACGTCACCATCGCCGAAGCCGGTCGCAACCCCTACTACACCGCCCTCTTCGTGCGGCTGCTGGACGAAGGGCGGCGCATCCTGCGGATCTATTATTCGTTCTATCAGGACATCTTGCCACAAGAGTTTATCGCGGAACATGAAGAGATGATCGCCGCCATCGCCGCCCGCGACACCGCCCGCGCCGACCGCGTGGCGACGGCCCACGCCGACCAGATCGTGCGCCAGATTCAGGCGGTCATTGCCCGGGACCGGCGACAATCTGTGCCGCTCGGCTGATTTCAGTCGACTAAAAAAATACTTCCTGTATTTTCTGGACAGAATCGAAGCCCCTCACAGGAGACACCGATGAATCCCCAGATCTTCTCCGGCTGCATTCCCGCCCTTCTGACCCCCTGCGGCCCCGACCGCACGCCGGACTTCGACGCGCTGGTCAAGAAGGGCAAGGAGCTGATCGCCGCCGGCATGTCCGCCGTGGTCTATTGCGGCTCGATGGGCGACTGGCCCTTGCTGACCGACGAACAGCGGATGGAGGGCGTCGAGCGCCTGGTCAAAGCCGGCGTGCCGGTTATCGTCGGCACCGGCGCAGTCAATACCGCGACCGCCGTGGCCCATGTCCGCCATGCGGCCAAGGTTGGCGCGCAGGGCCTGATGCTGATCCCCCGCGTCCTGTCGCGCGGCTCGTCCGTTTCGGCCCAGCGCGCGCATTTCAAGGCGCTGCTGTCCGCCGCGCCCTCGCTTCCGGCGGTCATCTACAACAGCCCCTACTACGGCTATGCGACCCGCGCCGACCTCTTCTTCGACATCCGCAAGGACCACCCGAACCTCGTCGGCTTCAAGGAGTTCGGCGGCGCCGCCGACCTGCGCTATGCGGCCGAAAACATCACCTCGCGCGACAAGGACGTGATCCTGATGATCGGCGTCGACACGCAGGTCTTCCACGGCTTCGTCAACTGCGGCGCGATCGGCGCCATCACCGGCATCGGCAACGTCCTGCCGCGCGAAGTCCTGCACCTGTGCGCGCTGAGCCGGGCGGCCGCGGCCGGCGATGTCGAGGCCCGCGCGCGGGCGCTGGAGCTCGACGCGGCGCTGAATGTGCTGTCGTCCTTCGACGAAGGGCCGGATCTGGTCCTTTACTACAAGTATCTGATGACCTTGAAGGGCGAGGCGGCCTATACGCTGCACTTCGTCGAAAGTGACGGGCTGAGCGACAGCCAGCGCGGCTATGCCAAGGCGCAGTTCGAACTTTTCACGCGCTGGTATGCCGACTGGTCCAAGCTTCCGGGCGCCGTGTCGCGCCATGCCGCCTGAGGCGACGGCCGACCTGATCGTCATTGGCGCGGGCGTCGTCGGCCTGTCGGCGGCGCTCGCGGCGCAGGCGCGCGGGCTCCGCGTCACCGTCATCGACCGCGAAGGCCCCGCCGCCGGCGCCTCGGCCGGCAATGCCGGGGCCTTCGCCTTCACCGACATCTTCCCGCTGGCCAGCCCCCGCATCATCCGGCAGGCGCCGAAATGGCTTCTGGACCCGCTCGGCCCCCTGACCGTGCCGCCCCGCTACGCGCTGAAGATCGCGCCCTGGATGTGGCGCTTCTGGCGGGCCAGCCACCCGGCGCAGGTCCAGGCCTCGACCGTCGCGCAGACCGCGCTCATGGACCTGTCGCGGGCCGCGCTTCTTGAGTTTCTGGAGGCACAGGACCTGACCCCGTTCCTGCGCCGCGACGGCCAGTTGCAGGTCTATGAGGGCGAGCGCGAGTTCCGCCGGAGCCTGCCCGGCTGGGAGGCGCGCGACAGCGCCGGGATCGAGTTCCGCCATCTGGCGGGGGACGAGATTTCCGAGCTGCAGCCGGGACTTGCCCCCCGTTTCACCCACGCCACCTTCACGCCGGGCTGGTGGTCGGTCACCGACCCGAAGCTCTACACGCTGGCGCTTGCCGACCGCTTCCGTGCCAAAGGAGGCACCCTGCGGATCATCGAGGCGACGGCCCTGACCGACAGCGGCGTCCAGACCCGCGACGGCCTGCTGACCGGCCGCGTCCTGCTGGCCGCCGGCGCCTTTTCCCATCGGCTGGCCCGCACCGCCGGCGTCCGCATCCCGCTCGAAACCGAACGGGGCTACAACACGACGCTGCCAAGCGATGCCTTCGACCTGCGCACGCAGTTGACCTTCGGCGGCCACGGCTTCGTCGTCTCGCGCCTCTCGACCGGCATCCGTGTCGGTGGCGCGGTCGAACTAGGGGGCCTCGACCTGCCCCCGAACTACGCCCGCGCCGACGCCATGCTGAAGAAGGCCGCCGCCTTCCTGCCCGGCCTGCGCACCACCGGGGGCACGCAATGGATGGGCTTTCGCCCCTCGCTCCCCGACAGCCTGCCCGCCATCGGGCCGCTCCCCGGCCTGCCGAACACGCTCTGCGCCTTCGGGCACGGGCACCTTGGCCTGACCCAGTCGGCCGGCACCGCGCGCCTCATCGCGGACCTGCTGACGCGGCGGGCCCCTGCCCTGAACCTTGCGCCCTTCTCCCCCGCCCGCTTCGGATAGACCCATGTCAAACCACGCCTTCCCCTGCATCGACGGCCATACCTGCGGCAATCCGGTCCGGCTCGTCACCGGCGGCGCGCCGGTCCTGAAGGGCGCGACCATGCTGGAAAAACGCGCGCATTTCCTGGCCGAATACGACTGGATCCGCACCGGCCTCATGTTCGAGCCGCGCGGACACGACCAGATGTCGGGCTCGATCCTCTACCCGCCGACGCGGGACGATTGCGACGTGGCGGTCCTTTTCATCGAAACGTCCGGCTGCCTGCCCATGTGCGGGCACGGCACCATCGGCACGGTCACGATCGCACTGGAAAACGGCCTGATCCGGCCCGAAACACCCGGCACCATCCGCCTCGACACGCCCGCCGGCCGCGTCGACGTAACCTACCGGCAAGAGGGCCGCTTCGTCGAGGAGGTGCGCCTGACGAACGTCCCCGCCTACCTTCACGCCGAGGGGCTGACGGCCGAAGTCGAGGGGCTGGGCGAGGTCGCGGTGGACGTGGCCTACGGCGGCAACTTCTATGCCATCGTCGAGCCGCAGCGCGCCTTCCGGGACATGGCCGACCACAGCGCGGGCGAACTCGTGGGCTTCAGCCGCAAGCTGCGGGCGGCGCTCAACGAAAAATACACCTTCGAGCACCCCGAAATAGCCGCCATCCGCGGCCTGTCGCACATCCTCTGGACCGGCGCACCGCGCCACCCCGAGGCCGATGCCCGCAACGCCGTCTTCTACGGCGACAAGGCCATCGACCGCTCGCCCTGCGGCACCGGCACCTCGGCCCGGATGGCGCAACTGGCGGCCAAGGGGCGGCTGAAGGTCGGCGACGATTTCGTCCACGAAAGCATCATCGGCTCGCTCTTCAAGGGCCGGGTCGAGGCGGCGGCGGTGGTGGCGAACCGCCCCGCGATCATCCCCTCGATCGCCGGCTGGGCGCGTGTCACCGGATTCAACACCATCTTCATCGACGACCGCGACCCCTTCGCCCACGGCTTCGTCGTCGCCTGAAAGGTGCGCAAACAAGGTCGTCGCCTGACGCCGAAAACAGGAAGGCTGCGCAAACAAAAAGGCCGCGCACCAGGCGCGGCCCTTTCGGTGATCTTCGCCAGATCAGTTCTTGGCGTAGAATTCGACGACGAGGTGCGGTTCCATCTGCACCGGATAGGGCACGTCGCCCAGCGCCGGCTGGCGCACGAAGGTCGCGGTCATCTTGTTGTGGTCGACTTCCAGGTAGTCCGGCACGTCACGCTCGGCCAGGCCCACGGCCTCGAGCACGATGGCAAGCTGGCGCGACTTGTCGCGGACGGCGATCACGTCGCCTTCCTTGACGCGGTAAGAGCCGATGTTGACCCGCTGGCCGTTCACTGTGACATGGCCATGGTTCACGAACTGGCGGGCGGCAAAGACGGTCGGGACGAACTTGGCGCGGTAGACCACGGCGTCCAGGCGGCGTTCCAGAAGGCCGATCAGGTTTTCACCCGTGTCACCCTTCACGCGCTCGGCCTCGCCGTAGATCTTGCGGAACTGTTTTTCGGTCAGGTCGCCGTAATAGCCCTTCAGCTTCTGCTTGGCGCGCAGCTGCGTGCCGAAGTCCGAGAGCTTGTTCTTCCGGCGCTGGCCGTGCTGGCCGGGGCCGTACTCACGCTTGTTGACCGGGGATTTGTCGCGGCCCCAGATGTTTTCGCCCATCCGGCGGTCGATCTTGTACTTGGCAGAGGTGCGTTTGGTCACCGCTGATCTCCTTTTGCGTCTTCAAAAGGGCGTTGTCCTTTCCCCTTTCGGGGCGACAGGCTTCCCCTTGCGGGGTCCACCAACACCAATGATGCCCGGGGCCCAAAGGCCCGGACGGGCGGCTTATACAGGGGCGGAAGGGGGAGTCAAGGGCGCCTCGGGGCAAGGCACGGACGGGATCAGGAAACGCCCCGCGTTTCCCCCGACCCCCGTGGGAACGGTTCCGCTGGACCGTCCGTGTCACAGATCAACGAAGGCCAGCGCCCGCCGATGGCGGGGCGGGCGCTGGCCGATGGCCATTGGGCCACCGGCGGGGACAGGGGGGAGAGGACTTCGCATGGCAGGGTCAACGGCCCCTGCCCCACCCCGGCCTAGCGCGCGCCCCAGGTATCGCTCAGCCGATAGCCCTCCGGCCAGGGGTCCGAGGGGTCGAGCATGTGCTGGTGGATCCCCGTGATCCAGCCGCGCCCGCTGATTTCGGGCAGGATCGCCGGCACGTCGCCCACCCGGGTCGTCCCGACGATCCGGCCCGCGAAGGTCGAGCTGATCAGCGACACGGTCGTCAGCCGGTCCGCCCCGCTCATCTGCCCCCGCGCGTGCAAGACCGCCATCCGCGCCGAAAGCGCCGTCCCGGTGGGCGAGCGGTCGACCTTGCCCGGCTGGATCGCCACCGCCGACCCGGCGCGCAGCTCGTTCCCCTGTCGTGACAAGGGCCCCGCGAAGAGGCAGAAGGAAAAATGCCGCCAGTCCGGGTTGGTCGGGTGGTGAAAGCCCAGCTGCTCGGTCCCCGCCCGGGTGATCCTTGCCCCGAGCTTCGCAATGTCATGCGCCTCGTCCGGCGTGAGCTGGAACCCCAGCGCCCGGGCATCGACAAAGACGAAACTGTCACCGCCGAAGGCCGTGTCGACCTTCAGCGTGCCCAGCCCCTCGACTTCGAGCGTCGCATCGAGTTTCTGCGCAAAGCTCGGCAGGTTCTGGACGAAGATGCGCTCGGCCTTGCCGTCCCGGCACTCCGCCCGCACCTTCACCAGACCCCCGGGCGCTTCCAGCAGGAACTCGGTCACCGGCTCCTGCATGGGGATGATGCCGCCGTCCAGGAGGACAGTCGAGACGCAGATCGAGTTCGAGCCGGACATGGGCGGCGTGTCCTCCGGCTCCATGATGATGAAGGCCGCGGCCGCGCCCAGCGTTTTGGGCGGCACCAGCAGGTTCACATGCCGAAAGACCCCGCCCCGCGGCTCGTTCAGGACGAAATTGCGCAGGGTCTGATCGCGGGCGATGAAACGGCTCTGTTCCCAGACCGTCTCACCCGGCGGCGGCGCCACGCCCCCGACGATGACATCGCCGACCTCGCCCTCGGCATGGGCCGAAATCACATGGACGGTGCGGCTGCTGCGCATGGGGGTATCGGTCGATTAGGGTTGCGGTTAGGCACGCGGACCTTTCTCGCGGGCCTTTTATGTTTGCTATAAAGCCGGGGCGTCGACAGGGGAGTCAAGGGCGAAGGTTGCTACCAGTATCAGCCCTGCCACGGAGGGCAGATCGCCTACTTGCAGTCTCCCTCGTCGCGACGATCTGGCGCGCTGTCGGTCGCTGTATACGCGATGCCTGAAGCGTACTTACCTAAATTGCCATGTGAAGATCACACACAACTATCAGGCCTTTGAGCCAAAATCACAGCCCGACGGCAAACGCTCGCATTCCACCTCATTTATGAGAAATAGCGTTCTCAAGAAGTTCAACGAAATCCTCTGGATTTGTAAGATAATTTCGATATGAGCTACGGATCGATCGCGGCGTTGACGCCCGAACATACACAACGTTCGCGCAGGTTTCGTCGTCAAGCAGCTCTCTTTCCTTTTCAACAGCCCTCGATGCCTTCGTATATCCGTAAATATCCACGGTGTCATCGAACCTAAATGCAAGCACTGTATGTTGTTTAATGTTGCTGACATCGCCTTGCTCCCGAAGTCGAGCGAGCCGATCCAGCAGGCCAATTTTGCCTTCAAGCTCCCGAAATTCCGCAAGTAGCTCATCATCCGAAATATCTGGGAGGCAACTGCGCATACCCTCGTGATATCTGGCAATAAGTTCACTCGCCAGACTGAAGAATCTTCCGTATTCGCTGGTCCCGTCCTCGAATTTAATTCGCGTGTCCGAAACGAGGTCAGCGATCTCCACCGCAGTAGCCCATGCGTGTTGTGCGCTGGTTCTTAATTGAACCTCTATCTTAAGGCCTCTGAGGTCCGCTCTATCACCGGCCGATGGCGAGTAGCCATAAACATAGTGCACTCCACGATAGCCAGATAGTTTTGGGTTGGCGATATAGTCATATTTTTCTGGATCATAGAGAAGCTTATGACGGGCCCTGCTCCTATGTTCCAAGTAGCCCCTAAATTCATTTAACGTGTCGATGGTTGGAAATATCAACCTGCACCCACCGAGGTCATGCATCGTTGATGCATCTTTTGCACGACCAGTTATTATTTTGTCGAGCAAGGTATCGCGACGCTTTAGCCGCTGCGCAGGTGCCAGCCCAGTAAACTCAAGGGAGGGCTTCCGCAACCACATTGCAATAGCCGAAAGAGGTCGAAGATGCGCTCTGCGCCAGTCGTCCAATATCTCCAGATCCGCCCTTGCCACCTTCGATACCGATCCGGCACGGGCAGCATTCTTGCCAGCAGTCCTAACTGAATTTTTGGTAGGAAGACTCATAGAACCCTCACCCGCACTTCGAATACCCGCAGTTCGGGCAGGTCATGCAGCCCTCGATCTTCTGCAGGCCGAACTGGCCGCAGCTTGGGCAGGCCGGCCCGCGCGGCATCTCGCCAACCGCGACCGCGACGGCCTTGGGGTCGGACTTCAAGCCCATCCCCTCGCCCTTCAGGAAGCCGATCGCGATCATGTGGCGCTCGATCACGCCGCCGATCGCCGCGAGGATCGAGGGGATGTAGCGCCCCTCCATCCAGGCGCCGCCGCGCGGATCGAAGACGGCTTTCAGCTCTTCGACGACGAAGCTCACGTCGCCGCCCCGCCGGAACACGGCCGAGATCATGCGCGTCAGCGCCACCGTCCAGGCGTAATGCTCCATGTTCTTCGAGTTGATGAAGACCTCGAACGGCCGCCGGTGGCCGCCCTGCACAATGTCGTTGATCGTGAGGTAGATCGCATGTTCGCTGTCCGGCCACTTCAGCTTGTAGGTCGCCCCGTCCAGCGCCTGCGGCCGGTCGAGCGGTTCGGACAGGTAGACGACCTCGGCGCCCTGATCCGCCTCGGGCGCGCGGTCGGCGCCCTCGCTCACGGTCAGCACGCTTCCGGTGACGGCATTCGGCCGGTAGGTGGTGCAGCCCTTGCAGCCCTGGTCCCAGGCGGCGAGGTAGACATCCTTGAAGGCCTCGAACGAGATGTCCTCGGGGCAGTTGATGGTCTTCGAGATCGAGCTGTCGACCCAGCGCTGCGCCGCCGCCTGCATCTTCACATGGTCAAGGGGCGGCAGGGTCTGGGCGTTGACGAACGTGTCCGGCAGGGGCGCGTCGCCATGAAGCTCGCGCCAGAGGTGGACGGCATAATCGACCACCTCTTCCTCGGTCCGGCTGCCGTCCTTCTGCAGGACCTTGCGGCTGTAGGCATAGGCAAAGACCGGCTCGATCCCGGAACTGACGTTGCCCGCGAGCAGGCTGATTGTCCCCGTCGGTGCAACAGACGTGAGCAGAGCATTGCGGATCCCGTGTTCCCTGACCGCCTCGCGCACGTCGGCATCCATCCCCTTCATCGTGCCCGATTGCAGGAACTTCACGGCATCGAACAGCGGGAAGGCGCCCTTTTCCCGCGCCAGGTCGACCGAGGCGAGGTAGGCCGCCCGCGCGATCCGCTTCATCCAGCCCTCGGTCGCCGCCGCCGCCTCGTCCGAGCCATAGCGCAGCCCGATCATCAAAAGCGCGTCGGCAAGCCCCGTGACCCCCAGCCCGATGCGCCGCTTGGCATCCGCCTCGCGCTTCTGTTCGTCCAGGGGAAAGCGGCTCTCGTCGATCGTATTGTCCATCATCCGCACGGCGACGCGCACCAGGTCGTCCAGCGCCCCGGCGTCCAGATGCGCCTTCGGCCCGAACGGATCGCGCACCAGCCGCGCCAGGTTGAGGCTGCCCAGTAGGCAGGCCCCATAGGGCGGCAGGGGCTGTTCGCCGCAAGGGTTGGTGGCCGCAATCTCTTCCGCATACCAGAGGTTGTTCATCCGGTTGATGCGGTCGATGAAGATCACGCCGGGTTCGGCATAGTCGAAGGTCGCGCGCATGATCTTGTTCCACAGATCGCGCGCCGGCAGCGTGCGGTAGACCCGGCCCCCGTACTGCAGGTCCCAGGGCCCGTCGGCCTTCACCGCCGCCATGAACGGGTCGCTTACCAGGACCGAAAGGTTGAACATCCGCAGCCGCGCCGGGTCCTGCTTGGCCTCGATGAAAGCCTCGATGTCGGGGTGGTCACAGCGCATGGTCGCCATCATCGCGCCCCGGCGCGAGCCCGCCGACATGATCGTACGGCACATCGCATCCCACACGTCCATGAAGCTGAGGGGGCCGGAAGCGTCGGCGGCCACCCCCCTGACCTCGGCCCCGCGCGGGCGGATGGTCGAGAAGTCGTAGCCGATGCCGCCGCCTTGCTGCATGGTCAGCGCCGCCTGCTTCAGCGCCTCGAATATGCCCGCCATGCTGTCGGGAATGGTTCCCATGACGAAACAGTTGAAGAGCGTCACCGACCGCCCCGTGCCCGCCCCGGCGATGATCCGGCCCGCGGGCAGGAACTTGAAGCCCTCGAGTGCCGCATAGAAGCGCGGCTCCCACGCCGCCGGGTCCGCCTCGGGCGCGGCGAGCGCGCGGGCGATGCGGCGCCAGGTATCCTCGACCGTGCGGTCGACGGGCGTGCCGTCCGCCTGTTCCAGCCGGTATTTCATGTCCCAGATCGATTGGGCGATGGGGGCGACGAAGGCTGACATGGCGAACCTCTGGCAGGATGGGGCGCGACCGGGCGTCGCGGGTGCGCGTGTGCGTCGCGCGTCGGCAGGGGTCCGACCTTAGCGCGCGCGCGCCCCTCCGGCAAGCGGCGCGCCGAAGGCCCTTGCGGGTGGCCCCCGGGGGCCTATCTTGGGGCCAGCGGGGGGCACCATGACGGGCCATGTCAACATCCTGAAACTCTGCGTCGGCTGCGATGCGGTGGAAGAGCTGATCGCCTGGCAGGCGGCGCACCCGTCCGGCCTGCCGGGGGGCGAGCGGCGCCATGTGACCCGCATGTGGCCCAAGCGCGCGGCCGAGGTCCTGGCCGGCGGCTCGCTCTACTGGGTGATGAAGGGGCTGGTGCTGGCGCGCCAGCGCATCATCCGGCTGGACGAGATCCGCGGCGCGGACGGCATCCTGCGCTGCGGGCTGGTGCTTGACCCGGCGGTGATCCGCACCGAACCGGCCGCCCGGCGCCCCTTCCAGGGCTGGCGCTACCTTGACCCCGCCGACAGCCCGCGCGACCTGCCAGAGGGACGCGCGGCCGACACGGCGCTGCCGCCCGCGCTGGCTCTGGCGCTGGCCGACATCGGGCTGAGGTAGAAGGGCAGCGGCTGCCTCGGTCGGGACCAAGGAACCGCGACCCGCGTTTCCCCCTGCCGTGTGGGAACGTCTCCGCTGGACCGCCCATGTCACAGAACCAACAAAGGCCAGCGCCTGCACCGGTGGGCGCGGAAGCGCCCGCCGATGGCGGGGCGGGCGCTGGCCGATGGCCTTTGGGCAATCGGCGGGGACAAAGGGCAAAGCCATCGCATGGCAGGGTCAACGGCCCCTGCCACCCGGGGCTCAGGTGGGTTCGCGCAGGATCTCCGACAGCGGCCCGAACAGCTCGGCGTTCGCCGCGATGACAGATCCGCTTTCCAGGATCTCGCGGCCAGCGCGCACGGCCGAGGTAAAGCCACCCGCCTCTTTCACCAGCAAAATCCCGGCCGCCATGTCCCAGGCGCCAAGCTCACGCTCCCAGTAGCCGTCGAGCCGGCCGCCCGCGACATAGGCCAGGTCGAGCGACGCCGCACCGAAGCGGCGCAAGCCGGCGGTCGCGGGCATCAGCCGCGCCAGGTCGCGCATGGTCGCAGGCAGGGTCTTCTTGGTCCCGAAGGGCACCCCCGTCGCCAGAAGCGCCTCGGCCATGTTGCGGCGGGCCGAGACGCGGATGCGCCCCTCGTTCATCCAGGCGCCCGCGCCCTTTTCGGCCCAGAAGAGCTCGTCCTTGGCCGGATCGTAGACCACGGCCGACACGATCTCGCCCTTGTGCTCGAGCGCGATCGACACCGCCCAGTGCGGCAGGCCGTGCAGGAAGTTCGTCGTCCCGTCGAGCGGGTCCACGATCCAGCGCCGCGTCGGGTCCGCCCCCGCCGTCTCGCCGCTTTCCTCGCCCAGCCAGCCGTAGGTCGGCCGCGCGCCCATCAGCTCTTCGCGGATCAGCTTTTCGGCCATGATGTCGGCGCGGCTGACAAAATCGCCCGCCCCCTTGATCGAGACCTGAAGGTTCTCTACCTCTCGGAAGTCCTTCACGAGGCTGCGCCCGGCCTTGCGGGCGGCCTTGATCATCAGGTTCAGGTTGGCGCTGCCTTGCATTGCGGGCTCCTATGGGTCGCGCCCCGGCCTATACGCAAGCGGGGCGCGGTTGTGAAGGTGGCGTCGATGGGGTGGCCGTGGGGCGACCCCCCGCCGATTTTTCCGCAAGGGGCTTCAAACCCCGCGCAAAACCTCTAGACTGGCGTGCCTGAATCGGATCGCGCCGCCCGCTGCGCCCCGATCCAGACCGGACAGACAGACCAAGGCCCAAGACCGCATGACCAAGAGCGACCCATTCGGCTTCGACATTTCCGCTGCTTCGGACAAGAAGCGGCGATTGAAGGGCAAGCGCGCCATGTCCGGCGCCTTTGAAACCTCGTCGCGCCGCTGCGAGCACAAGGGCTGCGACCAGCCCGGCCAGTTCCGCGCGCCGAAGTCGCCCGACAACCTGGACGACTATTTCTGGTTCTGCCGCGAGCATGTCCGGGAATACAATCTGAAATGGAACTTCTTCCACGGCACGACCGAGGACGAGTTCGAGAAGTTCATCGACAAGGACCGGGTCTGGGGCCGCGAGACGCGCCCCTTCGGCAAGGCGGGCGTCGAGGATCAGGCCTGGCAACGGCTCGGCATCGCCAACCCGATGGAGGTTCTGGGCGCGAACGCCACCATGAACCCCGGCCGGTCCGCGGGCCGCAAGCTGCCGCCGACCGAACGCAAGGCGCTCGAGATCCTCGAGGCGCGCGACACCTGGACGAAACCGGAAATCCGCCAGCAATACAAGAGCCTGGTCAAGGATCTTCACCCCGACATGAACGGCGGCGACCGCAGCGACGAGGCCCGCCTGCAAGAGGTCGTCTGGGCCTGGGACCAGATCAAGGACAGCCGCAACTTCCGCGATTAACGGCGCTCAGAACCGCCGCGCCAGCGCGTATTTCATCAGCCAGATCACCGCGCGGCGGACCATCATCGGCCGCAGGCCGGTCGCGCCCGTGAGATCGGCGATCGTCACCCCCGCCGCGCCCCCGCTCGCCACCACCTGCAGGACGGCGGTCAGCTCGGCCTCGGTCTGGACCGAACGGCCGATCCGCTTCAGGTCGCGCGCGGCAAAGATCGCAGCCACGCCCGGCCCGGGAACGGCGACGATCCGGTCGCGGGCGAAATCGACCTGCTGGCTGGGCCAGGCCGCGAACAGCCGGAAGGGCGATGGCGCGACCGGCAGCGCATCGGCGGCAAGCCGGATCGCCCCCGTCCCCTCGCGCTGGCGCCGCGCCGACAGGTCGGCAAAGACCGCCTGCATCTGCGGCACGACCGCCGCCCAGTCGTAAAGCGCCCGCGCCCGCGCCTGCCCCGCCGCCCCCATCTTGCGGCGCAGTCCGGGATTGACCGCCAGGTCGACGATCCGGTCGGCAAGGGCCGGCACCTCGACCTCGGTCAGGCCCGACACGGCGCCGACGTAGCGCGGATAATTGTCGATCTCGGCATGCAGGCGCAGCGCCTCTTCCGCCGCATCCGCGGCCCGAAGCGTGCGCGTCGGCACGCGGAAGCCCACCTCGGGCGTTACCGTGTCGCGCATCCCGTCCCAGTCCGACGTGATGACCGGCAGCCCGGCCGCCATCGCCTCGACCGGCGCGAGGCCGAAGGTTTCCTGCACATTGTCGATCGGAAAGACGAAGACATCCGCCGCCGACAGGGTGGCGAGACGGTCCTGGGGCAAGGCGCCATCCAGGAAGGTCACCGCCCCCTCGCCCAGAAGTGCGATCGCCCCGTCCTGGAACACGCGCTTGGCGTGCCCGCTGTCGAAGACGCCGCAGACCGCCAGGTGCAGCCGCCGGTCGCCGACACGCTGCCTGGCATCGGCGATGGCAAGGTAAAGCGGCAGCGGGTCGAACTTCACGTTCGGGCTGAGCCGCGCCAGCGTCGCAAGCAACACATCGCCCGCACCAAGCCCGATCTGCGTCCTGAGGTTCGCCCCCGCCTCGGGGTCTGGCTCAAAGGCCGCCGTGTCAAGGCCGAGCGGCACCACCGGCGTCTGGAAACACGCAGGCCGGGTCGCGCCCAGATGCCGCGCCAGGTAGTCGTCGATCAGGTCGACCTGCGCCCGGACCGAGGCGCGGACGGTCGTCGAGGTGCAGATGACCGCGTCCCATTCGCCATGGGGCGCCGTGCAAAGGTCGAAAAAACCCTGCATGACGCCGAGCGAGGCCGTCGTATGCGTCAGGCCGCAGATCGAATAGGCGCCAGCCCCGTGCCGCACCCGCCGCCAAACTTCTGGCGCGAAGTTGGGGCTGGGATAGAAGATCGTGTCGAGGGGCGCCATGCGCAGCGGGAAGTGCCGCGACAGGCTGCGGACCGGGCGGTCCGGCGCAACCGACGCGACGGCCTCGGCAAAGGTCCCGGCCTCGGCATCGGACCCGACAAGGGCCACCAGTTCGTCCGCCACGGCATGCTGCGCATAGCCGCGCAGGAACGAGGCACCGGCCACCCGGCGGCCGTTGATTCCATGCTTTTCCGGCAGGAACCCGTCATCGGCATACCACAAGGCGGCGTTCGCTGCCGGCCCGCTGCTCACCCTTTTGCCTCCATCCACAGCCAGGGCGTGGGCCCCATCCGCCATTCCCAGACCGCAAGCAGCCGGTCCAGGTCCGAAAGCGCGTTCATCCAAGGCGGCAGCGGCGCGTCGGGCGCCCCACGGTCCAGTCGCGTGACGCGGTGGGTGGAGGCGAAGCGGTCCGCCAGCCGCTGTGACAGGCCCGGCACGAAGCAGTCGTGCGCCTCGACCAGAATGTCGACCGAAGCCAGCACCGGCGCCTCGGCGGGGTCCAGAAGCGTTTCCTCGGCGCCTTCGATGTCGCACAGGACCAGTGCGCGATGGCCCGCGCAGCAGTCGAAATCGGCGTGCGTGGCGGTGCCCATGACCGTGACCCGGTCCGCGACCCCGTTCCGCTCGGCCATGGCCTGGCAGCGCGCCCGCGCCACCCGGTCGCTGTCGAAGGCCAGGACCCGCGCCCCCGGCAGCCTGAGCGCGAGGCCGACGGCATAATAGCCCTCGGCCGCACCCAGATCGAGGATCAGGTCGGGCGCGCGGGCGATGATCGCCTCGATCACCGGATGAAGCGCCGGCTCATAGACGCCAAGGAGCCGCGCCGCCCCGGCCCCTTCGCTCGCCCCGCCGTAATCCATGCCGGCGAAGGGGCCGGACAGCACCCGTTCGCCCGACCGCTCGCGCAGCGTCGCCTCGATCAGGGCCGCGCGCCATTTCGCCAGATGCCGCAGGGCCTGCGCCAGCCGGCCGGCGTCCGGCTCTGCCGCCAGCAGCGCGCGCAGATCCGCTGTCACCTTTTCCGTCAGCGCCGAAGGACGGGCAGCCATACACGCTCCCTGACGAGCTACCATTCGGGCGACCGTGCCCGTTTAAGGGTGGTAGCCGCCCTTTGCGGCCCTGTCCACGCTGCTGTCCACGCTTCTGTCGCGCGGCATGCGCCTCAGGCTGCGGTGAAGGTCAGCGCCAGCCCGTTCATGCAGTAGCGCTTGCCGGTCGGCGCCGGGCCGTCATCGAAGACATGGCCCAGATGGCCGCCGCACCGGCGGCAGTGGACCTCGGTCCGGGTGAAGATCCAACCCTTGTCGGCCTTGGTCCTGACCGCATCGGGCAGGGGCGCGGTGAACGAGGGCCAGCCCGTGCCGCTGTCGAACTTGGCGTCCGAGGCATAGAGCGGCAACTTGCAGCCGGCGCAATCGAAGGTGCCGGCGCGATGTTCGTTGTTCAGGGGCGACGAGCCCGAGGGCTCTGTCGCCGCCTCGCGCAGGACGGCATAGCGGTCGGGCCCCAGAAGCGCGCGCCATTCCTCGGGGCTGTGCGTGACCTCGAACACCTCACCCGCCGCCTCGTCGGCCCGCGCCCGCGCCATCCGCAGCAGCGCCAGCGCCCCGCTCCCGAGGATGAGCCCGCGCCGGCCGATCTTGGAATTCAGTCGAAAGCTCTTCATCGCCACGCCCTCTGGATCAGGGCCAGAGAATGCCACAGCGCGCCGGCAAAGGGCAATCACACCTGCGTGCGACGCCCTTTACCGGTCACGAACCAAGGTCACTCGTCATCCAGTGTCTTGAGGAAGGCGACCAGTTCGGCCTCTTCCTTGCCGGTCAGTTTCAGGTTGCCCAGCTCGTCCTTGTTCATCGTCGCAGCATATTCGGGCGCGGGCCAGCACTTCTGGGCCATCGCCTCGGCCTCGCTGGCCAGCGGATCGGCGCAGGCCGGCAGCACGTCGCGGGTGTTGTAGAAATGGACGACCCCTTCGAGCGTCTTGAAATAGCCGTTGTGCATGTAGCCCTTCACCGACCCCGGCGTGGCGACCTTGGTCAGGTTGCGCAAGGTCGGCACCTGCTGGCGGGCCACGTTCGCTTCGGCATAGGGCTTGAAGACCGGATCGGTCGCCAGATAGCCGCCAAGGCCCGCATCATACCAGTCCTTGCCCTCCGTGTTCGCCGCGTCCTTGTAGAAGGGATTGTCGCGGTTGCGCGGCACGCCGAGGTTGTCGAAGGTCCAGTCGGTCAGAACCGCCGGGCCGCCTTGCGTGTTCGGCGTCAGCACATGGCAGGCCGCGCAATTGCCCTTGTCCTCGGCCTTGAAGACCTCGAGCCCCGCCAGTTCCTCGTCCGACAGCGTGCCCTCGCCGCGCGTCCACTTGTCGTAGCGCGAGCTGAAACGGTTGACCTCATGCGATTGCTCGAAGGCCGAGAGCGAGAGCGCGATCCGGCCGAAGGCTGCGTCGATCGCATCGGCCATCTCGCCTTCCGGGATCTCGATCTTGGCGTCTGGGTTCTTGCACGCCTCCTCGAGCCCGGCCGGGAAGGTCACGTCCGCGACATCCCTGCCCCAGACATCGGTCAGCCTGACCGGATAGTGCGCGGGGTCGGCCGGGTGAAGGACGCGGTAGACGACGCAGGCCGCCGACGGCATGGCCATTTCCTTGGGGTTGAGGAACGGCCCCTCGGCCTGGTCGGCGATCGGCACCCCCAGCTTGCCGCCGGTGGCCCGGCCGTCGAGGAAGGCCCCGCCGACGAAGGTCACGTCGCCGTCGTCGATGATGTGGCTCAGGACCGGCGAGAAAGAGGCATAGGCGGCGGACGGCGGCTTGCGGTTGCCGAACCGGCCCGGAACAGCGCCCTCGATGACGGCGCCCGCCTTGTTGAACGCGTCATGCGCGCTGGTGAAGCCCTGGCCCGGATCATGGCAGAAGCTGCAGGACTGCGCCCCGTTCGCCGAGAGGTTGCCATCGGTGAAGATCGACTTGCCCAGTCGCTCGATGGGCGAAAGGTCGTCGGCAAGGGCCGGAACGGCAAGCAACGGCAAACACGTCAGTGCAAAGGAGAGGCGGCGCATCGGGGACCCTTTATCGCAGTATTTTTATCAGGAATTAGCTTTCGCCCAGTCTTTCTGTCAACAAGATCTTTTTGCGCGCGGCAAGGCAACGACGCCATTTCCCTGCGCGCCACCAGACAGGCGTTAGACCGGGTCCGACTGCCGGGCAACCAGAACCGCCCGCCCCCAGGAACCCGGCCGAAAATCCGGCCTTACCGTTTCCCGCAAATCTCTCGTTGGTCGCGCCGCAGCACATTGTCGCCGGGCGGAAACAATGGACATTCGCGCGCCCGCCCTCCGCCAGGGCCCCGCTTGTCGCCCCCGCCCCTTGCACCCTCCCGCGATCTCCTTCATCAAGGCGCGGTGGCGCCCGGTAGGGTTCCGGGCCAAAGAACGATGGCGGACCCAATGCTCGACCAACATGCGAAACCGACCGAAGAAATCTCCGTGCGCGATCTGTTCGGCATCGACAGCGAGATGAAGGTCAAGGCATTCGCCGAAAAGACCGACCGCGTGCCAGAGCTCGACTTGACCTACAAGTTCGACCCGGACACGACGCTCGCCATCCTTGCGGGCTTCGCCTACAACCGCCGCGTCATGATCCAGGGCTACCACGGCACCGGCAAGTCGACCCATATCGAACAGGTCGCCGCCCGCCTCAACTGGCCCTGCGTGCGCGTGAACCTCGACAGCCACATCAGCCGCATCGACCTGATCGGCAAGGACGCGATCAAGCTGCGCGACGGCAAGCAGGTCACCGAATTCCACGAAGGCATCCTGCCCTGGGCGCTGCGCAATCCCGTCGCCATCGTCTTCGACGAATATGACGCGGGCCGGGCGGACGTGATGTTCGTCATCCAGCGCGTGCTGGAACATGACGGCAAGCTGACGCTTCTCGACCAGAACGAAATCATCACCCCCCACCCGTCCTTCCGCCTTTTTGCGACGGCGAACACGGTGGGCCTGGGCGATACGACCGGCCTTTACCACGGCGTCCAGCAGATCAACCAGGCCCAGATGGACCGCTGGTCGCTGGTCGCGACGCTGAACTACCTCAGCCACGACGCCGAAACCGCGATCGTCCTGGCCAAGAGCCCGCACTACAACACCGAGAAGGGCCGCAAGATCATCAGCCAGATGGTCACCGTCGCCGACCTGACCCGGACCGCCTTCATGAATGGCGAGCTTTCGACCGTCATGAGCCCGCGCACCGTCCTGAATTGGGCCGCCAACGCCGAGATCTTCCGCAACGTCGGCTACGCCTTCCGCCTGACCTTCCTGAACAAGTGCGACGAGCTGGAACGCCAGACCGTCGCCGAGTTCTACCAGCGCTGCTTCGACGAGGAACTGCCCGAAAGCGCCGCCAGCCAGAGCATCAGGTGATGGGCCGGTCCGCGACCCGGCTGGGACTGGGTGCCACGCTTCTGGCTCTGACCTCCTGCGTGGCGACCGGGGTTCCTCACCACAAGCGGATGAACCGGGGGCGCGCCTGCCAGGAAAGGCGGACGATCTACGGCGATATGGTGCAAATGAACTGCGGCAACGGCCGCATGAAGATGCGCCATATGGACGACGAGGATCAGCCCGCCTTCTTCGTGCCCCGCTGCGCCGACGAGCGGGGACGCGGCAATGCCCGAGGCCACGGTCACGGCCACGGCAAGCATCAGACCTGGTGTGCGGCGGGGGACTGAGATGACCCAACGCTCCGACAATCCCGCCGATCCGTTCAAAAAAGCCCTGGCCGAGGCGACGCGCACCATGGCGGACGCGCCGGACCTGACGGTGACCTATTCGGTCGACCCGCCCGGCATGACCGGGGACACGATGCGCCTGCCGCAGGTGAGCCGCCGGCTGACCCGCGACGAGGTGCTGATCGCGCGCGGCACGGCCGATTCGCTGGCTCTGCGCCACCGCTACCACGACAATGCCATCGCCGCCCGCTACGCCCCGCAAGGCCCCATGGCTCGCGACCTGTTCGAGGCGATGGAGATCGCCCGCGCCGAGGCGCTCGGCGCCCGCGACATGCCGGGCACGCTGGGCAATATCGACGCCAAGATCGGGGCAGAGGCCGAACGCCGCGGCTACAGTCAGATCCGCTCGACCGAAGAGGCGCCGCTGGCCCAGGCCGCGGGCTACCTGGTGCGCCATCTGGCCACGGGGCGCCCCATGCCGGGCGGCGCGGGCCATGTGATGGAGCTTTGGCGGCCCTATATCGAGGGCCAGGCGGGCGAGGCACTGGACCATATCCGCGAAAATCTGGGCAACCAGGCGGCTTTTGCCCGCCTCGCCCGCCAGATCATCAAGGATCTGGGCTACGGCGACCAGCTGGGCGATGACCCCGACGAAGCGCCAGAAGATGACGGCGAAGGCCAGGACGCCGAGGACCAGCCCGACACCGCCGACAGCGAGGAACAGAGCGAAGGCCTGGAAGAAGAGGCCACGCCCGAGGAAAGCCAGGACAAGGAAGAGGACCCGAGCCAGTCCAAGGTCACGTCCGACGACATGGCCGACATGGAGGAGGGCGAAGAGGCAGAGCTTCCCGAAAGCGACGCCCCGCTCGACCCGCCGCCCCCCGCGCCCCATTCCGACGCCGACCCGAACTATGCCGTCTATACAACGGACTACGACGAGGAAATCCGCGCCGAGGAACTGGCCGAGCCGGCAGAGCTTGAACGGCTGCGCGCCTACCTCGACCAGCAACTCGAACCGCTGAAGGGCGCCGTCTCGCGGCTCGCGAACAAGTTGCAGCGCCGGCTTCAGGCCCAGCAGAACCGCAGCTGGGAGTTCGACAAGGAAGAGGGCATCCTGGACGCCGGCCGCCTGGCGCGCGTCGTGGCGAACCCGACGACGCCCCTGTCCTTCAAATGGGAAAAGGACACAGAGTTCCGCGACACCTGTGTGACACTCCTTCTGGACAACTCGGGCTCGATGCGTGGACGCCCGATTTCCATCGCGGCGATCTGCGCCGACGTTCTGGCCCGCACGCTCGAACGCTGCCAGGTCAAGGTCGAGATCCTGGGCTTCACCACCCGCGCCTGGAAGGGCGGCCAGTCGCGCGAACGCTGGCTCGCCTCCGGCCGGCCGAGCCATCCGGGCCGGCTGAACGACCTGCGCCACATCGTCTACAAGTCCGCCGACGCGCCCTGGCGGCGGGTCCGGCCGAACCTGGGCCTGATGATGAAGGAAGGGCTTCTGAAGGAAAACATCGACGGCGAGGCGCTGGAATGGGCGCACCGGCGCACGATCCACCGCCCCGAACAGCGCAAGATCCTGATGGTGATCTCGGACGGCGCGCCGGTCGACGACAGCACCCTGTCGGTCAACCCGGCGAACTACCTGGAAAAGCACCTGCGCGACGTGATCGCCATGGTCGAGAAAAGGAAGCTTGTCGAACTGATCGCCATCGGCATCGGCCATGACGTGACCCGCTACTACCAGCGCGCGGTCACGATCACCGATGTCGAACAGCTGGCCGGCGCCATGACCGAACAGCTGGCGAGCCTCTTCGACGCCAACCCCCGCGCCCGCGCGCGCGCGCTCGGCCAGCGCCGGGTCGCGTGACAAGGGGCTGACCCAGCCGACGAAAGGCAGGCCCATGTTCCAGTCATTCGAGACGACAGCCGACCCCAGCCAGGGTGCCGGGCGGCTGGCGGCGCTGCGCCAGGAAGTGCGGCGCGAGGGGTTGGCGGGCGTGATCGTGCCGCGTGCCGACGTGCATCAGGGCGAAAACGTCGCCCCCCGGGACGAAAGGCTGGCCTGGCTGACCGGCTTCACCGGGTCCGCGGGCTTCTGCATCGCCCTTCTGGACCGCGCCGGCGTCTTCGTCGATGGCCGCTACCGCACGCAGGTCAAGAGCCAGGTCGACCTGGCGGCCTTCACCCCCGTCGACTGGCCCGAGGTCAAGGCGGGCGACTGGCTGGCCGAGGCGCTGCCGTCAGGCGGCCGCATCGCCTACGACCCCTGGCTTGCCACAGTGCGTGAGGTCGAAGAGATCGAGGTGCGGCTCAAGGGCACCGGGATCGAACTGGTGGCGCAAGAGAACCTGATCGACCGCATCTGGACCGACCGCCCGGCGCCGCCCGTCGGGCAGGTCTCTGTCCACCCCCTGTCGCTCGCGGGCGTCTCGTCGGCCGACAAGCGCGACCGGATCGCGACGGACCTGCGCGCGGGCGGCCAAAGGGCGGCGGTCCTGACCCTGCCGGAAAGCCTGTGCTGGCTTTTGAACATCCGGGGCGCCGACATCGCCCATACGCCGGTCGTGCAGGCGCTTGGGCTCATCCGCGATGACGGGTCGGTCGACCTGTTCATCGACGAAGCCAAGGTCGGGACAGAGGCGCGCGCGCATCTGGGGCCGGATGTCAGGCTGCACCCGCCCGGCAGCTTTGCCGACCATCTGGCGACCCTGACCGGCCCGGTGCGCGTCGACCGCGCGACGGCACCCACCGGCGTCACGGATCGCCTGAAGGCGGCGGGAATCGAGGTCATCCATGCCCCCGACCCCTGCCTTGCGCCCAAGGCGCGCAAGAACGCGACAGAGGTTGCGGGCATGGTCGCGGCGCACCTGCGCGATGGCGCGGCGGTGGCCGAGTTCCTGGCCTGGCTCGATGCAAACCCCGGGGATAAAACGGAAATCACACTGGTCGAGAGGCTGGAACAGGCGCGCCGCGCCACGAACGCGCTCCGCGATATCAGCTTCGACACGATCAGCGGCGCGGGGCCGAACGGCGCCATCATGCATTACCGCGTGACCCGCGACACCGACCGCGCCATCGGGCCGGGCGACCTGGTCGTCCTCGATTCCGGCGCGCAATATCCCGACGGCACCACCGACGTGACCCGCACCCTGATCCCCCTCGGCACCCCCTCGCCCGACGCGCGCGCCGCCTTCACCCGCGTCCTGCAAGGCATGATCGCCATGAGCCGCCTGCGCTGGCCGAAGGGGCTCGCTGGCGCACACCTCGACGCCATCGCGCGCGCGCCGCTCTGGATGGCGCATCAGGACTACAACCACGGCACCGGCCATGGCGTCGGCGCCTTCCTGGGCGTGCATGAAGGCCCGGCCGGCCTCTCGCGCCGGTCCGACACGCCGATCGAGGCCGGCATGATCCTGTCGAACGAGCCCGGCTACTACCGCGAGGGCGCTTTCGGCATCCGCATCGAAAACCTGGTGCTGGTCGAAGAGGCGCCCCCACTGCCCGGCGGCGATGCAGAGCGTGAGATGCTGATGTTCCGCACCCTGACGCTGGTGCCGATCGACCGCCGCCTGATCGAGGCGCCGATGCTGACCCGGGCCGAGGTCGACTGGATCGACGCCTATCATGCGCAGGTCCTGGCCCAGATCGGGCCGCGCGTCAGCCCCGCGACACGTGACTGGCTGACGCGGGCCTGCGCGCCCCTAGGCTGACAGAAGCGCCTTGGCCGCCGCGCGGGCGGCCTCGGTGACAGTCTCGCCGGCCAGCATCCGCGCCACCTCGTCCAGCCGCGCCTCGGACGACAAGGGCACGACGGTCGAGCGTGTCTCGCCCCCCGTCACCCGCTTTTCCACCCGCCAATGGTGCGCCCCCCGCGCCGCGACCTGCGGCGAATGGGTCACGACCAGGATCTGCGCACTTTCCGCCAGCCGCTCGAGCCGTCGCCCGACCGCATCCGCCGTCGCCCCGCCCACGCCCCGGTCGATCTCGTCGAAGATCATCGTCACCGCCTCGCCCCCGCGCGCCAGCGCCACCTTCAAGGCCAGAAGGAAGCGCGACAGCTCGCCCCCCGACGCGATGCGGTTCAAGGCGCCGGCAGGCGCGCCGGGGTTGGTCGCGACGGTGAATTCCACCATGTCGATCCCGTCAGGGCCCGGATCAGTGGGCGAAAGGACCGTCTGGAAATGGGCGCGCTCCATCTTCAGGGGCGCAAGCTCGGCGGCGATGGCCTTGTCGAGCCGCCCGGCCGCCTTCTGCCGTGCCGCGCGCGCCTCAGCCGCAAGCCTGTCATAGCCGGCCCGGGCCTCTGACACCGCCGCCTTCAGCCCCTTCTGGCCGCCAAGCGCTGTATCCAGCGCCGCCAGCCGCTCGGCAAAGCGCGCCGCCGTCTCGGGCAGGTCATCCGCCGCCACCCCATGCTTGCGCGCCAGCGCCCGCAGCGCAAAGAGCCGCTCTTCCACCCGCTCCAGCTCGGCCGGATCGAAGGCCAGCGCCTCGATCGCCGCATCGAGCCCCTGGGTCGCCTCGCCAAGCTCGGTCAGGGCACGCGACAGGGCGGCAAGGGGCGCGTCGAGCGGCCCCTCGACCTTGGCCGCAGCGCCCTCGAGCCAGCGGGTCGCGTCGATCATCAGCCCCTCGGCCCCGTCGGACCCCAGCGCCTGCGCGGCGCGGCCCAGATCCTCGCTGACCCGGGCGCCCGCCTGCATGGCGCGCCTACGGGCGTCGAGCGCCTCTTCCTCGCCAGCGACCGGCGCGAAGGCCGCAAGCTCTGCCCCGGCATGGCGCAGATATTCCTCGTCCGCGCGCAGCCGCGCCTCGTTCGCCTGCGCCTCGTCCAGCGCGCGCTGCACCTCTGAGAGCCGCGCCCAGGCGGTGCGCAACGGCAGAAGCGGCAAGTCGGCGAAGGCGTCCAGAAGCAGGCGATGGCCGCGCGCGTTCAGAAGGCCGCGGTCGTCATGCTGGCCGTGAAGCTCGACCAGCCGGTCCCCCAGATCACGCAACACCTCTGCGGTGACGCGCCGGTCGTTGACCCAACCCGTCCGCCGCCCGTCCGCCGTCACCACCCGCCGCAGGATCAACTCACCCCCGGTTTCGATCCCGGCGTCCGTCAGGACGGCGCCCACAGGATGACCGTCCGGCAGGTCGAACACCGCCGCCACCTCGCCCTGCGCGGCACCCGCCCGGACCAGATCGGCCCGCCCGCGCCAGCCCAGCACGAAGCCCAGACAGTCCAGAAGGATCGACTTGCCCGCGCCCGTCTCGCCTGTCAGCACGTTCAGGCCCGGCTGAAACGCAAGGTCCAGCCGCTCGATCAGCACCATGTCGCGGATTTCGAGCGTGCGGAGCATCAGCCCCCCCAAGGGCCCCGGATGATCCGAGCCACGTTCAGAGCCACTTGCCCTGGACCGTCTGCCGGTAGATCTCGCTCAGCCAGCCGGTGGCCGAGGCCTTGGGCGCCAGCCCCTGCCCGGTCAGGACGCGGTAGCCGTCGCGGTACCAGACCGTCGACTGGAAGTTGTGCCCCAGGATAGCGCCCGCCGTCTGCGCCTGGTCCGTGATGCCCAGCGAGAGGTAGCATTCGATCAGCCGGTAAAGCGCCTCGGGCGTCTGGGTCGTGGTCTGGTATTGCTCGACCACCACGCGGAAGCGGTTGATGGCGGCGGTATAGTCGCCCTGCTTCAGATAGTAGCGTCCGACCTCCATCTCCTTGCCGGCCAGATGGTCGAAGGCCAGGTCGAACTTCAGGATCGCCGACTTGGCATATTCGCTGTCGGGATAGTCCTGGATGACAGCCCTGAGCGCCTGAAGCGCGTCATAGGTCATCTTCTGGTCGCGGCCGACATCGTCGATCTGGTCGTAGTAGGTCAGAGCGATGATGTATTTCGCATAGGCCGCATCCTCGTCACCCGGATAGGTGTCGATATAGCGCTGCGCGGTCGTGCGCGCATCGTCGAACTTGCGGGCGCGGTGCTGGCTGACCGCTTCCTGGATCAGCGCGCGGCGCGCCCAGATCGTATAGGGATACTGGCGCTCGATCTCGGCAAAGACCGTCACGGCCTTCTTCGGATCGCGGTCGACGGTCAGAGTGCGCTGTCCGATCTGGTAGATCTGTTCGGGCGGCACGCCGTCCAGGGCGAGCTTGCTGCTCGACCCGCCGCCGCATGCCGCGAGCGCCGCGATCAAGGCTGCCTGACCGACAAGGACTGCCGCTTTCCTGCCTTGCACCATAGTCTCGCGCCCCCGTCCTGCCTGTCCGTTTTCCGGTGGCGCATCCGGCGGGGTTTTCCCCGCAACGGCATCAAGTCCGACCGTGCGTGAACGTCCTAGCACAGAAGAAACGGGCGCGCAAAACGCCTTTGCCGGCTTTGGACGGTGAAAATGAAAGCCTGGCCGATCAGACCAGCGCGGGGATTTCGTCGGCATGGACGCCAACGCCCGGCAGGACCTCGCGCTGGGCATCGTCGCATTCGACATAGCGCCAGGCGCCCGGCGTGGCAAAGAGCGTGCGCAGCAGCCAGTTGGTCATCGCATGGCCGGCGCGGTTGCCGACATAGCGGCCAAGGATCGGCGCGCCCGCGACCGCAAGATCGCCGACGGCGTCAAGCATCTTGTGCCGCACCGGCTCGTCCGCGCGGCGCAGGCCGCCGGGCGACAGGACATCGGCGCCGTCAAACACGACCGCGTTGTCATAGGTGCCGCCGAGCGCCAGCCCGTTCGCCTGCATTGTTTCCACATCCGCCTGCCGGCAGAAGGTGCGGCAGTCGCTGAGCTCACGCACGAAGCTGCCGTTCGCAAGGGTCAACCGCTTGCGCTGCCGGCCGATGGCCGCATCGGCGAAGTCGATGGCGAAGTCGATTTCCAGCGCCTTGGCCGGTTCCAGCCGCGCCCAGGCCTCGCCCTCGCGCACTTCGACCGCGGCCAGCACTTCGATGCAGCGCACGGGTGCGTCCTGCTCGACAAGGCCGGCCTTCAGGATGCGCGCGACGAAGGGGCGCGACGAGCCGTCCAGGATCGGCGCTTCCGGCCCGTCGATCGAAATCAGGGCGTTATGGATGCCGCAGCCCGCAAGAGCGGCCATGACATGCTCGATGGTCGAGACGCCGACACCATCGTCATTCTCGACTTCCGTGCAGAGCTTCGAGGGCTTCACCAGATCCCAGCGCGCCGGGACGAGAGGGTTGCGGCCGATGACGTCGGTGCGCAGGAACAGGATACCCTGATCGCGGTCCGCCGGGCCAATCGTCATCCGCACGGGCTCTCCCTTGTGGAGCCCGACCCCCGTGAAGGTCACTGCGTGTTTGATGGTGGTCTGCACCGTCTTGCCCCATTTATCGGCCCTTGGGTTGGGCCTTCGGTCGTGACGATGAGGTACTGCCTGGCCCAACCAGAAACAATTCACTCTTTGCAACGGTCTGAAACATAGGCTGATGGCCACTCAAGCCATTGATAAAAAAGAAAAAGCCGGGGGCGACCCCGGCTTTCCCCGTGGTAAATTGTCCGTTCTCAGTTGGCCTGACGGCGCAGGAAAGCCGGGATTTCGATGCGTTCATGGTCCGGATCGGTGGCCTGATCCTCGTCATAGGCGACCGCGACACGGGGCTGCTGGCGCATCTGCGGCTGCGCCCGTTCGGCCGGCGCGTGACCCGGCTGGGCCGCCGTGCCGCCCGTCATCCGGTTCAGAAGCGAGTTGATCCCGAAGCGCGGCTTTTCGGCGGCCGGGGCCTGCTCACGCGCGGGCTGCGGCGCTGCGGCGCGCTGGCCCTGGTTCTGCGGCGCATGGGCCACAGCGGCACGAAGCCGGGCGAGCGCCTCGGGCGTCGGCGTGCCAGCGGGGCGCGGCCGGGGGGCGACGAAGCTCGCCTCGTCCTCGACGTGCAGGTCGCGGGCCGAAGGGGCCTGCGCCTGCGGACGGTAGGCCGGGGCCGGCAGGTCGTCGGCGATCTGCGGACGCTCGGCATAGCGCGGCTGTTCGGCATAGCGCTGCGCCTCGGCGCGCGGGTCGATCTGCGGCTCGAAGAGCGACGGCTCCTGCACCGGCGCTTCATGCCAGGCCTGCTGCTCGGGCGCGCGGGCGGCTTCGCGGAAAGCCTCACGGGGCGCCTCACGGGGCGCCTCGCGCATGTCGCGCATCTGCGGCTCGGGCTCGCGCCGCATTTCCTGACGCATGGGCTCCTGCCGCATGGGTTCGGGCTGCGGCTGGTAGGCGGCGCGCTGCGGCTGCTGGGGCGCGGCGCGCGGCGCCTCGACCGGCTGCTGCGACAGGGGCTCGGCCATGCGGCGACGCGCCACCGGCATGTCGGCCTGCGCCTGCGCCGCGTCGATGCCGGTCGCCACGACCGACACGCGCATCATGCCCTGCAGCCCCTCGTCCAGCGTCGAGCCGACGATGATGTTGGCGTCCTGGTCCACTTCCTCGCGGATGCGGTTCGCCGCCTCGTCCAGTTCGAACAGCGTAAGGTCCGAACCGCCGGTGATGTTGATGAGGACGCCCTTGGCGCCCTTGAGGCTGATTTCGTCCAGAAGCGGGTTGGCGATGGCCTTTTCCGCCGCCTGGATGGCGCGGTCGTCGCCCGAGGCTTCGCCCGTGCCCATCATCGCCTTGCCCATCTCGTCCATCACGGCGCGCACGTCCGCGAAGTCCAGGTTGATGAGGCCCGGCCGGACCATCAGGTCGGTCACGCCCTTGACGCCCTGGTAGAGCACGTCGTCGGCCAGCGCGAAGGCTTCGGTGAAGGTGGTCTTTTCGTTCGCCAGACGGAACAGGTTCTGGTTCGGGATGATAATGAGCGTATCGACGACCTTCTGCAGCGCGTCGATCCCCTCGTTCGCCTGGCGCATCCGCTTGGCGCCTTCGAACTGGAAGGGCTTGGTCACGACGCCGACGGTCAGGACGCCCAGCTCACGCGCGGCCTGCGCTATGATCGGCGCAGCACCGGTCCCGGTGCCGCCGCCCATGCCGGCGGTGATGAAGCACATGTGCGCGCCGGCCAGGTGGTCGACGATCTCTTCGATGGTTTCTTCGGCGGCGGCGGCCCCGACCGACGGGCGCGCGCCGGCACCCAAGCCTTCGGTCACCTTGACACCGATCTGCACCTTGGTCTGGGCCAGGCTCTGCGCCAGCGCCTGGGCGTCGGTGTTGGCCACGACGAAAGTGACACCCTCAAGCTCTTTGGCGATCATGTTGTTGACGGCATTGCCGCCCGCCCCGCCCACGCCGAAGACCGTGATGCGCGGCTTCAGATCGTCCGCTTCGGTGATCGTCAAATTCAGTGCCATCGGTATCCGCCTGTCAATGATTGGGCCGAAAAAGGCCAGTCCCCCACATGCCCGGGAATTTACCGGCAGAATCACGCAAGGTCACGCGAAAAACGTGTTTTCCCCACAAAATATGGGGGAACGGCCGCCTGCGCTCGGCGGCATCTTGCCGACCCAACAGAATCTAGTGGTTACCAGTTGTCCTTAAACCAACGGACAGCGCGCCGGAGCGATCGGGCCGGGTAGCGTTCGGCCGGAATCTCGAAATCCCACCATTCATCCTGGGGGTGCGCGGCAAAGAGGCAGAGCCCTACGGCCGACGAAAATGCGGCACCCGTTGCAGCTTGCGGCAGGCCCTGCACGCGCAGGGGCCGGCCAAGGCGCACGCTCTGGCCAAGGATTCGCGCCGCGAGCCCGTCAAGGCCGGGGATGAGGCTCGCGCCCCCCGTCAGGACGATCTGCTGGCTCGGCAGCTGGTCGAAGCCAGCGGCGTCGAGCATGGCGCGGGTTTCCTCGAGGATCTCCTCGACGCGCGGGCGCATGATGCCGATCAGCTCGGCCCGGCTGACCAGCCGCCGGTCATGTTCCCAGTCGCCGCTGTCGCCGCCGATCTCGATCATCTCGCGATCGTCCATGCCGGTCGCATAGACGCCGCCGTGCATGGTCTTGATCCGCTCGGCGTTCGCGGTCGAGACGCGCAGGCCCTTGGCGATGTCGGCCGTCACATGCTCGCCGCCAAGCCGCACGGCGTCGGTGAAGATCATGTGCTTCTTGATGAAGATCGACAGGCCCGTGGCACCCCCGCCCATGTCGATGCAGGCCGAGCCGAGTTCCTGTTCGTCCTCCACGAGTGCCGCAACGCCCGACACATAGGCCGACGAGGCGATCCCGGCGAGTTCCAGGTCGCAGCGCTTGATGCAGTAGAGCAGGTTCTGCAGCGCCGTCATGTCGATCGTGACCAGGTGCATGTCCGCGGCCAGCCGGTTGCCGACATGGCCGCGCGGGTCCGACAGGCCGCTCCGGTGGTCGATCGCGAAGTTGACCGGGTGGGCGTGCAGCACCTCGCGCCCCTCGCCAAAGTCCGGCACGTCGCAGGCGGCCAGCACGCGCCCCACGTCGCCCTCGCTCGCCCGGCCCTGCGCCAGCGTGATCTCTCCGGCCAGCCCGTAGCTTTTCGGCCGGGCGCCCGACAGGCAGGCGATGACGTGATCGACCCGCACGTCGGCCATCTTCTGCGCGGCCTGGACAGCGGTGCGGATGGCGCGCTCCGTTTCCGGGATCGCATCAATCTCGCCGAAGCGGACGCCCCGCGACTGGGTGGTTGCCGCGCCGATCACGCGGAACTGCGACTGCCCGGCCATCGAACCAAGCCCATCCTCGCGCGGCGGCGCCTCGCCGTCGAAGCGCAGGACAAGGCAGGCGACCTTCGAGGTGCCCACGTCGAGGATCGCCACCACGCCCCGCTGCATCGCGGCCCGCCGCATGTTCCGCATCGCGCGCTGCATCTGGTAAAGGTCGGTCATTGGTCTTCTACCTTCGGTTGGCTGTCGCCGGGGCTGGCGGTCGTCGGGGAGGCGCCGTCGGGATGTTCGGCGGCCATGGCGGCCGCGCCGAGCCGAAGCGTCGGGCGGTCCGCGTTGCGGAAATCAATCTGGGCGATGTCGCGCGACAGAAGGTCCTGCGACTTGTCGAGCGCGATTGCCTCTTCAACGGCCGGGATCGGCCGGTCCTGCGGCAGAAGGATGCGCCGGTCGCCGTCAAGGACGATGTCCCAGCGCCGGTCGCCGACGCGGACGAGCCCGCGCACCTTGGACAGGATCGGACGGGCGGCCGACAGGATCGCCATCGCCTCGGGCACCGCGGCCTCGGCGCCCTCGCCCGCGATCACCGGCAGGTCGGGGCGCGCGGCGCGTTCCAGAAGCGTCGCGACCCGGTGCCCGGTTGCATCCAGCATCTCGAGCGAATTGCCGTTCCGCCACAGGACCGTGGGCTTGCGCTCCACGACCGTCGCCGTCAGGACGCCGCCCGACCGGACCTTCAGCATCACCGTTTCGACCGCATCCATGCGCGCGATGGCGTCGTGAAAGCCCGCCAGGTCGATCTTGAAGGACGACACCGGCAGCGTCGCGGGCATCATCGCGCGGACGGCATCGGCGACCGGCGGGCTCGCCCCGTCGATCTCCAGTAGCCGCACCATGAATTCCGGCCGGTTCTCCACCACATCGCGCAGCGTGGTCACCTGGCCCATGATCGCCGCACGCCGGTCGGCGCTGGCAAGGATGCCGCCCGTGACGGCGGCGACCAGAAGGACCGGCAGGCCATAGCGCAGGAAGATCCGCACCGTCGGCGTCAGCCGCAGCCGCTCGATCCGGTAGGCAAGGCGCGAGGGCGCGCGGTCGCGCGGCACCTGGGTCCGGGCGCTGGTTTGGGCACTGGAGTGAGCCTTGGTCTGGGCCACCGCAGGCTTCGGCAGCGCCGCAACCGGCCGCTTCAGAAGCGTCATCGTCCTCAGCATCGCATCGCCCGGCGCGTCGGACGTGGTGCGCGCGGCGCGCGTCAACTCTGGCTCGGCCGCGCGCGCCGCACCGGCCTTCAGCCGCAGGACGAACGTCGGCCAGGCCCGCGCCGCGGGCTTCGGTGCCCGCCAGGCGGGCCGCTCCGGGGCGCTCAGCGTGGACATGAGGCGTCCTTCACCAGCCAGTCGCAGAGGTCGGCAAAGCTCATCCCCACCATCGCGGCCTGTTCGGGCGAGAGCGAGGTGGGCGTCATCCCCGGCTGGGTGTTTGTTTCCAGAATGATGAGTCCAGCAAGTCCCCTGGCATCATCCCAACGGAAGTCCGACCGGCTCAGCCCCCGGCACCCCAGCGCCCGGTGCGCCGTCAGCGCATGGTCCATCGCCGCGCGCTCGATTTCGGGTGGCAGGATGGCGGGGCAGATGTGGGTCGAGCCGCCGGGTGCATATTTCGCCTCATAATCATACCAGCCCGAGGTGAGGATCTCGGTCACGCCCAGCACCCGGTCGCCAAGGACCGAAACCGTCAGCTCGCGCCCCGGCACATAGGCCTCGACCATCACCTCGGCCGGCATGTCGGGGCCAAGGCGCGGCGGGCTGTTCGCCCCGTCGCGCACGATGACGATCCCGACCGACGAGCCTTCGTTGTTCGGCTTGACGACGTAAGGCGCGGCCATGACATGGGCCGCCTCGACGTCGGCGCGCGGCAGGATGCGGCTTTCGGCGACAGGCAGGCCGGCCGCGCGGTAGATGTCCTTGGCGCGCGTCTTGTCCATGGCGAGCGCCGAGGCAAGCACGCCGGAATGTGTATAAGGAATGCCCAGCCATTCGAGCAGGCCCTGGACGGCACCGTCCTCACCCCAGCGGCCATGAAGGGCATTGAAGCAGACATCGGGGGCAATGGCGGCAAGACGCGCGGCAAGGTCGCGGCCGGCATCGACCTCGACCACCTCATATCCCGCCTCCCGCAGGGCCCGGGCGCAACCGCGCCCCGTGCTGAGAGAAACCTCCCGCTCGGCGGAAAGGCCACCCATCAGAACTGCCACTTTGGGGGCGCGTCTGCTCGACCTGCCCGCCACGTCCGCCTGCTTCCGGGGCTTTTCGCCCCTGTTATTGCCGGGAATGTCCCGGCCTTCGTCGCCTCAACGACCGGACAAGCCGGCCAACTCTTTGTTTCTTCCAGCTATTTTGCCGGTTTATCCGCGCCCGGTTCACCCACGCGCATGATTTCCCATTCTAGCTCTATTCCGCTGGCTTGGAAAACCCTTTTTCTCACCTCTTCGCCCAGACCTTCCAGGTCGGCCGCCGTGGCACCCCCTGTATTCAGAAGGAAATTGGCGTGCAGCTCGCTCATCTGCGCGCCCCCGCGCCGCGCGCCGCGCATGCCCGCATCGGAAATCAGCTTCCAGGCCTTCAGGTCGTGGCGGTCGTCGGCCCGCCCCGTTGAGGAAAAGCCCGCCGGGTTGCGGAAGGTCGACCCGGCGCTGCGGTCCTTGACCGGCTGGCTCGCATCGCGCCTGGCCAGTTGCTCGGCCATCCGCTCGGCCAGGGCGCCCGGATCGGCCAGCGCCCCGCTGAAGGTCGCACCCGTGACGACGGCACCCTCGGGCAGGCGCGACGAGCGGTAGGCCAGGCCCAGGTCGGCGGCGGACAGCGTGACCGGCGTGCCGTCGCGCAAGGTTGCGGTGACGCTTTCCAGGTGATCGGCGACATAGGAGCCATAGCAGCCCGCATTCATCCGGACCGCGCCGCCAACCGAACCCGGAATGGTGCGCAGGAAGGTCAGGTCCACCCCCGCCTCTGCCGCCCGGCGCGCGACATGGGCATCAAGCGCCGCCGCGCCCGCCGTGACGCGCGTCCCTTCGACCGTGATCTCGCTGAACCCGCGCCCGAGCCGGATGACGACCCCCCGCAAGCCGCCGTCGCGCACGATCAGGTTCGAGCCCACGCCCATCGGAAAGACCGGGACGGAAGCATCAAGGGCCGCCAGGAACGCCCCCAGGTCCGCCGCATCGGCAGGCTGGAAAAGCCAGTCGGCCGGCCCCCCGACCCGCAGCCAGGTCAGGTCCGACAGCGGTCGGTCGGCGCTCATCGTTCCGCGCACGGGCGGCAGGTCTTGAAGCGTCAGCATCATGACGCCCTTCTGCCGAACCCCCCCGCCCCGTGCAAGTCCGCATCGCGCAAGAGCGCATCGCGGGCCCCCTCGTCCAGTTGCGGCAGGACGCCCTTTCGGCTAGACCCCGGCCCGAGTTCCGGAAAGCCAGGGAGAGTTCCATGTCCGACCCCCAGAAGTTGGGCCCCCAGAAGTTGGGCCCCCTCAGACTGGGCATCGCCGGGCTGGGAACCGTTGGCGTGGGCGTCGTCCGCATCATCCAGACGCAGGCCGATCTTCTGGCCCGCCGCGCCGGCCGGCCGATCACCATCACCGCCGTCTCGGCCCGCTCGAAGACGCGCAACCGCCCGGTCGACCTGTCGGCCTATGCCTGGGAAGACGATCCCGTGGCGCTGGCCCGCCGCCCCGACGTGGATGTGCTGGTCGAGGTGATGGGCGGATCGGACGGCCCCGCGCTCACCGCGACCGAGGCCGCGATTGCCGCCGGCAAGGATGTGGTGACCGCGAACAAGGCGTTGCTAGCCCACCACGGTCAGCGCCTTGCCGAAGAGGCAGAGGCCAAGGGCCGCGCCATCCGCTTCGAGGCAGCGGTCGCGGGTGGCATCCCGGTCATCAAGGCCCTGACCGAGGGGCTGGCCGCCAACCAGATCCGCCGCGTCATGGGCGTGATGAACGGCACGACGAACTACATCCTGACCCGCATGGAAAATGCCGGCCTGCCCTATGACCAGGTGTTCGAAGAGGCGCGCCAGCTCGGCTACCTAGAAGCCGATCCGCAGCTTGACGTGGGCGGCATCGACGCCGGCCACAAGCTGTCGCTACTCGCGGCCATCGCCTTCGGCACCAAGGTCGCCTTCGACGCGGTCGAGCTGGAAGGCATCGACCGCATCTCGATCGACGACATCCGGCTGGCCGCCGACATGGGCTTCCGCATCAAGCTTCTGGGCGTGGCGCAGATGACGGGCCGCGGGCTCGAGCAGCGCATGAGCCCCTGCCTCGTCCCGGCCGACAGCCCCCTCGGCCAGTTGCAGGGCGGCACGAACATGGTGGTGCTGGAAGGCGATGCCGTCGGGCAGATCGTCATGCGCGGCGCGGGGGCAGGCGAAGGGCCGACGGCCTCGGCCGTCATGGCCGACGTCATCGACCTGGCGCGCGGCACCCGGCTGTCGACCTTCGGCCAGCCGGCCGCGACGCTGGTCGAGCCGACCCCGGCCCGCGCCACCGCGCCCGCGCCCTTCTACCTGCGCATGGCGCTGGCCGACAAGCCTGGCGCCCTGGCCAAGGTGGCGGCAGTCCTGGGCGACGAGGGGATCTCGATCGACCGGATGCGCCAGTATGCGCATGAGGACCGCTCGGTCGCACCCGTCCTGATCGTGACCCACAAATGCACGCCCGAGGCGCTCGCCCATGCGCTGAAGCGCCTGCCTGCGACGGGCGTCCTGACCGGCGAGCCGGTCGCGATCCGCATCGAGAACGTCTGAGACGGCCACATCGGCTGGCAGGGGCCATAGACCCTGCCATGCGAAGGCTTTGCCTTTGGTCCCCGCCGATGGCCCCAAAGGCCATCGGCAAGCGCCCGCCCCGCCATCGGCGGGCGCTGGCCTTTGTCGGTCTGTGACACAGGCGGCCCAGCGGCGGTGCCCCGCTGCGGGCGCGGGAAACGCGGGCCGCGTTTCCTTTTACCGCCCTGCCCGACGAGCCCGGCCGTCAACCGACCGCGTGGCAGAGACAAGTGACTCTGCCATGCGGTGGCCAAGTCCTTCGTCCCCGGCCGGTGGCCCAAAACCACCGGCCAGCGCCCGCCCCGGCGGGCGCTTTCGCGCCCACCGGGGCAGGCGCCGGCCTTCGTTGATCTGTGACACGGGCGGTCCAGCGGA
>CAMFGW010000012.1 GCA_945952025.1 uncultured Paracoccaceae bacterium
TCAGCCTGCGCCCTCGCCGCCGTCGTCATGTTCTGGATATGAGTCCTGACCTTAGACCGTATCATCCGCTTTGACACCGTTCGTACCCGCACCGGCCTGTCGCGGTCCACCATCTACCGCAAGATCGCCGAAGGCACTTTCCCGGCCCAACTGAAGATCAGCACCAACGGTGCCGGTTGGCGGGAATCCGACATCAACCGCTGGGTTGCCGATCCCGCCGGGTGGCGGCAGCGCTCACACAACGAGTTCGACTTCCTCGATGACTACTGATCGCAGGGACGATCACAAACCCGAGGCGGCATCCCGTTCCCGGCACGCCAAACGCCCGCCTACGGCATCGGAGCAGCTTGAAGAGCTTCTGGGCTATTCGTGGCCGTTTCCCGGCAGGCCACCCAAGCAGGACCTCAGCACATGGGCCGTCACCGATGACTGGCCCGATCCCGTTCCGGTCACGGAAGCCGAGATAGAGGTGTTCGAGCGCTGGTTCGGCGATCTGTTCGATGAGTTATTCGGCCCCGGCGGCTGATGCTCCCGGCGTCTAAATCGGCGTTGAAATTCGCCCTTCAATGGATTACATGTAGTCACATATGGCTACATATGGAGGTGCGACATGCTGACCATCAACCTCAGAGACGCCAAGGCTGGATTTTCCAGCCTCGTTGATGAAGCCGTCAAAGGAGAGATCGTGACCATCACCCGTCATGGCAAGCCCGTTGCGGCCCTGGTTTCGGTTGAGGCCGCGGAGATCGCGCGCAAGGCGCTCGACCGCAAACGGGCGGGCCTTGTCAGCTATCTCAGGACGTTCCCAGGCGGAGAGTTCCCGCGCAACCGCAAACCATCGCGGGATGTCGAGCTTTGAGCGGCTTCCTTCTCGACACCAACGTCGTCTCCGTGCTGGCGCCGTCGAAGTCGGAAGCATCCGCTGACTTCCTCACATGGCTGGACCGCATGGACGCCGATGGACGGCTATTTCTGTCGGTCGTCTCCATCCATGAGATCGAGAAGGGAATCGCGCTCCTCGACCACAAGGGGGCAACGGCGAAGGCCGCGAGCCTGAAAGCATGGCTCAGCGGCCTTGTCTCCACATACGATGACAAGATCATTGGCTTCGATGCGCAGGCCGCCGCAATCGGCGGGCGGCTGGAAGCAAAGGCGCTTGCGGCCGGTCACGACCCCGGCATGGCGGACGCCGTGATTGCCGGGACCGCCGCAGTGCATGAACTCGTCATCGTCACACGCAACACGAAGCACTTCCTGCCATTCGGTGTCGCCGTGCTGTCGCCTGACGAGGCTGCCGCACAAGGAGGTCCGGCATGACCGCTTCCACAATCACCCTGCGCGCCGCCCTTTATCTGCGCGTCTCGACGGCGCGGCAGGCCGAACATGATGTTTCCATTCCCGACCAGAAGCGGCAGGGCGAAGCTTATTGCGAGGCGCGCGGCCTGCAACTGGTCGAAACCTTCGTGGAGCCGGGCGCATCGGCCACCAACGACCGCCGCCCCGAGTTCCAGCGCATGATCGAAGCGGGCATATCGAAGCCCGCACCCTTCGATGTTGTCGTGGTCCACTCGTTCAGCCGCTTCTTCCGCGATCACTTCGAGCTTGAGTTCTATGTCCGCAAGCTGGCGAAGAACGGCGTGAAGCTGGTTTCGATCACACAGGAAATGGGGGATGATCCCATGCACGTCATGATGCGGCAGATCATGGCGTTGTTCGATGAATACCAGTCGAAGGAAAACGCCAAGCACGTCATCCGGGCCTTGAAGGAGAATGCCCGACAGGGCTTCTGGAACGGCTCGCTTCCTCCCATCGGCTATCGCACCGTCGCTGCCGAGCAGCGCGGCGCGAAGGTCAAGAAGAAGCTGGAAATCGATCCGCTGCACGCCGACACCGTGCGGCTGATCTACCGGCTGGCCCTGCATGGCGACGGCACCACCGGCCAGATGGGCGTCAAGAACATCGTCAGCTACCTGAACCGCAACCGCATCTTCACCCGCGACGGCGGACGCTGGGGCATCGGCCAGGTTCACCGCATCCTGACCCGCCGCACCTACATGGGCGAGCACGAGTTCAACAAGCGCACCAAGACCAAGGAATTGAAGCCGGTCAGTGAGATCGTGACGGTCCCGGTCCCGCCGATCATCGACCAAGAGACCTTCGACACGGTGCAGAAACTGCTCAAGGCCCGCAATCCGAAGGTCACGCCAGCCGCCGTCATCAGCGGCCCGACCATGCTGACCGGTCTGATTCATTGCGCCAAGTGCGGCGGGGCCATGACCATCCGCACCGGCAAGGGCGGGCGCTACCGCTATTACACCTGCTCGATCAAGGCCCGGCAGGGGCCGACGGCCTGCGAGGGCATGGCGGTGCCGATGGACAAGCTGGACGATCTGGTCGCCAGCCATCTTGAAAACCAGCTTCTCCGGCCCGAGCGGCTGGAAACCATCCTTGCCGCCGTTCTCGACCGGCGGGAAGAACATGCCGAGCGCCGCCGCGAGCATATCGCCGAACTCAACAAGCGCGCCACCGAATCGGAATTGCGCCTCAAGCGGCTCTATGACGCCATCGAGTCGGGCGTCGCCGATCTGAACGATCCGGCGCTGAAAGACCGCATCGACGGACTCAAGGCCATCCGCGATCAGGCCAAGGCCGACGCCGAACGGGCGCAGGCCATGCTCCAGAACTCAGGCCAGAAGGCCGTGACGCCGCAGATGCTGCGCACGTTTGCCAAGAATGCCCGCCAGAGCATCCGGCTCGAAGGGGGAGGCTATCGCCGCGACCATCTGCGCGCGCTGGCTCAGCGCGTCGAGGTCAATACCGGCGAAGTCAGGATCATGGGATCGAAGTCCCGGCTGCTTCAGGCGCTGGTGGCGGGCGGTGGCATAAACGCAGTGCCCACTCAGGGACTGAAGTGGCGGAAGCGGTGGGATTCGAACCCACGGTGGGGTTCCCCCCACGCCAGTTTTCAAGACTGGAGCCTTAAACCACTCGGCCACACTTCCAAGCCCCGTCGGACTTAGCGGGCCGAGGGGCCGCTCGCAAGGGGCGGCGGGGGTCTGCCGGCGGGGTCCAACGCTCCTTTTCTTGTCCGGCGGGGTCGGATAAAGTGGCGCGCGAACAATGGGCCGAGCGGCGGCAAGGGCGGACAACGCACCTGCGACCGGCCAGGGATCGGGCAATCGGGTCGACCGGACCCCGGCGGAACGGCCGGGCTGGCGCCATAGGGGCAGGAACAGGCATGGGTCAGCGTTTTTCGGTTCGTCTTCGGGGTCGGCTTCAGGGTGGGGTCGCGCTGACGGCACCGCTTCTGGCAGCGCTCGTGCTGTCGGGGTGCGAGATGCACATGCCCTCGCTCAAGGGGAAACCGGTGGACGGGGGCGCGGTCGCAACCTCGATCCCCGGCGATTCCACCGCCGGGAATGCGGCGGACGGCGCGCGCGATGTCGAGAATGCCAAGATCTTCGGCATGACGGCCAAGGGGCTCTGGGACGGGCGTCCCTCGCTCGGCGGGGTGTGGGTCGCCCATACCTCGGTCAAGGACCCCCAGCGCGTCATCATCCGCAACGAGGCGAACGGCAAGTCGGTCGTCGGCGCGCTTTTCCGGCGCGAGATCGACAATCCCGGCCCGCCCCTGCAGCTTTCGTCCGACGCTGCCGAGGCGCTTGGCATGATCGCGGGCCAGCCGGCATCGCTGAAGGTCACGGCGCTGGAACGGGTCGAGCCTACCCCTGCCCCGCCGCCGGTCCCATCGAAACCTGTTGCGACGACTGACGTGGCTGCCGCGACCGCAAAGCCCGGCGCGCCTGCGACGGCCCCGGCCAAGCCCGGCGCGATCGCGACCGAAACCCTGACCGGGACGGCCGCCGCCGCAATCGAGAAGGCTGCCGGCAAGCCCGGGACGAAGCCGGCAGCACTGCCTGCGACCACGCCTGCCCCCGCAGCCAAGCCGGCACCCACCACGACGCCCACCGCAACGGCCGCGCCCGCAGATGCGGCGCTCAAGCGCGCCTATGTGCAGGTCGGCATCTTCTCGGTCGAGGCGAATGCCGAAAAGGCCGCGCAGCAGATGAAGAAGGCCGGGTTCAAGGCCAGCGTCCGGCCCGACCAGAGCCAGGGCAAGAGCTTCTGGCGCGTCATCATCGGCCCGGCGACCTCGGTTGCCGACCGCGATGCGATGGCGGCCAAGGTCAAGGGTCTCGGCTATCCCGACAGTTACCCCGTCAGCCGCTGAAAGGCCGAATTCCCCGCCCATGCCCCAGACGCGCCGACATCCCTTCCGCCTGATCCTGAGCCTGTGGCTGGGGCTCTGCCTCCTTTTCGCGGCCCTTCCGGCGGCAGCCTTCGACACCAAGGCGCTGCATGCCTGGGTCTATGATCTGACGACCCACACCGTCCTTCTGGACAAGGACGGCGAGGTGCCGGTGCCCCCGGCCTCGATGTCGAAGCTGATGACGGTCGACATGCTGTTCGAAGCGCTTCGGGACCGACGCGTGACGCTCGACACGACCTTCCCGGTGTCGGCGCATGCGATTTCGTTCACCAAGGCGGGCGGGTCGACCATGTACCTGCAGGAAAACGACCGGCCGACGGTCGAAGAGCTGATCCATGGCATGATCATCAATTCGGGCAACGATGCCTGCGTGGTGGTGGCCGAGGGGCTCGCCGGCAGCGAAGAGGCCTTTGCCCGGCAGATGACCGAACGCGCGCGCCAGATCGGGCTCGAGCATTCGACCTTCACCAATGCCTCGGGCTGGCCCGACCCCGGCCAGCGCATGAGCATGAAGGACCTGGCCCTGCTGGCTGCGCGGCTGATCGAGGAATTCCCGACGCTCTACCCGGTCTTTTCGCAGACCGAGTTCAACTACAAGGACCGCGCCCCCGCGAACGCCAACAACCGCAACCCGCTTCTGAAGCTGAACATCGGCGCGGACGGCCTGAAGACCGGGCATACCGAGGAAGCGGGCTTTGGCATGGTCGGCTCGGTCAAGCAGGGCGACCGGCGGATCATCTTCGCGATCTCGGGCCTGCAGACCGACAAGGATCGCGCGCAGGAGGCCGAGCGGATCGCCCAGTGGGCCTTTCGCGACTTCGCCCTGAAGACGCTGGTGCCTGCGGGGCAGAAATTGGCGGATGCGCCGGTCTTCCTGGGTGCCGCCGACCGGGTGGGGCTGGTCGCGGCGCATGACGTGCGGGCGCTGCTGCCCTCCATGACGCAAGGCCCGGTTCCGGCCGAGGTGCGCTATGTGGGCCCGGTCGACGCGCCGGTCGCCAAAGGGCAGAAGGTCGGCACGCTGACCCTGACGCCGCCCGGCCTGCCGCCGCAGACCGTCGACCTGGTGGCCGAGGCCGACGTGGCGAAGGGCGGCTACCTGAAGCGGCTGTCGACAGCCTTCCATCAGGTCATGGGGCGCATCCGGGCCGAGATCGGCTCGTGACGCGCGGGACGGCGATGTTCATCACCTTCGAGGGCATCGACGGATCGGGCAAAAGCACCCAGGCGCGGGCGCTTGCGGACCACCTGCGCAAGGCGGGCCGCGAGGTGGTCCTGACGCGCGAGCCGGGCGGCAGTCCGGGCGCGGAAGAGATCCGGCGGCTGGTCCTTGAGGGCGATCCCGACCGCTGGTCGCCAGAGACGGAAATCCTGCTTTTCACCGCCGCGCGGCGTGACCACCTGGAGCGCACGATCGGCCCGGCGCTTGCCGCCGGTCAGGTGGTCATCTCGGACCGGTTCGCCGATTCGACGCGAATGTATCAGGGGCTTGCGCGACCCGACCTGGGCGGGACGGTCGACCGGCTGCATGACCAGATGATCGGGGTCGAGCCGGACCTGACCTTCCTGATCGACATGAACCCGGCCCTTGGCCTGGCGCGGGCACTGGGGCGGCAAGGCAGCGAAGAGCGGTTCGAGGACATGGGCGAGGCGCTGCAGTCCCGGATGCGGGCGGGGTTCCTCGCGCTTGCGGCAGCGCACCCCGGCCGCTTCCGGGTGATCGACGGGGCGCGGCCGCCCGAGGTGGTCGCGGCCGAGGTCGCCTCGATCGCCGATGCCGCACTTGCCCGCCGATGAGCAGCCGGTGAGCCCCAGATGAGCGAGGTCGAGCTTCCCGAACCCGACCGCGTGCCGGGCGCTCCCCACCCGCGCGAGACGGCGCAGCTTTTCGGCCAGCAGGCGGCAGAGGCGGCGTTCCTGGAGGCGCTGGCTGCCGGGCGGCTGCATCACGGCTGGCTTCTGACCGGCCCGCGCGGGGTCGGCAAGGCGACGCTGGCCTGGCGGATCGCGCGCTACCTCTTGGCAAACCCGCCCGGGGCCGAGGCCGGGCTTTTCGGCGCGCCAGAGCCGCCCACGTCGCTCGACGTGCCCGGCGATCACCCGGTCGCGCGGCACATGCATGCGGGCGCCGAACCGGGGCTTTTCATCCTGCGCCGTGGCCCGAACGACAAGGGCGACCGGCTTTCGGCCGACATCCGGGTCGACGAGGTGCGCAAGCTCAAGAACTTTCTGCATCTGAGTGCGGCGGACGGCGGGCGGCGGGTGGTCATCGTCGATGCGGCGGATGATCTGAACACGGCAGCCGCCAATGCGCTTCTGAAGCTTCTGGAGGAGCCGCCGGCCGGCGCAATCCTGCTTCTGGTGTCCCACCAGCCATCGGGCCTTCTGCCCACCATCCGCTCGCGCTGCCGCGAGCTGAGGCTGACCACGCTGGCCCCGGCCGACCTTGCCCGCGCGATGGCAGAGGCGGGGATCGAGGGGGCGGAAGAACCGGCGATGGCCGCCCTGTCGGCAGGCTCGCCGGGCGAGGCGATCCGGATTGCCGAGCTTGACGGGCTGGCGCTTTACCGCGACATCGTGGCGCTTTTTTCCGGCCTGCCGCAGGTCGACCGGCCGCGCGCGCTGGCGCTTGCCGACAGTGCGGCGGCGCGGGGGGCCGAGGGGCGGTTCGACCTGATGCTGACGCTGTTCGATCTGTTCCTTGCGCGGCTCGCCCGTGCGGGTTTGGCCGGTCCGCCGGTCCCCGAGGCCGCGCCCGGAGAGGCTGCGCTGATGGCGCGGCTGTCGCCCGACGCGCGCGCGGCGCGGACATGGGCCGCACTTCACCAGACGCTCGGCGCGCGGGCGCGTCACGGGCGGGCGGTGAACCTTGACCCGGCGGCGCTTTCCTTCGATATGATCCAGAGGATCGAAGAGGCCGCCCACACCGCCGCCACCTAACCATCGGTCCGTAACTGCCCGACCGACAGGCCCCGACCGGAGGCGGGCTCGCATGACCGATCCGACCACCTCGCCACCTCCGCGCCTGCCCCCGCGCCTGACCGACAGCCATTGTCATCTGGACTTCCCGGATTTCGCGGACGACCTGCCGGCGATCCTTGCCCGCGCGCACGCCGCCGGGGTCGAGCGCATGGTGACGATCTGCACGCGCGCCGCGTCCGAGCCCCGCGTCCGCGCCATCGCCGAGGCCAATCCGGGCGTCTACTATGCCGCCGGCGTCCATCCGATGAGTGTCGGCGAAGAGCCGATGGCGACGGTCGAGGGGCTGGTGACACTCGCCCGGCATCCGAAGTTCGTCGGCATCGGAGAGACGGGGCTCGACTACCATTACACAGCCGAAAGTGCGGTCAGGCAGCAGGAAAGCCTGCGCATACATATCGCGGCCGCGCGCCAGACGGGGCTGCCGCTCATCATCCATGCCCGCGCGGCGGACGAGGACATGGCGCGGATCCTGACCGAGGAACATGCGAACGGCGCCTATTCCTGCGTCATGCACTGCTTTTCCTCCGGTCCGGCACTTGCCCGCGCGGCGCTCGACCTCGGGTTCTACCTGTCGATGTCGGGGATCGCGGCCTTCCCGAAAAGCGACGAGCTGCGCGCGATCTTCGCCGACGCGCCGATCGACCGCATCCTTGTCGAAACCGACGCGCCCTACCTCGCCCCCCCGCCCCATCGCGGGCGGCGGAACGAGCCGGCCTATGTGGCCCATACGGCGGCGGTCGGGGCGAAACTCTACCGCATGGACCTTGCGGCCTTCGCCGCGCAGACAGAGGCGAACTTCGACCGGCTCTTCACCCGCGCGGCACGGCCCGCGAAGGCGGCCTGAGGTGGCGCGCTTCCGCTTCACCATCCTGGGGTGCGGATCGTCCGGCGGGGTGCCCCGCATCGGCGGGCTTTGGGGCGACTGCGACCCGACGAACCCCAAGAACGCCCGCACGCGCTGCTCGCTTCTGGTGCAAAGGCAGGGTGACGAGGGCACGACAACCGTCCTCATCGACACCTCGCCCGACATGCGGGCCCAGCTTCTGGCGGCGGGCATATCGAGCCTTGATGCGGTGGCCTACACCCATTCCCACGCCGACCATGTCCACGGACTGGACGACCTGCGCCAGCTGGTGATCCTGGCGCGGCGGCGGCTGCCGGTCTGGGCCGATCCGCCGACGCAAGAGGCGCTGATCTCGCGCTTCGGCTATGCGTTCGTGCAGCCCGAGGGATCGAGCTACCCGCCGATCTGCGAGATCCACACCATCCGCGGCCCCTTCACCATCGAGGGTGCGGGCGGGCCGGTCACGCTCAACCCCTTCCGGGTCCAGCATGGCGACATCGAGGCCCTGGGCTTCCGCATCGGCGGGCTGGCCTATCTGCCCGACGTGTCGGAAATCCCGCCCGAGGCGGTCGACGAGCTGGGCGGGCTCAAGGTCTGGATCCTCGACGCGCTGCGCCGCAAGCCGCATCCGACGCACTTCCACCTTGACGAGGCGCTGGCCTGGATCGCGCGGATGGAGCCGGAACGTGCCGTCCTGACCAACATGCACACCGACCTGGACCACGCGACCCTGCAGGCGGAAACGCCCGGCCATATCGATGCCGCCTATGACGGCATGGTGATCGAGCTGCCGGACTGACCCGATGCAGGCGCTCTTTCAGGTCATCCTGCCGGTCTTTCTGGTCCTGGGGGCCGGCTACCTGACGGTCTGGCGCGGCTATCTGGACGGCACTGCCATCGACGCCCTGATGACCTTCGCCCAAGGCATAGCGGTCCCCTGCCTGCTGTTTCTGGGCGTGGCGCAGATGGACCTCGGTCAGGCGATCACGGCGCCCCTGTTCCTGAGCTTCTTCACCGGCGCCCTTGTCGCCTTCATCCTGGGCGGGCTTGCGGCCTACTTCATCTTCGGCCGGCCGGGGCCGGACTGCGTGGCGATCGGCTTTGCCTGCCTCTTCTCGAACACGCTGCTATTGGGCGTGCCGATCACCGAACGCGCCTACGGGGCCGATGCGCTGACGGCGAACTATGCGCTGATCGCCATGCATTCGCCGGTCATGTATGCCTTCGGTATCACGGCGATGGAGGTGGTGAAGAGCCGCGGCCACGGGCTTTCGCCGCTGGCGGTCCTCAGCCGCATCCTGTCGGGGCTCATCCGGAACCCGCTCGTCATCGGCATCACGGCGGGCTTTGCCGTCAACCTGTCCGGCCTGCCGCTGACGGAACCCGTGACGGCCGCGGTCAGGATGATCGGCAGCGCCGGTCTGCCGGCGGCGCTCTTCGGGCTGGGGGGCGTCCTGGTGCGCTACCGGCCGGATGGCGATTTGCGGATCGTGGCGATGATCGTCGCCCTGTCGCTGATCCTGCATCCGGCGATGACGCTCTGGCTCGGGACGCGCGGTTTCAGCCTTTCGGTGCCGGAACTGCGGTCGGCCACGCTGACCGCCGCGATGGCGCCGGGGATCAACGCCTACCTCTTCGCGAACATGTATGGCGTGGGCAAGCGGGTCGCGGCGACCTCGATCCTGTATGGCACGGCGCTGTCGATCCTGACCGTCTGGTTCTGGCTTCAGCTTCTGCCCTAGGTTTGGGCCCAGGTGCGGCTCTGACCATCCTCGAACGCGCCGTCCAGCGCGCGGGGAAGATGGGCCATGAACTCGGTCCCGTCCTCGTCCGACCGCACCAGTTCCAGCCGCCCGCCATGGGCGCGGACCAGCTCTGCCGCGATGGCAAGGCCAAGGCCGGTGCCCCCCTTGCGCGCGCCGCTCTGGAAGGCCTGGAACAGCCGCTCGCGCGTCTTTTGCGGCAGGCCGGGGCCGGTGTCGCCGACCCGGACCCACCAGCCGCCATCCTCTTCCCCCGCGCCGATCTCGACCGTGCCGGGGATGCCGGTCGCCTCGATCGCCTGCCGGGCGTTGCGGGCGAGGTTCGACAGGACGCGGTAGATCTGCTCGCGGTCGGCCCTGACGGTCAGGCCGCCCGGCACGTCGGTCAGGAATTCGACCGCGCCGGTCGAGGACAGGCGCTCGGCCTCGGCCACCTCATCGACGAGGGGCCGCAGCTTGAAGAGCGCGAGGCTCGGCGGCGGCTCCTCGGCCTTGCCGAAGGCGAGCGTCGATTCGCACAAGGTCACCGCCCGGCTGATCGAGCCCACGAGCTTCGGCGCCGCCCGGGCGACGGCCGGGTCGCTTGAGCCTTCCAGCCGGTCCGTCATAAGCTGCGCGGTGGTCAGGATATTGCGCAGATCATGGCTGATCCGCGCGACCGCGCCGCCCAGTTGGGCCAGCCGGTCCTTCTGCTTCAGGGCGCCTGTCACCTGCATCTGCATCGCCTGAAAGGCCACCTCGGCGTCGTGCAGCTCGACCACGCCCGACTGCGGCACGATCACCAGCCGCGCATCCTCGGGCGCCTCGGCATAGGCCGTCATATGGTCGACGACGCGCCGGATCGGCAACAGAAGGACGCGCCGCACGGCGTAGAAGAGCAAGAGCGCCGTCAGGACCGCAATCGTCGCCGACAGGGTCAGGACCTGAAGCGCGTAGGTGATCATCGCCTGCCGCATCGGCCCCGAGTCCATCGTCGCCTCGATCAGCATCCCGGCCTGTTTCACCGGGTCGCCTATCACTCGGATGATGCGGTTTTCGGGCGTCAGAAGCGTGGTGATCGCGTCGTGGATCAGGGTGCCGATGCTCGGGTCGCGCATGTCGTAGGTGGCGGCAATCGGCTGGGGGATGGGCGAGGACAGGACCAGCTGGCGCACCGCATCGCGGCGCAGGACGACGTTGTAGACCTCGGCGTTGGCCAGAAGCTCGCGTTCCACCGACTTGTCGATGGCGTCGCCCGCCGCCAGAAGCGACAGCGAAGCGATCTGCGCCCGTTCGAGGCGCGAACGGATATAGTCCTCGCGAAACCGCGCGACCGAGGGCAGAAGGATCAGCACCTCGGCCAGAAGCACGAAGAGCGCGGTCAGGATCAGGAACCGGCCGGAGAGCGTCTTCAGGAACATCGGGGCCCGCTTGCCTTTCGCGCCGTCTCGCCACTAAGGGCAGATCGGTGGCAGGATAGCGGGGCGGCTCGGGCACTGCAAATGAAGGTCCGGCCGCCGCGCGCCGCCCCGGCCCGAAAAGAGCGGTCGCGGGGCGCCTCGGCCGGTTGACTTGCCCGCGTCCGGCGTCTATGGACCGGGCTTCGAACGACCGGCCTTCGAATCCCTTCTCGGGTTTGGGCCCAAGACCCGGAGTAAGAGCGATGAAGCGCACCTATCAACCTTCGAACCTGGTTCGCGCCCGCCGCCACGGCTTCCGCGCGCGCATGGCGACCAAAGGGGGCCGCAAGGTCCTGAACGCCCGCCGCGCCCGCGGCCGCAAGGTTCTGTCGGCTTAAGGCCGACCTTTAACGGCATGATGCCGCCGGCCCCCCCTGCCCTCGGCGCCACCGGCCCGATGGCAGAGCGGGGACCGGCGGTTTCCGTTCGTCTGGAGCGGCTGCGCAACCGCCCGGACTTCCTGCGCGCGGCGCAGGCCCGTCGTCAGGGCACTGGCGGCTTCCTTCTGCAGGCGCGCGAGCGGCGCGCGGACGAACCCGTGGACCCCGCCCTGATCCGCGTCGGCTTCACCTGTTCCAAGAAGGTCGGCAATGCCGTGGCCCGCAACCGCGCCAAGCGGCGGCTGCGCGAGATTGCCCGGCTGGTCCTGCCCGCAGGCGGCCGCCCCGGCTGGGACTATGTGCTGGTCGGCCGGCCCGAAGCGACCGCGACCCGCGACTTCGCGCTGATGCAGGGCGATCTGGCCCAGGCACTGGCCGCCATCCACCGCCCGCGCGCACCGAAGCCTGCCGAAGGGCGCACGCCATGACCCGAAGGGCACGCGCCATGACGCCCCTCGCCTGGGCCTTCTCGCTGCCGGTCCGGGCCTACCGGCTGGTGCTGTCGCCCTGGGTCGGCCATTCCTGCCGCTACCAGCCCACCTGCTCGGCCTATGCGCTCGAGGCGCTGGAACGGCACGGCGGGGTCCGCGGCGGCTGGCTTGCGGCACGGCGCATCGGCCGCTGCCATCCCTGGGGCGGCTCGGGCTATGATCCGGTTCCGCCGGGAAAAGACGGGGGACCGACAGAATGACAGAGATCGACCGGGACATCGGCGACGACATCCACCCGCTTTTTCACGGCGCCCCCGCCTCGACCGAGTTCCGCAAGCTCAGGAAGCGCCTCGTGCGCGAGGTGCGCGAGGCGATCGAGCGCTACGCCATGGCCGAGCGCGGCGCGCGCTGGCTCGTCTGCCTGTCGGGCGGCAAGGACAGCTACACGCTCCTGGCGATCCTGACCGAGCTTCAGTGGCGCGGCCTGCTGCCGGTCGAACTTCTGGCCTGCAACCTCGACCAGGGCCAGCCGGGCTTTCCCGCTACGGTGCTGCCCGAGTTCCTGACCCGCATGGGTGTGCCGCACCGGATCGAATATCAGGACACCTATTCGGTCGTGACCTCGAAGATTGCGCCCGGCGGGACCATGTGTTCGCTCTGCTCGCGGCTCCGGCGCGGCAACCTTTACCGCATCGCGCGCGAAGAGGGCTGTTCGGCGGTGGTCCTTGGCCATCACCGCGACGACATCCTCGAGACGTTCTACATGAACCTGTTCCACGGCGGGCGCCTCGCCACCATGCCGCCGAAACTGGTGAACGAAGAAGGCGACCTTTTCGTCCTGCGCCCGCTCGCGTTCGTGGCCGAGGCCGACTGCGACCGTTTCGCCCGCGCGATGGGCTATCCGATCATTCCCTGTGACCTCTGCGGCAGCCAGGAGGGCCTGCAGCGCGCGCAGGTGAAACGGATGCTCGACGAGTGGGAAGCGCGCAGCCCCGGTCGCCGGCAGATCATGTTCCGCGCGCTGATGAATGTGCGGCCATCGCACCTTCCCGACCCGGAACTCTTTGATTTCGCCGGGCTTTCCCTTTCGGACGGGGGCGTTGCGCCAGAGGCCGGGGGGCCGCCCGCACTCTTCGTGCGCGATTAACGGTTCAGTCACCCGGTTCTGCCATTCTTGAGCAAGATGATGGTCTTGCAAAGGAATCGCCTGATGGGCAAATGGCTGTCCCGACCCGTTGCACGCAGCGGCGCGCCTGCCCTCTGGGGCGACCTCGCGACCGAGGTGGCGGCGTTCCTGCCCATTCTTCTCGCCGCCGGTTTCTGGCTCGGGCCAGAAGGCGGGCTCATCGCCGCCCTGTCGGCGCTGCCCTTCCTTCTTCTGCGCATGATCCTGCGGTCCGGGCGGCCGGGGCTGTCGAGCGAATTCCGCGACCCGATCAGCGGCCTGCCCCTGCGCCTCGCGGCCGTCCTCAGGCTCGACACGCTTCTGCGCGATGCCGACCTCAGCGGCCGCGCGATCGCCTGCCTTGTCGTCGGCGTGGATGAGGCCGACCGCCTCGTGCAGCGCTATGGCCAGCAGGCGCATGACCAGCTTCTGCGCTCGATCGCGGACCGGCTCCTGTCGACGCTTAGGCCCGACGACCTGGTCGCGCGGCTTGAAGGCGACCGGTTCGCCGTGGTCCTCGACCCCGGCCGGCGGACCGACCTTGAAACGCTGGTGCAGATTTCCGCGCGGCTTCAGGCCTCGCTGGCCGATCCCCTGTCGATCGGCGCCATGACGCTGCACCTGACGCTGTCCATCGGCTTCTGCCCGGACGGACGCGCGCTGGAACGCACGGGCGAGGCGATGCTCGCCGCCGCCGAACTGGCGATGGAGGATGCGCGCCGCAACGGCCCCGCCGCCATCCGCGCCTTCTCGCCCGAGGTTGCGGCGGCCGCCCGCGACCGCTCGGCCCTGCAGGAACGGCTCGAACAGGCGTTCGACCGGGGCGAGATCGTCGCCTGGTTCCAGCCGCAGCTGTCGACCGACACCGGCGCCGTCTCCGGCTTCGAGGCGCTCGCCCGCTGGAAGCATCCCGACCGTGGCCTTCTGCCGCCCGCCGATTTCCTTGGCGCGGTACAGGCGGGCGGCCTTTCGGGGCGGCTGTCGGAAGCCATGCTCTATCAGTCGCTCAGCGCGCTGCGCACCTGGCACCGGGCCGGCTTCGCGATCCCTTCCGTCGCTGTCAACTTCGGCAAGGACGACCTGCGCAACCCGCGCCTGTCGGAACGGCTGCAATGGGAACTCGACCGGTTCGACCTGACCCCCCGGCACCTGACCGTCGAGATCCTCGAATCCGTGGTGGCAGAGGCGGACAATGACACGATCGTCCAGACGATCGGCGCCCTTTCCGCCATGGGCTGCGGCATCGACCTTGACGATTTCGGCACCGGCCATGCCTCGATCACCTCGATCCGCCGCTTCGCCGTCAACCGCATCAAGATCGACCGGTCCTTCGTGACCCATGTCGACAGCGATGCCAACCAGCAGAAGATGGTCGCGGCCATCCTCTCGATGGCCGAACGGTTGGGTCTTTCGACCCTTGCCGAAGGGGTCGAGACGCTCGCCGAACATTCGATGCTGTCTCAGCTTGGCTGCGGCCATGTGCAGGGCTACGCCATCGCCCGGCCCATGCCGTTCGAGGATACGGTGGGCTGGCTTGACGGGCACCGCAACCGGCTCGCCCCGCCGCCACCCGTCGGGCGCCGGGCCAGCTGACAGGGGGGCCAGGTGATACGGGGCCGCCGGACCACCGGCGGCTTTCGGCCCTTCCGCGTCCGGCCGGGGTTGGCCCGGGGTTGGCCAGAGCGTGCCCGGTTGTCGCCCCGGGGTTGTCCGGGGGGTGCCCAGGGGCCGAAAAGGCTTGACGTTTCTTCGGCCCTTCTGTTGAAGCAGCCTGATCTGGGCTACTGACGGGTGGGCGTCCTCAGGGACAATCGCGACGACAACCACAGGCCTCTGACCCTGGCGCCAGTCCTGTCGACGCTCGTGCTGATCGTCTGGTACGTGCTCTTCCCGCCGCCCGCCACGCCGCCAGCGACCGACACCGCCGCGCAGACGGCCGCGACCGCGTCGGCAACCACAGCGGCTGGCACCACAGCCGGCACCACGGCGGCCGCAACCTCGTCTGCGACCACGGGGGCGCCGCAGTCGCCCACGCAACCTGCCACGGCCGACCCGGCCAACGATCCGCGCATCGCGATCGACACGCCGCGGCTCAAGGGCTCGATCAACCTTTTGGGCGGTGGCCTGGACGACCTGTCGCTCAAGGACTACCGCGAAACACTCGACCCCGCCTCGCCCATCGTCCGGCTGCTGACCTGGGGCACCACGGGCTTCGACGGCAAGGCGCTGAAGCCCTATATCGTCAACTTCGGCTGGACGGTCGCGCCGGTCGCTGCGGGGACTGCGGCCCCTGCCGCCCCGCCGCTCCCCGATGCCGCGACCCACTGGACGCTCGACACGGGGGCGACCCTGACCCCCGCCACGCCCGTGACGCTGGCCTGGGACAATGGCGCGGGCTTTCTGTTCCGCCGCACGATCGCGGTCGACGACAGCTACATGTTCACCGTTACCCAGTCGGTCGAAAACCGGACCGGCGCGCCGGTGACGCTGGTGCCCTACGGGCTTGTCGCGCGCGAGGGCGCGCCGCACCTTGGCGGGACCTACGTCCTGCACGAGGGGCTGATCCGCATGGTGGATGGCAAGCTCCTGGAGGTGAAGTACGGCAAGGCCGAGAAGCTCGACGCCGATCCGCTTTACGGCGCGCATGCCGACGTGGCACAAGCGGCGACCGGCGGCTGGACCGGGATCACCGACAAGTACTGGATGTCGACGCTGATCCCCGAGCCGGGCACCCCCTTCACCGCCGTCACCAGCTACATGCCCGAGCGTGACAACTACATCGCCTCGGCCCGGCTTGCCGCCCTGACCATCGCGCCCGGCGCCACCGCCACGGCCGACATGCGGCTTTTCGCGGGTGCGAAGGAATGGGAAACCATCAAGCATTACCAAGACACGCTCAAGGTCGACCGCTTCGTCGATTCGATCGACTGGGGCTGGTTCTTCTTCCTGACCAAGCCGATCTTCTGGCTCTTGCACCACCTCCATGGCCTCATCGGCAACATGGGACTGGCGATCATCGCGCTGACCTTCATCATCAAGGCGCTCGTCTTCCCGCTGGCGCGCAAGTCCTACATCTCGATGGCCAAGATGAAGGAACTGCAGCCCGAGATGGAGAAGCTGAAAGAGCAGTTCGGCGACGACCGGGCCAAGGTCCAGCAGGGCATGATGGCGCTTTACAAGCGCGAGAAGGTAAATCCCGCCTCGGGCTGCCTGCCGGTCCTGATCCAGATCCCGATCTTCTATTCGCTCTACAAGGTGATCTACGTCACGCTCGAGCTGCGGCAGGCGCCGTTCTTCGGCTGGATCCGCGACCTGTCGGCGCCCGACCCCTCGTCGATCCTCAACCTCTTCGGCCTTCTGCCCTGGGCCGCGCCCGACCATACCTCGGCGCTCGCCATCATCTCGCTTGGCGTCCTGCCGATCCTTCTGGGCATCTCGATGTGGTTCCAGCAAAAGCTGAACCCCGCGCCCCCCGATCCGGCGCAGGCGCAGATCTTCGCCTGGATGCCCTGGATCTTCATGTTCATGCTGGGGTCGTTCGCTTCTGGCCTGGTCCTTTACTGGATCGCCAACAACACGATCACCTTCCTGCAGCAGTACACGATCATGTCGATGCACGGGAAACGGCCCGACCTCTTCGGCAATATCCGCGAAGGGTTCCAGCGGAAAAAGCCGGCGGGGAAATGACGGCGCGCGTCGCCGCGATCCAGCGCCACCCCGTGAAATCGCACGGGTGCGAGGGGTTGGCCGCGGTCGATCTGACGACGGGCGCCGGGGTGCCGTGGGACCGGGCCTGGGCTGTCGCACATGAGGCGGCGCGGGTGGCCCCCGGCCGGTGGGCGCCCTGCGCCAACTTCTCGCGCGGGGCAAAGGCGCCGGAATTGATGGCGATCACCGCCCGGTTCGATGAGGCGACGGGCCGGCTGGTGCTGCGCCATCCCTCCCGGCCGGACCTGGACTTCCGCCCCGATGATCCCGTCGAACAGGCTTGGTTCCTGGACTGGGTGGCGCCACTTTGCCCGCCGGACCGGGCCCGCCCCGTCGCCATCCACGCGATCGACAGGGGCCAGCCGCAGGGGCTGACGGATACCGACTATCCGTCGGTGTCGCTCATCAACCTTGCGTCGGGCCGGGCGCTCGGGCAGGCGATGGGGATCGAGCTTTCGCCCTTGCGCTGGCGCGCGAACCTCTGGCTTGACGGCGTTGCGGCCTGGGACGAACGGGGCTGGACCGGCCGGCGCCTGCGGATCGGCGCGGCGACGCTCGAGGTGGTGGAACCGATCGTCCGCTGCCTTGCGACCGCTGCCAACCCCGGGACCGGCCAGCGCGACGCCGACACGCTCGGCGCGCTGAGGGCGCTTTGGGGCGAGGCGGTCTTCGGCCTTTACGCCCGCGTTCTGACGGGCGGCCGCATCACGGATGGCGCCCAGGTGGAGATCCTCGCATGACGACCCAACCCTTTCCCCTGTCGCCCGAGCCGACCCCCGAAGAGCGCGAGGCCGGGCGGCTTTTGCTGACCAGCCAGGTCGACTTCCTGAAGGGCGCGGTCGAGATGAGCCACCTGCCCGCCGCCGACCGGCCCGAGGTCTGTTTCGCCGGCCGCTCGAACGTCGGAAAATCCAGCCTTATCAACGCCTTGACCGGGCGGCGCAACCTCGCGCGGGCCTCGAACACGCCGGGGCGGACGCAGGAGATCAACTATTTCACGGCCGGTGACAGCCACTATCTGACCGACCTGCCGGGCTATGGCTATGCCGAGGCGCCGAAGCCCGTGGTCGAGAAATGGCAGCGGCTGCTGAAGGCCTATCTTGCGGGGCGCCCGACGCTTCGCCGCGCCTTCGTGCTGGTCGACATGCGCCATGGCATCAAGCTCGTGGACGAAGAGATCCTGACGCTGCTCGACCGGTCCGCGGTGCCCTTCCAGGTGGTGCTGACCAAGGCCGACAAGCTGAAGGCGTCGGACCGGGACGCCATCCTCGTGCAGGTGCGCGAAGCCTTGCAGAAACATCCGGCGGCCTTTCCCGAGCTTGTCGTCACCTCGTCCGAAAAGGGCGACGGGATCGAGACGCTGCGCGCGCTGATCGCCGGGATTTCCTGATACCCTCAGACGTGCTGGCCCGCGTTCACCGCGACCTCGGTCCCCGTCACATAGGACGACTGGTCCGAACAGAGGAACCAGATCACGTCCGCCACCTCTGACGGCTGGCCGAGCCGGCGAAGGGGCAGGCCCTCGACGATCTTTTCGGTCCCCGGCGACAAGATGGATGTCTCGATCTCTCCGGGCGCGATGGCGTTCACCCGCACGCCAAGGGGGCCGAAATCATGCGCCATCTCGCGCGTCAGCGCCGCGAGTGCGGCCTTGGAGGTCGCGTAGGCCGCGCCGGCGAAAGGGTGGACCCGGCTGCCGGCGATGGAGGTCACGTTGACTACCGCCCCCCTGGCCGCGGACAGTTCCGCCTTCAGCCCGCGTGCCAGCACGATCGGCGCGAAGAAGTTGACGTGAAAGACCTTGCCCCAGTCGCGCAGGTCGGTGTCGATCGAGCTGAGCCGCGCACCGCCCGGCCCCTTGGGCGAGATCCCGGCGTTGTTCACCAGTGCGTCGAGCCGCCCGTCCAGCTTGCCCCGGATCGCCTCGATCGCGGCCATGGTGGCGTTCGGGTCCGACAGGTCGACCTGGACATGGTTGTCCTCGCCCCCGTCCCATGGGCAGCGCGGATCGAACGGATGGCGCGAGCAGGTCAGGACGCGCCAGCCCTCGCGGCCGAATCTCTTGACCGTCGCATGGCCGATCCCGCGCGATGCGCCGGTCAGAAGCAGGGTCTTGCGAGGGTCGGCCATGGTGCGCTCCGGCAATAAGTCGGGTCTGAACCTTAACCGCGGCGCGGCATCGGCAAAAGGGGCGAAAGACTGCGCAGGCCCCCTGTCGCGCGTGGTCGGTCCGTCCTATCCTGACGGGGACAGCGGCAAGCCGGACAAAGGAGAGGCCCGTGATCGGATTTCTGCGGCTCTTCCTGGTGGCGCTCGTCTTTCTGTCGCTGGCCTACCTGATCGTGCGCACCTATGCCCGGTCGGTCCACCGCGAGGAGCTCGAGCGCGAGTGGGACGAAAGCCGGTCCGGCCTGTCTGAGGCCGACCGCGACATCTTCATCAATGCGGGGATGCGGGTCTATCAGCAGGGAGCGGGCCGGCGGCTTCTGTGGCTGGTCTTCATCCTGCCGGCGGTTGCCTTTGCGGTCATCGTCTGGCTTGTGAACGCACAATAGGCCGAAAGGGGCGGTGCCATGTCGACACTCATGTATTGGGGCCTGTTCCTGGGACTACTGGCGATTTCCGTCGGAATCCTTCTGCTGCGCTATCCGGCGGGGTCGCGCGGGCGGCGGAACCTGCGCTGGGGCAGCTGGGGGCTGATCGCGCTGATCGTGGGGCTGTTCCTGCACTACACGCTGCCGCGCCATGCGGTGGTGCGGGTGGTGAACACCTACAACCGGGTGACGACGCTTGGCTGGGAAAACCGGATCTTCTACGCCTCGCCCGATACCGGGACGGCCGAACAGACCGACACGCGCGACATCCGCTTCATCGACGTGGCCTATCCCGACAATACTGTGATGGTCTTTCGGAACGAGGATACGGGCTGGGTCTGGCCGCCCTATTTCAAGTATGACAGCGCCACCCTGCAGGCGCGGGCGGCGAACTTCGCCCAGCAGACGGCGACGCCGCAATGGGTGTCCGTCACCTATTACGGCTGGCGCATCCCGATCCTGTCGACCTATCCGAACGCCGTGCGCATCCGAGAGGTGGCTGGGCCCGATGTCACGATCTTTCCCTGGGCCAACATCATCGTCCTGACACTTCTGGCGCTCGTCATCCTGTTCGTGCGGCGGATGTGGCTCCAGTTCCGGCAGCGCATGGTCGATCCCGTCGCGGTCGAGATCACGGACGCGCTCGACGGGATCGAAAGCCGCACGGACGAGCGGATGAAGTCCGCCCGCACCGACTGGGGCCGGTTCAAGGCCTGGCTGGGGCTGGGACAGAAGTCCTGAGCCCCTAGCCTTGAGCCCTGACCCCTAGCCTCAGAAGTCGAAGAGGTTGCCCAGGAAGCTCTCGCGCTTCTTGAGGTAGGGGCGCTGGCGGGAATGGCCGTGCTCGTCCCTGCCGCCATGCCAGCCATCGTCACGGCGCTGGCCCCATGGCGGGGCGCTTTGGGGGGCGCTTTGCATCTGCGGCGCGGGCGCGACCCCTGCCCGTTCGATGATCTTGTCAAGCTCGCCCCGGTCCAGCCAGACGCCCCGGCATTTCGGGCAATAGTCGATCTCGACGCCGTTGCGGTCGGACATGACAAGGGTTTCGCCATCGGTCGGGCATTTCATCGGCTCGGCTCCTTTTGCGTTGGTGACTCTCAGATAGGAACGCGGCCGCCCGGATCAACTGCGGCAAATTTTCCTTGCCAAAAGTCCGCTCACGCGGCATTTCCTGTCCTCGAGCCGGGGCGATGGCGTCGCCCCAGGGGTGCACTGTCCGCGCCCCGCCGCTTGCAGGTCCGCCTGCCACCGTCCTGCACGCCGGGATCTTTCGGGGTCTCGACGCGCACCAGCGCAGACCCCCGACATGAGGTCTGTTATGACGGAACGTCCGCAGCAATACCGGTTCCACCAGGGCGATCGGGTCCTGCCCTTCGCCGCATCGGAATATGAGGCCCGCCTGAAGGGCCTGCGCAAGATCATGGCCGACCTGGGCGTCGAGGCCGCGATCTTCACCTCGATGCACAATATCGCCTACTATTCGGGCTTCCTCTACTGCTCGTTCGGGCGGCCCTACGGGCTGGTGGTGACGCCCACGCAAAGCGTGACGATCAGCGCCGGGATCGACGCGGGCCAGCCCTGGCGGCGGTGCCACGGCGACAACATCACCTATACCGACTGGCAGCGCGACAATTATTGGCGGGCGATCCTGTCGGTGACCGGCCCGGGCAAGGTGATCGGGTTCGAGGGCGACCATCTGACGCTTCTGCAAAGCGGCAAGCTTGACGCTTTCCTGGCGCCCAAGGCCCGCGTCGACATCGCGCCGGCGACCATGACGCAGCGGATGCACAAATCGAAGGCAGAGATCGCGCTGATCGTCCATGGCGCCAATGTCGCCGACGTGGGCGGCTACGCGATCCGCGAGGCGATCGCCGAAGGCGCGCGCGAGATCGACATCGCCATGGCCGGCCGGGACGCGATGGAGCTGGAAATCGCGCGGCGTTTTCCCGACGCCGAATATCGCGACACCTGGGTCTGGTTCCAGTCCGGGATCAACACCGACGGCGCCCACAATCCCGTCACCGCCCGCAAGCTGAAGCGCGGCGACATCCTGTCGCTGAACACTTTCCCGATGATCTCGGGCTATTACACCGCGCTTGAACGCACGCTCTTCGTCGGCGAGTGCGACCCGGCCTCTCGCCGGGTCTGGGACATCAACGTGGCGGCCCACGAATACGGGATGAGCCTCTTGAAGCCCGGCGCAAGCTGTTCGGAAGTTACCAAGAAGATCAACACCTTCTTCGAGGAACATCAGGTGCTGCAATACCGCACCTTCGGCTATGGCCATTCCTTCGGCGTCCTCAGCCACTACTACGGTCGCGAGGCGGGGCTGGAACTGCGCGAGGACATCGACACGGTACTTGAACCGGGCATGGTCATCTCGATGGAGCCGATGCTGACGATCCCCGAGGGTCAGCCCGGCGCGGGCGGCTACCGCGAGCATGACATCCTGGTCATCACCGAGGACGGGAACGAGGACATCACCAAATATCCCTACGGCCCCGGCTTCAACATCGTCGGCTGATCGGGGTGCATTCAGCATGGGGCCGGGCCATCGCCCGGCCCTTTGCCATTTCGGACGCACTGCGGGGGAAATCCGGGGCCTGTCTTGCCGTCGGGGGTTGACCCGGTCCACAATTCTGTCACTGACAGCCCTTGATTCCGCCCCGGCGGGACAGCCGAAACGCCATGAAAGAACGGTTTTTGCCATGACCTTTCCGACTGCCTTCCGCCTGCCGGCGCTGCTTGCCGCCCTGGCGCTCGTTGCCGCCTGCTCCTCCCCGCCGAAGCAGGAGGTGCCTCCGCCGCGCCCGGTCGATCCCCGCTACAATGAAATGGTCGATGGCGGTGAAGTCATCGCCGCGGTCGATCCCGGCTACCTGACCGACCGGACCGCGATGACCAACGTGCCCTACATGGCCGCCGACGCGCCCGGTTCGATCGTCGTCGACCCCTATGCGCGCTTCCTTTACGTCGTCGAACCCGGCAACCGCGCCACCCGCTACGGCATCGCCGTCGGGCGCGAGGGCTACGGCTTCTCTGGCGATGCCAAGGTGCAGCAGAAGAAGGAATGGCCGCGCTGGACGCCGACCGCCAACATGATCAAGCGCGAGCCTGACGTCTACGGCCCCTATGCCGCCGGCATGGTGGGCGGGATCGACAACCCGCTCGGCGCGCGCGCGCTCTACCTCTATCAGGGCGGCCGCGACACGCACTACCGCATCCACGGCACCAACAATGCCTCGACCATCGGGCGGGCGACCTCGGCCGGCTGCATCCGGCTTTACAACCAGGACGCCATCGACCTTTACAACCGCATCGACCTTGGCACCTACGTCCATGTCCGCACGCTGGCCGAAAGCCAGGTGATTGAGGGCGACCTGGTCGAGAATGCCGACGGGCTGATGCAGCCGGTGTCGGACTTCCCGCCCGAAGTGCAGGACCAGATCCGCGCCGGCCAGATCCCGTGGCCGAAGTTCAAGCCGGTCATCGGCGTGAACGCGACCGCGCCGGTGATGGTGCCGAACGCGGCTGGCGTGATCCCGCCGGTGCCGCAAAGCGTGCTGGACGGCACGAACTACTAAGCCGAGCGACAGACAGAAATAGGCCCCGGAGCGAAAGCGCCGGGGCCTATTTCATGGGTCAGGCCAGGATGACGTAATCCTTGCGCGTCGTCTCGATCACCTGCCAGCTGCCCTTGAAGCCCGGGCGCAGGATGAAGCTGTCGCCCGGCCCGATGGCCCATTCGCCGCCCTTGTCGTCACGGATGACCGACCGGCCGGACAGGATGCGGCAATACTCCCATTCGTCGTAGGAAATCCGCCAGTGGCCGGGCGTCGATTCCCAGATCCCCGCGTAGAGCGCACCGCGCTCCTCGAGCGGCCAGGTCCGGTGGACGGGATCGCCCGCGATCACGCGTTCGGGCGCGGGGCGGCCTTCCTCGGGAAGCGCGCCTGCGGGGGTCACGCGTTGAAAGAGGTCCATGGTTTACTCCCTTGTTTTTTCCCGCTTAACTCGGCGCGACGGGCGCGTCATCATTTTCTGGTGTTCATGCTGCATCGCAGCTAGTCTCCGCCCGATCTGTCCCAAGAATTGACCCCCGAATTGACCATGGGAGCCTGCCGATGAGCGCGACCGCCCCAGACCGACGCATCTCACCCCCGGACATCCTGGCCCGCAAGGGGGCTGAGCCGCTGGTCATGCTGACGGCCTATACGACGCCGGTCGCGCGGCTGGTCGATCCGCATTGCGACATTGCGCTGGTCGGCGACAGCGTGGCGATGGTGCTGCATGGCCATCCGACGACCCTTCAGGCGACGCTGGAGATGATGACGCTCCACGGGCAGGCGGTGGCGCGGGGGCTTGCCCATGCGATGCTGGTCATCGACCTGCCCTTTTCGGCCTACGAAGAGGGGCGCGAGCAGGCCTTCCGCTCGGCCGCGGCACTGATGCGCGACACGGGCGCGGAGGCGGTGAAGCTTGAAGGCGGGCGCCACATGGCAGAGACGATCGAGTTCCTGACCCGGCGCGGCATCCCGGTCATGGGCCATGTCGGCCTGACGCCCCAGTCGGTCAACACCTTCGGCGGCTACCCTGTGCAGGGGCGCGGCAACGGATCGGGCCGGGTGCGCGACGATGCGGTGGCTGTGGCAGAGGCCGGGGCCTTTTCGGTCGTCCTGGAAAAGGTGCCCGCGACGCTCGCGACCGAGATCACGCGCGCCATCCCGATCCCGACCATCGGCATCGGCGCCTCGGCCGACTGCGACGGGCAGGTGCTGGTCGTCGATGACATGCTGGGTCTCTTCACGCCCTTCAAGCCCAAGTTCGTCAAGCGCTATGCCGATCTGGGGGTCGAGGCCGACCGCGCCATCGCCGCCTATGCCGCCGACGTGCGCGCGCGCCGCTTCCCGGCCGCCGAACATCTTTTCGCCGATACAGCCCCCCAGAAGTAGGACCAGAAATGCGCACCTTCCGCGACCTGTCCCAGCTGCGCGCGCGCGTCCGCGACTGGAAAGAGGCGGGCCAGAGCGTCGGCGTGGTGCCGACGATGGGCGCGCTTCATGCCGGCCACCTGTCGCTGGTGCAGGCGGCGCGGGCGGCATCGGACCGGGTGATCGTGACGCTGTTCGTGAACCCCAAGCAGTTCGACAAGCCCGAGGACCTGGCGAAATACCCCCGGACCGAAGAGGCGGACGCGAAGCTACTGCAGCCCATGGGAGTCGATGTCCTTTTCACGCCCGATCCGGCCGCGATCTATCCGCCGGGCTTTGCCACCCGCGTCACCGTCGCGGGCCTGCCCGATGTCCTTTGCGGCGCGCACCGGCCGGGGCATTTCGACGGGGTGGCGACGGTCGTGACCAAGCTTCTTCTGATGACCGGCGCCGATGCGGCGTTTTTCGGCGAGAAGGACTGGCAGCAGTTGCAGATCATCCGGCGGCTGGTCCTTGACCTGAACATTCCCTGCCGAGTGGTGCCCTGCACGACAGTGCGAGAGCCCGACGGGCTGGCGCTTTCGTCGCGGAATGCGCGGCTTAGTCCCGGCGACCGTCTGGCCGCGCCTACGCTTCACCGCGAGATGGCGAAGGCTGCGGCGGCGATGGCCGGCGGCATGGCGTCCGACAAGGCCCTGTCGGCCGCGCGCGCCGCGATCCTCAGGGCGGGTTTTTCCGAGATCGACTATCTGGAGGTCCGGGCCGGCGACACGCTCGCGCCGCTTGAAGGCCCGGCGCCCGGCGCGCACCTCTTCGCCGCCGCCTGGATCGGCGGCGTGCGATTGATCGACAATATCGGGCTCTGAGCCTTCAGACCGAGCGGGTGATGCCGCCGTCGACCTTCAGGTTCTGCCCGGTGATGTAGGCCGCCCCGTCCGAGGCCAGGAAGGACACGGTGGCCGCGATTTCCTCTGAATGGCCGTAGCGGCCCATCGGGATGCGGGCGCGGAACTCGGCCTTTTCCGGCAGGCTGTCGATGAAGCCCGGCAGGACGTTGTTGATGCGGATACCCTGGGGCGCATACTGGTCGGCGTAAAGCTTGGTGAAGGCCGCGAGCCCCGCCCGCGCGACGCCAGAGGTGGGGAAGGCCGGGTCGGGCTCGAAGGTGGCGAAGGTCGTGATGTTGATGATCGCGCCGCCGGTGCCCTGACGCTCCATGATCGGCGTGACTAGGCGGATGGGGCGCACCGCCGACAGGAAATAGATGTCGATCCCCTGGTGCCAGCCCTCGTCGGTGATGTCGAGAAGCGGCGCGCGGGGGCCATGGCCGGCCGAATTGACCAGCACGTCCACGCGGCCGAAACGGGCCATCGTCGCATCGACCAGCCGCTTCACATCGTCATTCGACTGGTTCGAGCCGGTGACGCCGACGCCGCCCAGCTCCTTCGCCAGCGCCTCGCCCTTGCCGGACGAGGACAGGATGGCGACGCCGTAGCCGTCTGCGGCGAGCCGCCGTGCCGCTGCCGCCCCCATGCCGCTGCCGCCTGCCGTGATGATCGCGGCCTTCTGCATCTTTCTTCCTCCATTGCTGGCGGGGCTTTGCCTTGCAGCCCCCTCATGACAAGGTTGAACCACGGGCGCGGCGCAGGGGCAACGGGCGCTTTCGGGGGGCACATGATGCGGGCGGGGACGCGGAACCTGATCACCGATGTGCCGGGCCTTCTGGTCGGCCAGGCCGGGGATGCGCGGCTGAAGTCGGGCGTCACTGTCCTGACCGGGGCGCGGCCCTTCGTCGCCGCCCTGTCGGTCATGGGCGGCGCGCCGGCGAGCCACGAGACGGACCTTCTGGCGTCCGGCCGGCTTGTCGAAGAGGTCGACGCGCTGGTCCTGTCGGGCGGATCGGCCTTTGGCCTTGCCGCGACGCAGGGCGTGACGGAGGGGCTTCTGGCCCGGGGGCGCGGCTATCCGGTCGGGCCGGTCCGTGTGCCGATCGTGCCGGGGGCGGCGGTCTTTGACCTTCTGAACGGCGGCGACAAGGGCTGGGCGGCCAACCCCTATCCGGCGCTTGGCCGCGCGGCGTTTGATGCGGCGGGCGGGGCCTTCACACTCGGCACCGAAGGGGGCGGAACGGGTGCCTTGACGCGGGGGGTGAAGGGCGGCGTCGGGTCCGCCTCGGCGGTGTTGGCGCGCGGCTTCACCGTGGGGGCGCTCGCCGTCGTCAATGCGATGGGCAGCGCGGTCGCCGGGGCCGATGGCCAGTTCTGGGCGGCACCGTGGGAATTCGGGGCAGAGTTCGGCGGCCTTGGCCCCGCGCCACACGCCGACCCCGGCGCCGAGCCGCCGCCCACCAAGGCGCCCGGCGAGGCGACGACCATTGCCATCGTCGCAACCGATGCGGCCCTGACCCGCGCGCAGGCCCAAAGGTTTGCCATCGCGGCGCAGGACGGGCTTGGGCGCGCGCTGGTTCCGGCGCACACGCTTCTGGACGGGGATCTGGTCTTTGCCGCCGCGACCGGAGCGCGGCCGCTGACCGACCGTGCGGCGGACGAGTTCGCGCTTGGCCATGCCGCCGCCGCAACGCTCGCCCGCGCCATCGCCCGGGCGGTCTACCTGGCAAGGGCAGAGCCGGGCGACCTGTTTCCGACCTGGTCCCAGCGCTTCGACCGCTGACCTGTCCCCCTGCCCGTCCCCCCCTTGTCCGACCTTGCCCTTTGTGCGACCCCTTGGCCCTGTCCGACCGCACGGAGGCGCCCATGATCCCGGTATTCGACGGCCACAACGACTTTCTGCTCCGGCTCCTGACCAGCCCCGGCGAGCGCGAGGCGATCTGGTCGGGTGCTGCGGGCGGCGGGCACCTTGACCTGCCGCGCATGAAGGCGGGCGGTTTTGCCGGCGGGTTCTTTGCAGTCTACATCCCCTCACCCTCGCCCGCCGCGCCGGACACGGCCGACATCCCCGATGCGCGGATGGACGTGCCGCCCTATGACCTGCCCCTGCCGGCGCCCCTGACCCTGGCCGAAGCTCAACCCGTGGCCATGGCCGAGGCCGCGCATCTTTTCGCGCTGGAGCGCACCGGAACGCTGTCGATCTGCCGGTCGGTCGCCGACATCCGCGCGGCGATGGCCGCCGGCCGGATCGCGGCCATCTTCCACATGGAAGGAGCCGAGGCGATCGACCCCGACCTCGAGGCGCTGCCCGTCTGGCATGCGGCCGGCCTGCGGTCTGTCGGGCCGGTCTGGTCGCGGCCCACGGCCTTCGGCCATGGCGTGCCCTTCCGCTATCCGGGCGTGCCCGACACCGGGCCGGGGCTGACCGACGCGGGCAAGAGGTTCGTCGCCGAATGCAACCGGCTGAAGATCATGATCGACCTCAGCCACCTGAACGAGGCCGGCTTCAACGATGTGGCGCGCCTGTCGGATGCGCCCCTGGTCGCGACCCATTCGAACGCCCATGCCGTCACGCCCACGACGCGCAACCTGACCGACCGGCAGCTGGCGATGATCCGCGAAACGGGCGGCATGGTCGGCCTGAACTTCGCAACCGTGTTCCTGGACCCCGGCGGCCGGCGGTCGCCCTTCAAGGGCTGGGACCCGGTCCTGCGCCACATGGACCACCTGATCGGCGCCCTGGGCGAGGATCACGTCGGCCTCGGCTCGGACTTCGACGGGGCCGAGATGCCGGCCGATCTGGGCGACGTGGCGGGCCTGCCCCGACTTCTGGATGCGCTGGCGGCGCATGGCTATGGCGATGCGCTTTTGCGCAAGATCGCGCATGAGAACTGGCTGGGCGTCCTGACCCGGACCTGGGGCGGCTGACACCCATGGCCGCTCCCCTGATCGACAACCGGGCGGCGCGGCGGCTTTTCCTTCATGCGCACGGGCTGGGCGAACAGCCCGTGGGGCCGGCCAAGGGCGCGGACCTGCTGGCGCTGATCCGGCGGCTCGGCTTCGTGCAGGTCGACAGCATCAACACGGTCGAGCGCGCGCACCATATGATCCTCTGGTCGCGGCTGAACCGCTACCGGCCGGAAAACCTGCGCCCGCTTCTGGAGCGCGACCGCACGCTTTTCGAACATTGGACGCATGACGCGTCGCTGATTCCGACCGAGTTCCTGCCCTACTGGCAGCACCGCTTCGCCCGCGACCTGGTGCGGCTGCCTGAACGCTGGGCAAGCTGGCAGGGGACCGAGTTTCAGGACCGGGCCGGGGACGTGCTGGCGCATCTGCGCGACAACGGGGCCTGCGGATCGGGCGACGTGGGCGAGGCCGAGCCGCGCAGTTCTGGCGGCTGGTGGGACTGGCATCCGTCGAAGGCCGCGCTCGAATACCTCTGGCGCGGGGGCCGGATCGCGGTGGCGCGGCGCGAGGGGTTCGCCAAGATCTACGACCTGGCCGAACGGGTCTATCCGCCCTGCGACGATCCGGGGACCGAGGCGACGATCGACTGGGCCTGCCATCAGGCGCTCGACCGGCTGACCTTCGCCACTTCGGGCGAGCTTGCCGCCTTCTGGGGCAAGGTCACCCCGGACGAGGCCAAGGCCTGGTGCGCGGCCGCCCTGGCCCGGGGGCTGATCGAGGAGGTCACGCTCACCTCTGCCGACGGCAGCCCCCGCCGCGCCTTCGCCCGCCCCGGCCTGCCAGAGCGCGCCGCAGCCCTGGCCCCCGCAGCAGACCGGCTGCGGCTCCTGTCGCCCTTCGACCCCCTGCTCCGCGACCGCAACCGCGCCGCGCGGCTTTTCGACTTCCATTACCGGATCGAGGTCTTCGTCCCCGCCCCCCGCCGGCTTTACGGCTACTATGTCTTTCCGCTGATCGAGGGCGAGCGGATGGTCGGGCGGATCGACCTGAAGGCCCGGCGCGAGGCGGGCGAACTCGCCGTGACGGCGCTCTGGCCAGAGGCCGGCGTGCGCTTCGGCGCGGGGCGGCTTCAGCGGCTGGAGGCAGAGCTTGACCGGCTGGCGCGCTTCACCGGCTGCCCGGCCGTGACCTATGCCGATGGCTGGCTGCGCGAGCCGGTCCCGGCGGGCGCCGCTGCCATTGGCTGATTACGACGCTGGCGGGGCGCATTCCGTCGCCGCCGGACGAGCCATTCCACCACCCCTTGGCCAACTCTCATGGAAAGGCGAGGCGCGCGCGGCATGGCATCGACACTTACGCATCGGCAGGGCATGGCGCTGGTCGTCACGGCGGGCATCGTCTGGTCGCTGAACGGGCTTTTCATCCGCATGATCGGCGACGGTGCGGGGGCGTGGCAGGTCCTGTTCTACCGCTCGCTCGGCATGGTGCCGGCCCTGATGCTGTGGCTGGCGCTCACCTCGGGCGGGGGCAGTATCGCCGCACGCATCCGGGGCACGGGCTGGGCCGGGCTGATCGGCGGCGTGGGGCTGATCGTGGCCTTTTCCGGAGCGATCTATGCGCTTCAGAACACCACCATCGCCTCGGCCGCCTTCCTTTTCGCCGCCGCGCCCCTCATCACCGCCATGTTGGCGCGGCCCGTCCTGGGCGAGCATGTGCGCACGACGACCTGGGCCGCGATCGTCATCGCCGGGGCGGGCATCTTCCTGATGATGCGCGACGGGATCATGCGCGACGGGCTGACGCTGGCGTCGGGCAACTTCGCGGCGCTGGCTTCGGCGGCCGGCTTTTCGGTCTTCACGCTGTCGCAGCGCGCCGCACGGCTTGGCGATTCGACGCCCTCGCTTCTGATCGGCACCTGCCTGTCGCTGACCGTGGCCTTCACGATGATCACGCTCAGGGGCGAAAGTCTGTCGGTGCCGCCCTCGGCCTGGATCCTGGCCATGGTCATGGGGGCGGTGACGATCACCGGCGGCATGGCGCTTTTCAGCGCCGGCGTCCGGGTGATCCCCGCGTCCGAGGCGGGGCTCCTGACTCTCCTGGAGGTGCTTTTGTCGCCGGTCTGGGTCTGGATCTTCTTTGCCGAGAAGGTCGATGCGAACACGCTGGTTGGCGGGCTGACGGTCCTGATCGGGCTGGTCCTGCACGCGCTCGGCGCCTCGCGCCGGCCCTTGGCCGCCGGTCCGCGCCCGGTCTGAAAAGTCGGTCTGAGAATCTACTTCCCGCGCCGGAATAAGCGCGCGCGGGTGTAAATCTCTTCGAGTTGCTTCATCCGGCCCTGCGTCTCGTCCCAGGTCAGGTTTTCGATCGCCGCCAGGAGCGTTTCGATGATCAGAAGGATCGCGACCGTCGAATCCCAGGCCGAGGGCGCCTCGACCTGGGCCGACAGGCGGTGGCGGGCGAAGGCGGCGGCGGGCGAGATCCAGGGGTCGGTGATCAGCACGACCTCGGCCCCCTGCCCCGCCGCGATCTCGGCAATTTCCAGCACGCGGTTTTCGTAGCGGCGGATGTCCAGCAGCAGAAGGACATCGCCCGGCCGCATGTCGATCAGCGCCGGCGGCCAGGCGCTGCCGCGTTCGCCGATCGCAGAGACGTTCGCGCGGATGATGTCCATGTGGGTGACGAAATAGTCGGTCAGCGCGTGGGTGATGCGCCCGCCGGTGGCAAAGATCCGGCGCTTGGGGTCGGCCATCAGCGCGGCGATGGCGTCGAACTCGGCCTGGTCGATCTGGGCCAGCGTCGCCTGAAGGTTGCCCATGACCGCATCGGCAAAGCGGTTCAGCATGTGGGTCTGGGGCGCACCCTCGGCCCAGCGGTCATGCTTGGCCAGGGGAGAGATCAGCCGTTCCTCGACCTCGCCCCGGACCACGGACTGAAAGTCGGGATAGCCGCGGTAGCCGAGCTTTTGCGTCAGCCGCACCACCGTCGGCGTCGACACCTCGGCGCCCTTGGCCAGCGCGGTGATCGAGCCCAGCGCCGCCACGGGATAGTTGCGCATCACATGGCTGGCCAATTGCCGTTCGGCGCGGGTCAGGCTGTCGAAGGCCGCCTTGATCTGCTGCTCGACGGTGGGCCGCGCCTCGCGCGCCGCTTTCTGGCTCACAACCGTCCTCCCGCCCTTCGTCCCTGCCCCTGCGCCTGTGCCCGTCCCCGGCCGTCTTGCGCGGCCCGCGCGGAAAAGATCGTAACAGAAAAAATCGTCCGGAAACTATCTTGACAGCGCCCCCGCGACCATGGAGCTTTTCCCCCGGAGCGGCCATTGGCCGGGCGGGGCTTCATGGGGCGCAGGATGGGTTTGGACGGGGCGAAAGTCCACAGCGTTTTCGCACTGGAACGGCCCGATGCCGCGGGCGATTTCCTCTTTGTCTGCGAACATGCCTCGAACAAGTTCCCCGCGCCCTTCGGCGCGCTCGGGCTCGACGCGGCGACGCGGCGGGCACATGTGGCCTGGGACCCCGGCGCGCTTGGACTGGCGCGCGGGCTGGCCGAAAGGCTGGACGGCACGCTGATCCACGCCAACGCCTCGCGGCTTCTCTACGACCTGAACCGCCCGCCCCACAGCCCCGGCGCCATGCCCGCGAAAAGCGAGCTTCATGACATTCCCGGCAATGCCGCCGTCACGCCGGCCGAGCGGCTGAAGCGGACCGAGACCTTCTACCTGCCCTTCGTCGCGGCTCTGCACGCTGAGGTGGCGCGGCGGCTGGCGATGGGGCGGCGGCCGGTGATCGTCACGATCCATTCCTTCACGCCGGTCTATTTCGGCCAGCCCCGCGCCGTCGAATTCGGCATCATCCATGACGCCGACCCGTCTTACGCGCGGGCGATCCATGCGGCGGCGCAGGCGCAGGGCGGCCTTGATGCGCGGCTCAACGAACCCTATTCCGCTTCGGACGGGGTTACGCATACTCTGAGGCATCTGGCCACGCCCTATGATCTGGACCATGCCATGCTGGAAGTGCGCAACGACCTGATCGCCACGCCTGAAGACGAGCGCCGCATGGCCGACCGTCTGGCGCCGGTCCTGCGTGCGGCCCTGAACGAGCTGCAACGCGGCCGACACCGAGCCGACGCGCGCTGACGCGGGGGGCAACCCCGCCCGAAACGGACAAGACAGAGGGGCCCGCGCCGGAAGAGGCGATGCGCGCCCGACCAATGGAGGATAGACATGGCCGGAAATCTGACGCTCGACAGCCTGCGCAAGGCGGTGAAAAACGGGGACATCGACACGGTGCTGGTCGCCGCCCCCGACATGCAGGGGCGGCTCATGGGCAAGAGGTTCCACGCGCAGTTCTTCGTCGACGGCGGCTGGGAAGAGACGCATTGCTGCAACTACCTGCTGGCCGTGGACATGGAGATGAACACGGTTCCGGGCTACAAATCGTCAAGCTGGGAAAAGGGTTATGGCGATTATGTCATGAAGCCGGACCTGGCCACCTTGCGGGTCGTGCCGTGGCTGCCGGGCACGGCAATGGTCTTCTGCGACCTTCTGGACCACCACACCCATGAAGAGGTCCCCCATTCGCCGCGCGCGATCCTCAAGGCGCAGGTCGCACGCGCCAAGGCCATGGGCTATTCGGCGATGATGGCGACCGAGCTGGAATTCTACCTGTTCGAAAACAGCTACGAGGAACTGCGCGACGAGGGCACGGGCCATCTTCAGCCGGTCAGCGCCTACAACGAGGATTACCACATCTTCCAGACCTCGAAGGAAGAGGATGTGATGCGCGCGGTCCGCAACGGGCTTTACGGCGCGGGCATCCCGGTCGAGAATTCGAAGGGCGAGGCCGACAGCGGCCAGGAAGAGATCAACTACCGCTATTCCGACGCGCTCGACACCGCCGACAACCATATCGTCGTCAAGCAGGCGGTGAAGGAAATCGCCTGGTCGCAGGGCCGGTCGGTCACCTTCATGGCCAAGTATGACACGAAGAAGGCCGGCTCGTCCTCGCACATCCACCAGTCGCTCTGGACGCTCGACGGCAAGCCGGCCTTTGCCGACAAGGCCGATGCGCACGGCATGTCGGCCATGATGAAGCACTTCCTGGCCGGCCAGCTGACCCATGCCCGCGACATCACGGCCTTCCTTGCGCCCTATGTGAACAGCTACAAGCGCTTTACCGTCGGGCTCTTTGCGCCGACGAAGGCGGTCTGGTCGTCGGACAACCGCACCGCGGGCTTCCGCATCTGCGGCGAGCATACGAAAGCCATCCGCGTCGAATGCCGCATCCCGGGCGCCGACGTGAACCCCTATCTGGCCTGTGCCGCGCTGCTGGCTGCCGGGCTTGACGGCATCGACCGCAAGCTGGAGCTGGAACCCGAACTTTCGGGCGACATGTATTCGGCCAAGGGCATCCGCGAGATTCCGAAGAACCTGCGCGATGCCTCTGCCCTTCTCAACGGCTCGAAGATGCTGCGTGCGGCCTTCGGCGATGATGTGGTGGACCATTACGTCCATGCCTGCGAATGGGAAATCTCGGAAACCGACCGCGTGGTGACCGACTTCGAACTGCAACGCCTGCTCGAGCGCGCCTGAGCGCCAGACCGAGTGCCAACCAAGGACCGATCCGATGAAACCGATCCAGCTCATCACCCCCGTCGACGGTTCGGTCTATGCCGAACGAACGCCGCTTACCCTGTCCGAAGCCCAGTCGGCCGTGGACCGCGCCCGCTCGGCCCAGAAGGGCTGGGCGAAGCGGCCCCTGGCCGAACGCATCGCGCTGGTGAAGGCCGGCGTCGCGCGGCTGAATGCCATGAAGGACCCGGTGGTCGAGGAAATCGCCTGGCAGATGGGCCGCCCGACCCGCTTTGGCGGCGAGTTCGGCGGCGTGAATGCCCGGACCGACTACATGTCCGAGATCGCCGAAAAGACCCTCTCGCCCGAGATGATCGAGGATTCGAACGCCTTCCGCCGCTACCTGGTGCGCGAGCCGGTGGGCGTGGTCTTCATCGTGGCGCCCTGGAACTATCCCTATCTGACGACGATCAACACGCTCGTCCCGGCACTCATCGCCGGGAACACGGTGATCCTGAAGCACGCCAGCCAGACGCTTCTGGTGGGTGAGCGGCTGGCGGAGGCCTTCCATGCGGCGGGGGTGCCGGACGATGTGTTCCAGAACGTCGTCCTTGACCACCAGACGACCGAGGCGCTGATCGCGGCCCGGTCCTTCGGCTTTGTCAACTTCACGGGCTCGGTCGGTGGCGGGCAGGCCATCGAGCGCGCGGCGGCGGGGACATTCACGCCCTTGGGGCTGGAGCTTGGCGGCAAGGACCCCGGCTATGTCCGCCATGATGCCAATGTCGAGGCGGCGATCGACACGCTGATGGACGGGGCGATGTACAACGCCGGCCAGTGCTGCTGCGGGATCGAGCGCATCTACGTCCATGAAAAGCATTATGACCGCTTCGTCGAAGGCGCTGCGGCCTGGGTCAACGCGCTGAACCTCGGCAATCCGTTCGATGCGGCGACGACGCTTGGGCCCATGGCCAACAAGCGGTTCGCCACGACCGTGCGCAATCAGGTCGCCGAAGCCATCGCGGCGGGCGCGAAGCCCCTGATCGACCCGAAGAAATTCGCGGCCGACGATGGGGGCGCCTATCTTGCGCCGCAGGTGCTGGTCGACGTCGACCATTCCATGCGGGTGATGATGGAGGAAAGCTTCGGACCCGTCGTCGGCATCATGAAAGTGTCGGGCGACGAAGAGGCGCTGCGGCTGATGAACGACAGCCCCTATGGGCTGACCGCCTCGATCTGGACCGAGGATTATGACACAGCCGCCGCCCTTGGCGCCCAGATCGACACGGGCACGACCTTCATGAACCGGGCCGACTACCTGGACCCGGCACTTTGCTGGACCGGCACCAAGGATACCGGGCGGGGCGGGTCGCTGTCCTACCTCGGGTTCCATTCGGTCACCCGGCCGAAATCCTTCCACCTGAAAAAGGTCTGAGCCATGGCCCACTCCGTCCCCAACCGCAACTGGTCCTACCCGACCGCCATCAAGTTCGGCGTCGGCCGGATTTCCGAGCTTGCCGACCATGCCAGGTCGATCGGGCTGAAGCGGCCCCTTCTGGTGACCGACAAGGCGCTCGCCGGCCTGCCGATCACGGCAGAGGCGCTCGACATCCTCGACAAGGCCGGTCTTGGCCGCGCGCTCTTTTCCGAGGTCGACGCGAACCCGACCGAGGAAAACATGAAGGCCGGGATCGCGGTCTACAAGGCCGGCAAGCATGACGGGGTGATCTGCTTTGGCGGCGGCTCGGCGCTCGACCTTGGCAAGATGATCGCGCTCATGGCCGACCAGCGCCCGGACCTATCGGTCTGGGACCTGGAGGATGTGGACGACTGGTATACCCGCGCGGACGCTTCCAAGATCGCGCCGATCATCGCGGTGCCGACCACCGCCGGGACCGGCAGCGAGGTCGGGCGCGCGGGCGTCCTGACCAATTCGGCGACCCACAAGAAGAAGATCATCTTCCACCCCAAACTCATGCCCGCCGTCACGATCTGCGACCCGGCGCTGACGGTCGGCATGCCGAAGTTCATCACCGCCGGCACCGGCATGGATGCACTGGCGCACTGCCTTGAGGCCTACTCGAGCCCCTTCTACCACCCGATGAGCCAGGGCATCGCGCTGGAAGGCATGCGGCTCGTGTTCGAGAACCTGCCCAAGGTCTATGCCAACCCCAATGACCTTGACGCGCGGGCGCACATGATGAGCGCCGCCGCCATGGGCGCCGTTGCCTTCCAGAAGGGGCTCGGCGCCATCCATTCGCTGAGCCACCCGGTCGGTGCGAACTACAACACCCACCATGGCACCACGAATGCGGTGGTCATGCCCATGGTGCTGGACTTCAACCGCCCGGGGATCGAGGACCGCATCAACGCGGCCGCCGCCTATCTGGGGATCGAGGGCGGCTTCGACGGCTTCCGCGAGCAGATCATGCGGCTGCGCCGGATGCTCGACATCCCCGAGAACCTGTCGGCGATGGGCGTGAAGCGCGCGGATCTGGACATGCTGACCGAGATGGCGCTCGAAGACCCGTCCTGCGGCGGCAACCCGATCCCGATGACGCGCGAGAATACCCGCGCGCTTTTCGAAGCCGCGCTCTGAGCAGAGCCGTGCAGCAGGCCGAGGTCGCGGTCATCGGGGCCGGCGTCGTCGGCCTGTGCATCGCCCTGAGGCTCGCGTCCGAGGGGCGCGACGTCTTGGTGATCGACCCCGAGGTGCCGGGGTCGGGCACATCCTACGGCAATGCGGGGACGATTGCCGACTATGCGGTGCAGCCGGTCGGCACGCCGGCCGTGCTGCGCGCCCTGCCCTCGCTTCTCTTCGACCGCAACTCGCCGCTCGCCATCCGGCAGGCGGCGCTTCCGGCGCTGGCGCCATGGCTCGCAAGGTTCCTGCGCCAGTCACTGCCTGCACGGGCCGAGGCGAATGCGCGCGTGCTGGCGGGGCTTCTGGCCGACGCCTCCGCGCTTTGGGCGGGGCTTGCCGCCGACATAGGCGCGGGCGCGCTGATGCAGGATCGCGGTTGCCTTTACTGGTATCAGACCGACGCGGGACTTGCCGCCGCCAAGGCCGACATCGCCTTTCGCCGGTCGCTCGGGGTCACGGTCCAGCTCCTGACGGCGGGCGAATTGCAGGCGCTGGAGCCCGGCCTGCCCGTCGCCGGGGGTGGTGGCGCCTTCTTTCCGGGTGCGCGGTTCCTGACCGATCCGGGGCGGGTCATGGTGCTGTTGGCCGAGGCTGCCGCGCGGGCCGGGGCGCGGTTCGTCCGGGCGCCGGTCGAGGCGCTTTCGGTAGAGGGCCCTGCCGTCACGCTGACCGGGCCGGGCCTTCGGGCCAGTGCCCGCCATGCCGTCATCGCGGCGGGCCTGCCGACCCGCCGGCCGGCGCGGGTGGGGGGGGGGCCGGGGGCGGTCGCCCCCGCCCGGGGGGGTCCACTCGGACGGGGAACTGGCCGCGCGCGCGCGGCCGCCGGCTGGCGCGGATGGCGGGCGACCGGGTGCCGCTCGACACCGAGCGGGGCTATCATCTGGAATGGGACATGGCCCGCGCGCCGCTGACGCGCCCGACCTGCCCGACGGCGCGGGGCTTCTATATCTGCCCGATGCAGGGGCGGCTGCGCGTTGCGGGCACGGTCGAGCTGGGCGGGCTGACCGCGCCCCCCTCGCCCCACCGGCTGCGGCGCCTTGAAGAGGGCGCGCGGGCGATCTTTCCGGACCTTGGGGCGCCGTCGCGAAGCTGGATGGGCTTTCGCCCCTCGATCCCCGACAGCCTGCCGGTGATCGGGCCGGGGCGCGCCGGACCGGCCGTCCTTCATGCCTACGGCCACGGCCATATCGGCCTGACGCTGGCCCCCGCCACGGCACGCCGCATCTCGGCGATCCTTGCGGGGGGCGGGCTCGATGGACTGTCGACAGCACTCTCGCCCCATCGTTTCTGATGCCCGAACAATGGCCGCGAACGGCCACACTGCCGCCACGGGCCGCGTTGACAGTTGCCCCGCTTCGGCCCATCAGGGGCGCCGCATCAGGTAAAAGCGTGTGAGGTCAGGATGAAGATTGCAATGATCGGTACCGGCTATGTCGGGCTCGTCTCTGGCGTCTGCTTTTCGGATTTCGGCCATGAGGTCGGCTGCGTCGACAAGGACCCCCGCAAGGTCGAGATGCTGAAGGCCGGCCAGGTCCCGATCTTCGAGCCGGGCCTTGACGTGCTGATGGCCAAGAATGTCGCCGCCGGGCGGCTGTCGTTCACCGGCGACCTGACCGAGGCCGTGAAGGGCGCCGATGCGGTATTCATCGCCGTGGGCACGCCCACGCGGCGCGGCGACGGCCATGCGGACCTGAGCTACGTGATGGCCGCCGCGGGCGAGATCGGCGGGGCGCTGACCGACTATGCCGTCGTCGTCACCAAATCGACCGTGCCCGTCGGCACCAACCGCGCCGTGGCGGACGCCATCCGCGCCGCCGCACCGAACGCCCGCTTCGACGTGGCTTCGAACCCCGAATTCCTGCGCGAGGGCGCGGCCATCGACGATTTCATGCGCCCCGACCGGGTGGTGGTCGGCGTGACCTCGGACCGCGCGAAGCAGGTGATGGGCGAGGTCTACCGCCCGCTTTTCCTGCGCGACTTCCCGATCCTTTATACCGACCTCGAAACGGCCGAGATGATCAAGTACGCCGCGAACGCCTTCCTTGCGACCAAGATCACCTTCATCAACGAAATCGCGACGCTCTGCGAAAAGGTCGGCGCGGATGTGAAGGCGGTGTCGAAGGGCATGGGGCTCGACGGTCGGATCGGCAACAAGTTCCTGCATGCCGGGCCGGGCTATGGCGGCTCGTGCTTCCCGAAGGACACGCAGGCGCTCGCGCGGACGGCGCAGGAATATGCCGCCCCGATGCAGATCGTCGAGACGGTCATCAAGGTCAATGACGAGATCAAGCGGCGGATGGTGACCAAGATCACCGACCTGTGCGACGGGTCGGTGAACGGCAAGACGGTCGTCGTCCTTGGCGTGACCTTCAAGCCCAACACCGACGACATGCGCGACGCGCCCTCGCTGACCATCGTGCCGGCGCTGGTCGGAAGCGGTGCGAAGGTGCGCGCCGTCGATCCGCAGGGCGCGCGCGAGGGGCATCACCTGCTGCCGGGCGTCGAGTGGCGCGATGACGCCTATGCGGCGGCGGAAGGCGCGGACGTGCTGGTCATCCTGACCGAATGGAACGAGTTCCGCGCGCTCGACCTCAAGCGGATCGCGCGGTCGATGACGCATCCGGTCATGGCCGACCTGCGCAACGTCTACAGCCCCGCCGACGCCAAGGCGGCGGGCTTTGCCGCCTACGCGGGCGTCGGGCGCTAGGCGGCGTCAGAGCGAAAACTTGCGCCGCGCGGCCGACAGGCTGGGCGGCTCGGCCCGCGTCGGGGCGGTATGGCCGTCCGGCACGCCGCGCCCGATCGCCATCGTGACCGGCAGGACGCCGCTCCAGATATCCAGCGCGTGATCCTCGGGCTCGTCGACCGGGCCGCCGGTGCGGACCTTCACCGTCACTGCATCGACATCCACGGCCAGGACGCCGGTCGCCTTCATCTCTTGCGCGGTCGCCTCGCGCACCTCGGCGTTGCGGCCGGGCAGCAGATGGTCGGTGATGAGCCAGAGCGCGCGGTCGAACTCGGCCCCCGGCTCGACCCAGCGGCCGGTGCCGTGGACGACGCAGGAGCGGTAGTTGACCGAGTGGTTGAAGCCCGAGCGCGCGCAGACGATCCCGTCCAGATGGGTGACCGTCAGGCAAAGCGGCAGGCCGCCAGTCTTGGCCACGATGCGGGTTTTCGAGGCGCCGTGGATATAGAGCCGCTCGCCATCGCGCGCGTAGGCCATTGGCATCACCATCGGGCGGCCGTCGATCACGAAGCCCACATGCGCGACAAGGCCCTGGTCAAGGATGGCATGCGCCACCGCCCGGTCATCGACCTTGCGCTTTGGGTTGCGGATCTTGGCGAAGCTCGGGGCGGTCATCACGTCTCTCCTTGACTTTCGGGTCGGATAGCCTGCCTTTTGGTTCCACAAAAGATCCAGTTTGCGGTGAAATCGTGGAACCATATGCCTTCGCGGCGCTTGTGACACCCGAAGGTGAGGGCACGCGGGCGGTGCAGCTTTACCGCGCGATACTGTCGGCGATCCGGTTGGGGCGGGCGGCTGGCGCACTGCCCTCGTCCCGCGCGGCGGCCGAGGCGCTGGGCCTGTCGCGCAACACGGTCAACGCCGCCTACGAGCTGTTGCGCGCCGAGGGGGCCATCGCCGTCGCGCCGGGTGCCGCGCCGCGCATCCTGCCGCCGCCGCCCCTGCCCCCCTCGCCCGCGCCGGGGCCGACGCCGCCCCTGTCCGCGCGGGGCCACCAGCTGGCGGCCGAGGGACGGCCATGGCCCGCGCCCACGCTCTTTGCGCCGGGCCGGCCGGACGAGGCGCTCTTTCCCCGCGACCTCTGGGCGCTCGCGCTGCGTCGCGCGGCCCGGCAGCCGCAGGGGGCGGCCTTTGCCTATGGCGAGTTTTCCGGCCTGCCCAGCTTGCGCGCGGCGCTCGCGCGGCGGCTGGCGGCGGACCGGGGGATGCGGGTTTCGCCCGAACAGGTGCTGGTGACGCCGGGCGCCAAGGCGTCGCTCACGCTGCTGGCGGTGGCGCTGGCGGGACCGGGGGACGCGGCGCTGATCGAAGAGCCGGGCTACAATGGCGCGCGGTCGGCCTTCGGGGGCGCGGGCCTCGGCCTGTCGCCCCTGCCGGTCGACGGGGTCGGGGCGGACCCGGACAGGGCCGACTGGGGGTGCAGCCCCCGCCTGATCTATGTGACGCCCGCGAACCAGTATCCCTTGGGCGCGCGCCTGACGCTCGCCCGTCGCGCGGCGTTGCTGGCGCGGGCGGCGGAGTGCGGGGCGCTGGTCATCGAGGACGATTACGACAGCGAGTTTCACTGGGAGGGGCGCGCGCTGCCGGCCCTGCAGGGGTCCGCGCCGGATCAGGTTGCGGCCCTTGGCACGGCGTCGAAGGCCCTGATGCCCGCGCTGCGTCTGGGCTGGATCGTGGCCCCCCCGGCGCTTGCCGGGGCGCTGGCCGCCGTGCAGCGGGCGCTCGGGCTTGGGGCGAACATCCATGCGCAAGGGGCGCTCGCCGACCTGATCGAAAGCGGGCAGTACCGCGCCCAGCTGCACCGGATTTCCCGGACCTATGGCGAGCGCGGGCGGGCCTTTGCCGCAGCGCTCCGCCGCCTGCCGATCCCGTCAGTCGCCGATCCGACGGGCGGCGTGCAGCTGACGATCCGCCTGCCCGAAGGGGTCGAGGCGCGGGCGGTCGCGGCCCTGAACGCTGCCGGGTTCGGGCCGGTGCCGCTGTCTGCCTTCTGCATCGGCGAGGCGCAGGAGGGGCTGGTCGCGGGCTTTGCGCAGGCAACGCCGGAGAGGATCGCGCGATTCTGCGAGGTACTGACGTGGGCGCTTTAGGGTGGCCGGGCCGGCCGGGAAAAGGAAATGCGATCCGCGTTTCCCCCGGCCGCAGCGAAGCGGTGCCGCTGGACTGTCCGTGTCACAGAACACCGAAGGCCAGGGCCTGCCCCGGTGGGCGCGAAGCGCCCGCCATAGGCGGGGCGGGCGCTGGCCGATGGCCTTTGGGCCACCGGCCGGGACCACGGAGACGTTTCCATATGGCAGGGTCAACGGCCCCTGCCAGCCGGGCCGGAAAGGCCTGGGCCCAGCCCCCTACCCGAACCGCCCCTTGTGCGTTGCGCGCAACGCGGCCTTCTGGACCTTGCCCATCGTGTTTCTTGGCAGTTCCGCAACGACCTCGACCGCGCGCGGCAGCTTGAAGCGCGCGAGCCTTTCGGACAGGGTCGCCGCCAGCCCCTCGGGGTCAGGCGCAACGCCCGGGCGGGGCACGATCACGGCCATCACCGCCTCGCCCATGTCGGGGTGCGGCAGGCCGATCACGGCGCTTTCCAAGACCCAGGGCAGCGCGTCGATCTCTGCCTCGACCTCGGAGGGATAGATGTTGTAGCCGCCCGAAATCACCAGATCCTTCGCCCGCCCGACGATGGTCACATAGCCGTCCGCCCCCATGACGGCCAAGTCGCCGGTGATGAAGAACCCGTCCGGGCGCAGTTCCTCGGCGGTCTTTTCGGGCATGTTCCAGTAGCCCTGAAAGACGTTCGGGCCCCGCACCTCGAGCACGCCAACTTCGCCCCGTGGCAGCTCGGCCCCGGTGCCGTCGCAGACCCGGACCTCGACCCCCGGAAGCGCCTGCCCGACCGTGCCGGGCCGCCGCTCGCCCTCATAGGGGTTCGAGCAGTTCATGTTGGTTTCCGTCATCCCGTAGCGTTCCAGGATGCGGTGCCCGGTCCGCACATGCCAGTCGCGGTGCGTCTCGGCCAGAAGGGGGGCGGAGCCCGAGACGAAAAGGCGCATGTGGCGCGCGGCTTCGGGGGTGAGGCCCGGTTCTGCCAGAAGGCGGGTGTAGAAGGTCGGAACACCCATCATCGTCGTGGCCTGCGGCAGAAGCCGCATCACCTCGCGCGCGTCGAACTTCGGCAGGAAGATCATCGAGGCGCCCGCCAGCAGGACGACGTTCGTCGCGACGAAAAGCCCGTGGGTGTGGAAGATCGGCAGGGCGTGGAGCAGCACATCTTCTGGCCCGAACCGCCACAGATCGACCAGCGTGCGGGCATTCGACAGCAGGTTGTCGTGGCTCAGCATGGCGCCCTTGGACCGGCCCGTGGTGCCCGACGTATAAAGGAAGGCCGCCAGATCGCCCGGCGCGCGCGCCACCGGCGGCAGGCCCGTGGCGGCGGCCTGGAAGCTGCCAGCGCCGCCCGGCGCCAGGGTTTCGAGCTGGACGCCCGCCGCCTTCGCCACCGGGGCCAGCCGCCCGGCATAGGCGGGGTCGGCCAGCAGCATCCGCGCGCCGGCGTCGCGAATGAAATAGTCGACCTCGGCTGCCGTGTAGGCGGTGTTGAGCGGCAGGAAGACCACGCCCGCGCGGATCGCCGCCGCGATGACGGCCAGCATCTCGGCGCTCTTGTCGAGTTGCAGGGCCAGCCGGTCGCCCGGTTTCAGGCCTGCGTCCGCCATGGCCTGCGCATAGCGCGCCGCAAGGTCGACGAAGGCGCCGTAGCTGAGCGCCGCGCCGTCCGGTGTGGTCAGGAAGGGGCGGTCGGACCCCTGATGCGGGGCGAAAAGGGCGTCGTGCAGGTGGTTCATGGGTCGGGTCCCCCTCCGGGCCTAGTGGTCGGCCCGCCGCAGTAGTGACAAGAGAAAGGCCAGGAAGGCAACCACCACGACGGATGGCCCGGCCGGCGTGTCGAAGCTGAGCGAGGCCGCGACGCCCCCAAGCGCTGCCCCCGCGCCGATCAGGACGGCCAGCGCCGCCATCCGCTCGGGCGTCGCGGAAAAGGCGCGGGCGGCGGCGGCGGGGATGATGAGAAGCGCCGCGATCAGAAGCGCGCCCACGACCTTGATCGACAGGGCGACGGTGACGGCAAGCGCAAGCGTCAGCACGAGCCGCTCGCGGTCGGGCCGGATGCCCGAGGCCTGGGCCAGTTCCTCGTTCACCGTGGCGGTGACAAGCCCGTCCCAGCGCCAGAGGATCAGCCCGGCGATGGCGATGCAGCCGCCCCAGATCAGCGCCACGTCGCGCCAGCCGACGGCCAGGATGTCGCCGAACAGGTAAGAGGACAGGTCGCTCCGGACGCTCGGCAGGAACGAGACGGCGACAAGGCCCAGCGCCAGGGCCGAATGGGCCATGACGCCAAGAACCGTGTCGCTTTGATAGCCCCGGCCCGACAGGCCCGCGACGATCAGCGCCACGGCCACGACGACGGCAAGGATGCCGGCGTAAAGCGGCAGGCCGAAGGCGAAGGACAGGGCCACGCCCAGGATCGCCGCGTGAGAGGTGGCGTCGCCGAAATAGGCCATGCGGCGCCAGACGACGAAGGACCCCAGAAGCCCGGTCGCAAGGCTGAGGCCCACGCCCGCAAGGGCTGCGCGCAGGACGAAGGGCTCGATCATGCGGCATCCCCGTGGTGGTGATGATCGTGGTCACCGTGCGCGCCATGGTCGTGCACATGGTCGTGGTGATGGCGGTAAAGCGCCAGCACCTCGCCCTCGCCGCCGCCAAAGAGCGCGCGGTATTCGGGCGCTGCCGACACGTCGCCCGGCGCCCCCTCGCAGCAGATATGGCCGTTCAGGCACAGGACGCGGTCCGAGGCGCGCATCACCACGTTCAGGTCGTGGCTGACCAGAAGGACCGCCGCGCCGGTTTCCCGGCGCAGCTCCTCGATCAGGCGATAGAAGGCGGCCATGCCGGACTGGTCCAGGCCCTGCGTCGGCTCGTCGAGGATCAGGATCTGGGGCCGCGCAAGAAGCGCCCGGGCCAGCAGGACGCGCTGGAACTGGCCGCCCGACAGGCGCGACAATTGCCGGTTGCCGATGCCCTGGACGCCGGTGCGGGCAAGTGCCGCCTCTGCCTCGGCATCGCTCACGCGGTGGGGCAAGGACAGGAAGCGGCGGACGGTCATGGGCAGGCCGGCCTCGACCTTCATGCGTTGGGGCACATAGCCGATGCGCAGGTCCGGGGCGCGCTCGATCCGGCCCGCGCTCGGCCGTTCCAGTCCGATGAGCGCGCGCACGAGTGTCGACTTGCCGGCGCCGTTCGGGCCGATGATGGTCACGATCTCTGCCGGGTCGACGGTCAGGTTGACCTCGGACAGGATCTGGTGATCGCCATGGCGGACGCCGAGGCCGACCGCATCCAGAAGGCTCATGCTGCGTCACCCGTCTGGCAGGCGGGGCAAAGGCCCAGGGCCTCGATCGTCGTGCGCTCGACCTTGAAGCCGGCGCGGGCGGCGGCCTGGTCCACGCCGGCGCGCGCGCCCTCGCCTGCGATTTCGGCGACCGAGCCGCAGGCCCGGCAGATGAGGACGGTCGGCGTGTGGTCGGACCCCGGATGAGGGCAGGCCATGAAGGCGTTCAGCCGCGCGATCCGGTGGGCAAGGCCCTGATCGACCAGAAAGTCGAGCGCGCGGTAGGCGACGGGCGGCTGGCGGCCGAAGCCGTCGGCGGCAAGGCGGTCCAGGACCTCGTAGGCGCCGAGCGCACGATGATCCTCAAGCAGGATTTCCAGCGCGCGGCGGCGGACCGGCGTCAGGCGCGCGCCGCGTCCGGCGACGATCACCTCGGCCTGCGCCAGCGTTTCGGCGGCACAACCGGCATGGTCGTGGGCATGGAAGGCGGGCTCTGGCGGGGTCCGGTCGGTTTTCATGTTACCTTATTACAATGTCCTTGACTGTTATGCTATAACATAATTACGTCAGGGCCCACCCGCCACCAAAGAAGGAAAATCCGTGCCACGTCTCCTTTCCCTGCTGTCCGCCGCCCTTTTGACCGCTCCCTTTTTGACCGCCGCTCCCGCCCGGGCCGAGGTGCCGAAGGTCGTGACCGATGTCGCGCCGGTCCAGTCGCTGGCGGCCTTGGTCCTTGGCGATCTGGGCACGCCGGGGGTGCTGGTCGGCAACGGGTCGGACCCGCATGACTACCAGCTGCGCCCCTCGCAGATGGGGGCGCTTTCGGGCGCCGATCTGGTGATCTGGGTCGGGCCGGAGCTGACGCCATGGCTCTCGACCGTCGTGGCGGACGCAGGGGGCGGCGACAGCCTGCCGCTCCTGTCGAACCAAGCGACGCCGGTCCGCCGCTTTGCCGATGGCACGCCCGACCCGCATGCCTGGCTTGACCCCGACATCGCGGCGATCTGGACGGGCGTGATCGCCGAGGCGCTTGCGGCCAGGGACCCCGACCATGCGGCGACCTACCGGGCCAATGCGGCGGTGGCGCAGGCCCGGCTGAAGGCCCTGACGGCCGAGGGGCAGGCGATCCTGGCGCCGGTCAAGGCGCCGATCGCGGTCGGACATGATGCCTTTGGCTATTTCGCGCCACGCTTCGGCCTGACGATTTCCGGCGCGATTGCCGAAGGCGACGCCCATGCGCCCGGGGCCGCGCATCTGACCGAGCTCAGGGCGGAGCTGGGGCGTGGGACCACCACCTGCCTGTTCCCCGAAGCGGGCGCCGATCCGCGGCAGGCCGAACAGCTGGTCGAGGGCACGCCGGCGCGGCTTGGCCAGCCCCTTGACCCCGAGGCGCTGATGATCCCGCGGGGCGCGGACCTTTACGCCGCGCTGATCCGGGGGCTGGCTGCGGCGATTGCGGACTGTGCCGCACCCAAGGGCTAGGCTAGACTGGCCGGGCAAGGGTCGGGCAAGGGTCGGACAGCGGGGGGCCAGGCGATGAACGTGCGGCTCTTCGGCATGACGCGGGACGGGCGCGAGGTGCAGGCCGTGCGCCTGTCGGCGGGCGAGCTGACCGCGACGCTTCTGACCTTCGGTGCGACCCTTCAGGACCTGCGGCTGGCGGGCACGCCCTGGCCCCTGACGCTTGGCAGCGACAAGCTGGCCGCCTACGAGGTCGGCGGCCCCTGCCGCTGGATGGGTTCGATCGTCGGGCCGGTCGCGAACCGGATCGCCGATTCGCGAGCCGAGCTTGGGGGCGAGGCGCTGGTCTTTCACGCCAACGAGGGGCCGACGCTGCTGCATTCCGGCGACAGCGGCACCGACCAGCAGGTCTGGACCATCGACGAGGCGTCGCGCGATGCCTGCACCCTGTCGCTGGCCCTGCCGCACGGCCTCGGCGGTTTTCCGGGCCAGCGGCGCTTTACCGCGCGCTTTGCGCTGACCGGGCCTGCGACGCTGCACCTGACGCTGACGGCCGCGACCGACCGGCCGACCTTCGTGAACCTGGCCAACCACAGCTACTGGACGCTCGACGGCACGCCCGACGTGTCGGCGCACCAGCTGTCGGTTGCGGCCGGGCACTACCTGCCGACCGACGCCCTTGGGCTGCCGGAAAACCCGACGCCCGTCACGGGCACGCCATTCGACTGGCGCACGCCCCGCCCGCTCGGCCCAGCACCCGGGCTCGACCATTGCTTCTGCCGCGAGCCGGACGTGACGCCGACCCATGCGGCGAGCCTGACGGGGGCGAAGGGCGTGCGGCTCGACCTTGCGACGACCGCGCCGGGCCTGCAGGTCTATGACGGGCGCGGGATCGGCACGGCGCCGGTCATCGGCCTGACGGGCGCGCCCTACGGTCCCCATGCGGGCCTGGCGCTAGAGCCCCAGCTGTGGCCGAACGCGCCCAACCGGCCGGATTTCCCTTCTGTCACGGTTCAGCCGGGGGAAATCCGGCGGCAGGTCAGCCTCTGGAGCTTTTCGCGCGCAGACGGGGCTTGACCCCGGCGTGTGGCGGGCCTTTCCTGTGGCCATGTCGCCCAAGGACGCCTTGCCCGCCGCCCCTCCGGTCGCGCCCGAAACGGCGGCCCTCTTTGCCGACATCGTCCAGCTCTTCGGCCTGTCGCGTCCTGCGGGCGCCTGTCTGGCCGCGATCTGGCGCGCGGCGCAGGCGCCCTCTGCCGACGACCTGGTGCAGGGGCTTGGGCTCGCGCGCTCGAACGTCTCGACCGCGCTGCGCGACCTGCGCGACTGGGGGCTCGTGACCCCTGCCCGCACGCCCGGCGACCGGCGCGACTATTTCACCGCGCCCGCCGACCCGTGGGAGCTGTGGCGCCTGATGATGCTGGCCCGCCAGCGGCGGCGGGTCGAACCGCTGATCGACCGGCTGGTCCTGGCCGAAGCCGCAAGCGGGGATGTGCGGCTTGCGGCCCTGCATGCGGTCCTGAGCGATGTGGCTGCGCTGACCCCGGTGCTGGCGGGCTCGACCGGGGCGGCGCTCGCGCAGCGTCTGACGGCGCTGGTCGAGGGGCCGGCACCCGAGAAGAAGAAGAAAAAGAAGAAGGCCTAGCCCGTCTATTCCCGGCCCCAGCCGCCGCCGCCGGGCGTCAGCATCTGAAACATCGCGCCCTCTGGCAGGTCGCGCCGGTCGTTGCCCTTCAGCGCCTCGCGCCGTCCGTCGGGCCAGGTGACGGCGTTTTCACCCACGGCCCCCGCCCCGCCGCCCGCGCCCCCGAAGGGCGCGATCCGGCGCGAGGAGGTCAGGCAGGTCACGGTCACCGGCGTCAGGAACCGCAAGGCCCGCACCACGCCCTCGCCGCCCCGCCAGTGCCCCGCGCCGCCAGACCCCTGCCTGAGGCCGAACGCCTCGAGCCGCACGGGGAAGCGGCGTTCCAGCACCTCGGGGTCGGTCATGCGGGTGTTGGTCATGTGGCTCTGCACGCCGTCGCAGCCCTGAAAGCCGGGGCCGGCCCCCGTGCCGCCGGCAATGGTTTCGTAGTTCTGGAAGGCGTCGGTGCCCCAGACGAAGTTGTTCATCGTGCCTTGCGCCGCCGCCACGACGCCGAGTGCGCCGTAAAGCGCGTTGCAGGCGGATTGGCTGACCTCGGTGTTGCCGGCGATCACGGCGGCGCCCGGGCGCGGGTTCAGCATCGAGCCTTCGGGCAGGATGAGCGTGATGGGCCTGAGGCAGCCCTCGTTCAACGGGATGTCCTGGCCGACGAGCGTGCGGAAGACGTAAAGGACGACGGCCCGGCCGATGGCGCGGGGGGCGTTGTAGTTGCCGGGGTCCTGGGGGCTGGTGCCGGTGAAATCGACGATGGCGCTGCCTTTGGCGCGGTCGACGGTGACGGCGACGCGGATCACGGCGCCCTTGTCGGTTTCATAGGCGAAGGCGCCGTCGGTCAGGCGGCCGATGGCGGCCCTGACGCAGGCTTCGGCATTGTCCTGCACATGGCCCATGTAGGCCGCGACCGTCTCGACGCCCACGCGGGCGATCAGCGCCAGAAGCTCGCGCCGGCCGGTTTCATTGGCGGCGACCTGGGCCTTCAGGTCGGCGATGTTCTGGTCGGGGTTGCGGCAGGGCCAGGGGCCAGAGGTCAGCAGAGCCCGTGCCTCGGCCTCGCGGAAGCGGTCGGCCTTGACCAGCGGGAAAAGGTCGATCAGGACGCCCTCTTCCTCGATCCGCGTGCTGTCGGGGGGCGACGAGCCGGGCGTGGTGCCGCCGATGTCGGCATGATGCCCGCGCGAGGCCAGCCAGAAGCGGGCGCGGCCCCCGACGAAGACGGGGGTGATGACGGTCACGTCCGGCAGGTGGGTGCCGCCTTCGTAAGGGCTGTTCAGCATGAAGGCCGAGCCGTCGCGCAGGGTTCCGGCCGTGCGGCGGATCACGGCGCGCACCGTGTCTGACATGGAGCCGAGGTGGACCGGCACATGGGGGGCATTGGCCACCAGATCACCCGCCTCGTCGAAAAGCGCGCAGGAAAAGTCGAACCTTTCCTTGATGTTGACCGACCATGCGGTATTGGCGAGCGTCGCGCCCATCTGTTCGGCGATCGACATGAAGAGGTTCGACATGACCTCGAGCCGGGCCGGATCGACCGCCGTTCCCACCGCGACACGGGCGGCAAGCGGGGTGGCGCGGGTCAGGATCAGGTTGCCGAGCGCGTCGATCCGGCCCTGCCAGCCGGGCTCGATCACCACGGTGCCGGTCGCTTCGGTCAGGATGGCGGGGCCGGCGATCACCGCGCCGTCGGGCAGGTCGGCGCGGGCGTGGACCGGGGCCTGATGCCATTGGCCGCCCGAGCGGAAGCGGGTGGTGCCGGCGCGGGCCGCCCAGCCGGGCTGGCCGGTGGGCGGCAGGCCCGCGCCCACCTCGCCCCCCGGCAGGATCGCCTCGGCGGTCAGCATGTCGATCAGGACGGCGCGGTCCGGCAGGGTGAAGCCGAAGCGGGCCTGATGGGCGGCCTCGAACGCGCCCCGCATGGTATCGGGCGGCCCGAACGCCACCTCGAGCGTCTGGTGAGAGCCTTCGTAGCGCAGGTGCGCGCGGGCCTCGATCGTCACCGCCTCGCCGCCAAAGCCCTGCGACGCAAGGTCCGCGCGGGCGCGGTCCGCCAGCCGCTCGACGGCTTCTGCGGCCGCCGGATCGTCGATCGCGGCCTCGTGGCTTTCCTCTGCAAGCGCGCGCACGTCGGCAAGGCCCATGCCATAGGCCGACAGGACGCCCGCGAGCGGATGCAGCAGGATGCGCCCCATCCCCAGCGCGTCGGCCACGAGGCAGGCATGCTGCCCGCCCGCGCCACCGAAACATTGCAGCGTGTAGTCGGCCAAGTCATGCCCGCGCTCGACCGAGATGCGCTTGATGGCGCGGGCCATGTTGGCGACGGCGATGGTCAGGAAATCCTCGGCCAGCGCTTCGGCATCGGGCGCAGTACCGGGCGCAGTGCCGGTCGCCGCCGCCACCTCTGCCGCCAGCGCCTCGAACTTCGCGGCGACGGCGGCGGTGTCGAGCGGCTCGTCCCCGCCGGGGCCGAAGACGCGCGGGAAAAGGTCGGGCGACAGCTTGCCCAGCCGCACGTTGCAATCAGTCACGGTCAGGGGGCCGCCCTTGCGGTAGGCTGCGGGGCCCGGATCGGCGCCGGCGCTCGCGGGGCCGACCTGAAGGCGGCCATCGGCGAACGAAAGGATCGAGCCGCCCCCGGCCGCGACCGTGTGGATGTCCATCATCGGCGCGCGCAGGCGCACGCCCGCCACCTCTGTCTCGAAGCTGCGTTCGAGGCGGCCGGCATAGTGGCTGACGTCGGTCGAGGTGCCGCCCATGTCGAAGCCGATGACCTGGCCCTGCCCTGCATGTTCCGCCGTCCGCGCCATGCCGACGATGCCGCCCGCGGGGCCGGAAAGGATCGCGTCCTTGCCCTGAAAGGCGCGGGCGTCGGTCAGACCGCCCCCGGACTGCATGAAGTAAAGCCGCCCCTGCCCGCCCTGCAGGTCAAGCGCGCCCGCCACCCGGTCGACATAGCGGCGCAGGATCGGCGAGAGGTAGGCGTCGGCGACCGTCGTGTCGGCGCGCGAGACCAGCTTGATGAGGCGGCTCACGCGGTGGCTGACCGAGATCTGCCGGAACCCCGCCTCGTGCGCCAGTTCCGCGACCCGCTCTTCGTGCGCGGGGTTGAGCCAGCCGTGCATCAGGGCGATCGCCACGGCGTTGATCCCCGCCTTGCGCGCGTCCGCGAGCGCCAGCCGCACGGCACCCTCGTTCAGGGGCGTCACTTCGTGGCCATCGGCGGCCATGCGGCCCGGAACCTCGGCGACCGTCTCGTAAAGGACGGCCGGGCGACGGATGTCCAGGTCGAAGAGCCGGGGGCGGCTCTGGTAGCCGATCACCAGAAGGTCGCGGAAGCCTTCGGTGATGAGCAGCAGGACCCGCTCGCCCTTGCGTTCCAGAAGCGCGTTCGTGGCAACCGTGGTGCCCATCTTGACGCTGGCGATCAGGCTCGGGTCCACGGGTGCGCCGGGTGCCAGGCCAAGGATCGTCCGCACGCCTTCCACCGCCGCATCGGCGTAGCGGCCGGGGTTTTCCGACAGGAGCTTGCGCGTGACCAGCCGGCCATCGGGGCCGCGCGCCACGATGTCGGTGAAGGTGCCCCCCCGGTCGATCCAGAAGTCCCAGGCCATCATGGGGTTACCGGGGCGTCACGCCCCGGAGCCGCTCGCCCCGCCGCCTGAGCAGCTCGACCGCCGTCAGAAGGCCGACCGACACGATGACGAGGATGGTCGCGACGGCAAGGATCGCCGGGCTGATCTGTTCGCGGATGCCGTTGAACATCTGGCGCGGGATGGTCTGCTGTTCGGGTCCGGCGATGAAGAGGACCGCCACCACCTCGTCGAACGAGGTCACGAAGGCGAAGAGCGCGCCAGAGATCACGCCGGGCAGGATCAGGGGCATGATGACCTTGAAGAAGGTGGTGCGCGGGTTGGCCCCAAGGCTCGCCGCCGCGCGGCTGAGCGACTGGTCGAAGCCCGAAAGCGTCGCGGTCACGGTGATGATGACGAAGGGGATGCCCAGCATCGCATGGGCAAGGATGATGCCCAGGGACGAGTTGGCAAGGCAGCCCTTCGACGACAGGAAGGGGCCAGCCAGCGTGCCCCAGACCGTGTCCGGCGCGACGCAGGCCTTGGCGAAGAAGAAGGACATGCCGACGGCGACGATGATGACCGGCACGATCATGGGCGAGATCAGAAGCGCCATGATGAGCCGGCGGTAGGGCATTTCCGGCCGCGACAGGCCAAGGGCCGCGATGGTGCCGAGCGTCGTCGCGAGGATGGTGGCCCAGAAGCCGACCCAGATCGAATTGCGCGCGGCCTTGACCCAGGCGGCCGAGCTCCAGGCTTCCGACCACCAGGCCTGGTTGCGCACCGCGTCCGGCTCGGGGTGGCCAAGGGTGAAGAGCGTGTCATACCAGCGCAGGCTGTAGCCCGTCGGGTCGAAGGCCAGCATCTTGCTGGTGAAGGTGAAGTAGGGCTCGGCGTTGAAGCTGAGCGGGATGACGATCAGGATCGGCGCGATCAGGAACAGGAAGATCGCGGCGCAGATCGCCAGATAGGTCCAGTACCAGGCCCGCTCGAGCGGCGATGCGTAGGTGGGTAGCGCCATGATGCGGTCCTTTCCTTAGCCGAGCTTCAGCCGGTCGATGCCGATCAGCTTGTCGTAGATCCAGTAAAGGACAAGGATCGCAACCAGCAGCATCCCGGCCAAAGCGGCGGCGAGCGACCAGTTCGACTTGGCCATGTGGAAGCTGATGAGGTTCGAGATCAGCTGGCCATCCGCGCCGCCAACGAGCGCGGGGGTGATGTAGTAGCCGACCGCGAGGATGAAGACGAGAAGCGATCCGGCGGCGATCCCCGGCAGGGTCTGGGGCAGGTAGACGCGGCGGAAGGTGGTCCAGCTTGTGGCGCCGAGGCTCCGGGCCGCGCGGGTGTAGCTGACCGGAATGGTGCGCATCACCGAATAGAGCGGCAGGATCATGAAGGGCAGAAGGACGTGGGTCATGGCGACGATGGTGCCGGTCATGTTGTACATCATCGCCAGCCGGTTGCCGTCGGCGACGAGGCCGATCTTGACCAGCATGTTGTTCACGACCCCCTGCTCCTGCAGAAGCGCGATCCAGGCCGAGGTTCGGACCAGAAGCGAGGTCCAGAAGGGCAGGAGCACCAGGATCATCAGAAGCGAGGCGCGCGACATCGGCAGCGTCGCCAGCAAGTGCGCGACCGGGAAGGCCAGGATCAGGCAGATGAAGGTGATGATGCCCGAAACGAGGAAGGTCTTGGCGAACAGGTAAAGGTAGATGCGTTCGTTCGGTGCGCCGCGCTCCCAGCCGTTGTCGGTCAGTTTGTAGTCGGCGGCGACATAGTAGAATTCGGGCGTCGTGTTGTGCGACGCGGCCGCCATGGCCAGCCAGATCTTCGGCTCGGCCCAGCGCGGGTTGGTGGCGACCAGCCCCTGCTTGAAGGGTGGCGTCAGCGTCTCGGCGTCGCGGGCGCCGGACTTGAAGAGGCTGACGGTGCCCGGAACGGTGTAGTTGATGCGCGTGCCGGCGATGCCGGTGGTGCGGTCGCCCTGCATGCGCTTCAGGTCATCGACCAGCGCGGCATAGGCCTCTTCCGGCGGGTTGGCCGGGTCGAATTTCGGGTTGGCCGCGAACCAGGCGTCGAGCGCCGGTGCGGCCGAGGAAAAGCCGTCGTGCTGGAAGGACCGTTGCAGCATGTAGCCGATCGGCACGAGGAAGGTCAGAAGGACGAAGACCAGAAGCGGCACGACCAGCAGGAAGGCGCGGCGGCGGGCGCGGGTCTGCGCCTTGGCGAGTGCGGCACGCAGCGGGCGTCCGTCAGCGGTCGTCAGCAGTTCGGGCGCCGGAGCTGCCCCTGCATTGCCGGCCGCGGCAAGTGGTTCGGCCATCCCCGTCTCCCCCGGTGGTCGTCGTGAGTTTGCTCCGGACGCGGGGGCAGGTCCCCGCCCCCGCGTCCGGATCGTTCAGGTTACTGCGACAGCCAGGCCTGGAAGCGCTCGTTCAGTTCTGCGTCATGATCGACCCAGAAGGTGGACGAGGTTTCCAGCGCGTTCTTCATGTTGTCGGGCGAGGTCGGAAGGTGCGGGCCCATTTCCGTCTTGCCGTCCTTGAAGATCAGCGGCTTCAGCATCGCGGACTTGCGCGCCGGGCCGTAGGAAATCTGCTGGGCCGAAGCGCGCAGACCGTCGGTCGAGGTCGCGAAGGCCACGAAGTCCTTGGCTTCCTTCATGTTCGGCGCGCCTTTCGGAATGACGAACATTTCGTTTTCGTAGATCTGGCCGTCCCAGACGATGGCGAAGGGTTTGCCCTCGTTGATCGCCGCCGCGAAGATACGGCCGTTGTAGGCGGTGGTCATCGAGACTTCGCCGTCAGCCAGAAGCTGCGGGGCCTGGGCGCCTGCTTCCCACCAGACGACGTCCTTCTTGATCGTGTCGAGCTTCTTGAAGGCCCGGTCCACGCCTTCGGGCGTCGACAGCGTGGTGTAGACGTCCTTGGCCGGAACGCCGTCCGCCATCAGCGCGAGTTCGAGGACCGCCTTGGCGCCCTTCTTCAGGCCGCGCTTGCCGGGGAACTTCTTCAGGTCGAAGAAGTCGGCGACGGTCTTCGGCGCATTGTCGCCTTTGAACTTCGTCGTGTCATAGGCGAAGACGTTCGCCCAGATGTCGGTCGAGACGCCACATTCTGTCACGGCGCCCTTCAGGAAGTCATCCTTGGCGGCGGTGCCGTCGCTGCCCGCCGGAAGCGAGGCGGGATCGATCGGCTCGAGGATGCCCTCGTCGCAGAGGCGGATCGCGTCGGCATATTCGACCGAAGCGACGTCAACCGTCACGTTGCCCGATTCGACCATCGCCTTGATCGGCGTGGCCGGGTTGTCGGAATCGACCATGACGGTCTTGACGCCGGTCTTTTCCATGAACGGCTTGACGAAAGCGTTCGTCTGCGCTTCGCCGTAGGCACCGCCCCACGACATGACCGTCAGGTCGGCGTGGGCGGCGGACGCCAGGAGCGTCAGCGCCGTGGTGATCGTCAGCACTTTTTTCATTGTCGTTGTTCTCCCTGTCTTGGTTGGTCTTTTCTGATCGTCTCGCCCCGCAGGCCGCGCATCCCCGCCCGGCCCTGACGCAGGGTGTCACATCGGATCAAGCGCGCGGGCATCCAGCGGATCCCAGCCGATCTTGATCGTCTGTCCGGGGCTGAGCCTGGTCTGGCCCAGCGTATTGCGCATCTTCATCACGAAGCCGTTCGAGCCTGCAACCCGCAGGACGGCGCGCAGGATGTCGCCCATGTAGATGACCTCGGTCACCTCGGCGTCGATCGTATGGGCGCCCGGCGGCATCATCGAGGGCTTGAACTCCACCCGCTCGGGCCGGATCGAGACCAGCGTCTGCTGCCCCTTCTCGCGGATGTTCACGGCGGTCGCGTCGATCATCTCGCCCGTGGCCAGCCGCACCAGGGCCTTGTCGCCCTCGAGCTTCTCGATCGTGCCGGGCAGCTTGTTGTTTTCGCCGATGAACTGGGCGACGAAGCTGTTCTCGGGCCGCTCATAAAGGTCCGCGGGCGAGGCGAGCTGCTGGATGCGGCCGTCGTTGAAGACCGCGATCCGGTCCGACATGGTCAGCGCTTCGCCCTGGTCGTGGGTCACATAGACGACCGTGATCCCAAGGCTTTCGTGCAGGTGCTTGATCTCGAACTGCATGTGCTCGCGCAGCTGCTTGTCGAGCGCGCCGAGCGGTTCGTCCATCAGGACGAGCTTGGGATCGAAGACCAGCGCGCGGGCCAGCGCGATGCGCTGCTGCTGGCCGCCCGACAGCTGCGCGGGACGGCGGTTGGCGAACTGGCCCATCTGCACCATGTCGAGCGCGCGCTTGATCTTCGCCTCGCGCTCGTCCTTGCCCATGCCGCGCACCTCGAGCGGGAAGGCCAGGTTCTCACCCACCGACATATGCGGGAAAAGCGCGTAATTCTGGAACACCATGCCGATGCCGCGCTTGTGGGGGGGCACGTCGTTGATGTTGCGGCCGTCGAGGCGGATTTCGCCGTGGGTCGCCGTCTCGAACCCGGCCAGCATCATGAGGCAGGTCGTCTTGCCCGAACCCGACGGCCCGAGCATCGTCAGGAACTCGCCCTTGCCGATCTTCAGATTCAGGTCTTTCACGACCAGCGAGACGCCATCATAGCTTTTCTGGACGTGGTCGAATTCGACAAATGCTGCGTCGTTGGCAGCAGTCGCGGCTGCGGTCAAATCGCCGTCCTCCCCAGGTCGTCTTTTTGTGTGGGTCAGAAGTAAGCGAAAAGGGTCAAGCCGATCAACAGGTTATTTCAGGGCGGAATATCCGCGTCCGGGGGCGCGCTGACACGCGCTATCAGTCGCGATTAGCCGCCGAAAACATGTATTTTTTTTGAATTCTCACGTTCAGCAGAGGCTTCCGCCCGGGGTAGCGAGGTCGCTTGCCGCACACCGAATCGCGATCCCCGGGCGGCAGGACCGCCGAATCGCCGGGCATCGATTCGGGGCCGGGTCGCGGCTCGGTCGGCGGGCAAAAGGTCGTCGCGGGCCACTCGAAGGCCTGCGTCAGCGCATCAGGAATGTGAGGGGGGGGGTAAGTGGTGCGGATGAAAGGACTCGAACCTTCACGGGGGTTAGCCCACAGCGACCTCAACGCTGCGCGTCTACCAATTCCGCCACATCCGCACCGTCACCGGGCAGGCCCGGCTGAGGTGCGGCGCTTCTAGCCCGGACATTCGCGAAAGAAAAGCGGATTTTGCGCCCCTTCGCTCAGGAATCCGCGCCCTTTTCCGCCGGCTGCCAGAGCTCGGGTCCGGCGAATTCGACACTGTTGCCGGCGGGGTCGCGCAGATAGATCGACCGGGCGCCGTTCGGCCAGAGGAAATCGGCCTCGATGATCTGGCCACACGCCGCCAGATGCGCGCCAAGCGCGTCGAGCACATCGGCCCGGACACGGAAGCAGACATGCCCCGGCCCGCGCGCGCCGTGGGTCGGGACCGGCAGCGCTCCGGATTCGGGCGGCTGTTCCGTCTCGGCCGGATTGAAGATCAGAAGGACGCCCTGCCCCGCCCGGTAGAAGACATGTCGGTTTGCGTGGCGGGTGATCTTCGCCAGCCCCAGCACATCGCCGTAGAACCTTTCGGCGGCGTCAAGGTCCGGCGCATAGATCGCGGTTTCAAGAATGCCATCGGTCCAATCCGGCATGGCCCTGCTCCGCGCAACCTGTCGCAGGGGTGCGACACACTCTATATAGCAGCAAGGGCGGGGATTTTCTCCCAGCACCCCTGACCGAAGCCCGAGAGAGCCGAATTGGTTGAATGGATCATCACGCCCGGCCTCGTGCCCTATGACGAGGCGCTGGCCTTCATGGAGGCGCGGGTCGCACAGATTCAGGCCGGGACGGCGGATGAGTGCCTCTGGTTGCTGGAGCATCCCCCGCTCTACACCGCCGGCACCTCGGCCCGGCCCGAGGATCTGGTCGACCCCGACCGCTTGCCGGTCCATCAGGCGCGGCGCGGCGGGCAATATACCTACCACGGGCCGGGGCAGCGGATCGTCTATGTCATGCTGGACCTCAACCGGAGGGGACGCGACGTGCGGGCCTTTGTCGCCTGGCTCGAAGGTTGGGTCATCCGCACTTTGGCCGAGTTCGGCATAAGGGGCGAGGTGCGCGCCGGCCGCGTCGGGGTCTGGGTGGCGCGTCCCGATCGGCCGACGGCGCCGGACGGCAGCGTGGCCGAGGACAAGATCGCCGCCATCGGCATCCGGCTCAGCCGCTGGGTCAGCTTTCACGGGCTGTCAATCAATGTCGAGCCGGACCTGGACCATTTTTCCGGCATCGTGCCCTGCGGCATCCGCGACCATGGCGTCACGAGCCTGGTCGATCTGGGCCTGCCCGTGACCCTGACCGACCTCGACGCAGCACTTCTGCGGACCTATGCCGACGGACCCGTCCCTGGCCGCACCGGCGCCTCGTCCACTTGAACCCGTGGCGCCATTTGCGTTAAGTTAAGGCGCGCGCTGCTGCCGTGCCAAGGGTTCGGCAGTCCAACCCAAAAGGTTTCGAATCATGCTCAAATACGCCCTACCGATCGCCCTTGCGGCTTTCGCCGTGCCGTCGTTCGCCGCCGGAGATGCGGCCAAAGGCCAAACGGAATTCAACAAGTGCCGCTCGTGCCACACGATCACCAAGGCGGACGGAACCGTGGTGGTCAAGGGCGGCAAGGTCGGCCCGGATCTGGGTGGCGTCGTCGGCCGCAAGATCGGCTCGGTCGAGGGCTTCGCCTATTCCGACGCGGTCAAGAAGGTCGCCGAGACGGGCGCCGTCTGGGACGAGGCGGAAATCGCCGCCTATGTTCAGGACCCGAGCAAGTGGCTCGACGACAAGGGCGGCGATCCGTCGCTGAAGTCGAAGATGACCTTCAAGCTGCCGAAGGGCGGCGAGGATGTCGCGGCCTTCCTCGCGTCGGCGGTCAAATAAGCGACGGGCCGGACAGACCGGCCAGGGCTTTAAAGGCTCCGGGGGTTGCCCCCGGGGCCTTTTTCATGAGCCGCTGACACCGGGCGGCCCGCCTCCGGAATCGCCCGGCCTCCGTCCCCCGCCCCGCCGGGCGCTTCAGAGGCGGAACCGGTCCGGGGGCTGCCTCCGGGGACCGAGCCGAGCACCATAACCTGCCTGGCATCGCACGGGGCGCAGTGGGGCACAGCCGGATCTTCGCGGCGAAACCGGCCGGCTTTTCCGGCGCCTCAGGTCGCCCGCGCGTGGGAAGCCCATGGGAAGCCCGAGGGAAGAATGCAGGGAACGCGCATCATCGCACCGCTTTTGGGGCGGCGCGCCTACCCCCGCTTCGCTCATGGGCACGGCCTGACAATTTTCAAGTCCCGCCAGTCACTCGCGGATTGCCCTTGGTGGCTCTGGCTACTAGAACGGGAAGCGAAGACCGGCTCGGCCAGACGGGCCGCCGGCACTGTTAGGGAGATCAGCAATGGCCGATGCAGCCGTTCACGGGCACGGCGATCATGGGCGTCCGGGGTTCTTCACCCGGTGGTTCATGTCGACCAACCACAAGGATATCGGCATCCTTTATCTGTTCACCGCGGCGGCCGTCGGCCTGGTCTCGGTGGCCTTCACCGTCTACATGCGCATGGAACTGATGCACCCCGGCGTGCAATACATGTGCGAAGAGGGTGCGCGCCTGACCGCCGCCGCGGCGGGTCAGACTTGTACGCCGAACGGCCACCTGTGGAATGTGCTCGTCACGGCGCACGGCATCCTGATGATGTTCTTCGTCGTGATTCCGGCGCTCTTCGGCGGGTTCGGCAACTATTTCATGCCGCTCATGATCGGTGCGCCGGACATGGCCTTCCCGCGCATGAACAACCTGTCCTACTGGCTCTATGTCGCGGGCACCTCGCTTGCCGTCGCCTCGGTCCTGAGCCCGAGCGAAGGGGGGCAGATGGGGTCCGGCGTGGGCTGGGTGCTTTATCCGCCGCTGTCGGTCAAGGAAGCGGGCTATTCGATGGACCTGGCGCTCTTCGCCGTCCACCTGTCGGGTGCCTCGTCGATCCTGGGCGCGATCAACATGATCACGACCTTCCTCAACATGCGGGCACCGGGCATGACGCTGCACAAGGTGCCGCTCTTCGCCTGGTCGATCTTCGTGACCTCGTGGATGATCCTTCTGTCGCTTCCGGTCCTGGCCGGCGCGATCACCATGCTCATCACCGACCGCAACTTCGGGACGACCTTCTTCGACCCGGCAGGCGGCGGTGACCCGATCCTTTACCAGCATATCCTGTGGTTCTTCGGCCATCCCGAAGTCTACATCATCATCATGCCGGGCTTCGGGATCATCAGCCACGTCATCTCGACCTTCGCCAAGAAGCCGATCTTCGGCTACCTGCCGATGGTCTATGCGATGGTGGCGATCGGGGTCCTGGGCTTCATCGTCTGGGCGCACCACATGTATACGGTCGGCATGTCGCTGACCCAGCAGTCCTACTTCATGCTGGCCACCATGGTCATCGCGGTGCCGACCGGCGTGAAGGTCTTTTCCTGGATCGCGACGATGTGGGGCGGCTCGATCGAGTTCAAGACGCCGATGCTCTGGGCGTTCGGGTTCCTGTTCCTCTTCACCACCGGCGGCGTGACCGGCGTGGTGCTGAGCCAGGCGCCCGTCGACCGCTACTATCACGACACCTACTATGTCATCGCGCACTTCCACTATGTGATGTCGCTTGGCGCCGTCTTCGCGATCTTTGCCGGCATCTACTACTGGATCGGCAAGATGTCGGGCCGGCAGTACCCGGAATGGGCGGGCAAGCTGCACTTCTGGATGATGTTCATCGGCGCGAACCTGACCTTCTTCCCGCAGCACTTCCTCGGTCGTCAGGGCATGCCGCGCCGCTACATCGACTACCCGGAGGCCTTCGCCTACTGGAACTACTGGTCGTCGGTCGGCGCGATGCTGTCCTTCGCCTCGTTCCTGTTCTTCATCGGCATCGTGTTCTACACGCTCTTCGCCGGCAAGCGCGTCACCCAGAACAACTACTGGAACGAGTATGCCGACACGCTGGAATGGACGCTGCCTTCGCCGCCGCCCGAACATACGTTCGAGACGCTGCCGAAGCGCGAGGACTGGGACCACAGCCACGCCCACTGAGGTGAGGCACCCGACCTGAAACACCCCCCGGAGAAATCCGGGGGGTTTTCCTTTGCGCCGCACCCTTGCCGTGCGGGCGGCTTTGGCCCTAGCTGGGCCCATGCCCTATGCCTGGACCGATGCCACCGACGCGGCCCTGAACCCCACGGCGACGCTCAGGGCGACGCCGCACCGCCCGCTCGGGCCAAGGGGCTTCGTGGGTTTCGTCGCGGCGACCGTCCTGCTGCTGGCCATCCCGATCGTCGAATCGCTCGGCACGCCGGTCCTGTGGGTGATGCTTCTGTTCTGCGGGACCGCCGTCGCGGGCCTGTGGATTGCGCTGAGCCGCAGCCTGCGCGACCGGCAGGTGAGCGAAGTCCTGGTGCTGACGCCCGGCCTGATCCGCCTGACCCGCACCGACGGGCGCGGCCGGGTGCAGGACTGGCAGACCAATCCCCATTGGGTGCGGGTCACGCTCTACCCCACAGGGCAGGCGGTCGAGGATTATCTGACACTGGCCGGCGGCGGGCGCGAGGTCGAGCTGGGCGCCTTCCTGACCCCCGGCGAACGGCGGGCGCTTGCGTCCGATGTCCGGGATCGGCTGGCGCGGCTGAAACCCGGCCCTTGACCCTTGGCTCCCCCCTCGCCCCCCTTGACCTTCCGGCCGCGCGGCCCTTTCCTGCCGCCCGCACCCGGACAGGAGCCGCCATGCCGATCACCATCGCCCCAGAATCGCCCCTGACCGCCGACGGGCAGGCGCTGATCGAAGGATCGCAGGCCGCCCTTCTGGAGGTGTTCAGTCCCGACGAGATCTTCACCTTCTCGCCCGCCGAGTTGGCCAACCCGGCCACGACCTTCCTAGTCGCGCGCGAGGGTGCGGCGCCCCTGGGCTGCGTGGCGCTGGTCGATTGCGGCACCTATGGCGAGGTGAAGCGGCTTTACGTCAGTGCGGCGGGGCGCGGCCGGGGGCTGGCGAAGGCGCTGATGGCCGCGCTCGAGGATCACGCCCGGTCGGGCGGCAAGGAAGCGGTGATGCTGGAAACCGGCGACGCGCTGGTGCCGGCGGTCGCGCTTTACAAATCCCTCGGCTACCGGGTGCGGGGGCCTTTCGGCGACTACCCCGAACATCCCGCAAGCCTTTTCATGGAAAAGCTACTGTGAGCGACCTTGCACAGGGCGGCGCGGGCCACTGCCTGTGCGGCACGGTGCGCTTTGTCTTTGACGCGGCCCCCCTCTGGCAGGCTCATTGCCATTGCGAAAGCTGCCGGCGAGCGACCTCTGCCTCCTACACGAGCTATTTCGGCGTTCAGGACGGCCATTGGCGCTGGACCGGGGCCGAACCCGCCCGCTTCGCCTCGTCGCCCCGCGCCGAGCGGTTCTTCTGCGGGCGCTGCGGCTCGCCCATGGCCTACCGGGGCGCCGACTGGCCCGGTGAGATGCACTTCTTCGCGGCGAGCCTTGATGATCCGTCCGCCTACCGCCCGACCGAACATGTGCATTTTAACGAACATCTGGCCTGGGACCAGCCCGGCGACGGGCTGAAGCGGATGCGCGTGCCGCGCCGCCTGACCGGGGCCGATGATTTCGGCCCGGCCATCGCCGTCCTGCGCGCTGCCTTCGCCTCGATGGACGGGGTGATCGATCCGCCGTCGAGCCTGACGCGCCAGACGGACGCCGACCTGCGGGCCGAGGGCCTTAGGAACGAGTTCTGGGTGATGGAGGATCTGGGCCGGCCGATCGCGACCATGATGCTGACGCCCGGGGCCGGCCACCTATACCTTGGCAAGCTCGCGACCGATGCGTCCTTCCGGCGCCAGGGCCTTGCCCGGCAGCTGGTGCGCCATGCGCTGGCCCGCGCCCGCGCGCTCGGCCTTTCAGAGGTGCGGTTGCAGGTGCGGGTCGAGTTGGCCGACAACCACGCCACCTATCTCGCGCTCGGCTTTGTCGAGGTCGAGCGGACGGCGCATGCGGGCTATGACCACCCGACCTCGGTCACCTATTCCAGAGGCGTCTGAGCCGCGCGCACCCGCGCCCGCCACAGGGTGAAGAGCCCCGCCGCCACCACGACCCCCGCGCCGACGATGACGTTGGGGCGGAGCGTCTCGTTGAAGATGCTGACGCCGATGATGGCGATGAACACCAGTTGCAGGTAGGCGAAGGGCTGGATCGCCGACGCCTCTGCCACCTCGAGCGCCTTGATCATCATGAAATGCCCGATGACCGATGTGCAGCAAAGGGCCGCCATCCAGCCCCAGTCCGGGCCCGACATGGTCTGCCAGTGGGCCAGCCCGATGGGCGTCATCACGATCGCCCCCGCGACGCCCGCCCAGAAGAAGGTGACGGTCGCGGGGTCCTTCCTGGCGACATAGCGGGTCAAGAGGCTGTAGACCGCGAACATGGTCGCCGAGACAAGCGGGATCAGCGCATAGGGTGAAAAGACCGCGACGCCGGGTTCCAGGATGATGAGGACGCCCAGGAAGCCGATGCCGATCGCAGTCCAGCGCCGCCAGCCGACATGCTCGCCCAGCACGGGGCCGGACAGAGCCGCGACGATCAGCGGGTAGCAGGTGAAGACCGCGTGGCTTTCGACCAGGCCCAGAAGGATGAAGCCGGTGACGATGACGCAGATTTCCGACACCAAGAGCGTGCCGCGCAGGAACTGGAGCTTCGGAAAGTGCGTGCGCGCCGCTGCCCGGATACCACCGGGCGAGCGGGCGGCCAGCGCAATGACGAAGGCGGCGAAGAACCAGAAGCGGATCATCACCACCATGTAGACGTTGTATTCGCCGGCCAGGTGGCGCGACATCGCGTCCTGAACGGCAAAGACCAGGCTCGTGAGCGTCATCAGGATGATGCCGAGCCGCAGGTTCTGTTCGCGCATCATGTCCCCGCTCTGTCGGGCAGTCGGCCCGCGCTCATATGGCGCTTGGTGCCGTGGCCCGGTCGCCGCTCTACCTGAAAGCCCGCCGCCTGCAAGCCCCGCCGGACATGGCCGGCGGCGGTGTAGGTGGCGAAGGTGCCCCCCGGCGCGGTGTGGCGGGCGATGGCGTCCAGGATGCCGGGCGACCAGAGGTCGGGGTTCCTGGCGGGCGAAAAGCCGTCAAGGAACCAGGCGTCGGCCTGTCCCCGCCAGCCCGGAAGGGTGGTGCGGGCGTCGCCGGTGATGACCTCGACATCGACCGCGCCAAGGGGGAAGCGGCGCAGGCCGCGGCTCCAGCAGTCAAGGAGCGCGGGCGCGAGCGGCGCGGTTTCGGGAAAGAGGGCGAGCGCGCGTTCCATGTCGCGGGCGGGCATCGGGAAGGCCTCGAAGCTCGTGAAGGTCAGGCGGCCCTGGCCCGCGCCCCAGGCGAGTGCGGTCGCCAGAAGGTTCAGCCCGGTGCCGAAGCCGGTCTCGGCGATCCGGAAGCGGTCCCGGAACCGCGCGGGCAGGTCGTTGCCGGCCAGAAAGACGTGGCGGGTTTCCGAAAGCCCGTCCTGGAACGAGAAATAGGGGTCGCCATAGAGGTCCGAGGCCGGAACACCGCCCTGCCCCCAGATCACCCGTTCTTCGCCCGCGCCGGTCATGGCCGGACCATGGCGCGGGCGGCGGGGAATGACAATCGGCGGCGGCCGGGTTATTGCGGGGCCATGGCACGGATCACGGTCAGGGGCGGCGGTATCTTCGGGCTGGCGGTGGGCTACGAGCTCGCCCGCAGGGGGGCGCCGGTGCGTCTGGTCGAGCGTGACCGGATCGGCGCGGGGGCCTCGGGCGGTCTGGTCGGCGCGCTCGCCCCCCATGCGCCGGGGCGGGTGACGGCGCTGAAGGCGGTGCAGATCGCGGGCCTTCGGGCGGCGGCCGCCTTCTGGGCGGGCGCGGCGCAGGCCGGGGGCATGGACCCGCATTTCGCCCGGGCCGGGCGGCTGCAACCCCTGCCCGACGAGGCCGCCGTCGAACAGGCGCGGGCGCGGGGCGAGGTTGACCGCGACCTGTGGGGCTGTGTGCTGAATTGGCGGGTCGAGGCGCTGGCGGCGGACGCATGGCGGGGCGAGAGCCCGACCGGGCTTTGGGTGCGCGACGACCTGTCCGCCCGCCTCAACCCCCGCCGGGCGCTTCGGACACTCGCGTCGGCCATCGTGGCTTTGGGCGGCGAGGTGGTCGAGGGGCGGGATGTGGCGGCCGAGGGGCCAGAGGTCTGGGCGACCGGGGCGGCGGGGCTATCGGACCTTGGGCTCGGGTCGGGCGTGAAGGGGCAGGCGGCGCTCTTCAAGGCGGCCGTGCCCCCGGACGCGCCCCAGCTTTATGCGGACGGCCTGCACCTTGTGCCCCACGGGGACGGGACGGCGGTGGTCGGTTCGACGACCGAGGCTGCGTTCGACGATCCCTCGTCCACCGATGCCGCGCTCGATCTGCTGATCGAGCGGGCGCGGGGCCTGTCGCCCCTGCTGGCCGAAGCGCCGGTCATCGACCGCTGGGCAGGCCTGCGCCCGCGCAGCCGGACCCGCGCGCCGGTCCTTGGGGCGCTGCCCGGCCGCCCCGGGGTTTTCGTGGCGAACGGCGGCTTCAAGATCGGCTTCAGCCTGGCGCCCGAGGTGGCGCGGCTGATGGCGGATCTGGTGCTGGAGGGGGTGGACGGGATTCCGGCGGAGTTGCGGGCAGGCTGAGCGGGGGCTGAGCGAGGGCCGGGCGGGATCAGGAAACCTATAGGTTTCCCCCGACCGTGTGGGACCATCTCCGCTGGACCGCTGGTGTCACTCACCCACAAAGGCCAGTGCCTGCCCCGGTGGGCGCGAAAGCGCCCGCCGATGGCGGGGCGGGCGCTGGCCGATGGCCTTTGGGCCATCGGCGGGGACAAAGGGTTTGGCCTTCGCATGGCAGGGTCAACGGCCCCTGCCACTCCGGCCCAGCCCGCCCCTACCCCCGCGCCAGGATCCAGTCGAGGAGGCGACCCGGCAGCACCCGTCGCGCCATGCCCATCAGGTGCGTCGGCAGCGTCACGTAATAGCGCGGCTTCGGGTTGGGGCTTTCGATGGCCTTCCGCAGCGCCGCCGTCACTGCACTCGCCGGTAGCTCGAACCGGTCCTTGCCACGGTCCTTGTAAAGCCTGTCCAGAAGCCCCTCATACTCCGCCGCCCGCGCGCTCGACCGCCAGTCTATCCAGCGCTCGAAATGGGGAATGGCGTTCACGCGGATCTTCGATGTGACGGGGCCGGGCTCGATCAGCACCACCCGGACGCCCGTCCCCCGCATCTCGAGCCTGAGCACATCGCTCAGCCCCTCCATCGCGAACTTGGTCGCGACATAGGCGCCCCGCCAGCGGATCCCGACAAGGCCAAGGACCGAGGAACAGTTGACGATCGTGCCGCCCCCCTGCCTGCGCATCACGGGGATCACCCGGCGGGTCAGGGCGTGGTAGCCGAAAAGGTTCGTCTCGAAGATGGCGCGCAGCCCCTCGACCGGCAGGTCCTCGACCGCGCCCGGACAGGCGAAGGCGCCATTGTTGAAGAGCGCGTCGAGCGTGCCGCCGGTGCGGGCCAGCGCCTCGGCCACCGCCGCCGCCATGCTGGCTTCATCACTATAGTCGAGCCGGAAGCTTTCCAGCCCCTCGGCCCTGAGCCTCTCGCAATCCGCCTCGGACCGGCAGGTGGCAAAGACCCGCCAACCCGCGCGGGCCAGCCCATGGGCCGCATCATGGCCGATGCCGGAGGATGAGCCGGTGATAAGGATCGAACGGGGCATGGGCACTCCTTCCGGGGGCGTTCCTTGGGGGCTTTCCTCTGGACGGGCCGGGCGCCCCGATCTACACGGTCGGCATGACCGACGCCAGCGACGACCTGCCGGACGAAGAGCCCGGCGCCGCCACCTCGACCGAGCCCCTGTCGCGCGCCATCGGCGAGCGCTATCTGACCTATGCGCTCTCGACCATCATGCACCGGGCGCTGCCGGATGCGCGCGACGGGCTGAAGCCCGTGCACCGGCGCATCCTTTATGCGATGCGCGAGCTGAAGCTGTCGCCCTCCGGCGGTTTCCGCAAGTCGGCCAAGATCACCGGCGACGTGATGGGCAACTACCATCCGCATGGCGACACCGCGATCTATGACGCGATGGCACGCCTCGCCCAGCCTTTCGCCATGCGCTACCCGCTGGTCGACGGGCAGGGGAACTTCGGCAATATCGACGGCGACAACCCCGCCGCCAGCCGCTACACCGAGGCCCGCCTGACGGCCGCGGCCGAGGCGCTGATGGAGGGGCTGGCCGAAAACGCGGTCGACTTCCGCCCGAACTACGACGGTACGCTGACCGAGCCGGTCGTCCTGCCCGCCGCCTTCCCGAACCTTCTGGCCAATGGCGCCAGCGGCATCGCGGTCGGCATGGCGACGAACATTCCGCCCCACAACCTGCATGAGCTGATCGACGGCTGCCAGCTTCTGATCCGCGACCGGGCCACCCCCGACCCGGCGCTGCTTGCGGCCATTCCCGGCCCCGATTTCCCGACCGGCGGCGTGCTGGTCGAGCCGCCCGACGCGATCCTCGAGGCCTATCGCACCGGGCGCGGCTCGTTCCGGCTGCGCGCCCGCTGGTCGGTCGAGGATCTGGGGCGCGGCCAGTGGCAGATCGTCGTCACCGAAATCCCCTATCAGGTGCAGAAGTCGAAGCTCATCGAGCGGCTGGCTGAACTGATCGAGACGAAGAAGGTCCCCGCACTTGCCGACGTGCGCGACGAAAGCGCGGACGATGTGCGCATCGTGCTTGAGCCGCGCTCGCGCAATGTCGATCCCGAGATGCTGATGGGCATGATCTTCCGCAACTCGGACCTCGAGCTGCGCTTCTCGCTCAACATGAACGTGCTGATCGACGGGCGCACGCCGCGCGTCTCGTCCCTGCGCGAGGTGCTTCTGGCGTTCCTCGACCATCGGCGCGACGTGTTGCAGCGCCGCTCGACGCACCGGATCGAAAAGATCGACGCGCGGGTCGAGGTGCTGGAAGGTTTCCTGATCGCCTACCTGAACCTTGATCGCGTGATCGACATCATCCGCTATGACGCGGACCCCAAGGCCGCGCTGATGGCCGAGGATTGGGGCAAAGCCCATGTCCGGGCCACGTCGGAAAAGGACTATGTGCCGCCTGCCCCCGGCTCGGGCGAGCTGACCGAGGTGCAGGCCGACGCGATCCTGAACATGCGTCTGCGCTCCCTCCGCCGGCTCGAAGAGATGGAGCTGAAGCGCGAGTATGACGCGCTCTTGAAGGAACGCGCGGGGCTCGAGGACCTTCTGGCCTCTGACACGCGGCAGTGGCGGAAGATCGCGTCCGAACTGGCCGAGGTGCAGAAGGCCTTTGGCCGCGACGCGCCGGGCGGCGCGCGGCGCACCGGCTTCGCCGAGGCGGCCGTGGTCGAGGAAGTGCCGATCGAGGCGATGATCGAGCGCGAGCCGATCACGGTCCTTTGCTCGAAGATGGGCTGGATCCGGGCGATGAAGGGGCACCAGCCCTTGGACGCCGAGGTTAAGTTCAAGGACGGCGACGAGGCGCGCTTCGCCTTCCATGCCGAGACGACGGACCGCATCCTTCTGGCGGCAGCGAACGGGCGCTTCTTCACGCTTCTGGGTGCGAACCTGCCCGGCGGGCGCGGCATGGGCGAGCCGGTGCGGCTGATGGTCGACCTGCCGAACGACGCCGACATCGCCGAGATGCTGATCTACCGGCCGGGCGAACGGCTCATCGTTGCCTCTGATGCGGGCGAGGGGTTCCTGGTTGCGGCGGACGAGGTCGTGGCCCAGACCCGCACCGGCAAGCAGGTGATGAACCTGCCCGAGGGCGCCAAGATGGTCGTGGTGCGCGCGGTCGCGGGGGATCACGTCGCGGTCGTGTCGAAGAACCGCAAGCTGCTGGTCTTTGCGCTGGACGAGGTGCCGGAACTGACGCGCGGCAAGGGTGTGCGGCTTCAGAAATACAACATGGCGCGCGGGCGGCAGGGGGTGCTGGAACTGGACGGGGGCCTGTCGGACCTGACGACCTTCCGGCTGGCCGAAGGGCTGACCTGGCCGATGCCGAACGGCCAGACGCGGCGCGAGACGGCGATCGGCGACTGGCTGGCCAAGCGCGCCGGCGTCGGCAAGGCGCCGCCGCATGGGTTCCCGAGGTCGAACCGGTTCGGGGGCTAGGGGCCGGATTGGGCCGGGCGGAAAAAGGAAACGCACCGCGTTTCCCCCGCCCGCAGCAAAACGGTGCAGCCGGACCGCTGATGTCATGCAATGTCGAAGGCCGGCGCCTGCCCCGGTGGGCGCGGAAGCGCCCGCCATCGGCGGGGCGGGCGCTGGCCGATGGCCTTTGGGCCACCGGCCGGGACAAAAGACAGGGCCTTCGCATGGCAGGGTCAACGGCCCCTGCCAGCCGGGCCGGCAGATACCTAAACCGCCACCGCGCGCCGCGAGGCGTCGCGCGTGCGGGCGAAGGCCCACATGATCGCCAGCCCCGTGGCAATCAGCAGGCTGTCGAGCAGGAACGTATCCCCCGCGACCGCCTTCACCGCCCGGACCGCGAAGGACAGGATCGTGCCCAGCGCGAAGACCGGCAGCGCCATGCGGCCCATGACGGCCAGGGGCTCGGTCCAGCGCGACTGGCTCAGCCGCTCGACCCATGCCAACGTCGAAAGAAGGTAGATCAGCGCCAGCGCATGGGCGAGGCGCGGCAGGCAAAGGTAGGTCTTGTCGAAGTCGCGGATCAGGGGCGGCAGGCCGGCATCCGCAAGGCGCACCATGAAGGCGTTGCCCGCCTGGGCCACGTCCGGCAGCTTGATCCAGACCAGCGCCAGGGCCAGCATCGCCCAGGACGCCGCCGCCAGCACCCGCGAGCGCGGCACGAACCGCCGCCCCGCGCGCAGCGCCACCCCGGTCAGGATCCCGAGCGTGAAGAGAAGCTGCCACGAGAGCGGGTTCAGGAACCAGCCGCCCTCGGTCGGGTAGTTGGGCATGTTCAGCCCGAAGAGGCTCGCCGCGACCCAGAGCCCGACCGACCCGGCGAGCGTCCAGCCCGGCCACCGCGTCGCCGCGATCAAGAGGCCCGGGGTCGCCAGCAGAAGCATGGCATACATCGGCAGGATGTTCACATAGCCGATCTGGTGCGTCATCAGCGGCAGGCCGATCAGCACGCCGAACGGGTCCGACAGCAGGAATTGCAGGTTGTCGCGCTCCAAGAGTGCCATGCTCTGACCAAAGACCCAGGTCGCCGCCGCGATGGCGATGACCCAGGCGCTGACGAAGAGATGGACGAGGTAAAGCGCCCAGGACCGTCCCCAGATGCGCGCGATCCCCGGCCAGAGGCGGGGCGCGGCCATGGCGCCGGCATAGGCGAGCGCGGCCGAGGTGCCGGACAGGAAGACGAAGCCTTCGGCCGCGTCGGAAAAGCCGAAGTTGCGGCTGGTCAGCGTCTCATAGACGGTTTCGGGGGCGTGGTTGATGAAGATCATCGCCAGCGCGAGGCCGCGGAACACGTCGATCCGCCGCTCGCGGACGCGGGGCGCGCGCGCGGCGGAAACACGCGCGGGGTTCATGTCTGACGGCAAGTCCCTCACGCCCGTATACTCCCGCCCTTCGCGGCCACTCGGGCGCGCAGGAACACGGGTTTGACGCTTGGGTCAAGGGTGAAACGGGCGGAAACCGGCGCGAACCGGCCCCTTTCGGCACCGTTTCGCCCCTTTGGACCGGCAGGTGCGGCGGGCTTATGCGCGGCAGGCTCTTGGCGCGGGGCGCGCTCAGAGCCCGGCCCACATCCTCAGGAGGTTCGAGCGCGACCGCGACAGCCGGTCGAACAGATCGGACTTGCCGTCGCGGGCAAAGACCTCTTCGACGGACTGATCGAGGTCGAAGAGGATCTCGCGCGCGTCCGCAGACCGGATCAGGCTTTCGACCCAGCCGACGATGGCAAGGCGCTCGCCCCGGTCGACCGGCTCGACCCGGTGGAGCGTGGTCGAGGGGTAAAGGATCAGGTCGCCCGGACCAAGGCGGATCGCGCGCTCCTCGATCCGGTCCTGGATAATGAGCGCGCCGCCCTCGTAGGTCTCGGGCTCGGACAGGAAGAGCGTGAAGGACAGGTCCGTCCTGAGGCCGCCCATCAGCGCGTCGTCGACGTGAAGGCCGTAGGTCTCGCCCGTCCGGTAACGCGACAGGATCAGGGGCGTCAGCGCGCGGGGCCGGGCAGCCGAGGCGAAGACCGGGTTCGTGCGCAGCGCCGCGCCGACCTTGGCCTGGATCGCCTCAAGCTCGGGCGAGGGCCGGGCCTGGTGGTTGGCCTTCACCGTCCGGGCGAAGCGGCCCGCCGTCTCGCGCCCGTCGGCGAAGTCGAGCCGTTCGGCGGCCGCCCGGATGGCGGCCGCTTCGGGCGGGGTCAGGAGCCCGGGGATGACGAGGGTCATCACTTGACCTTGTAGGCTGCCAGTTCGACGGACGCCGCCGCACCCAGGATCAGCGCCGGGTCGGCCGCGATCGTGCCCTTGGGCGCCACGTCGGGCAGCGCCGCCAGAACCGGCGCCAGCGCCGCGCGCGACTTGTCGGCCGCAGCCTTGACGGCCGCGTCGGACGATCCCTGAAGCCGGGCCAGCGTGGCGTCGGCCGCCAGCATATAGCCCCGCGCATCGCGATATTCGCCGGCCTCGTCGGTCAGTTTCCCGTCCTTGACGCCAACGCCGAAGTCTTCACCCGCCTCGCGCAGGATCGCGACCGTTGCGGCGAATTCCTCGGCCGGGGTCACGTTCAGTGCCGCGCGGGTCGCCGCAAGGCCCTTGTCCAGTGCCGCAACGGCCGCGTCGCGCGCCTCGGGCGCCTTGGTGACCTGCTTTTCAAGCGCCTCAAGCTCGTCCTCGAAAAGCGGGGCCTTGTGGGCTTTGAGCGCCGGCTCCATCGATTCGAAGTCGCCATGCAGGGCCTTGTCGACAGCGGCCTTGGCGGTCTTCTCATCGCCCGCAGCCACCAGATCGACGGCGGTCCGCGTCCGCGCCTCGACCTTCATCAGCCCGACCAGAAGGCCCGGGCGATCGTCCTCTGCAACCGGGGCCGCGCCGCCTTCGCCGCCCTCGCCGCCTTCGGTCCCCGAAACCAGCCAGAGCTGCCCTGCCGGGGTCGCGGGCGCCATCTGCGTGCCCGACGGACCCGAGGCCCCGGATGCTGCGCCAAGCGCTACGGCCATGCCGCCTGCGAGCGCCAGCGTCCCGAGGGGCCGCACCACCACCCGCCGCAGCGGTTTCGTCTTGTTCGTCGTCATATCAAGCCTCCGTATGTCGCGGCCTTTCTAGGGGGGCGGCGGGCGGCGGTCAAGAAAGACTTACTTTTTTTGTCGGCAATAGCTGTCAGCCCGGCGGCCGCACCCCCATCTGCGCATGGATCGCCGCCACCGAGGCCGGCGCGAGCCTGAGTGCCGCCGCGAGGTCGGCCATGTATTTCGCCTCGAGCGGGCTATCGAGGTCGATGGCCATCAGCGACAGGCCATAGACCTGCGGCTCCATGCCCGCCGGCACCTGGGCGGCAAGGCCCGGGATGTCGATCGGCCGGGCGAGCGCCTCGCGCAGCGCCTGCATCGTCTCGGGGCTGGCGGCGCCGAGATGGTCCATGAGCCGCTTCTGTTCGGTCGGATCGACCCGCCCGTCGGCCTTGGCGGCCTGGATCATCGCCAGAAGAAGGACCCCGGCCAGCGCCTCGTGCGCGGGGTCGGGGGCGGTCGGGCTGGTGCCGCCGTTCGCGAGCGTCCGGTTCAGCGCGTCGCCGAACGAGCCGGGTTGCGGTGCGGGAATGGGGGCCGGTTGGGGGGCGGGCTGGGGCGCGGCCTGCGGCTGGGGTGTCGGTTGCGGGGCCGGTTGCGGGGCCGGTTGAGCGTCCTGGCCGCCCCCCAGAAGACCGCCCAGAATCCCGCCAAGGCCCGCGCCGGCTGCGGCGCCCGCAAGCTGGCCAAGTATACCGCCAAGCCCGCCCGATGCGCCACCGGCAGAGCGGCTGCCCGACCCTGCCTGCCGCTGCCCCGCCTCAAGCGCGCCGCGCGACGCCTGGCCGAGCGTTTCCAGAAGACCGCCCAGACCACCGCTTGCGCCGCCGGCGCTCGACGATTGGCCGCCGAGCATGCCGCCAAGAACCGATCCCAGGTCGCCCGGAAGTCTGCCCTGGCCGCCGGACCGGGAACTGCTGCCCGATCCAGATCCGCCCGACCCCGTTCCGCCGCGCAGGATGTCCTCCATCACGCCGCCCAGGCCGCCGGGGTCCGAGCGCCGGCTGGTCGTCGTGCGCCGCGTCGTGGTCGTGCGGCGCGGCCGCGTGCCCCGCTCGGTCGCAACCCCGATCGCCACCTTCGCCAGATCTTCCAAGAGACTCATCACCATCCTCCGCCACTTCCCCCCGGACCCTACACCGCCCCGTCGGCGTCGCCCAGATGCACGCGCTCTCGTGACCGGACCCCGGCTTGCTGGACCGCGCCCAGCACGCTATGGCTGGCATGTCGCGACAACCCCCAAAAGGCAGATCATGCACAAGCCCCGGACCGCCCTTGCCCTTCTGGCAACCCTTGCGCTCATGGCCTGCGGGGGGGCGCCCGACCTGTCGAAGCCCCCTACCCCCTTCGGCGACTTCCGCCTGGGTTATGCCATCGTCGTCGCCAAGGATGCCCAGCCCGTCGGCCCCTCGCGCAAGGCGACGCCCGAGGAATGGAAGTCCGCGCTTGAAGGGGCGATCAAGGCGCAGCTTGGCCGGTATGAGGGCGACAAGCTCTATCACGTGGGCGTCGGCGTCCATAACTACGCGCTGGCGGTGCCGGGGATCCCGATCGTCCTGTCGCCGAAGTCGGTCCTTCAGATCTCGGTCGATGTCTGGGACGACACGGCGCAGCGCACGATCAATGCCGAAACCAAGCAGTTCACCATCTGGGAAGGGCTCAACCCCGGCACGATGATCGGCTCGGGCCTCACGAAGTCGCGCGAAGAGCAGATGGCGACGCTCTCGGCCAATGCGGCCAAGGCGATCAACGACTGGCTGGTGCAGAACAAGGCCTGGTTCACGCCCGAAGCAGTCGCCGCGCGCAAGCTTCTGCCGCCGATGACCGGGACCGAAGCTGCGGCGCCCGCGGCGACAACCGCCAAGCCTGCGGCAAAGCCCGCCGCCAAGGCCAAACCGGCGGCCGCGCCCGCCGTCGTCCCCGCGTCCCTGCCCTGACGCCGACCAACTGACGCTTGCTTTTTCCCCCGCGCGCCGATAGTCAGCGCGCGCAGATGAAATCGGGCCTTCGCGGCTCCGGCGCGCCCCCCGGGCGGCCGGGCTGGCGCTGGCCCCAGAACCACGGGGCTTGCACGCGATGGCGAAGGCAAAGTTTGAACGGACGAAACCGCATGTGAACGTCGGGACGATTG
>CAMFGW010000013.1 GCA_945952025.1 uncultured Paracoccaceae bacterium
ACACACTGCATATCGTCGGCAGCGTCAGATGTGTATAAGAGACAGGCATGCAGGTCCTGGGCCTGCCGCCCGACTATGTCACCACCCGCAACGACAAGGTGAAGGCCGTGACGCTGACCGACGTGAACCGCGTGGCCAAGTCGCTGATGACCCCGGACAAGCTGACCTTCGTCGTCGTGGGCCAGCCGAAGGACCTGGCCACAAGTCCCTGAATGCGGTCCTGAGCGCCTGCCGCGCGACCTTGGCCGAATCCCGAAAGACATGCTAAGGGTAGGGGCATGAACGCCCAGACCCCCAACATGCACGGTTCCTCCCGGCCGGTCATCCGCCAGCTGGACGAGGCCGCGATCAACCGCATCGCGGCGGGCGAGGTGCTGGAACGCCCGGCTTCGGCGGTCAAGGAGCTGGTCGAAAACGCGCTCGACGCCGGCGCCCGCCGGATCGAGGTCGACATGGCCGACGGCGGCAAGACCCTGATCCGCGTCACCGACGACGGCTGCGGCATGACGGCAGACGACCTGCCCATGGCCCTGTCGCGCCACGCCACGTCGAAGATCGACGGCTCGGACCTGCTGGACATCCGCACCTTCGGCTTCCGGGGCGAGGCGCTCCCGTCGCTCGGTGCGGTCGGACGGCTCACGCTGACCTCGCGCGCCGCCGGGTCGGACGCGGCGCGGATCACCGTGGACGGCGGGCGAACGGACGCGGTCCGCCCCGCCGCCCTGACCCGCGGCACGGTGGTCGAGCTGTGCGACCTGTTCCACGCCACCCCCGCGCGGCTGAAGTTCCTGCGCACCGACCGCGCCGAGGCGCAGGCCATCGCCGACGTGGTCCGACGGCTCGCCATGGCCGAGCCCCACGTCGCCTTCACGCTCCGCGACCTGACCGGCGGCCAGTCGCGCACCATCCTGCGCGCCGACGCCGAACAGGGCGACCTCTTCGACGCGCTGGCCCGGCGGCTCCGCACGCTTCTGGGCCCTGCCTTCGCCGACAATGCGCTGCGGCTGGATGCCGACCGCGAAGGGATCCGGCTTTCGGGCTACGCCGCCCTGCCGACCTATTCGCGGGGTGCTGCGGTCGAGCAGTTCGTCTTCGTCAACAACCGCCCCGTGCGCGACAAGCTGCTGATCGGCGCGCTGAGGGCCGGCTATCAGGACGTTCTGTCGCGCGACCGCCACCCGGCGGCGGCGCTGTTCCTGACCCTCGACCCGCGCGAGGTCGACGTGAACGTCCACCCCGCCAAGGCCGAGGTGCGCTTCCGCGATCCGGGGCTGGTGCGCGGGCTGGTCGTCGCGGGCCTGCGGCAGGCGCTGGCCGGGGCCGGGCACCGCGCCTCGTCGACCGTGGGCGGCCTGACGCTGGGCGCCTTCCGCCCGGAAACCGCCGCCCCCGCCTACCAGATGACACGGCCAAGCGCCGCGACGCTCGACCGCGCGCTGGTCATGCGGGCGCCCCATCTGGCCTCCCATCAGGCGCCCCTCGCGCCCGGCTTTGCCGAAGCCACCGCGCGCTATGAGCCCGCCCCGGCGGTAGCCGCGCCGGACGACACCGCCTTCCCCCTCGGCGCCGCCCGCGCGCAACTGCATGAAAATTACATCGTCGCCCAGACCGCAGCCGGCATCGTCCTGATCGACCAGCACGCCGCGCACGAACGGCTGGTCTACGAACGGCTGAAGGCCGAACGCGCGGCGGCTGATGTGCCCTCTCAGGCGCTTCTCATTCCCGAAATCGTCGACCTGCCGCCCGCCGACGCCGCCATGCTGATCGACCACGCGGCCGAACTGGCGGCGCTTGGCCTCTTGATCGAGCCATTCGGCGGCAGCGCCATCGCCGTCCGCGCCACCCCGGCCGCGCTTGGCCGCATCGATGCGGCGGCCCTTCTGCGCGACATCCGCGACGAACTGGCCGACCAGGGCGCCACCACCGCCCTTGCCGCCCGCATCGACGCCATCCTGTCGCGCATGGCCTGCCACGGTTCGATCCGGTCGGGCCGCGCCATGCGGGTGGACGAGATGAACGCCCTTTTGCGCCAGATGGAGGCGACGCCCCTGTCGGGCCAGTGCAACCACGGCCGCCCGACCTATGTCGAACTCAAGCTCGCCGACATCGAACGGCTATTTGGCCGCACATGATCCAGATCGGCGGCCAGACCTATGCCTTCGACGACCCGAAGGTCATCGCAGCACTGGTGGGTGCAGCCCTTGTCGCGGGCCTGTTCCTGCTTCTGGTCCTGACGCTGCGCCAGGCGGCTCGCGCCTCGCGCCTGTCGGAACCGCTGGCCTTCCAGGTGGGGCTACTGGGCCAGCGCGTCCAGGGCCTGTCGGACGGCCAGCAACAGCTTGCGGGCGGCCTGAGCCAGGTGAGCGAGGGGGCGGCGAGCGCGCAGTCGAAACTGCTGCAACTTCTGGAATCGCGCCTTGCCGAAGTGCAGCGCGGCATGACCGAAAGCCTGTCCGGCACCGCGACCCGCACCGCGCGGTCGCTCGGCGAACTGCAACAAAGGCTCGAAACTATCGACAAGGCCCAGGCCAATATCGAGAAACTGTCGGGCAACGTCCTGTCGCTTCAGGACATCCTGTCGAACAAGCAGACCCGCGGCGCCTTTGGCGAGATCCAGCTCAATGACATCGTGCAGAAGGCGCTGCCGTCGGACAGCTACACGATGCAGGCGACCCTTTCGAATGGCCGCCGCGCCGACTGCCTGATCCACCTGCCGAACCCGCCCGGCCCCATCGTCATCGACAGCAAGTTCCCGCTGGAAGCCTACGAGGCGCTGCGCCGCGCCAAGAACAACTCCGAACAGATCGAGGCCGTGCGCATGATGCGCATCGCCGTCCGCACCCATATCCGCGCCATCGCCGAACGCTACATCATCGAGGGCGAAACGGCCGAGGGGGCCATGATGTTCCTGCCCTCGGAAGCGGTCTACGCCGAACTCCACGCCAACTTCCCCGAACTGGTGCGCGAGGGCTTCGCGGCCAAGGTCTGGATCGTCTCGCCCACCACCTGCATGGCGACGCTCCACACCATGCGCGCCATCCTGAAGGACGCCCGGATGCGCGCACAGGCCGGCGCGATCCGCAAGGAACTCGCAGCACTCCACGCCGATGTCGAACGCCTTGGCGACCGCGTCCTGAACCTTGACCGCCACTTCGGGCAGGCTGCCAAGGACATCGAGGAAATCAAGACCTCGGCCCAGAAGGCAGGCAGGCGCGCGGCCAAGCTCGACAATTTCGACTTCGAGGAACTGGCGGGTGACAAAGCCTCGCTCGCCCTGCCGCGCGTGCCGCAGGACGGCTGAGCCCCGCCGTCCGGTCAGGCGAAAAATCGACGGAGATTCCCGCCGATCCCCCCTTGGGCGGCGCTTGCAGCGTGCACGACCCCCCCCTATATGTGGCCAGAAGCATTGACGGGCTTTGCCGGTCCGTCGGGTATTTCAGGGATCAGATGGCAGAGGCCGCACCGGCTCTGCCGCAAGACAATCGCCGAAGGAAGGAACACACATGGCAAAAGTCATCGGAATCGACCTCGGGACCACGAACTCCTGCGTCGCCATCATGGACGGCGCGAAGCCCCGCGTGATCGAGAATGCCGAAGGCGCACGCACGACGCCCTCTGTCGTCGCATTCACCGACAACGAACGTCTGGTCGGACAGGCCGCCAAGCGGCAGGCCGTCACCAACCCCACGAACACGATCTTCGCCGTCAAGCGCCTGATCGGGCGCCGCTATGACGACGCCGAAGTCGAAAAGGACAAGAAGCTCGTCCCCTATTCCATCGTGAATGGCGGCAATGGCGACGCCTGGGTCGAAGCGCGGAGCGAGAAATATTCCCCCGCCCAGATCTCGGCCATGATCCTTCAGAAGATGAAGGAAACCGCCGAAAGCTTCCTGGGTGAGAAGGTCGAGCAGGCCGTCGTCACCGTGCCGGCCTATTTCAACGACGCCCAGCGCCAGGCCACCAAGGACGCGGGCAAGATCGCGGGCCTCGATGTCCTGCGCATCATCAACGAACCGACCGCAGCCGCGCTGGCCTATGGCCTCGACAAGAAGGACGCGGGCGGCAAGACCATCGCCGTCTATGACCTTGGCGGCGGCACGTTCGACATCACCATCCTGGAAATCGACGACGGCCTCTTCGAGGTGAAGTCGACGAATGGCGACACGTTCCTCGGCGGTGAAGACTTCGACATGCGCATCGTCCAGTACCTGGCCGAAGAGTTCAAAAAGGAAAACGGCGTCGACCTGACCAAGGACAAGATGGCCCTCCAGCGCCTGAAAGAGGCGGCGGAAAAGGCCAAGATCGAACTGTCCTCGGCCCAGCAGACCGAAATCAACCAGCCGTTCATCTCGATGGACAAGAACACCGGTGCGCCTCTGCACATGGTGGTCAAGCTGACGCGCGCCAAGCTTGACAGCCTGGTGGGCGAACTGGTCAGGAAGACGCTCAAGCCCTGCCAGGACGCGCTCAAGGACGCGGGCATCGCCAAGGGCGACATCGACGAGGTCATCCTCGTCGGCGGCCAGACCCGCATGCCGCTCGTGATCGAGGAAGTGACCAAGTTCTTCGGGAAAGAGCCCCACAAGGGCGTCAACCCCGATGAAGTCGTGGCGCTTGGCGCGGCGATCCAGGGCGGCGTCCTTCAGGGCGACGTGAAGGACGTGGTTCTTCTGGACGTGACGCCGCTCTCGCTCGGGATCGAGACGCTGGGCGGGGTCTTCACCCGGCTCATCGACCGCAACACCACGATCCCCACGAAGAAGAGCCAGATCTTCTCCACCGCCGAAGACAACCAGAACGCCGTGACGCTGCGCGTCTTCCAGGGCGAACGGGAAATGGCGGCCGACAACAAGCTTCTGGGCCAGTTCAACCTGGAAAACATCCCGCCCGCCCCGCGTGGCCTGCCCCAGATCGAGGTCACCTTCGACATCGACGCGAACGGCATCGTCACCGTCAAGGCCAAGGACAAGGGCACCGGCAAGGAACAGGCCATCACCATCCAGGCATCCGGCGGTCTGTCGGATTCCGAGATCGAGAAGATGGTGAGGGACGCCGAGGCCAATGCCGACGCCGACAAGAAGCGCCGCGAACTGGTCGAGGCGAAGAACCAGGCCGAAAGCCTGATCCACGCCACCAAGCGCTCGCTTGACGAGCATGGCGACAAGATCGACGGCTCGACGGTCGAGGCGATCGAACTCGCGATCGGCGCGCTCGACGAAGCGGTCAAGACCGAGGATGCCGGCAAGATCAAGGGCGGCATCCAGAATCTGACCGACGCGTCGATGAAGCTGGGCGAGGCCATCTACAAGGCCAGCCAGGCTGACGCGCCGAAGGCCGAGGAGGAAGAAGCCGGTCCCCGTGGCGTTGACGACGATATCGTCGATGCCGACTTCGAGGATCTGGGCGAAGACAAGAAGCGCCGCTAAGGCGCTTCGGGACGCCGGAAACGGGGGCCGGCCTGACGAAATCGTCGGGTCGGCCCCTCGCGTTCCCCGGCGGTCCCGCGAGATGGGTGCAGAATGGCAAAACGCGACTATTATGACGTCCTCGGCACCAAGCGCGGTGCCAGCGCGGATGAGATCAAGAAGGCCTACCGCTCGCGGGCGAAGGAGCTTCACCCTGATCGCAACCAGTCGAACCCCCAGGCCGAGGCGCAGTTCAAGGAAGTGAACGAGGCCTACGAGGTCCTGAAGGACGACCAGAGAAAGGCCGCCTACGACCGCTTCGGCCATGCCGCCTTCCAGAATGGCATGGGCGCACGCGGCGGCCAGCAGAACGACTTCGCCTCGGCCTTCTCGGACGTGTTCGAGGACCTGTTCGGCGACTTCATGGGCGGGCGCGGCACCACCGGCGGACGCCCGCGCGCCACGCGCGGTTCCGACCTGCGCTACAACCTGAGGATCACGCTGGAAGAGGCCTTCGCAGGCATCCAGAAGACCATCACCGTGCCCACCGCGCTCAACTGCACCGCCTGCCAGGGCACCGGATCGGAAGGCGCAAGCGAGCCCAAAACCTGCCCAACCTGTTCCGGCATGGGCAAGGTCCGCGCCCAGCAGGGCTTCTTTACCGTCGAGCGCACCTGCCCGACCTGCAACGGCGCGGGCCAGGTCGTCACCAACCCCTGCAAGGTCTGCCACGGCGCCGGCCGGGTGGAAAAGGACCGCACCCTGTCGGTCAACATCCCCCAGGGCGTCGAAACCGGCACCCGCATCCGCCTTGGTGGCGAGGGCGAGGCGGGCCTGCGCGGCGGCCCCTCGGGCGACCTTTACATCTTCATCGAGGTCCGCGACCACGCCCTCTTCCAGCGTGAAGGCCAGACGCTTTACTGCCGCGTGCCCGTGACCATGGCCACCGCCGCCCTTGGCGGCCAGATCGAGGTGCCGACCATCGACGGCGGCCGCAGCCTGGTGAAGGTGCCGGTCGGCGCCCAGAACGGCAAGCAGATGCGGCTGCGCGGCAAGGGCATGCCCGCGCTCCGCGGCCCCGGCACCGGCGACATGGTGATCGAGTGTGCGGTCGAGACGCCCACCAACCTGACCGCCCGCCAGCGCGAGCTTCTGACCGAGTTCGAGGCGCTGGCCGAGGATAACAATCCCGAAGGCACCTCGTTCTTTTCCAAGGTGCGCAACTTCTGGGACGGGATGACCAAGTGACGGTGGGGCCCACGGCCCTGCCCGAACTGCCGGACCTGCCCGGACTGGCGGACCTGATCCGCCGCGAGGCTCAGGCCCAGGGCTTCGCCGCCATGGGCATCTGCCGCCCCGACGCCATCCCTGACGCCCCCGCGCGGCTCGCAGCATTCCTTGGCGCCGACTACCACGGCCAGATGGGCTGGATGGCCGAACGCACTGGCTGGCGCGCCGATCCTGCCGCGCTCTGGCCAGAGGCGCGCTCGATCCTGATGCTGGCCGAACCCTACACGCCTACCCACGATCCGCGCGCCGTGCCGGGCCAGCCCGACCGGGGCGCAATCAGTGTCTATGCCGGCGGAAAAGACTATCACGACATCCTGAAGCGCCGACTGAAACGGCTCGGCCGCTGGCTGATCGACCAGGCGGGCGGCCAGATCAAGGTCTTCACCGACACCGCCCCCGTCATGGAAAAACCCCTGGCCCAGGCCGCCGGAATCGGCTGGCAGGGCAAGCACACCAACCTTCTGTCCCGCGATCTGGGCAACTGGTTCTTCCTGGGCGCGATCTTCACCACGCTCGACCTGCCCCCCGACGCGGCGGAGGCCAGCCATTGCGGCAGCTGCACCGCCTGCCTGACCGCCTGCCCCACCGCCGCCTTCCCCGCCCCCTACCGGCTCGATGCGCGGCGCTGCATTTCCTACCTGACGATCGAACACAAGGGCCCGGTGGACGAAGACCTTCGCCCGCTTCTCGGCAACCGCATCTACGGCTGCGACGACTGCCTGGCCGCCTGCCCCTGGAACAAGTTCGCCGTCGCCGCGTCCGAAACCGGCTACGCGAGCCGCTTCGCCGACCCCCCGCGCCTTGCCGAACTGGCGGCACTGGACGACACCGCCTTCCGCGCGCTTTTCGCCGGATCGCCCATCAAGCGCACCGGCCGCGACCGCTTCGTCAGGAACGTCGCCTACGCCATCGGCAACTCTGGCGACCCCTCGCTTTTGGCTGTGTTAGAGCCGCTTTTGGCCGATCCAGACCCCGCCGTGGCCGACGCCGCCCGCTGGGCGGCAAAGCGCCTGCAAGCGGCGGCCGGCCGCCCATAACCGACCCTTCCCGCAAAAGGATTGGCGCGGGGTCTGATTCGGTGGCAACCTGAGGCTGCATCGCATTTCAGGGGGAGAGCAGATGAACCGCCATCCGATCGACCAGCGCACCCCGACCGACGGGGGCCGACTCAGGGCCTTTTACGCGATCGCCAGCAAGGGTGAGGGCGACGATGCTCCGGGGCGCGTGTCCCGTTCGCTGCACGAGCGGCCCACGACGCGTGACGGATTTTCGCGCCTTGGCGCCTACCTGCGGATCGCGCGCGGGCGCACAACCTAGGGCCAACCACCAGCGCCGGGCCCGGTCGGGATCAGGAAACGCGACCCGCGTTTCCCCCGACCGTGTGGGAACGCTTCCGCTGGACCGCCGATGTCACAGTTCAACAAAGGCCGGCGCCTGCCCCGGTGGGCGCGAAAGCGCCCGCCAATGGCGGGGCGGGCGCTGGCTGGTGGCTTTGGGCCACCGGCGGGACAAAGGGCGGAGCCTTCGCATGGCAGAGTCACTTGCCTCTGCCACCAAGGCCGGAGGAGGCGGAATGCAGGGGCCCCTCAGGCCCGCCGCTCGGTCAGCCGCGCTATCCCCAGGACATCGAGCACCTTCGCCTCGATCTCGGGCGCGTTCATGCCGGCGACCCGATACATGTCCTCGGGGCTCGCCTGGTCGATGAACGTGTCCGGCAGCACCATCGAGCGGAACTTCAGCCCGCGGTCAAAGACACCCTCATCGGCCAGCACCTGCGCCACCTGGCTGCCGAAGCCGCCAATCGCGCCCTCCTCGACCGTAATCAGCGCCTCATGCTCGCGCGCCAGCCGCAGGATCAGGTCGCGGTCCAAGGGCTTGGCAAAACGCGCGTCGGCCACCGTCGGCGCCAGCCCCCGCGCAGCCAGACTTTCGCGCGCCTTCAACACCTCGGTCAGCCGCGCGCCAAAGGACAGGATCGCGACCCGGCCCCCCTCTGCCACCACACGCCCGCGCCCGATCTCGAGCGGCTGGCCCCGCTCGGGCATCTCGACCCCGGTGCCGTCGCCGCGCGGGAAACGGAAGGCCGACGGCCGGTCGTCGATCGCCACGGCAGTCGCGACCATATGCACAAGCTCGGCCTCGTCTGCCGCCGCCATGACCACGAAATCGGGCAGGTTCGACAGGAAAGCCACATCGAACGACCCCGCATGCGTCGCCCCGTCCGCGCCCACGAGCCCCGCCCGGTCGATGGCAAAGCGCACCGGCAACCGCTGGATCGCCACGTCATGCACGACCTGGTCGTAGCCGCGTTGCAGGAAGGTCGAATAGAGCGCGCAGAAGGGCTTCATCCCCCCCGCCGCAAGGCCGGCCGAAAAGGTCACAGCATGCTGTTCGGCGATCCCCACGTCGAAAGTGCGGCGCGGGAAGCGTTCGGCAAAGAGGTTCAGCCCCGTCCCGTCCGGCATCGCCGCCGTGATCGCCACGATCTTGTCGTCGCGCGTCGCCTCGGCGATCAGGCTTTCGGCAAAGACCTTGGTGTAGGAGGGCGCGTTCGACGGCGCCTTCTTCTGCACGCCCGTCAGCACATCGAACTTGGCCGTCGCATGTCCCTTGTCGGCCGCGCGTTCGGCGGGCGCATAGCCCTTGCCCTTCTTCGTCAGCACATGGATCAGCATCGGCCCCGTCGCCCGCGCCTTCACGGTGCGCAGGACCGACAGAAGCATGTCCATGTCATGCCCGTCGATCGGGCCGACATAGGAAAAGCCAAGCTCTTCAAACAGCGTATTGCCCAGCGCCATGCCCTTCAGCATTTCCTTGGCGCGCCGGGCGCCCTGCTGGAAGGGGGGCGGAAGCAGGCTGACCGCGCCCTTGGCCGCAGCCTTCAGGTCCTGGAACGGCCCCTCGGTATAGAGCCGCGTCAGATAGGCCGACATGGCGCCCACCGGCGGAGCGATCGACATCTCATTGTCGTTCAGGATGACGAAGAGCCGCTTCTTCAGATGGCCCGCGTTGTTCATCGCCTCATAGGCCATGCCCGCGCTCATCGACCCGTCGCCGATCACCGCGATCGCATCCCCCGGATCGCCGCCCAGGTCACGCGCCGCCGCAAAGCCCAGCGCGGCAGAGATCGAGGTCGAGGAATGCGCCGCGCCGAAAGGATCGTAGGGGCTTTCGGACCGTTTGGTGAAGCCCGACAGGCCGCCAGACTGGCGCAAGGTGCGGATGCGGTCGCGACGGCCGGTCAGGATCTTGTGCGGATAGCACTGGTGGCCCACGTCCCAGATCAGCTTGTCGCGCGGCGTGTCGAAGACGGCATGCAGCGCGACCGTCAGTTCGACCACGCCAAGGCCCGCACCCAGATGCCCACCCGTGACCGAGACGGCCGAAATCGTCTCGGCCCGAAGCTCGTCGGCAAGCTCTGCAAGCTCGCGGTCGCTCAGCGCCTTCAGGTCCGAAGGCAGGTGGACCCGGTCAAGGATCGGGGTTTGGGGACGGTCCGTCATGGCGCCTCTCAGCTTTCACGCTGAATAGCGAAAAGGGCCGCCTGACGCAAATCCTCGGCCCGGCCGCCATAGGGCGCAAGCGCTGCCTGCGCCTCGTCCACAAGTTCGGCCGCCCGCGCCCGCGCGCCCGCTTCGCCCAGGAGCGACACGAAGGTGGCCTTGCCGGCGCCGGCATCCTTGCGCAGCGCCTTGCCTGCCTTTGCCGGGTCGCCCGTCACATCCAGAAGGTCATCGGCGATCTGGAAGGCAAGCCCCAGCGCCTCGGCATAGCGCGTGAGCGGCCGCCGGTCCGCCCCCGCAAGGATCGCCCCCGCCTCGGCGGAAAAGGATATGAGGGCCCCGGTCTTGGCCGCCTGCAGCCGCGTGATCTCTGCCAGCGTCAGGGGCACCGCCGCCGTCTCTGCCGCGATGTCGAGCGCCTGCCCCAAGACCATTCCCTGCGCGCCAGAGGCCCCGGCAAGCGCCGCCACCAGCTCGACCCGCCGCGCGCCCAGCATCGGGTCGCAGCAGAGTTCGAACGCCAGCGTCTGCAGCGCGTCGCCCGCAAGGATCGCCGTCGCCACGTCCCACTTCACATGCACCGTCGGCTGGCCGCGCCGCAAATCGTCGTCGTCCATCGCCGGCAGGTCGTCATGGACCAGAGAATAGGCATGCAGCGCCTCGACCGCCGCCGCTGCGGCAATCGATTCCTCGACCGGAATGCCGTGAAGGCGCGCGCCCTCGATCACCAGAAAGGCGCGCAGGCGCTTGCCGCCCTGCAGGGCGTAGCGCATGGCCTGGACCACGGGCAGGTCCGGATGGAAGGCCAGCGCATCGTCCAGCCGGTCCTGCACTCTCGCCCGGGCTTGCCGCAGGCGCTCGGCGAACATTACAGCCCTTCGACCTTTTCCAGGCCCGCAGGCGCCCCGCCCGCATCGAGCGTGATCTTCTCGACCCGCTCTTCGGCCTCTTGCAACAGCTTCTCGCAGCGCGCCTTCAGGGCCGCCCCGCGTTCATAAAGCGCGATCGACTGTTCCAGCGGCACCTTGCCGGCTTCAAGATCGCTGACCACACGCTCGAGCGCGGCCATCGCCGCCTCGAAGCTCATCTTTCCGGGATCCTCCGCAGCTTCGGTCATCCCGCACCCCCCTGCAATCCAGCCACATGCACCGCGACCGAGGCCGCGAGCGCCCCCAGATCATAGCCGCCTTCCAGAAGGCTGACCACCCGGCCCTCGCAAGCCTCGGCCGCCAAGTCGCGGATCTGCCCGGTGATCCAGCCATAGTCCGCCTCGGTCCAGTTGAGCCCGCCCAAGGGATCGTCGCGATGGGCGTCGAACCCCGCGCTGACCAGGAACAGCTCGGGGCCGAAATCCCGCACCCGCGCCAGCGCGCCGCCCCAGGCCGCACGCATCTCGGCCCCGCCGCTGCCGGGGGCAAGCGGCAGGTTGACGATCTGGCCATGCGCGCCCACTTGGTTTGCCGCCCCGGTGCCCGGATAGAGCGGCATCTGGTGGCTTGAGACGAACATCGCCCGCCCCTCGTCCCAAAGGCAGTCCTGCGTGCCGTTGCCATGATGCACGTCGAAATCCAGGACCGCCACACGCGCAAGGCCGCGGGCGTCGAGCGCATGTTTGGCGGCAATGGCGGCGGTCGAGAAGAGGCAAAAGCCCATGGCGCGGGTGCGTTCGGCATGATGGCCGGGGGGCCGCATGGCGACGAAGGCGGTGCGGTCCGGCCCGTCGAGCACCGCATCGACCGCCGCAACCGCCCCCCCGACCGCGCGCAGGGCGGCCTCCCAAGAGCCCGGCGACAGGATCGTGTCCGCGTCCGCCATGGCCATGCCACGGTCCGGCACCAGACCCCTCAGCCGCGCCACATGGGCCGCCGGATGGCAGCGCAGCACATCGTCCATGGCCGCCATCGGCGCCTCGCGCCGGTCAAGGTCCGCAAATGCCGGCGCCGACAACGCCCGGCCAATCGCCCGGATGCGCGCCGGGCGTTCGGGATGGCCCTCGCCCGTGTCGTGGGCAAGGCTCGCGGGATGGGTATAAAGGATCGTCATGCGCGACCTCCTGCGGCGGGCCGTCCGTCAGTCCGGCGCCAGCATGTAGCCAGCACCCCTGACCGTCTGCAGGTAACGCGGCAGTTTGGGGTCCGCCTCGACCTTGCGGCGAAGGCGGGTGATCTGCACGTCGACCGCGCGCTCCTGCGTCTGGTCGCCGCCCCGGCTCAGCTCGTCCACCAGTTCCGTCCGGCTCACCGCCTCGCCCGGCCGCGCGGCCAGGATGCGCATCAGGGCCGCCTCGGTCGCGGTCAACCGCACCGGGTCCTCGCCCCGCCACAGCTCGCCCCGGTCCGCGTCATAGCGCACCGGCCCGAAGGTCATGACCTTCGGCACCTTCTGCGCCACCGGCGCCGGCGCGCGGCGCAGGATGGCGTTGATGCGCAAGAGCAGCTCTTTCGGCTCGAACGGTTTGGCCAGATAGTCGTCCGCCCCGGCCTCGAGCCCCGCGATCCTGTCCGCCGTCTCGCCCCGCGCGGTCAGAAGAAGGATAGGCGTTGCCAGTCGCCTGCGCAGGTCGCGCGTCAGGCTCACCCCGTCCTCGCCCGGCATCATCACGTCAAGGACGATCAGGTCGAATTCCAGCCCCGACAGAAGCCGGCGCGCATGGGCCGCGTCGCGCGCCGCGCTGACCAGGAAACCGTTCTTCATCAGGAACTTCTGCAAAAGTCCCCGGATGCGTTCGTCATCATCGACGACCAGCAGGTGGATGTCCGGCACGGCTGTCATGGCTGACCCTCCCGGCCTTCGTTGTAGAAGCGCCGCAGGTCCGGGTCCATCATCGCCTCGAGCACCTGGCGGAACCCCAGCACCGCAGCCGGCCCCGCCTGCCGGTAGGCCGAGCGCATCCGCGCCCGCTGCGCGTCCGACAGGTCGCGTTCAAGCGCCGCGCCCTTTTCGGTCAGGTGCAGGTGCCGCTCGCGCTTGTCGCGCCGCCCGACGCGCTGTTCGACCAGCCCGTCCTCGATCAGCGTGCGCAGGACGCGATTCAGCGACTGTTTCGTCACCCCCAGAAGCGCGAGCAGGGCGTTGACGTTCAGCCCCGGCTGGCGGTTGATGAAATGGATCGCCCGGTGATGCGCCCGCCCGTAGGCGTAATTCTCCAGGATCCGGTCGGGGTCGGCGGTAAAGGCCCGGTAGGCGAAGAACATCGCTTCTGCCCCCCGGCGCAGCTGCTCGTCGGTCAGGTAGAGAAGCCCCTCGCTGCCGCCCGACCCTATGCCCGACCCGATACCAGACGGCCCGCCGGATAGGCCTATTGTCTTCGCTTCCGTCATCCGTCCGCTTGCCATCCCTGCCGCTCAAGGCAATAATATGTCAGTCATGTTGACTTTCCAAGAATGAATTGCTACCGAATCGACACAACGGCGCAACTTTATGTCCACTTCGGACCTAACGCGCGCAACAAATGAAAAGCGGAGGGCGTAATGGCCGGTTCCTATGACGATCGCGACGGCAAGATCTGGATGGACGGGGCGCTGGTGGACTGGCGCGATGCGAAGGTCCACATCCTGACCCACGCGCTCCACTACGCGTCGTCCGTGTTCGAGGGCGAGCGCTGCTACAACGGCAAGATCTTCAAGGGCCGCGAACATGCCGCGCGCCTGCTGAAGTCGGGCGAGCTTCTGGACATGAAGATCCCCTACACGGTCGACCAGATCGAAGAGGCGAAATATGCCGTGCTGAAGGCGAACGGCTGGACCGATGCCTACGTCCGCGCCGTCGCCTTCCGCGGCGCCGGCCCCGACATGGGCGTCGCCTCGAGCCACAATCCCGTCCGCATGGCCGTCGCGGCCTGGGAATGGGGCAACTACTATGGCGACGCCAAGATGAAGGGTGCGAAGCTCGACATCGCCAAATGGCGCCGACCCGACCCGGCCACCATCCCGTCCGAGGCGAAGGCGGCCGGCCTTTACATGATCTGCACCATGTCCAAGCACGCGGCAGAGGCCAAGGGCTGCTCGGACGCGATGATGTACGACTATCGCGGCTATGTGGCCGAAGCGACCGGCGCCAACATCTTCTTCGTGAAGAACGGCGAGGTGCATACCCCGAAGCCCGACTGCTTCCTGAACGGCATCACCCGCCAGACGGTGATCGGCATGCTGAAGGACATGGGGGTGAAGGTCCACGAGCGCCACATCATGCCCGAGGAGCTGGCCGGGTTCGAACAGTGCTGGCTGACCGGCACCGCCGCAGAAGTGACCCCGGTGGGCCAGATCGGCGACTATAATTTCACCGTGGGCGAGCTGACCAAGCGCGTCGCGACGGATTACGAGAAGCTGGTGCGCGCCTGACCTTGGGTCAGGGTGGCAGGGGCCGTTGACCCTGCCAAGCGAAGACTTTGCCTTTTGTCCCAGCCGGTGGCCCAAAGGCCACCGGCCAGCGCCCGCCCCGCCATCGGCGGGCGCTCCGCGCCCACCGGGGCAGGCGCCGGCCCTTGGTGGTGAAGGACATCAGCGGTCCAGCGGAGACGTTCCCGCACGGGCGGGGAAACGCGGGTCGCGTTTCGTTTTTCCGCCCGTTCCAGACCGCCCCCCTTACGCCACCACGCGCTTCGGCAGCCGCCAGCCGGGCCGCGCGAAGTGGCAGGTGTAGCCGTCCGGCCGGCGCAAGAGGTAATCCTGATGCTCGGGCTCTGCCTGCCAGAAGGGACCGGCCGCCGCCACCTCCGTCACCACCGGACCGGGCCAGAGGCCGGACGCATCGACATCGGCGATCGTGTCCAAGGCCACCGCCCGCTGCGTGTCCGACAGCACATAGATCGCGGAGCGATAGGACGGGCCAAGGTCATTCCCCTGCCGGTTCCGCGTCGTCGGGTCATGGATCTGGAAGAAGAATTCCAGAAGCTGCCGGTAGCTGATCCGCGCCGGGTCGAACACGACCTCGATCGCCTCGGCATGATTGCCGTGGTTGCGGTAGGTGGCATTTGCGACCTCGCCGCCCGTGTAGCCCACGCGCGTCGAAATCACGCCCGGCATCCGCCGGATCAGATCCTGCATGCCCCAGAAGCAGCCGCCAGCCAGAATCGCCGTTTCGCTCATTTCGCACCCCTGATCTTGCCAACCCAGTCGCCATAGCCCTCGGCCGCCAGCCGGTCGAGCGGGACGAAGCGCAGGGACGCCGAATTGATGCAGTAGCGCAGCCCCCCCCGGTCACGCGGCCCGTCCGGGAAGACGTGGCCCAGGTGGCTGTCGCCATGGGTCGAACGCACCTCGGTCCGGATCATCCCGTGCGTCGCGTCCCGATGCTCGGTCACATGGGCGTCGACGGCCGGCTTCGTGAAGCTCGGCCAGCCGCAGCCGCTGTCGAACTTGTCGTCCGAGGTAAAGAGCGGCTCGCCCGACACCACGTCGACATAGAGCCCCGGCTCCTTCATGTCCCAGAAGGCGCCGGAAAAGGGCCGCTCGGTGCCGCTTTGCTGGGTGACGCGGTATTCCTCGGGGCTGAGCCGGGCCAGCGCCTCGGCGCTCTTGCCCCAGGTCTTCTGTGCTTGGTCGCTCATCTGATCCTCCGCATGGCAGCTTCGCGCAGAATATGGGGCGTCCTACTGCCCCGCCGCAAGGGGCGCGCCGGCCCCCTTCGTCCTCCAGAGCGACCAGCCGATCCCGGCGCCCAGGATCACGACCGTCAGGCCGAGCGAAAGCGCGGGGGGAAACTTCTCCCACCCCAGAAGGTCGGCGACGAAGACCTTCGACCCGATGACGACCAGAAGGACCGCGAGCGCCTGCGTGAGGTAGGCAAACCGGTGCAGGACGGCCGCCAGCGCGAAGTAAAGCGCCCGAAGCCCCAGGATGGCGAAGATGTTCGAGGTATAGACGATGAACGGGTCCGCCGTGATCGCAAAGACCGCCGGCACCGAATCGACGGCAAAGACGATGTCCGCAAGCTCGACCATCATCAGCGCGAGCGCGAGCGGCGTCAGCCACAGGACCGTCTTGCCCGTCACCGGATGGGGCGCCCGATGCGTGAAGGCCTGACCGTGCAGCCCCTCGGTCAGCCGCAGGTGGCGGCGCAAGAAGTTCAGGACCGGGTTTTGCGTGATGTCATGCTCTTTTTCCTTCATCACCAGCATCTTGATGCCCGTGATCACAAGGAAGGCCGCGAAGAGGCAAAGCACCCAGTCGTAGCGCGCAACCAGCGTGGCGCCGAGGCCGATCATCAGCCCCCGCAGCACGATCACCCCCAGAATCCCCCAGAAAAGCACGCGGTGCTGGTAGGCCCGCGGGATCGAGAGCGCGGCAAAGATCAGCGCGATGACGAAGATATTGTCGAGCGCGAGCGTCTTTTCGACCGTGAAGGCCGTCAGGTAGGCAAGCGCCGCCCCGGCCCCGATCTGCCACCAGACGACCAGCGCGAAGGCCAGGCCGACGCTGATGTAGAAGGCCGACAGCCACAGGCTTTGACTGACCCCGATCTCGCGCCCGTCGGACCCCGACTTGCGTCCGAACAGGCCCAGATCCAGCGTCAGAAGCGGCAGGACCAGCGCCAGGAAGGCACCCCACAACCAAAGCGGCGTGCCAAGAAACAGAGTTTGAATGATCTCCACCGGGCCTCTCCTTTGCGTTTTGCGTTGGCGCACGAGGGTCCAGTGGCGAGGCGACGGGGCTAGGCCGGGCGGAACATCGGGCGCAGTACCGATTACGGTCCGACATCACGATCGTGACTGATAGCAGCGCACGATCGCCAGAGGGGCCCGGCCCGTGGAGCCTACTTGGGGCGCATGGCGCCGGTTTCAAGGGCCCGCACACACGGAAATGTGACGAGGGCCTACGCGCCCCGTTGACAGTCCCGTCCGGGTCAGAGCCTTGTGGCGCCATCAGGCAGGGGGCGATTTTCCGTGACACTGACCATCTTCCTGGCCGTTCTGGCAGCCGCCTTCCTGCATGCCGGCTGGAATGCGCTGGTCAAAGGGTCGAGCGACCCGCTGATCGGCTCTGCCGCGATCGCCGTGGGGGCGGCCGTCGCCTCTGCCCTGGCGCTGCCCTTCGTGCCCTTCCCCGCCGCCGCCTCCTGGCCCTGGCTTGCGAGCGCGATGGTCCTGCAGACCTGCTATTACACGCTCGTCGGCCTGTCCTACGGACGCGCGGACATGAGCCTTGTCTACCCGATCATGCGCGGCACGGCGCCGATGCTGGTCGCACTCGCCGCCCGCCCGATTCTGGGCGAGGTTCTGCCCTTCTGGGGCTGGGTCGGCGTCGGGCTGATTTCGGGCGGCATCCTGTCGATGGCGCTCTTCGGGCAAAGGGGCGCGCGGACCGGGGTCGGCATGGCGCTGATGACCGCCTGCGTCATCGCCGCCTACACGCTGAACGACGGCCACGGCGCGCGCCTGTCGGGCAGCCCCATCGGCTATTCGCTGGTCGAATCACTGCTGACCGCGCCGCCCCTCTTGCTGATGGTGCGCTGGCGCCGTGGGCCCGGGCTCGGCGTGGCGCTGAAGGCCCAGGCCCTGCGCGGGGCGGTCGGCGGGGTCGGCACGCTCACCTCCTACACGGTGGCGCTCTGGGCCATGAGCCACGCGCCGATCGCGCTGGTTGCGGCACTCCGCGAAACCTCGATCCTCTTTGCCACCGGGATCTCGGCCTTCATCCTGAAGGAACGCGTGACCGCCCCGCGCCTCTTGGCCGTGGCGCTGATCGCAGCCGGTGCCGTAGCGCTACGGATGGCCTGACCGTTCGGCGGCCAATATCGCCCTGAGACCCTCGCGGTAGGTCGGATAGGCCAGCCGCACGCCCAGCTCGTCCCTGATGCGCCCGTTCCGCACCCGCTTCGATTCGCTGTAAAAGCCCCGCGCGATGGGCGACATCTCTGCCTCTTCGAACCGCACGGCAGGGGGCGGGGGCAGGTCCAGCAGCCGCGCCGCCTCTCGCAGCACATCCTCTGGCGCGCTCGGCAGGTCATCGCAGACATTGTAGGCCCGCCCCGGCGCCGGCCGCGCCATCGAGGCGGCAAGGACGGCCGCGATGTCCTCGACATGGATCCGGCTCATGAACTGGCCGTCCTTCAGGATCAGCCGGGCCGAGCCGTCGCGCACCTTCAGGAAGGGCCCGCGCCCCGGCCCGTAGATCCCGGCAAGGCGGAAATGATGGATCGGCAAGGCCGGAATCGCAGCCCAGGCGCGTTCCGCCTGAAGCCGCCAGCGCCCGCGCTCGGTCGTAGGGGCCAGCGCGGTGTCCTCGTCAACCCAGCCGCCGCCATGATCGCCGTAAACCCCGGTCGTCGACAGATAGCCCGCCCATGTCAGCCGCGGCGCCACCTGGGCGATGGTAGAACTTTCGGCCAGAAGCACCGGATCGCCCGCCGCGACCGCACCGACCGATGACAGAAGGTGCGTCGCCTGCCCCAGAGCCTCCGCCACCGGGCGTTCTGGCCACAGGATCGGCTCGACCCCCAGGGCCTGAAGCCGCCGGGCCTTGGCCGCATCCCGCGTCGTGCCGACGACGCGCCAGCCCAGCGGCAGAAGCCGCCGCGCCAGCACCTCGGCCGAATAGCCAAGACCGAAGATGAAAAGCGTGCCGGGACGGGTTTGGGGATCGTGCTCCATGGGCCGATCTAGCGGGGCCGGGCGGCGAAGGGCAAGAAGAAGCCTGCCGCCAGGGTCGCCAGCGCCAGGAACGGCCCCCAGACTGGCCCCCAGACCGATATCGCTTCGGCCACGACCGCCACCCGGACCGCCCTGCCCAAGTCCGACGCATGATCCTCTGGGCACTGGTCATCGCCGCCTCGATCACGGCGAGCGAGGCCATCCTGCGCCTGCCGCTTCTGGCCGAGGTCCGCAGCGCCTCGCGCTATGCGTCGAAATCCATGGCCGTCCTGCGGTCGAGCCACATCTCCGACCACTGGAAAGTACAGATCCTGCCCGCCTATGCCTTCCGCATCGGCAAGGGGGCGGTCGTCTTCTTCCACTACCTCTGCTTCGCGCTCGCGCCGGTCGCGGCCTTGGGCCTTCTCTACCCGCCAGGCTTCACCGCCTGCTCATCGCCGTCCTGTGCGTCACCTCGCTCGTCTACCTGTGGCTCAGGACACGCGGCACGCCCGCCTTGCCGCGCGCGCGGCTGCAAAGCTCGGGGCCCCGAAGCTCGAGGTCTGAGGCGCCCCCCCCCTGTCACGAAAGCTTTGCCCCGGCCTGCCATAGGCAGGACCAGCGCCGCGCCCGCTTGCGCCGCGCCGCCCCTTCTGACAGATTTTGGCATGAAAACCGCTCATCCCCCCGCACAGCCGACCCTTCCCACCTGGGCCGAGGCCGCCCCGCGCCTTGTCGCCGTCGCGGCCGGGCGCGCGCCGGCCGATCTGGTCATCCGGGGCGGCCAATGGGTCAACGTCCACACCCGCGAAGTGCTGCCCGGCCATGACATCGCCATCGCCGAGGGCCGCTTCGCCGCGATCGCGCCGGACCTCACGTCCGCCATCGGCCCCGACACCCAGGTCATCGACGCCCGGGGCCGCTACATGGTGCCCGGCCTCTGCGACGGGCACATGCATGTCGAAAGCGGCATGCTGACGCCCGCCGAATTCACCGCCGCCGTCGTCCCCCATGGCACCACGACCATGTTCGCCGACCCCCACGAAATCGCCAACGTGCTGGGGATCAGGGGCGTGCGGATGATGCATGACGAGGCGCAGATGCAGCCCGTCAACCTCTTCATGCAGATGCCCTCCTGCGCGCCCTCGGCGCCCGGACTGGAAACCACGCCCTACGAGATCGGCCCGGATGAGGTGACAGAGGCGATGGGCTGGCCCGGCATCGTCGGCCTGGGCGAGATGATGAACTTCCCTGGCGTCATCGCCGGCAGCCAGCAGATGCTGGCAGAGATCGCCGTGACCCAGCGCGCGGGCAAGGTCGTCGGCGGCCACTATGCCAGCCCCGACCTGGGCGCGGCCTTCCGTGCCTATGTGGCGGCGGGGCCGGCAGACGACCACGAGGGCACGACCGAAGAGGACCCGGTGATGCGCGCCCGAATGGGCATGCGCGCCATGATGCGCCACGGCTCGGCCTGGTTCGACGTGGACCGCCAGATCACCGCCGTCACCGAACGCGGGCTCGACCCCCGGAACTTCATCCTGTGCACCGATGACTGCCACCCCGGCACGCTGGTGCAGGAGGGGCATATGGACCGGGCCTACCGCCGCGCGGTCGAAAAGGGCTGCGATCCGCTGATTGCGCTGCAGATGGCCACGATCAACACCGCGACCCACTTCGGGCTTGAACGCGAGCTGGGCTCGATCACGCCCGGCCGCCGCGCAGACCTGATCCTGACGACAGACCTGACGACGCTGCCCTGCGACCTGGTGATCGCGCGCGGCCGGGTCGTGGCCGAAGCGGGCCGCATGACCGTCCCCTGCCCCCACTACGACTGGCCGCCCGAGGCGCGGAACACCGTCCACTTGGGCCCCGACAAGGTGGCCCGCGACTTCGAGATCCGCGCGCCCGAAGGCGCCGGCTCGGTCCGCGTGCGCGTCATCGGCATCGTCGAAAACCAGGCGCCGACCCGCGCCCTGTCGGCGACGCTCGCGGTCAGGAACGGCATCGTCGAACCCGACGAGGCGCAGGACATCGCCCAATGCGCCGTCATCGAACGCCACCTGTCCTCGGGCCGCATGGTCAACGGCTTCGTCTCGGGCTTTCGCTACAAGGGCCGCATGGCGCTCGCCTCGACCGTGGCGCATGACGCCCACCAGATCATCACCGTAGGCACGGACCGGGCGCTGATGGCCAAGGCGGCCAACAGCATCTCGGCCATGGGCGGGGGCTTCTCGCTCTGGCAGGACGATGCGGAAATCGCGACCATCCCCCTGCCGATCGCCGGCCTCATGTCCGACGCCCCGGCGGCACAGATGGCCGACCGCGCCAGCCGCCTGGTCGAGGCCATGCGCGCCTGCGGCTGCGACCTGAACAACGCCTCGATCCAGCATTCCTTCCTGGCGCTCGTCGTCATCCCCGAACTCCGCATCTCGGACCTCGGCCTGGTCGACGTGCGCAGCTTCAGCTTCACGGACCTTTTCGAATGAACGCACCCGCCTTCCTGTCGCCCCCCTCGCTCGGCCCCGAGCAGTTCACCGACGCCGAAGCCGCCGTCGACCGGCTGGAACAGCTGTACGACGAAGCGGTCGATTTCCTGGTGACCGAGTTCCGCCGCACGCTGGAAGGCCACCGCCCCGACGCCCGCGTCCGCGCCTACTACCCGGAGGTGCGCATCACCTCGGACAGCCACAAGGCGGGCGACGCGCGCATGAGCTTCGGCCACCTGCCCGTTCCCGGCACCTATACGGCGACCATCACCCGGCCCGACCTGTTCCGGAACTACCTGATCCAGCAGCTGTCGATCCTGATGAAAACGCATGACGTGCCCGTCACCGTCGCGCCAAGCCACACGCCGATGCCGATCCATTTCGCCGTCGCCGCCGAGCCGCGCCTCGCCGTGCCGCAGGAAGGCGTCCTCGACTTCCCGCTGCGCGACTTCTTCGACGTGCCCGAACTTGGCACCATGAGCGACGACATCGTGAACGGCACCGCGCGCCCGAACCCCGACGGCTCGGGCCACCTTGCCCCCTTCACCGCCCAGCGCATCGACTATTCGCTTGCGCGCCTGTCGCACTACACCGCCACCGACGCCGAGCATTTCCAGAACCACGTCCTCTTCACCAACTACCAGTTCTATGTCGATGAGTTCGAAGCCTACGCCCGCAAGGCGCTCGGCAATCCGGAAAGCGGCTACACCTCTTTCGTGGCACCGGGGAACCTGACGATCACCACGGCGGACGGCGTCCTGCCGCCCCTGCCCAAGATGCCGCAGATGCCGGCCTACCACCTGACGCGGCCGGGCGGTCAGGGGATCACGCTGGTCAACATCGGCGTCGGCCCCTCGAACGCCAAGACGGCGACCGACCATATCGCCGTCCTGCGCCCCCATGCCTGGATGATGGTCGGCCATTGCGCCGGCCTGCGCAATTCGCAGTCGCTGGGCGATTTCGTCCTGGCCCACGCCTACCTGCGCGAAGACCATGTTCTGGACGCCGACCTGCCGGTCTGGGTGCCGATCCCGGCGCTCGCCGAAATCCAGATCGCGCTCGAACGCGCGGTCGCCGACGTGACCGAGCTTGAAGGGTTCGAGCTGAAGCGGATCATGCGCACCGGCACCGTCGCCACGATCGACAATCGCAACTGGGAACTGCGCGACAAGTCCGGGCCGGTCCAGCGCCTTTCCCAGTCACGCGCCATCGCGCTTGACATGGAAAGCGCCACCATCGCGGCGAACGGCTTCCGCTTCCGGGTGCCCTACGGCACGCTTCTGTGCGTGTCCGACAAGCCGCTGCACGGCGAACTGAAGCTGCCGGGCATGGCGACCGAGTTCTACCGCACCCAGGTCGGGCGCCACCTGCTGATCGGCGTCCGCGCGATGGAGATGCTGCGCGACATGCCGATCGAGCGCATTCACAGCCGAAAACTGCGCAGTTTCGAGGAAACCGCCTTCCTTTGACCCCCCCAAGGCCGATTTCGGGCGAAAAAGGCTTGCCTTGGCCAAGAAAAGCGTGAATTGCACCGCCATTGGCCCCAAGAATGGCCAGCAACGACCCCGCTCGACGGGGCTGCGAGGAGACAGACATGTCCAAACCCATGACTAAATCCCAGCTCGTGGCTGCGGTCGCCGACGCAATGGGCGGCGACAAGAAGACCGCTTCGGCCGCGCTGGACGCGATCGCCGAGGTTGTGTCGCGCGAAGTGGCTGGCGGTGGCGCCGTCGCGCTGCCCGGTATCGGCAAGATCGTCTGCCGCGCCCGCCCCGAACGCCAGGTCCGCAACCCCGCGACCGGCGAAACCATGAGCAAGCCCGCCGACAAGGTCGTCAAGATCTCGATCGCCAAGGCGCTCAAGGATGTCGTGAACGGCTGATCCGGCCGACTGGTGACAGGTTCCGGGCCGCCCTTCGGGGCGGCCTTTTACGTCCAGGCGTCCGGCAGGGTCTGGCCGAGCTCGCCCGCCAGGTCCGCCAGCCAGCGCCGCATCGTGGCGGCCCGTTCGTCGGCCATCCGCCGGCCGGTCGCGGTCAGCATCCCCTCGGGCAGGCGCAGAAGCTTGGTCTGGAAGTGGTCGAGCGCTGCGCTACCGTCGTCAAGCGGGCGGCCCGTGGCGAAGGGATCGTCAGGATGGACGACCCGCCGCCCGAGCGCACCCGACACCGCAAACACCCGCGCGATGCCGATGGCGCCCAGCGCCTCGAGCCGGTCGGCGTCGCGCAGGATCCGCGCCTCGGGCGTCCGGGGCTCGACACCACCGGACCAGGAATGCGCCTCGATCGCATGGCGGGCGGCGGCGATGTCCGTGGCCGACAGGCCCAGCGCCTCCATCACCGGTCCAGCCGCCCCGGCCGACAGGCGGGCCGAGCGGGCGCGGTCGGGATGGTCCTTCGGCAAGCTCACGAGGTCATGCAGGTAGGCGGCGGCCACCAGTGCGGGCGAGGGATCATGCCCCTCGCCGATGGCGATGGCGCGGGCGTTCGACCAGACCCGGTCGGCATGGCCCAGGTCATGCGCGGAATCCGTTCCGCATCCAGCCAGAACCTCGGCCAGCGCGGACCTGAGCGACAGCCGCAGGTCCGTCATCAGGCTCACGGTCCCACCCGCCCCCGCACGCCGCCGGTCTGGGCGCGATCCAGAAGCAGATGGTCCAGAAGGACGCAGGCCATCATCGCCTCGGCCACGGGCACGGCGCGGATGCCGACGCAGGGGTCATGCCGCCCCTTGGTCACCAGCTCGACCTCGCGCCCGTCGCGCGTCACCGTCCGGCGCGGCGTCAGGATCGACGAGGTGGGCTTGACCGCCATCCGCACCACCACCGGCTGGCCGGTCGAGATGCCGCCCAGGATCCCGCCCGCGTGGTTCGAGAGGTAGACCGGCCCCTCCGGCCCCATCCGCATCTCGTCGGCATTCTCGACCCCGGTCAGCGCGGCCGCCCCCATGCCCTCGCCGATCTCGACGCCTTTCACGGCATTGATCGACATCATCGCCCCGGCAAGGTCAGCGTCGAGCTTGCCATAGATCGGCGCGCCAAGGCCCGGCGGCACGCCCGATGCCACCACCTCGACCACCGCGCCCACGGAATTGCCGTCCTTGCGCAAGGCGTCGAGCGCCTCGGCCCAGCGCGCCGCCGCAAGGGCGTCGGGGCACCAGAAGGGATTGCGCTCGACCTCTGCCATGTCGAACAGGCTCGCCTCCGCGCGGTCGGCACCCATCTGCACCATGAAGCCCTGCACCGTCAGCCCCGGCACCAGTTCGGCCAGCACCGCCCGCGCCACGCCCCCGGCCGCCACCCGCGCCGCCGTTTCCCGCGCGCTGGACCGCCCGCCGCCCCGCGGATCGCGCAGGCCATACTTCTGGAAGTAGGCCAGGTCGGCATGGCCGGGCCGGAAGCTTTCGGCAATCTCGCCATAGTCCTTGGACCGCTGGTCGGTGTTCTCGATCATCAGCTGGATCGGCGTGCCGGTCGTCCGCCCCTCGTAAACCCCCGACAGGATGCGCACCGCGTCCGCCTCGCGCCGCTGGGTGGTGAAGCGGTTCTGGCCCGGCTTGCGACGGTCAAGCCAGTGCTGGATCGCGCCTTCCTCCAGCGCGATGCCCGGCGGGCAGCCGTCGACCACCGCGCCAAGCGCCGGCCCGTGGCTTTCGCCCCAGGTCGTGACGCGGAAGATATGGCCGAATGTGTTGAGGCTCATGGCGCCCTCTCTGTCTTGGCCCGCCCGGCATAGGCGGTCCACGGCCTGGGCTCAAGCGTTAGGCTCAAGCGCTGGGCTCAAGCCTCTGGCGCAACTCGCGCAGGATCGGCAGCACCGCCCGCACCCGGTCCGCACCGATCGTCGCCACGATGTCGCTCAGGACCGGCGCGACGGCAGCCAGCGCCGCATCCCGCGCCGCCCGCCCGGCCGGGCTGACCGACACGAACTTGCGCCGCGCATCGTCCCAGTCGGGGCGGATGTGCACATGCCCCGCCCATTCGAGTTTCGAGAGCGTGTTGGTCATCGCCCCCCGCGTGACGTGAAACACATCCGCAAGCTGCGCCGGTGTCCGTTCCTCGTTGAGCCGCGCAAGCAGGTTCAGGACCGAGAAGTGCGACAGCTCCATCCCCTTCGGCAGGGCGCGGGAAATCAGGCTGCGGCCCAGCTGGTCGGCGGCAAACAGCTCGGAAAACAGCGCAATGGCCAGCGTGTCGGCAGGCTCTGCCATCTCAGGGGCCCGTGAAGGCGCGGTCATGGGTCAGGGACGGCACCCGCCCCCGCGCCGCGCCGACCGCCGCCGGATCAAGGTCGACGAAGGTCACGCCGGGCTCGGTCCCGCCATCGGCCAGCACCTCGCCCCATGGCCCGATGGCCAGCGAATGGCCATGCGTCCGCCGGGGCTTCCCCGTCGCCGTTCCGTCAACCGTGCCATGCGTGCCGCATTGCGCGGGCGCGAGCACATAGGCGCCATTCTCGATCGCGCGCACCCTCAGAAGGCTTTCCCAATGCGCCGCCCCGGTCGTGTCGTTGAAGGCCGCCGGCACGGTCAGGACCGAGGCGCCGCCCTGCGCAAGGCGGCGGTAAAGTGCAGGAAAGCGCACGTCATAGCAGACGCTCATCCCCACCCGGCCGAAGGGCGTGTCCGCCACCACCGCCCGGTCGCCCGGCCGATAGGCCGAGGATTCGCGGTAGCGTTCGGTCGGCGAAACATCGACATCGAACATGTGGATCTTGTCATAGCGCGCCGCGATCCGCCCGTCCGGCGCGATCAGGAAAGACCGGTTGGCAAAACGCCCCGCCGGATCGTCGCCGGTCAGGAGCCCGAGCGACCCGATCAGAAGCCAGACCCCGAGCGCCGCCGCATCTTCGCAGAGCGCCGCAAGCGTCGGATCGTCGCCCTCGGCCCGCAGCATCGCCCGCTGCCGGGTGCGGTCCGACGACAGAAGGTTCGTCATCTCGGGCGTCAGGACGAAGCCCGCGCCCCCCGCCGCCGCCTGCCGCACGAAGCCCCGCGTCACCGGCAGGTTCGCCGCCGGATCGTCGCCGACAGACAGCTGGACCAGAGCCGCGCGCATCAGCCGGCCGCCAGCATCGGGTCGAGCTTGCCCGCCGCGTCGAGCGCATGCAGGTCGTCCGACCCGCCGACATGCCTGCCGCCGATGAAGATCTGCGGTACCGTGCGCGTCCCGCCGGCCCGCGCCATCATCGCCTGCCGCTGGCCCGGATCGCGCGCGACATCCGTTTCCTCGAACGCGACGCCCTTGCGGGTCAGAAGCCGCTTGGCCGCCACGCAATAGGGGCAAAAAGGCGTAGTGTAGATTTCGACGCGCGCCATGACACTCCCTTTCGTGGCCGGACTATGGGAGATTTAGGCATCCTTCGCAACGCGCGCCAGCGCCAGCACCGACACCGACAGCGCCCCGGCCTGAAGGCAGGCGCGCGTCGCCTCGGCAAAGGTCGCGCCAGAGGTCATCACGTCATCGACGATCAGGACCGCCCGCCCCCGGATCCGCTCGCGGTGCCGCCGGTTGACCGACAGGGCGCCCGCCAGATTTTCCGCCCGCTCCTCCCGTGTCCGTCCCTCCTGGCTGGCGGTTGGGCGATGGCGCAGCAGAAGGTCCGGGCAGTCCTCATGCCCCGTCGCGCGCGCCAGGGCGCGCGCCAGAAGGGCCGACTGGTTGTAGCGCCGGGTGAAGAAGCGCCGCCAGTGCAAGGGCACCGGCGCGATCAGCTTGTCGGGCGCCAGAAGCGGCGCCCCCGCGCGGGCCAGCCAGCCCGCCATGGGGCGCGCCAGGTCCAGCCGGTCGCCATGCTTGAACTGCAGGATCAGGTCGCGCCCGCGCCCGGCATAAAGGACCGCGCTCCGCCCCCGCGCCCACGGACGGGGCGACGCAAGGCAGTCGTCACAGTGAACCGGGCCACCCTCTTCGCCCGGCAAGGGCGCACCGCAGGCCTCGCAGACAAGGCCGGTCAGGAACCGCACCTCTGGCCAGCAGTCGGGGCAGAGGCCGAAGTCACTGTCGACCCGCACGCCGCAGGCGATGCAGGCGGGCGGGAAAATCAGCCGAAGCGCGCTTTCTATCCGCATGGGCCTCCCTTATGTATAGGCCATGTCCCGCCCCCTTCCACAACTGGCCGACCGCGACGCCCTTGCCCGAAATCGCGCCCGCGCCTGCCGCCGGTCAGGGGGTCCCGATCTGTTCCTGCACGGCGCCGCGGCCGATGAAGTCCATGAAAGACTGAAAGAGGTTAAGAGATCGTTTACGACGCCCGCCGTCGTGACGGCTTTTCCCGGCCCGTGGCTGAAGGCCCTGCCCGGCGCCCGTATCGTCGCGGATGAGCCGGTCCTGGACCTGGTGCCGGGCGCGCATGACCTGGTGATCCACGCCATGGCGCTGCACTGGGCCGACGACCCGGTCGGCCAGATCATCCAGTCGGCGCGTGCGCTGAAGCCCGACGGCCTGTTCCTGGCGGTGCTGCCCGGCGGCCAGACGCTGCACGAACTGCGCACGGTCCTGGCCGAGGCCGAGGCGTCCCTGACCGGCGGCCTGTCGCCGCGCGTCCTTCCAATGGGCGAGCTGCGCGATCTGGGCGGCCTTCTGTCGCGCGCCGGCCTCGCCCTGCCGGTCGCCGACGTGGTGACCATCCCCGCCAGCTACCGCGACCTGACCCACCTGGCGCAGGACCTGCGCGCCATGGGCGAAGGCAACGCGCTCGCCGACCGCAACCGCAAGCCGCCCGCCCGCGCGCTCTTCCGTCAGGCCGAGGCGCTTTATCGCCAGCATTTCGCCGATGCCGACGACCCCTCGCGCCTGCATGCCACCTATGAGCTGGTCTTCCTGACCGGCTGGACGCCGCACGAAAGCCAGCAAAAGCCGCTCCGCCCCGGTTCGGCGGCCATGCGGCTCGCCGATGCGCTGGGCACCGGCGAGCGGCCGCTCAAGGGCCAATGACATGACCGACCGCGCCCTGCCCCACGCCCCCGAGGGCCACCCCCGGCAACGCGAGCCGAAGATCGGCATCCTGGTTGCGAACCTCGGCACGCCCGAGGCGACGGACTACTGGTCGATGCGGCACTACCTGTCCGAGTTCCTGTCCGACAAGCGGGTGATCGACTATCCCTCGTGGAAATGGCAGCCGATCCTGCAGCTCATCATCCTGACCAAGCGCCCGCGCGCCAAGGGCCGGGACTATGACACGATCTGGAACCGCGAGCGGAACGAAAGCCCGCTCTTGACCATCACCCGCGCGCAGACCGACAAGCTGCGCAAGGCGGCAGGGGCGCTTTGGGGCGACCGGGTGATGGTCGAGTTTTCCATGCGCTATGGCAAACCATCGACTGAAAGCCTGGTCCGCAAGATGGTGGACGCCGGCTGCGAGCGCATCCTGTTCCTGCCACTTTATCCCCATTATGCAGGCGCCACCTGGGCCACTGCGAACGACGGCTTCTTCCGCGCCCTGATGAAGGAAAAGCGCCAGCCCGCGATCCGCACCGTGCCCGAATATTTCGAGGAACCGGCCTATATCGCGGCGCTGGCGGCCTCGGTCGAGCGCGCCTACGCGGACCTGCCCAAACGGCCGGACGTGCTGGTCGCCTCTTACCACGGCATGCCGAAACGCTACCTGGACGAGGGCGATCCCTACCATTGCCAGTGCCAGAAAACGACGCGGCTTCTGCGGGAAAGGCTGGGCTGGGCGCCTGACGCGATCGACACCACCTTCCAGTCGGTCTTCGGGCCGGAGGAATGGCTGAAACCCTATACGGTGAAGCATGTCGCGGCGCTGGCGCAGGCCGGCAAGCGCAACATCGCCGTCATCTCGCCGGCCTTTTCGGCCGACTGCATCGAAACGCTGGAAGAGATTCAGGGCGAGATTCGCGAGGCTTTCCTGCACGCGGGCGGCGAAAGCTTCACCTACATTCCCTGCCTCAACGACCAGGACGACCATATCGCGGCCCTGATGGGCGTCATCACCCGCAACCTGGCCGGCTGGGTCTGAAACCACCCCTGGAAAAGCAAAAAGGCGACGGGAAACCCGCCGCCCTTTCGTTCGGTTTCCCGAGGATCAGTTGCTGGCGACAGCAGCAGCGACCACGAGCAGGACGAGCAGCGGGATCACCATGCCCGAGGACGACGACGAGGCCGTCTTGGCAGCAACCGGAGCCGGTTCCATCACGGGAGCAGCCATGCCGCCGGCGAAAGCGGTCGTGGCACCAAGCGAGAGAGCGGCAGCAAGCGCGATTTTCTTCATTCTATGTCTCCATCCGCGCCCCAGTATAGGTTCAGTGAGGAAACTGGGGCTATTAGCATTACCTCATGGCCCGACTAGCCCGGCAGACGGGAGGTTTGCAACACGCCATCTGACCGCAGGCCAAAGTTTTGCCGCCGTCGTCAAATTAGCAACACTCTGCAGGGACTTCCCGAACCTCTCTCAAGAGAGTTCCGCCGGACGGGCGGGTTCGTTCGGCCGTCGGGGGGACCGAACCTATAGGAATTGCCTGCGGCGGAAACCACCGCAGGCAATTCCGTTCGACTGACCTGCCCAGGTCGGGCAGGACCGCGAGCTTAGTTGCTGGCGACCGCAGCAGCGACCACGAGCAGGACCAGCAGCGGAATCATCATGCCGCTCGACGACGAGGAGGCTTTCTGTTCCACAACCGGGGCCGGGGTGACGACCGGTTCAACGGTGCCGCCGGCGAAGGCGGTGGCAGCGGTCATCGAAAGTGCCGCAGCAAGCACGATCTTCTTCATGTCAAATCTCCATCCGCGCCCCGAACGATTCTAGACGGGATGGCCGGGGCAGCATCCTTCCCTAGCCGCGAGCGTGAGCGGAAATTCTGGCCATTTCCACCCCTTTTTCCCGCCAAAGCGAAAAAAGGCCTCTGGGGGGCGTCAAATCAGCAACACTTGTGTGCCCTTGTTGGCCAGTTCGAACAGTTCAAGGATATGTTCGTTGTAAAGGCCGACGCACCCGTTCGACGACCGCCGCCCGATCTTACGCGTGTCCTGGGTGCCGTGGATTCGGTAATATTGCCACGACAGGTAAAGCGCGCGCGGCCCGAGCGGGTTTTTCGGATCGCCACCGGCCACGAAGTCCGGCCAGTCGGGAAAGCGCACCTTCATCTCGGGCGTCGGGCGCCACGGCGGGTTCACCACCTTTTCCACGACCTCGGTCCGGCCCCGCCGGGTCAGATCGTCGGTCACCGCGACCGAGCAGGGATAAAGCTTGTAGGTCGCCTGATCCTCGCTCCAGAAATGCAGCGCGCGCGAGGTGATGTCGACAAGGATCGCGCCGTTCTTGGTAGTGTCGAAATAGTTCTGCCATTCGAGCGAGCGGAAGCTCGAGATATTGCGCCGGATGTTGTTCGAGATGTCCTGCTCCATCTCGGTCGACGAGGCGTCATTCTGGTCGGTCGAGGTCGACACGACCTGGGCGAGCGCCGGGGCGGCCAGCAGCGAGGCGGCAGCAGTGCCCAGAAGGCGCCGGCGGCTGAAGGGGGTGAATTGGGTCATGGTCCTGATCCTGCTCGGGTCCTGTTCGGGTCCTGTTCGGGCGCGCGGGTCTTGGCCCGAAACCTGGCCTGAAACTTGGCCCGCGTCAGCCGGTGGTCGATTTCCCTGCCTGACAAGGGCCGGTCACGGCGGCAAATCACGGCTGCGTGACCGGCGCAAGACCCCGGCTGATTTGGCGTTTGAACACGGTGGGGCGACAGAGTAAAGCACCCCGACGCAATCGAACCCCGGGGTCTTTCATGCGCCTTCACGCCCGCGCCGCCGTCGCCGCCGTCCTGCTGCTTGCCGCCTGCGTCGGCAGCGCGCCGAAGGAAGTCGCCCCCGACGGCCGCCCCCTGCCCGACGCCTATGTCATCGGGCCGGGCGACGTGAGCCGCGTGACCTATTCGATGGTCGATTCCATCAATTCGGTGCGCGCCAAGAACGGGCTCGCGCCCCTGACGCTCAACGCCCAGCTGACCGCCGCCGCCGCGACCCATTCGCGCGACATGTCGGTGCAGAACCGCCCCTGGCATTTCGGCTCTGACGGCTCGTCGCCGATCCTGCGGGTCCAGCGCACCGGCTATGCGGGCCGGATGCTGGGCGAAAACATCTCGGAAACCTATGAAAACGAGATCGAGACGCTGACCGCCTGGATGCAGGTCAAGGGCACGCGCGCGGTCATCGTCGACCCGGCGGCGCGCGACGTGGGCTTCTCCTGGTATCAGGAACCGTCGGGCAAGCTTTGGTGGACACTGGTCACCGGAGGCTGAACGGCGCCCGCCAGGCAATCGTCAGGGATAGATGAAGATCGGCGTGCCCTCGCGGATCATCGAATAGATGACCTCGATTTCCTTGTCCTTGACCGCGATGCAGCCCGCCGTCCAGTCGCCGCGCTTGCGGCCCGGCGTGTCGCCGATGCCGTGGATGAAGATGTCGCCCCCCGGCTGGCGCTCCATCGACTTCGCATATTCGCGATCGGTGTCGTTCGGATAGGAAACGCGCAGCGACAGGTGATAGCGGCTGTTGGGGTTGCGGAGCGAGATGAAATACTGGCCCTCGGGCGTCTTGCCGTCGCCTTCGAACTGCTTCGGACCGATGGGATTGCCGCCAAGTTGGATATCATAGTCCTTCAGGACCGTGTTGCCGTTCAGAAGGAACATCTTGCGGTTGGCCTTCTGCACCACGATGGCAGTGACAGGCGGCCCGTCATAGGTCAGGAACTTGTTGTGCCCGCAGGCGGTCAGCGCAAGGCCGACGGCGGCGGTCAGAAGAAGGGTGCGACGGTTCATGCCTGCGTGTCTTTCGGGTTTCTGCCGGTTTTTGGTGCTCTTACACGGATGGGCGGCCGGCGGAAAGGGCCGGGCGCTTACCCAAGCGTCAGCCGCGCCGCAAGCTCGACATGCGGCGACCAGCGGAACTGGTCGACCGGCAGGACCCAGTCGATGGTGTAGCCCGCGTCCGCCAGGATGCGGGCATCGCGCGCGAACGTCACCGGATTGCACGAGACATAGGCCAGGACCGGCACCCGCGCCGCCGCGATCTCGCGCACCTGCGCCTCGGCACCCGCGCGGGGCGGGTCAAGGACGACGGCGTCAAACCGCGCCAGCTCGTCCGGCAGAAGCGGCCGGCGGAAGAGGTCGCGCGCCTCGGCCGTCACGGGGCGAAGGCCCGGCGTGGCACGCGCGGCCGAAAGAAGCGCCGCGATCATGTCGGGCGACCCCTCTGCCGCATGAACCTCGGCCCGCTCGGCCAAGGGCAGCGCAAAGGTGCCGCTGCCGGCGAACAGGTCCGCCACCCGGCGCGCGTCGCCCACCGCTTCGATGACCGCCCGCATCAGCGCCGCCTGCCCCTCGACCGTCGCCTGCAGAAAGCCCCCCGGTGGCACCGCGACCCGTGCCCGGCCAAGGGTCTGGACCGCCGGGCGCCGCGCCGCGACGACCTCGCCCTCCCAGGTCAGGCGGGCCAGGTCACCCTCGTCCGCCAGCGCCGCGAGCGTCGAAAACAGTGTCTGTTCCAGCGGTTTTCCCCCGGTGACCGCCAGATCGACGCCGCCGTCCGTGTCTGTCACCGTCAGGGAAAGCGGCGCCTTGCGCGAGGCGCTCGCGATGGTGACGCGGTGCAGGACCGGCAGGGCCGCCGTCAGCGCGGGCCTGAGGAGCAGGCAGCCCGGCACGTCGACCACCACATCCGACGCAGGGGAATGAAAGCCGACCATCGCGCCCGACTTGGTGCGCTTGCCCGTCAGGACCGCGCGCCGCCGGCTGCGGTCGGGCGAGGTCAGGACCCCCCGCATCGGCGCCGCCAGCCCCTGCCCCGCCAGGGCCTGCGCCACCACGCCCTCTTTCCAGCCCGCAACGAACCCGTCCGTCGCATGCTGCAGCGCACAGCCGCCGCAGGCCGAATAATGCGCACAAGGCGCCCGCCGCCGGTCGACCGAAGGCGTCAGGATCCGCGGCGCGGCGATCCGGGCGCCCTGAACCTCGCCCTCGACCACTTCTCCGGGCAGGGTGCGCGCGGCAAAGACCGGCCCTTCGGCAATCCCGTCGCCATGATGGCCGAGCCGTTCGATGGTGACGATCACGCGGCGGACTCCGCTGCTTCATCCTCTTCGGTGCCGATGAAGCCACCCGACTGCCGGCTCCAGAAGCGGGCATAGAGCCCACCCTGCGCCAGAAGTTCGGCATGGCTTCCCTGTTCGACAATCCGGCCCTGATCCATGACCACGATCCGGTCCATCTCGGCGATAGTCGACAGCCGGTGCGCGATGGCAAGCACGGTCTTGTCGCGCATGATCCGCTTCAAGGCGTCCTGGATCGAGGCCTCGACCTCGCTGTCCAAGGCCGATGTCGCCTCGTCCAGGACCAGGATCGGCGCGTCCTTCAGGAAGGCGCGGGCCAGCGCGATCCGCTGACGCTGGCCGCCCGACAGCTTCACGCCGCGTTCCCCCAGGTAGGCGTCATAGCCCTTGCGCCCCTGCGCGTCGCGCAACGAGAGGATGAAGTCATGCGCCTCGGCCGCGCGGGCGGCGGCGATCATCTGGTCCTCGGTCGCCTCGGGCCGGCCATACAGGATGTTCTCGCGCGCCGTGCGGTTGAACATGGCCGTGTCCTGCGTGACCATGCCGATCTGGCGGCGCAGGCTTTCCTGCGTGACCGAGCGGATGTCGGTCCCGTCGATCAGGATTCGACCCTTTTCCGTGTCATAGAGCCTCAGAAGCACCGCCACGAGCGTCGATTTCCCCGCCCCGGACGCGCCGACGATGCCGATCCGCTCACCCGCCCGGATATGCAGGTCTATGTCATCCACCCCGCCCCGCCCGTCCGCCGTCGTACGGCCATAGGCGAAGGACACATGGTCATAGCGGATGTCGCCCTTGACGCGCGGCAGCTCGGTCGCGTCCGGCGCGTCGGTCAGCGTATAGGCCGGCGAGAGTGTCCTCACGCCATCCTCGACCTCGCCCAGGTTGCCGAAGATCGACATGAGGGAGAAGCTGACCCAGCCCGTCATCTGCGCCAGCCGGAAGGAAATCGCCCCGGCGGACGCAATCTCGCCCGCCGTGGCCGCGCCCTGCATCCAGAGCCAGAGCGAGCCGCCGACCAGAAGGACCGGCAGGACACCGGCCAGCGCCATCAGCGTCAGCCGGAACCAGGACGAGATGATGCCATAGGAAATCGCCCGGTCGCGGAAGGCCGACATGGCGTCGATGGCCACCTGATCCTCGTGGCTCGCATGGGCGAAGAGCTTCACGGTCTTCATGTTCGACACGGTGTCGACGATCTGCCCCGTCACCATCGCCCGCGCGCCCGCCCGGTCGGCACTCGCCCGCCGCACGCGTCTGAGGAAGGTGCGGATCAGAAGGACGTAGGCCAAGACCCAGACGATCAGTAGCGCGGCAATCCGCGTGTCGATCGTCACCAGCAACAGCACCGACCCCGCGACCGAGGCCAGCGAAAAGGCCACCGTCTCGATGGCGCCCGACACCACATCGGTCGCCGCCCGCGCGGTCTGCATCTGCTTCTGCGCGATCCGGCCGGCAAAATCATTGTCGAAGAAGGTGACCGCCTGCCCCATCGTCCAGCGGTGCAGCCGCGATAGGATCAGGGGGAATAGGCCAGGCTCGATCCCGATGCTTTGCGCGGCGGTCGACAGGCCGAAGATCAGGGGCCGCGCCACCAGGTAGAAGAAGAGGAACAGAAGGAAGAGCCGCCCGTGATCGACAAGGATCGTCGCGGGCGTCGAGGTCGCGGCGGCATCGACCACATCGCCCAGAAGCGTCGCCGTCACCGCCTCGAGCGAGCCGGCAAGCGCGGACCAGAACGTCGCCCAAAGGACCCCCGGCCAGGCACCCCGGATCGCCCAGGCGAGGAAAGGCCAGGTCCGCGAGGGGGGCGGCCCGTCAGCCGGGCGGAAGGGGGCAATGGTGGGGGCAATCTGCATGAACAGGCTCTCACGCTCAAATCTGATCGGGGTCCGCCGCGATGAAGCCCCCAGACTGGCGCGTCCAGAAGCGGGCGTAAAGGCCACCCCTGGCCAAAAGATCGTCATGCGTCCCCTCTTCCGCAACCCGCCCATCGTCCAGGACCACGATCCGGTCCATCCGCGCGATGGTCGACAGCCGGTGCGCAATAGCGATGACGGTCTTGCCCTCCATCACCCCGTAGAGGGTCGACTGGATTGCCGCCTCGACCTCGCTGTCGAGCGCGGATGTGGCCTCGTCCAGGATCAGGATCGGCGCATCCTTCAGGATCACGCGCGCCAGCGCGATCCGCTGGCGCTGCCCGCCCGACAGCTTCACCCCCCGCTCGCCCACCTGCGCGTCATAGCCCGCCCGCCCGCCCGGATCGCGCAGCGTCAGGATGAAGTCATGGGCCTCGGCCCGCTTGGCGGCGGCGATCATCTCCTCCTCGCTCGCGTCGGGGCGGCCATAAAGGATGTTGTCGCGGACCGAGCGGTGCAGAAGGCTCGAATCCTGCTGAACCATGCCGATGCGGCGCCGAAGGCTGTCCTGCCGGACCCGCGTGATGTCCTGCCCGTCGATCAGGATCCGGCCCCCTTCCGGGTCATAGAACCGCAGGAGCAGCTTCACGAGCGTCGTCTTGCCCGCACCCGACCGGCCGATCAGCCCGATCTTTTCGCCCGGCCGGACCGCCAGCGTCAGCCCGTCGATGCCGCCCTGGCCCCGGCCATAATGGTGCGACAGATCCTCGATCGCGATCCGCCCCTCGCGGAAGGCCAGGTCCGGCGCGTCCGGACGGTCGATCAGCCCGATCGGCTGGGCGATCGACTGCATCCCCTCGGCCACCACGCCCAGCGACTGCACCAGCGTCGTCATCGCCCACATGATCCAGTAGGTCATGTTGTTCAGCCTGAGGACCAGCGCCGTGGCCGCCGCCACCAGCCCGACCGTCGCCTCGCCCTGCATCCACAGCCAGACCGCCAGCGCCGTGACCGACACGATCAGCGCCCCGTTCAGGAAGGTCAGCGTCACATCCATCCGGGTGATGATCCGCATCTCGCGGAACAGCGTCTCGCGCGCCGTGCGCATCGTGTCGGTCGCATAGGCAAGCTCGCGGTCGTGATGGGCGAACATCTTGACCGAATGGATGTTGGAATAGCTGTCCACGACCCGGCCCGTGATCGCCGACCGCGCCTCGGACGAGGCGGTCGAGGCAGGCCCCGCCCGCCGGATCGTCCAGCGCATCAGGCCAAGATAGAGACTGATCCAGGCCAGAAGCGGCAGCATCAGCCGCCAGTCCGCCTGCGCCATCATCACCAGCGCGCCGATCAGCGTTGTGGTCGCGAAGGCCACCGCGTCGAAGATCTGGAACATCGCATCATTGGCGGCCGAGGGCGCCTGCATGATCCGGTTCGCAAGCCGGCCGGCGAAGTCATTCTCGAACCAGCCGACCGGCTGGCGCAGCACATGCTTGTGCGCCCGCCACCGGATCATCGTGCCGAAATTCGGCAGCATCGTATTGTGCAGCAGCGCCATGTCGATCCCCGACACCAGCGTCCGCACCACCAGGACGGCAATCGCCGCCAACAGGAACTCGGTCCCATGATTGGCCAGAAGCGTCGCGCGATCGGCATGGGCCAGCAGGTCGACGAGCCGCCCCATGTACCAGATGAGCACCAGCTCGAACGCCGCCACGGCACATTTCAGGGCCGCAGTGACGATAATCACGCCGCGGAAGGGTCGCACGAACGACAGAAGGAAGGGCCAGAGCCGCGAAGGGGGCGCATCCGTCACCGGATGATCGGCGAACGGATCGACAAGCGTTTCGAAAAACCTGAACATGACTGGAACTCTCGGGGTATCGACCCATCTAGCCCGAAAAGGGGCGCCGGGAAAAGCCGGGCGTCAGCCCCGCAGCAGCTCGAGCGTCGACAGGACGATCAGCAAAGCCATCGTCACGTTGAACGCCCGCGCCCGTCCGGGCGTCGTCAGCCAGCGCGAAATGGCCTTGCCGAGCCACACCCAGGTCGCCGCCGACAGAAGACCCAGAAGCGTGAAGACCAAAGCCGTGATCGCCGCCGTATGGACCGGCGCGGCCGGCGTGATGAACTGCGAGGTCGCGGCGATGGCCATCGACCAACCCTTGGGATTGACCCACTGAAAGCCCACCGCCTCGGCAAAACTCATGGGCCGTGTGCGGCCGCCTTTCGTCTCTATTCCGCCTGAAGTCGCAATCTTCCACGCCATCCACAGAAGGATCGCCGCCCCGGCCCAGCGCAGCGTCTCGCGGAAAAGCGGGCTCGCCTGAAATAGGCCGCCAAGCGTCAGCCCGACGATCAGCAGCATCGCCGGAAAGCCGAGCGCGACGCCCAGAAGGTGCGGCAGGCTGGCCCTGAGCCCGAAGCGCGCGCCGGACGCGGCCAGCATCGCGTTGTTCGGCCCCGGGGTGAACAGCGTCGCGACGGCAAGGCCGCAGAGTGCGAGAAAGGTTTCGGGGGTCATGGCAGTCCTTTGGCGCGATCGCGCGGACATGACCAGACGGCCCGCGTCCCATCAAGCCAGCAATTGTTCCCGTGACAATCGAAAGCCCGACGCGATCCAGCGCGCCTCGCGCTCGGCCAGCGCCCGTCCCAGCTTGGGCCCCGCCAGCGGTTGTAGGTCCGCCGCCCGGATCGGAAACCGCGCGACGGCCCCCCTTTCGACATCCGCCTGCCAGCCCGGCGGAAGCTCGCCCCCCGTCGCCGCCGCCCGCACCAGAAGCGCATCCCGCGCGGCCTCGGCGCCCAGCCGGTAGCCAAGCTCGCCAGGCCCCCCGCCCGCCTCACGCAAGGCGGTCAGCCGCTTCGCCTCGGCCCGCGTCAAGCGCAGGTCGGCCGCGGCATCCGCACCCCCCAGAACCGCGAGCCGCCGGACCGGATCGGGCGCAAGGCCCGCCTCCAGATGGACGAGCTGCGCGAGCGCCCGCGCATCCGCCCCCGGCAGGGCGCGCGCCAGGACGCCGGACGCGGCCATGCTCGCAACCGTCGGCGCGGGGTCGGCCGCGGCCAGCAGGCGGCGCATCTCATGCCCCACCCTTTCGCGCGAAAGCGTCTCTATTCCAGCCGAAAACGCGGCAGACGCCGCCAAACCCTCGGCATCGGGGCCAAGCTCGGGCCGCCCATACCAGGCAGTGAACCGAAAGAAGCGCAGGATGCGCAGGTGGTCCTCGCGGATACGGTCGGCGGGTGTGCCGACAAAGCGCACATGACCGGCGCGCAGATCGGGCAGCGCGCCCAAGGGGTCGATGACATGGCCGCTGCCATCGGCATAAAGCGCGTTCAACGTGAAGTCGCGCCGCGCCGCATCCTCGGCCACATCGGTCGAAAAGCTGACCCGCGCATGGCGCCCGTTCGTCTCGACATCGCGGCGAAAGGTCGTGACCTCGATCGCGCGGCCACCGAGGACCAGCGTCACCGTGCCATGGTCGAACCCGGTCGGGACCGCCCGCACCCCCACCGCCCCGGCCAGCGCCATGACCCGGTCGGGGGGCGCATCCGTCGCCAGGTCGACATCGCGCACCGGCAGGCCCAGAAGCCCGTCCCGGACCGCGCCGCCCACGATCAGCGCCTGATGCCCCGCGTCCGCCAGAAGGGCCATCGCCGCCTGAAGGCGCGGATCGGCAAGCCACCCCGCGCTGATCCGCGGGCCGCTCATGCCGCCATCCGGTCGGCGAGCGCCTTCAGGATCCGCGCGGTAGCGCCCCAGATGTAATAGGGGCCGTAAGGCACCGTGAAATAGCGCCGCCTGGCGCCCTGCCAGATGCGCCCCTCGATCCGGTAACGCGCAGGATCCGACAGGTGGTCGAAGGGCACGGTAAAGACCTCTTCGACCTCGGCCTCTTCGCGCTGCGGCCGGAAATCAGGGTCTATTTCAGCCAGAAAAGGGGTCACGCGAAAGCCCGTCACCGTCTCGTGCGCGTCAAGCGCGCCGAGGATCCTCACCGCGCCCGGCATCAGCCCGATCTCTTCCCGCGCCTCGCGGAGCGCGCAGGCCCGCAGATCGGCGTCCGAAGTGTCAAGCTTGCCGCCCGGCAGCGCGATCTGGCCGGGATGGTGCTTCAGGTGCGAGGCGCGCTTGGTCAGGTAGACCCGCGCGCCCCCGGGGCTCGGCTGAACGCCGATCAGCACACCGGCCGGCCGCAACGCGGCGCGGCCGGGCCCGGCGCCCTGGCCGGCGTTCAGGTCATGGTCCGATGTCTGCCGCCCGGCCTGCGCCAGCGCACGGCCCAGACGCGCGATCGGGTCAGTGTCCGTCACCCGCCGCCCCCTCTGCGGTCGCCCCCTCTGCGGGCCCCTCGACCGGCACGGTAGCCTCGAACCCGAGCGTCGCGGGGTCGAACTCGTAGTGCCGGCCGCAGAACTGGCAGTCCGCCGTGACGATGCCTTCGGGCGTCGTCATGGTGCGGATGTCCTTGGCCGAGTAGATCGACAGGCTCTGGCGCACCTTGTCGGCGCCGCAGGTGCAGCCGAAGCGCACCGCCTGCGGGTCGAAGACGCGCGGCGCCTCCTCGTGGAAGAGGCGCACCAGAAGTTCGGTCGGCGACACGGTCGGCCCGATCAGCTCCAGGTCCTCGACCGTCGCCATCAGGTGGCCGACGCGCGACCAGTCCTCGGCCGCCGCCTCGTCGGCAGCACTCGAGGCGCCGGCCAGAAGGTCGGTATGTTCGGCACCCCCGGCGGGCTTGCCCGACAGGCTCGGCAGGTGCTGGACCATCAGGCCGCCCGCACGCCAGCGTTCCGCCTCGGCCCCCCGCATGCGCGAACGTCCAAAGGCAAGCCGGAAGCGGGTCGGCAGCTGCTCGGACTGTTCAAAATACGTCTCTGCGCAGGCCGAAAGCGAGCCTTTTTCCAGGGGCGTGATCCCCTGGTAGGGCTGGGTGCCCTCGCCCTGGTCGATCAGGATCGCGAAATAGCCCTGGCCGATCTGGCTGAAGGGAGTCGCGGTCGTGTCGAGCCGGTCGCCATCGAACGAGGCCCAGGCGCGGATGCGCGCGGCCTCGCCCTCGGCCGAGGGCGCGAAATAGTCGGCGGCCAGGATGCGCACCGGGCCGTTGCCGCGGATCTGCAGCGACAGTTTCCAGCGCAGCTTCATCGTCTGGCCAAGGAGCGCGGTCAACAGCGCCACCTCGGCGACGAGCGCCTCGACCTGCGGCGGGTAGGCATGTTGCGAGAGGACACCCTGAAGCGTGCCGTCAAGCCGCGCAATGCGGCCGCGCACGTCGGCATGGTCAAGCTGGAAGGGCAGGACGGTGTCGTCCCAGGCGATTTCGGCGGTCTGGCTCATGGCTGGTCCCTTGATGGGCTGTTCTTGGGGGCTTTTCTTGAGGCGCCTCCCTTGCCATATCGGGTCGTGGCAAATCGGGCAACCGGGCAGGCAGAATGATAAGGCGGTATGGCGAACGGATCGAACAGGGCCGCGACTACCGGTTGCGGCCGGGCGCCTATGCGATCCTGCTCTCAGGTAGGAACATGCTTCTAACCTATCAAGAGGCGCCCAACCCCGAGTTCCAGCTGCCGGGTGGCGGCATCGACCCGGGCGAAAGCCCCCTCCAGGCGCTTCACCGCGAGGTGCGCGAGGAAACCGGCTGGACGCTCGCCGACCCCCGGCGTGTCGGCGCCTTCCGGCGCTTTACCTACATGCCCGAATATGACCGCTGGGCCGAAAAGCTGTGCCACATCTACCTTGCCCGCCCGGCCCTCCGGCTGGGACCACCATCCGAGGCCGGCCACCTGGCGGTCTGGACGAGCGCGGTCGGGGCGCTGGACCTGCTCGGCAATCCCGGCGATGGAGAGTTTCTGCGCGGGGTTCTGGGGCGGGTGGGCCGGCGGCTTTAGGGCTGGCCGCGCCCAGCAGCCCGCTTGCATCGGGCTACCGACGCGCCGAAATTGCTCGACAGGATCGGTGGAGCAGAGCCGCTGCGCGGAGTTCTGGGGCGGGTGGGCCGGCGGCTTTTGGGGCAGGCCGCACCCAGCCTGCCCGCCTTGGTCGAGGCAATCGACACCCCGGACCTGCTCGGCAACCCCGGCGCCCCAGAGCTGCGGCGCAGTGTTCTCGCGCGGCCGGGACGCTGGCTTTGGGGCCCGTCCCGCCCGACCTACCCGCTCAGGTCCTTCGGCCCGTCGAACTCGAAATGGATCGCGGACATGTCGTCGTCGAAACGGCCCCCGGTGAACTGGTCCAGCCGGTCCGTCACCGCCTGCAGGAAGGCCGCGCCGCGCAAGGCGCGCGCCTCTGACAGGACGCGCGCCAGCCCCCCCTGCCCGATCTGGCGCCCGGCGGGATCGGCCGCCTCGGTCAGGCCGTCGGACATGATGAAAAGTTTGTCGCCGGGCCCGAGCGTCGTTTCCACCTGATCGTAGACCGCCCCCTCGATCAGCCCCACAGGCAGGCCTCCTGCCCCCAGAAACTCGACCTGACCCCCCTGCCGCATGACCGCCGGGTGGGGATGTCCCGCCTGCACCAGGGCAACCCGCCCGCTCACCAGGTCCACATCGGCATAGGCGAGCGTGAAGTAGTTCTCGGTCTGCATCTCGCGCAGGACGATGCTGTTCAGCGCCGCCGCAAGGTCGGCCGGCGCGCGCGCGTCGTAGATGCCGAAGTCATTGAGGACGAGCGCGATGTTCTGTTCGGGCGAGGTGCCCGACAGGTAGCCCGCGAGACGCGCCGTCATCAGGGCCGAGGTGATGCCATGCCCCGACACGTCGATCGCATAAAAGCCCACGCGCCGCGCGTTGATCGGAAAGAACCCGACCAGGTCGCCGCCGACATGGCCCGACGGCTGCAGCAGGAGCGTCACCTCGGCATTGCCGAAACTGCGGCTGGTTTCGCGCACGAGGCTCTGTTGCAGCTTGCGCGCCTCTAGAAGGTCGCGGTTCACCGAATCGTAAAGCCCCTGCAACTCGCCGAGCGTCGCCCCAAGAAGGCGGTTATTGTCGCGAAGCTCGCCCTCCATCCCCAGGATGCGCCGCCCGGCCGCGATCCGCGCCCGAAGCTCGTCGCCGCTGACCGGCTTCGTCAGGAAATCGTCCGCCCCCATCTCGAGCCCCGCGGCAATTTCCGCGCTTTCGGTCTTCGAAGTCAGAAGGATGAAATAGACATAGCTCTCGCGCCCGAGCGCGCGGATCGCCCGGCAAAGGTCGAGCCCGGTCTGGCCCGACATCATCCAGTCCGACAGGATGATGTCAGGATCATGCGCGGCCAGAAGCGCCAGCGCCTCTTCGGCCGAAGCAGCCTCGATCACCTGGTGCCCCGCGCGCGAAAGCTGCGCCGACAGGATCCGCCGCTGCATCCGGCTGTCATCGACGACCATGATCGGACGGCCGCGCGCCGCTGGCCCGGCGGCAGCGGGCGGTGCTGTGGTCATGGGAAGCGATGCTAAAACGTTCACCGGCAAAACCTGAGAGTTATCTGCCCCGATTCGTAGCGCCCGCCGGTTAATTTGGGCTGAACGGCGGCGGCCCCACGGCGTTAACGGGATCTCAACCCTTGCCCGCTAGCCTGATCCGCGGATGGGACCATGGTGGTGAAAATGATCGACTGGATGCGCGTGGATGAATTGCGCCATGAGATTGGCGATGACGGCTTTGCAGAGGTGGTGGACCTCTTCCTCGACGAGGTGGAAGAGGTGGTCGAACGCCTGCCGGCCTCGGCGGCTCTGGGCCGGCTCGAGGGCGACCTGCATTTCCTCAAGGGCAGTGCCTGGAACCTTGGCTTTGCCGGGTTTGGCACGCTCTGCCAGGCTGGCGAAAAGCGAGCCGCTGCCGGCGGCGAGGTGGACATCGGGCCGATCCTTGCCGGCTATGCCCAGTCGAAGGCCGAATTCATGGCGGGGCTCGCGGACCGGCAAAGGCCCGACGCCGCCTGACCCCTCAGCCGCGGGCGATACGCGGGCGGCCCTGCGCCGTGACCGTCAGCTGCGCCTCAAGGAACATGGGCTGGCCCTCGATCTCGACCTCGGTCAGGTCGCGGGCGACCGACAGGCGCACCTCGGCGACGCCTGCCGCCTCGGCGCGGGCCAGGGCTTCGGTGCGCAGCGCCGCCTCGAGCGTCGCGACGGCACTCGCGCTGTCGGCAAAGCTTTGCGGACCGCTGTCCAGGTGCGCCGTAAACCGGCCGGGACCGGGCGAAGTCACGCTGCCCGTCACCCGCATCGACACCTGCCCGACGACCGCGCCGATCGCATTGGCGACACCGGCATGGGCGGGCAGCACCATCCGCGTGCCGAGCCGGGAGCCAAGCGGCGGATAGTAGCTAGGCGCCGAAGCGCCAAGCCCGATCACCGGCACGCCAAGCGACAGCGAAAGGCGCAAGATGCAGCTGTGCCGCTCGAGCGCCGCGACCGTCATCGGATGCCGCGCCAGGACCTCGGCACTGTCGCGCCCCCAATCGCGCGGCGTTTGCAGCGGGGCGGCGACCGGCTCAAGGTCCGGCGAGGGCGCGGTCAGGACGTCTGGCCGGTCGATCAGCGGCGACGGCCCCAGCGACGGCCCGGCGCCGCGCCGGTCTTCGTCGAACGCGGCCTCCAGAAGGCAATCGACCGTCTGATCCTCGAGCTGCGCGATGATGCGCGCCGCCAGATCGGCAGGCGAGGGCGCCAGCCGGTCGCCCCGGCCATTCCGCCGCCGCGCCATCAGCGTCAGGGCTTTCAGCGCCGCCGCGCCGTCCCAGCTGTCGAGCCGGCCCAGGACATGGCTCGCGTCCGACGGCGTGACGCCGGAAATCATCGCAGCCCCCCGCGAGACGAGCTTCATGAGCGCCGGTATTTCCAGCCGCGTCCGCAAGGCCTGGCCAAGCCGGATCGGCCCGTTCGCCAGCCGCTCGGCCACCGCCACCTCGCGCGGGCCAAGGCCGGGGGGCGGTGCATCGGACCAGAGCGGCAGGACGAAGCGGCCGTCATGTTCGCCCGGAGCGTCGAGCGTCAGCCAGTCATCGAACGCGCGATGGACCAGCTCGCCATGATCGCGCGCCAGAAGCGAGATCGGCATCAGCCGCCGCGGGCCAAGCCGCAGGCGGGTGTCGAGCCCCTCGACCACATGCGCCTCGCTGTCGCCGCCAAGGCCGGTAGTGCGCATCGCCACCGCCTCGACCATGGTCCGCAGGCCCCCGACCTGCGCGCCCTGCGGGTCGATCGCGGGGCGGCCGTCGCGCAGAAGGCACACGTCCGTCGTCGTGCCGCCGATGTCGCTGACAAGCGCGTCCGTCTCGCCCGTCAGCCAGCTGGCCCCGGCGACCGAAGCGGCCGGGCCGGACAGGATGGTCTCGATCGGCCGCTCGCGGGCCAGCGCCGCGGACACCAGCGCCCCGTCGCCCCGCACCACCATCAGGGGCGCGTCGATGCCGCGCGCCACCATATGCCGCTCGCAAGCCGTGATCAGCCGGTCGAGCATGCCGATGAGCCGCGCATTCAGGACCGCCGTCAGCGCCCGGCGCGGGCCGTTGAGCCCCGCCGACAGCTCGTGCGAACAGGTCACCGGCAGCCCGGTCGTCCGCCGGATCAGGTCGCGCACCGCGTTTTCATGCGCCGGATTGCGGGTCGCAAAGGCGCTCGCGACGGCAAAGCCCGTGACCTCGGACCCAAGCCGCGCAACCTCGGCACCGATCAGGTCCAGGTCGAGCGGCCTGGCCTCGTTGCCCGCGTGGGTGTGGCCCCCGGCAGCCAGCACCGCCGGGTCGCCCTTCAATGCCTCGGCCAGACCCGCACGTTGCAATTCCGCCGGCTCGAACCCGATGAAGATCAGTGCGACACGGCCGCCCTGGCCCTCGACCAGCGCGTTGGTTGCAAGCGTCGTCGACAGGGACACCAGCGCGACCTCGGAGGCGGCGATTCCGGCCTCGGCCAGCGTGGCGTCGATCGCCCCCCCGACGCCGATCGACAGGTCGGGCCGGCTGGTCAGCGCCTTGGCCGAGGCCACGACCTGGTCGCGCTCTTCGTCCAGAAGGGCTGCGTCGGTATAGGTGCCCCCGGTGTCGATCCCCAGAAGATATGCCATGCGGTTGGTCCTTCGCTTGTCTGTCCGGGGACGCCCTCAACCGCCCAGAATGCGCGCGGCGCCCATCCAGCCGACCAGGATGGACGGGGCATTGGTATTGCCGCCAATGAGCGTTGGAAAGACCGAAGCATCGCAGACCCTGAGGCCGTCGACCCCGTGGACGCGAAGATCGGCGCCCACCACCGACGTGGCCGGTTCGGGCCCCATGCGCGCGGTGCAGGACGGGTGGTAGACGGTGCCCGAGCGGGCGCGGAAATCGGCGATGAGCGCGTCGTCGTCCGTGACCTCCGGCCCCGGCCGCAACTCTTCGGCGATCAGGCCCGCGATCGGCTCGGCGGCCGCGATCCGGCGCAGCATCTTCACGGCCGCCAGCATCTCGGCCACGTCATGGTCGGTCGAATAGGCGTTGGCGATGATCCGGGGGTGCGCGAACGGGTCGGCTGACGCAAGCTCGATCCGCCCCCGGCTGGTCGGGCGGCAGTTCGACAGGCCGATCGACAGGCCGGAAAACGGGTCGGGCGTCAGAAGCGGCCGCTCGCCGGGTCGGGGCAGCAGGGTCGAGAAGGCCTGGAAGTAAAGCTGCATGTTCGGGCGCGGCAGGTCCGGGTCGGTGCGGAAGAACCCCCCGGCATGGTTGATCGACTTCGCCAGCGGCCCGCGCCCGCCCAGGAAGTAGTTCAGCCCCGCCCAGGCCTTGCCCCACCAGGGCCGCAGGATGTCGTTGTAGGTCGGCACCTTCATCCGCCAGGTGTAGTTGATGCCCTGATGGTCGTTCAGGTGCGCGCCGACATTGGGATTGTGGTTCAGAACCGGCAGGCCCAGCGCCGACAGCGCCGCCCCGTCGCCGATCCCCGACAGCATCAGAAGCTGGGGGCTGTTGATCGCGCCGCCGGCCAGGATGACCTCGCCCTTCGCGTTCGCGACCAGCTCGCGCCCCCCCTGCCGGTAGGCCACGCCGACCGCCCGCCCGTCCCTGAACAGGACGCGCGAGACCTGGGCATGGGTCTCGACCTTCAGGTTTGGCCGTCCCATCGCCGGACGCAGGAAGGCGCGGGCCGTCGAATTGCGCCGCGCGCCCTTGATCGTCATCTGGTAGATGCCGACGCCTTCCTGTTCGGCGCCGTTGAAATCCGGGTTGCGCGGCAGGCCCGCCGCCTCGGCCGAGGCGAGGTAGCTTTCGACCAGCGGATGCAGGTCGCGGCGGTTGGCGGAGATGAAAAGGGGGCCGCCCTGCCCGCGCCAATCGTCAGCGCCGGCCTCGTTATCCTCGATCGCGCGATAGGCGGCGCGCGCCTCTGCCGCGCCCCAACCGGGGTTTCCGGCCGCTTCCCAGTCGTCATAGTCGCTGTCATGGCCCCGGATCCAGACCATCGCATTGATCGACGACGAGCCGCCCAGAAGCTTGCCGCGCGGCCAGTGGTCGACGTTGCCCGCAAGCCCCGGATCAGGCTCCGTGCGGTAAAGCCAGTTGACGGCGGGGTTGTAGAACAGCTTGCCATAGCCCAGCGGGAGCTGGACGTAGAACCGCCGGTCCGTCCCCCCGGCCTCCAGCAGCAGGACCCGGTTGCGGCCGTTTTCGCTCAGCCGGTTGGCCAGGACACAACCCGCCGAACCGGCCCCAACGATGATATAGTCCCAATCCCCCTCCGCCACCCGCGCCCCCTATTCGAGCCGGGCCGGAAAGCCCGGCGCGCGCAGGTCGGTCGACAGAAGATCCTCGAGCAGCTTGGCGATCATCGGCGACTGCGCCTGCCCGCCATAGGCCGCCCGCGCCGCGACATAGGTCTGTTCGGTCGCCGCCGCCAGGTCGAGCGGCACGCCGAATTCGCGCCCGAAGCCCAGCGCAAAGCCCAGGTCCTTCAGCGCCAGGTCGACCGAAAAGGCCACGTCATAGCTGCCGTTCAGGATCAGCGCGCCTTCGGTTTCATGCACGAAGGAATTGCCGGACGAGGCCTGGATCGCCCGCCACGACTGGCCCAGGTCGAGCCCCCCGCGCCGGGCGAGCATCAGCGCTTCGGACGTGGCTTTCAGGTGGATGAAGGCCAGCATGTTGGTGATGACCTTGATGATCGCTGCCGACCCGAGCGGCCCCATGTGGAAATGCCGGTTGCCCATCGCCTCGATCGCGGCGCGGTGCCGCTCGACCAGCGCGGGATCGCCGCCGGTCAGGACCGTGATCTCGCCCCGCGCCGCCAGATGCACGCCGCCCGTCACCGGGCTTTCAAGCATCTGGACCCCGGCCGCCCCGGCCAGCGCGCCCAGCCGCACGACATCGTCGCGCCCGAGGGTCGAGTTTTCGATCCATGTCGCCCCCGGCTTCATCGCCGGCAGGATCTGCCGCAGGACCAGTTCGGACACGGCGGGCGAGGGCAGGCAGGTCGCGACATGGTCGACCTGCGCCGCCAGGTCGGCCGAGCTGTCGGCCCATTCCGCGCCTTGGGCGATCAGCCGGTCGGCAAGCCGGCGGTCCTTGTCATGGACGACGACGGGCAATCCCGCCCGCAACAGAGAGGCGGCCAGATGGCCGCCCAGATTGCCGAGCCCGATATAGCCGTAACGCATGACGTCCCCGGAACTGAAAAAAGCCGCCCCCGGGATCAGCCGGGGGCGGCCCGAAGCGCGCCTCAGGCCTCGCCGTAGCCGACGATGCCCTTGACCTCGCAGAAGTCATGGATGCCCCAGTCGGCATATTCGCGACCGTTGCCCGACTGCTTGTAGCCGCCGAAGGGCGCGAACGTGTCCCAGGCCGGATAGTTCAGGTTGATGGTCCCGGCGCGCAGGCGGCGGGCGACCGGAATCGCATCCTCGACCGGGCCGGAGATATAGGCCGCAAGCCCGTAGGGCGTGTCGTTCGCCTGGGCCACCGCCTCGTCGATCGTGTCATAGGGGATGATCGACAGGACCGGCCCGAAGATTTCCTCGCGCGCGATGGTCATCTGGTTGGTGACATTGCCAAAAACCGTCGGCCGCACATACCAGCCCCGGTTGACGCCCGTCGGCCGCCCGACGCCGCCGGTGACGACCGTGGCGCCCTCGTCGATGCCCTTCTGGATCAGGCCCTGCACCTTGTCGAACTGGGTCTTGGACACCAGCGGCCCCATCGTGGTGCCCACGTCCTGCGTGTCGCCCACGACGACCGCATCCGCGACCTCTTTCGCGATGACGAAGGCGCGGTCCTGCGCCTCGCGCGGGACGAACATCCGGGTCGGCGCGTCACAGGACTGGCCCGTGTTGCCAAAGCAGCCCTCGACCCCGCCGCGCACCGCCGCATCCATGTCGGCCGAACGCAGGATGATGTTCGGCGACTTGCCGCCCAGCTCTTGCGCCACGCGCTTCACCGTCGGCGCGGCCGAGGCGGCGATCGCGGTGCCCGCGCGCGTCGAGCCGGTGAAGGACACCATGTCGACCTCGGGGTGGCTCGTCATGCGGGCGCCGACATCGGGGCCGGTGCCCTGGATCATGTTGAAGACACCCGGCGGCACGCCCGCCTCGTGGCAGACCTGGGCGAAAAGCGTGCCCGACATGGGCGCGATTTCCGACGGCTTCAGCACCATGGTGCAACCGGCGACCAGCGCGGGCGCCACCTTGCAGGCGATCTGGTTCATCGGCCAGTTCCACGGCGTGATCAGCGCGCAGACCCCGATCCCCTCATGCACGATACGGGTCGAGCCGCGGGAAGATTCCCAGGCGAACTCTTCGGCCGCCTTGATCGTCGCCTCGATATGGACCTGACCGGCCCAGGCCTGCGCGCCCCGCGCCCATTCGATCGGCGCGCCCATTTCGGTCGACATGACCTGGGCGAACTCCTCGTACTTGTCGTTATAGACCTCGAGCACGCGCTTCAGCAGCGCGATGCGCTTGGCGACCGGCACGACCGTCCAGGCCCCGAAGGCCGCGCGCGCCGCCGCGATGGCGCGGTCCGCGTCCTCGGAATTGCCGAGCGCCACCTCGGCCACGATTTCCTCGGTCGCCGGATTCTCGACCCCAAGCCGCTTTTGCGAAATCGGATCGACCCAGGCGCCGTTGATGTAGAACTTGAGCATATTGGCCGGGATCATGGTGCCCTCACTTGAAGTGGATGTTGTAGGCCGCGCGGATAGCCCGGTCGACCTGCGGGTCGATCACACTACCAGCCTTGGCCAATATCTCATTCTTGCGGGCAATCGCGGCGTCAAGCAACAGGGGTTTGCCAGCCTCGTTCCACTCCTTCGGGCTCATCCGGTTGCCAACGGCGGGGTAGATATATTCCGTCTGCATCAGCGCGAGCGTCTGTTCGGACCCCAGGTAGTGTCCCGGGCCGCCCAGGCAGACCGCCTTCATCGCCTCGATCGAGGTCTTGTCGGGCGTCACCTCGATCCCGCGCACAAGCCGCATGGCCTGGCCCAGAAGGTCATCGCCCAGTACCAGGCTTTCCATGCAGAAGCCCAGAAGCGAGGCATGCATCCCCACCGCCTCGTAGCACATGTTCAGCCCGGCCAGCCCCGCGAGCGCGTTGGTGATGCCCTGTTCCCAGCCGGCCTGCATATCGGGAAGCTTCGAGTCAGAGATGCCCGAAGCGGCACCACCCGGCAGGTCGTAAAAGCGGTGCATCTGCGCGCAGCCGGCGGTCAGCAGCGCCTGTTCGGCGCTGCCCCCGGACATGGCGCCGGTGCGCAGGTCCGAAACGAAGGGCCAGGTGCCGAAGATCGCCGGCGCCCCCTTCTTGATCGCATTCACATAGACGACGCCCGCCAGGCATTCCGCTACCGCCTGCACGATGGTCAGCGCGATCGGCGCGGGCGCCGTCGCCCCGGCCTGCCCCGCGCTCAGAAGAAGCATCGGCATGCCGCGCCGGATGCAATCCTCCATCGTGATGCAGCTTTCCTCGGCGAATTTCATCGGCGGCACGACGAAACAGTTCGAGTTCGACACGAAGGGCCGTTCCAGCCATTTCTCTTCGCCGCCCGCGACGGTGTAGAGCATGTCGAAGCAGGCCGAGACGTGCGATGGGTCGCTGAACGAGGTACCGACATGCTTCCGCGTGCCCGACAGGCAGGCGTAAAGCGTGTTCAGGTCCATGTCCTTGTTGTCCACCACGTCGCGGCAGACCATCGTGCGCTGGTAGAAGTGGATATTGTCCAGATGCTCGACCAGCCGGGCCGCGTCATACAGGTCCTGCGCCGTCGATTCGCGGTAGTCGAGCGTCACCGGATCGACGATATGCACCGCAGCGCCCGCCGTCCCGTAATGGACGTTGGTGCCCGTCAGGTGCAGGTCGTGCTTCGGATCGCGCGCATGAAGCGTGATGTTGCGCGCCGCGACCGCGAGCATGTCCTCGACCAGCGCGCGCGGGAAACGGATGCGCCCGTCGTCGCCCTGGATCGCCCCTGCCTCGGTCAGAAGCTTGACCCCGGACGGCGGCGCCTGCGACAGGCCGATCTGTTCCAGTGCATCAAGCGCTGCGGCATGGATCGTCTGCACGTTCGCCTCGGTCAGGGGCTTGTATTGGCCACCCGGCATTCCGGCACGCACGGGGCGCAGGTTGTCCGCCAGGGGTGCCGCCCGCGCCGCCCGGCGCGCCTCGCGTCCACCCGCCCTTGCCGCGCGGCGGGGTTCGCAGTTCAGAAGCTCTTCAGACATGGCCTGAGCCCTTTCTTCGCAATCCGAGAATGTCATCGGGGGACCGCCGGCCCCCCTTGGGGCAGATGCGCCCCTTCAGGCTTTGATCCGTTCGTTCGCCGGGTCCCACATCGGCCCGTCACCCTGCACCGTGGCCGGATAGCGCGTGCCGTAGATCTCGACTTCGACCGCCGTTCCGGGCTTGGCCAGATCGGTGCGGATCATCCCCAGCGCCAGCGCCTTGCCGACCCGGTAGCCCCAGGCGCCCGAGGTGGTTTCGCCCACCACCTGCTCGCCCTGCCAGAGGGTCGACATGTAGGGCGTGTCGAACGCCTCGCACGCGACGGTCAGCACGACGAAGCGCTTCGTCACCCCCGCCTGCCGCTCGCGTTCAAGCGCCGCCTTGCCGGGGAAGTCCTTTTCCCAGCGGATGAACCGGTCGAGGCCGCCCTGCATCAGGCTGTAGTCGGTCGACAGGTCGCCCTTCCAGGCGCGATAGGCCTTTTCGATCCTGAGTGCATTGAGCGCCCGCATCCCGAAAGGCACCGCACCCCCGGCCAGAAGCGCGTCATAGATCGTCGGAGCATCGGCCACGTCGCAATGGATTTCCCAGCCCAACTCGCCCGCGAACGAGACACGCAACAGCGCCACGTCGCGGCCCGCCACCTTGGCGGAATACTGGACCGACAGCCACGGCAGCGTCAGGTCGCCCTCGGTGATCGGCGCCAGCAGGTCGCGCGCCTTCGGGCCGGTGACGATGAAACAGTGGATCTTGTCCGACCAGTCCTCAATCGTGACTCCCTCGGGCAAGCCGCGCTTCAGGACGTCGCGGTCGTGCCACTGGGCGACGGCGGCGGTGATGATGCCCACATCCTCGTCGCTGAAGGGCAGCACCGTCATCTCGGTCAGGATGCGGCCGCGGTCATCGGCGAAATAGGCAAGGCCCGTGCGCCCCGCCGCCGGCAGGCGCGAACAGGTCAGGCTTTCCAGGTGCGCTTTCGCGCCCGGACCCTTCAGCCTCAGCCGCGTGAAGCCCGCAAGGTCCAGGACCCCGACACCATCGCGCACGGCCTCTGCCTCGGCCCGCACGCGCGCCTCCCACGGGCCCTTGCGCGACCAGGTCTGTGTTGCGTCCCAGCTTGTGTCGTCGCCGGGCTTGGCGAACCATTCGGCACGCTCCCAGCCATTGTAGGCCGCCATCTGGCCGCCCAGCGCCTTGACCTTCTCATGCACCGGCGACAGGCGCCGGTCGGGCGCGGCGGGCCAGCGCGCCATGGGGAAATGCATGCCGTATTCGTGGCCGTAGACTTCCTTGCCCTTCTCGACGCAATAGTCCCGGTCGGTGTAGGCGGTGAAGCGGCGCGGGTCGCAGGACCACATGTCCCATTCCGTCGCCCCTTCCGTCACCCACTCCGCCAGCACCTTGCCCGCCCCGCCCGCCTGGGCGATGCCGAAGGTGAAGACGCAGGCCTCGAACGCGTTCGGAACGCCGGGCATCGGGCCGATCAGCGGGTTGCCATCGGGCGCATAGGGGATCGGGCCGTTGATGACCTTGGAAATCCCGGCGGTGCCCAGAAGTGGCACCCGCGCCATCGCATCCTCGATATACCATTCCAGCCGCTCGAGGTCGTCGGGGAAAAGCTGGAAGCTGAAATCCTCTGGGAACGGGTCGTCGGGGTTCACCCAATGGGCGCGGCAGATGCGCTCGTAGGGGCCAAGGTTGAAGCCGGTCTTTTCCTGGCGGAGGTAGTAAGAACTGTCGACATCCCGCAGAAGCGGCAGCTTGTGGCCGACTTCCTTCGACCAGGCCTCGATCTCGGCCACCGGCTCGGACAGAAGATACTGGTGGCTCATCACCATCATCGGCACGGTGCGCCCGCCATAGGGCTTGAACCACTCGCCGACCTTCTGCGCGTAGTAGCCGGCGGCGTTGATGACGATCTCGCAGCGGATGTCGCCCTTTGCGGTATGGACGATCCATTCGCCATTCACGCGGGAAACCCCGGTCGCGGGGGTGAAGCGCAGGATGGTCGCGCCCATGTCGCGCGCGCCCTTGGCCAGCGCCTGCGTCAGCTGCGCGGGGTCGATGTCGCCGTCCGCCGGGTCATAGAGCGCGCCCTTCAGGCCGTGCGTCTCAAGGAACGGGTATTTCCCCTTGATCTCGCCAACGCCCAGCACCTCGAGCGCCATGCCCTGATAGCGGCCCATGCCCCGGGCGCGCTCGAACTCCTGCATCCGCTCCGCGCTGTGGCCCAGCCGGACCGAGCCGGTCACATGGTAGTTCATCGGATAGTCGACCGCCGCGCCCAGACCGCGATAAAGCTCGGTCGAGTAGCGCTGCATGTTCATCAACGACCAGCTGGTCGAAAAGGTCGGCACGTTGCCCGCCGCGTGCCAGGTCGACCCTGCCGTCAGCTCGTTCTTTTCCAGAAGGATGCAATCTGTCCAGCCGGCCTTGCAAAGGTGATAGAGCGACGAGACGCCGACCGCGCCGCCGCCGATGATGACCACCCGTGCCGAAGTAGGAATGCCGCTCATAACGTCCTCCGCTGATCGCGCCCTAATATCTGCCTCTGGCCGGGTGGTTTCAATTCATGGCCATACGGGCTATTGATCGACAAAACCGATTAGGGCGCCACCGGACGGCCATGCAGACCGAGCTGATAGAGACCTTCCTTGACCTCTGCGACAGCCGCAGTTTCAACCGCACCGCCGACCGGCTGGGCGTGACGCAATCGACCGTGTCCGCGCGCATCCAGTCGCTCGAGGCGCTTGTCGGGCGGCCCCTCTTCACACGCTCGCGCGCCGGAACCGACCTGACGGTCGAGGGGCTGAAGTTCGAACCCCACGCCCGCGCGCTCCGCCATGGCTGGAACGAGGCGCTGCATGCCACGCGGACGGCGGGCATGTCGGCGGTCAGGCTGCGCGTGGGCATGCAGCACGACCTGACCGGCAACATGATCGGCGCATGGGTCCGCGACTTCCGCGCCGCCCTGCCCGACACGGCCTTCTATATCGAGGCCGACTATTCCGCCGCCATGGCCTCGGACCTGCTGATCGGCGCGCTGGATTTCGCCATGCTCTATTCGCCACGCATGCACCCGGACCTGTATCACGAGACGCTCGGCGACATCACCTACCGCATGGTGGCGACCGACACCGACCGGATGGCGGGTGTCGCGCCCGACAGCTACATCCAGACCAACTTCTCGCCCGCCTTCGCCGCCGCCCATGCCGCGCTGCACCCGGGCCTGACGGCGGCGGCCGTGTCGAGCGGTCAAAGCACGGCTGTCGCAGGGCTCTTGCTGTCGCTCGGCGGTGCCGCCTACCTGATCGAGGAAGTGGCCGAGGAACTGGTCGCCGCCGGCAAGGCCCGGACGGTCACCGACGCCCCGCCCATCCCCCAGACGGTCTTCGCCGCCATGCACCTGCGAAACCGCCACCGCCCCATGCACCGCCGCCTTCTGAAGCTGCTGCGCCGCCAGATTTCGGGTCGCGGCAACCGCCCGGCCCGCGCGCTGGCAAACCCCCTGGCCCACCCCCTTGCCAATCCGCCATCCAGCCCCCAGAGCTAGCCCATGGACCCTTTCAGCACAGCCGCCCGCGCCGCCACCGACCGTCTTCGGACCCTGTTCGAGCCGACGCCCCTTCAGCTCAACGACCACCTGTCCAGCCGCTACGGCGCCGAGGTCTACCTCAAGCGCGAGGATCTGACCCCGGTCCGCAGCTACAAGCTGCGCGGTGCCTTCACGGCTATGGGCCATGCGATCGACGAAGGACAGCGCACCTTCGTCTGTGCCAGCGCCGGGAACCACGCACAGGGCGTGGCCTATGCCTGCCGCCATTTCGGCGCGCGCGGCACGATCTTCATGCCGGTCACGACGCCCCAGCAAAAGATCGACAAGACCCGCACTTTTGGCGGCGATAGTGTCGAAATCCGCCTGACCGGCGACTATTTCGACCAGACCCTCGCCGCCGCCCAGGCCTTCGCGGCCGAGACGGGCGCGCATTTCCTGTCGCCCTTCGACGATGCAGACGTGATCCGCGGCCAGGCCTCGGTCGGGGTCGAGATCCTGGACCAGCTCGGCGCACCCCCGGACCTGGTGATCCTGCCCGTCGGCGGCGGCGGCCTGTCGTCCGGCGTCACCCGCTACTTCCGTGAGGCCGCACCCGAAACCCGCTTCCTTTATGTCGAGCCCCAGGGCGGCGCGAGCCTGACCGCCGCCCTTGCCGCGCACGAACCCGTCACGCTGAAGCGCGTCAACACCTTCGTCGACGGCGCCGCCGTGGCCCGGATCGGCGCCCTGCCGTTTGAGATTTTAGGCTCTGTTCCGCCTGAAAACGTGCTTTTGGCCCCCGAGGACCGCATCTGCATCACCATGCTCGAATTCCTGAACGTCGAAGGGATCGTCCTCGAACCCGCCGGCGCGCTCTCGGTCGACGTGCTGCCGGGGCTTGCCGACCGTATCGCGGGCAAGCGGGTGGTCTGCGTGACCTCGGGCGGCAATTTCGACTTCGAGCGCCTGCCCGAGGTGCGCGAGCGCGCCAACCGCTTTGCCGGTTTGAAGAAGTATTTCATTCTGCGCATGCCCCAGCGCCCCGGCGCGCTGAAGGAATTCCTGTCGATGCTCGGCCCCGACGACGACATCGCGCGATTCGAATATCTGAAGAAATCGGCCCGCAACTTCGGCTCGGTCCTGATCGGGATCGAGACGAAAGAGGCCGACAATTTCGCCCATCTGACCGATGCGCTCGACGCCGCGGGCTTTGCCTACCGCGACATCACCGATGATGAGGCTTTGGCCGAATTCCTGATCTGATCAGCCCCGGATCACCGGATCGCGCGGCAGGCCCGACAGGATTTCCGGGCCGTCCGCGCGCAGGAACACAATGTCTTCCAGCCGGACGCCGAAATGCCCGTCGAGATAGATCCCCGGCTCGATCGAAAAGACATTTCCGGCGACCAGCGGACGGGTCGAAGAGCCGGCGATGTAGGGCTCTTCATGCAGCTCGATCCCAAGGCCATGGCCGGTCCGGTGCAGGAACTGCGGCCCGTAGCCGGCGCGCGTGATCACACCCCGCGCGGCCTCATCGACCGCCCGCGCCTCGACCCCCGGCCGGGCGGCGGAAAGGGCGGCCCCGACCGCCTGGTCGACAATCCGGGTGATCTTCAGGAACTCGTCCGTAGGCGTGCCGAACCAGCCGGCGCGAGTCATGTCCGACGGATAGCCCAGGTGCCGGCAGCCCGCGTCGATCAGGACCGCGCTGTCGCGCGTCAGCCGGGTCGGGCCGGTGTGATGGTGGCAAAAGGCCCCGTTCGGGCCGAAACAGACCGAGGTGAACTCGACCGCCGCGCCTTCGGCGGCATAGGCGGCGGCGATCACCGCTGCCACGTCCTCTTCGGTCATGCCCTCGCGCAGCGCGTCGAACCCGGCCATGACCGCCCGGTCGTTCAAGAGCGCCGACGCCTTCAGCGCGTTGTATTCCGCCTCGTCCTTTTCCGCCCGGATCGCCCCCACCGTCGCCCGCGCGAATGACCGCCGGGCACCCGGCAGCGCGTCCAGAAGGCGCAGCGCGAAATCCGCCCGCATCGCCTCATCAACCGCGACAGAGGCCGCAACAGGGTCGATTCCGGTCGCCGCGATCAGCTCGGAAAGCGCCCGGTCCGGCCCTTCGTCGTCCGACCAGGTGTGGAACGGCAGGTCCGTCCCCTGCCGCACGCTGAGCGCATTGAGCGTGGGCATCAGAAGGCCGGCATAGCTCTGGCTGACCAGCAGCATCACCGGCCGCTCGTCGCCGTGGGGGTCAAGGCCGGCCAGCCAGCGCAGATGGGCGGTCGGCCCGATGGCCGTCAGGTCGGTCCCCGTCTCGCGCATCTTCTGGCGCAGTCGGTCAAGGCGGGCGCTGGTCTGGGTCATTGGGGCCTCCGGGGTTGCGGCTTTGACAGACCAAGAAACCGCGCCCGCTTCAAGCCCCTGGTCGGCCCGCCGGGCCGGGCGGGATCAGGAAACGCGACCCGCGTTTCCCCCGCCCGCGTGGGAACGGTGCGGCTGGACCGTCAGGGTAACAGACTCACATAGGCCAGCGCCTGCCCCAGTGGGCGCGGAAGCGCCCGCCATGGGCGGGGCGGGCGCTGGCCGGTGGCTTTGGGCCACCGGCCGGGACAAAGGGCGAAGTCACCGCATGGCAGGGTCAACGGCCCCTGCCAATTCATCCCCAGTCCAGCACCACCTTGCCCGACTGGCCCGACTTCATCGACGCAAAGCCCTCGCGGAAGTCATCGACGCCGAATCGGTGGGTGATGACCCCCCGCACATCGAGCCCGTTCTGCAGCATCGCGATCATCTTGTACCAGGTCTCGAAGATCTCGCGGCCATAGACGCCCTTGATGGTCAGCGCCTTGAAGACGATGCGGTTCCAGTCGACCGGCGCGGGCTTCGGCGGGATCCCCAGCATGGCGATCCGGCCCCCCATCACCATGTTGTCGACCATCTGGTCGAACCCCGCCGGATTGCCCGACATCTCCATCCCCACGTCATAGCCCTGCGCGAGCTTCAGCTTGTGGCTCACGTTCTTCAGGTCTTCCACCGCGACATTCACGCATGTCACGTCCGCGACCTTCGCCGCCAGCGCCAGCCGCTCGGGGTTCACGTCGGTGATGACCACATGCCGCGCGCCGACATGGCGGGCGACGGCGGCGGCCATGATGCCGATGGGCCCAGCGCCGGTGATCAGCACATCCTCGCCCACCAGATCGAAGCTGAGCGCGGTATGGACGGCATTCCCCAAGGGGTCGAGAATCGCGCCGATCTCATCGTCGATGTCATCCGGCAGGGGCACCACGTTGAAGGCAGGCAGGCGCAGGTATTCGGCGAAGGCGCCGGGTTCGTTCACCCCGATGCCGCGCGTTTCGGGGTCAAGGTGGAACTTGCCGGACCGGGACTGGCGGCTTTGATGGCCGATCAGATGCCCCTCGCCCGAACAGCGCTGGCCGACCTTCAGGTCGGTGACGTTGCGGCCAAGCTCTACAATCTCGCCCGCGAACTCATGGCCGGTAACAAGGGGCACCGGCACCGTGCGCGCCGCCCAGTCGTCCCAGTTCCAGATATGGATGTCCGTGCCGCAGATCCCGGTCTTGCGGATCTTGATGAGCACATCGTCCGGCCCGATCTCGGGCACCGGGCGGCGTTCCATCCAGAGGCCGGGCTCGGGCCTCGATTTCGCAAGAACCTTCATTTCGTTCGACATCAGATCACCCCCGAGGCCCGGCCCGCGGCGGCGAAGGCCGCAAGCCCTGTATCAAGATCGGCGCGCGTCAGCCGCGCATTCATCTGGGTGCGGATTCGGGCGCGGCCCTTCGGCACCACCGGAAAGAAGAAACCCGCAACATAGACGCCACGCTCGAACAGCTCGGCCGCCATGCGCTGGGCCAGGACCGCCTCGCCCAGCATGACGGGCACGATCGGGTGATCGCCGGGCAGAAGGGTGAAACCCAGGTCCGAAAGTCCCGCGCGCCAGTAGGCGGCATTGTCGGCCAGCGTCTTGCGCAGATCATCCGCGCCTTCCGCAATGTCGATCGCCGCAAGACCCGCCGCGACCACGGGCGGCGGCAGCGCGTTCGAAAAGAGGTAAGGCCGCGCCCTTTGCCGCAGAAGGTCGATGACCGCCTGCGGACCAGCGATATAGCCGCCAAGCGCCCCGCCAAGCGCCTTGCCTAGCGTGCCGGTCAGGATGTCGGCCCGGACCCCGGCGCGGGCGGGCGTGCCGCGCCCCTGCGGCCCGACAAACCCCGTAGCATGGCAGTCGTCGACCATGAGAAGCGCCCCATGCCGGTCGCAGGCGGTGCGAATCTCGGCCAGCGGCGCGAAGGTGCCGTCCATCGAGAAGACGCCATCCGTCGCCACCATCACGAAGCGCGCGCCGTCGGCCCGCGCCTGTGCCAGCACACGCTCCAGATCGGCCACATCACCGGTTTCGTAGCGGTAACGGCGCGCCTTGCAGAGCCGGACGCCGTCGATGATCGAGGCATGGTTGAGCGCGTCCGAGACGATGGCATCCTCTGGCCCCAGAAGCGGTTCGAACAGGCCGCCGTTGGCATCGAAACAGGCGGCAAACAGGATCGAATCGTCCATTCCCAGATAGGCGGCGATGCGCGCCTCCAGCGCCCGGTGCAGGTCCTGCGTGCCGCAGATGAAGCGGACCGAGGCCATGCCGTAGCCGTGCGTATCCATTGCCACGCGCGCAGCGGCGATCAGGCGCGGATCGTCGGCAAGGCCGAGGTAATTGTTGGCGCACAGGTTCAGGAGCGTCCGCCCCCCGACCTTTACATGCGTGCCCTGGGCCGAGGTGATCGGCCGTTCGCGCTTCATCAGCCCGTCGGCCTCGATCGCGCCAAGAAGGCCGGTCACATGACCCAGGAAAGCGGTGATTTCCGTCATAGCGTCGATTCCTCCGTGACATCGGAAGTGACAGGTGCCGGGCGGCCTGTCAAGATAACGGATGCACTTCCGCCAATGTGGAAAATTCCAGCCCTTTACCACGGACCGGCTCCCCGCCACACTGACCCCAGCCAAACCGCCCGAAAGCAGAGCCTATCATGCCCGAAAAGATGCGCCTTTACCATTCGCCGACCACCCCCTTCGGCCGCAAGGTCGCGGTCCTTCTGATGGAAACCGGGCAGGAGGCCGACGTCGAGGTGGTTGAGGTCGCGGGCACGCCGCTCGCCCCCGGCAGCCTGCCCCTTGACCGCAATCCGCTGGGCAAGATCCCCGCGCTCGACCGCGCCGACGGGGGCACCCTTTACGACAGCCGGGTGATCTGCCGCTACCTGGACGAACGCGCCGGCTCAGGCCTTTACCCCAAGGGCGAGGCGCTCTGGCCCACCCTGACGCTCGAGGCGACGGCGGACGGAATGATGGATGCCGGCGTCCTCATGGCCTACGAAATGCGCATCCGCCCCGAGGACAAGCGCTTCGCCCACTGGACCGAGGCGCAATGGGGTAAGATCGCCCGCGCGCTCGACCACCTGGAAGCGAACCGCCTGCCCCAGCTGGCCGGCCCCCTGGACATGGGCCAGATCGCGCTGGCCTGCGCGCTCGGCTACCTCGATTTCCGCCATGATGCGCGCGGCTGGCGCAACGGACGCCCGGGCCTTGCGAAGTGGTTCGAGACGATCAGCCGCCGCCCCAGCCTCATGGCCACGGTTCCGCAGGCCTGAATGATGCACGCCAAGACGCACTCCATGCCGCACCTCTGGCACATCGGCAACAGCCGGGGCGCGCCCGTTCGACGCACCCCCCTTGCACAACTAAGCCCGCTGGACGGGCCACGGATTGACGGCTAATAACCCCGCGACGGCTGCGGGAAACCGCGGCCCGCAGCGCATGGCCCTCACCGGCCGAAGAAGGGAGCAGAACCCGTGTCGAATGCAGACCAGGCCGAAGGCAGCCGGAGGGATTTCCTCTATTACGCAACGGGTGCGACCGGCGCCGTTCTTGCCGGGGGCGCCACCTGGGCGCTCGTGGACCAGATGAATCCCGCGGCCGAAGTCAAGGCTCTGAGCTCGATCACGGTCGACATCGCGGCGGTGGAGGTCGGCACCCAGCTGACCGTCAAATGGCTCGGCAAGCCCGTCTTCATCCGCCATCGCGCGCAGAAGGAAATCGACGCCGGCCGCCAGGTCGAGCTGGAGGACCTGATCGACAAGGGTGCCGAAAACGCCAACCTGCCCACGACGGCCGAAGCGACGGACGAGAACCGCACGCTGGACAAGGACGGCCAGTGGCTGGTGATGATCGGCGTCTGCACCCACCTGGGCTGCGTTCCGATCGGCGATGGCGCGGGCGACTTCGGCGGCTGGTTCTGCCCCTGCCACGGCTCGCACTACGACACGGCCGGCCGCATCCGCAAAGGTCCGGCGCCGCGCAACCTGGCGGTTCCGGTCGCCACGCTCGACAAAACCACACTGAAGCTGGGCTGAGGGACGACAATGGCTGGTATTCCGCACGACCACTATGAACCGAAGCCGGGGTTCGAAACCTGGCTTCACACGCGCTTGCCCGTCGTCGCGCTTGTCTATGACACGCTGATGATCCCGACCCCCCGCAACCTGAACTGGTGGTGGATCTGGGGCATCGTCCTGGCCTTCTGCCTGGTCTTGCAGATCGCCACCGGCGTCGTCCTGGCCATGCACTACACACCGCAGGTCAACATGGCCTTCCGGTCGGTCGAGCACATCATGCGCGACGTGAACGCGGGCTACATGCTGCGCTACCTCCACGCGAACGGCGCCTCGCTCTTCTTCTTCGCCGTCTACATCCACATCTTCCGTGGCCTTTTCTACGGCAGCTACAAGTCGCCGCGCGAAGTGACCTGGATCATCGGCATGCTGATCTACCTCGCGATGATGGCGACGGCCTTCATGGGCTACGTGCTGCCGTGGGGCCAGATGTCCTTCTGGGGCGCCACGGTCATCACCGGCCTCTTCGGCGCGATCCCGGGCATCGGCCCGTCGATCCAGACCTGGCTCCTGGGCGGGCCGGCGGTCGACAATGCGACGCTGAACCGCTTCTTCTCGCTGCACTACCTCCTGCCCTTCGTCATCGCGGCGCTGGTCATCGTGCACGTCTGGGCCTTCCACACCACCGGCAACAACAACCCCACCGGGGTCGAGGTGCGCCGCGGATCGAAGGCCGAGGCCGAAAAGGACACCCTGCCCTTCTGGCCCTACTTCGTCATCAAGGACCTGTTCGCGCTGGCCGTGATTCTGGTCGTCTTCTTCGCGGTCGTGGGCTTCATGCCCAACTACCTCGGCCACCCGGACAACTACGTCCAGGCCAACCCGCTGGCGACGCCCGCGCACATCGTGCCGGAATGGTACTTCCTGCCCTTCTACGCGATCCTGCGCGCCTTCACCGCCGACGTCTGGGTCGTGCAGCTGGTCCACTTCCTGACCTTCGGCATCGTCGACGCCAAGTTCTTCGGCGTGCTGGCGATGTTCGGCGCCATCCTTGTCCTGGCGCTGGTCCCGTGGCTCGACACCTCGAACGTCCGCTCGGGCCAGTACCGGCCGATGTTCAAATGGTGGTACCGGCTCCTGATCGTCGACTTCATCGTGCTGATGTGGGTCGGCGGCCAGACGCCTACCGAACTGACCTCGTGGATCTCGCTTCTCGCGTCGGCCTACTGGTTTGCCTACTTCCTGATCGTCCTGCCGATCCTGGGGCTGGTCGAAAAGCCGCTGCCGCAGCCGTCGACGATCGAGGAAGACTTCAATGCGCACTACGGCGCCCAACCCCACGCGGCCGAGTGACGGAAAGGACGATTGAGATGCTGAGGAAAATCGCAATCACAGCCATGTCCGTCCTCTCGCTGATGGCGGGGGCGGCACAGGCTGAGGGCACGTTCGAGCCCCAGACCAAGGATGTGGCCTTCTCGTTCGAGGGCCCGTTCGGCAAGTTCGACGAGCACCAGCTCCAGCGCGGGCTGCAGGTCTACACCGAGGTCTGCGCGGCCTGCCACGGCCTGAAGTTCGTGGCCTACCGCACGCTTGGCGACGAGGGTGGCCCGAAGCTGCCGGAAGATCAGGTGGCGGCCTATGCAGCGCAATACACCGCGGTCGATGCCGACACCGGCGAGGAGCGCCCCGCCAAGCCGTCGGATTACTTCGCCGAGAACACGTCGGCGGGCGCCCCGGACCTGAGCCTGATGGCCAAGGCGCGCGCGGGCTACCACGGCCCCTGGGGCACCGGCCTGTCGCAGCTCTTCAACGGCATGGGCGGGCCCGAGCACATCGTGTCGATCCTGACCGGCTACACCGGCCAGACGAAAGAGGAAGCGGGCTCGTCCTTCCACGAGAACACCGCCTTCTCGACCGGCTGGATCAAGATGCCGCCTCCGCTGACCGACGGTCAGGTGACCTTCGCCGACGGCTCGCCGAACGATGTCCGCCACATGGCCGAAGATGTCGCCGCCTTCCTGATGTGGACCGCAGAGCCGCACATGATGGCGCGCAAGATGTGGGCCTTCGTGATCGTCGGCATGATGGGCCTCTTCGCCGTCTTGCTCTACCTCACCAACAAGCGGCTCTGGGCGCCCTACAAGGGCCGCAAGCAGGCCTGATCGGCCCCGACCTTCCGGAAACGCGCCCTTCGGGGCGCGTTTTCATTTTCCGAGGTAAGAGGCCAGCGCCGGGGGCGGATCGGCCAGCAGGGCCGCCGTCGCGACCGGCGAATGGGCCCGTCCGTCGGCGACCAGCACCGTCAGGGGCGCGATCCGCCGCGCGTCGTCCGGGTCGTGGCTGACCATCAGCACCGTCGTCCCCGCCCGCCCCGCCATGCGCGCGACCAGATCCAGCATTTCGTCCTTCAGCGCCGGACCCAGGGCCGCGAAGGGCTCGTCCAGAAGCAGAAGCGGCCGGTCGCGGATCAGCGCCCGGGCCAGCGCGACCCGGCCCTGCTGGCCGCCCGACAGGGCACCGGGCTTGCGCCCGCCCAGCCCCGCCAGCCCCACATCGCCCAAGACCTCCTCGACCCGCGCGCGCTCGGGCGCAGGCAGCCGCAGGTCGGGACGCAGCCCAAGGCCCACGTTCTGCGCCACCGTCAGGTGCGGAAACAGGTTCTGGTCCTGAAAGAGGATCGACAGCGGCCGCCTGCCCGGCGGCAGCGGACCCAGGTCGGCACCCCGCCACAGCACGCGCCCGCGCGTCGGCACAAGGAACCCAGCGACGACGGAAAGCAGCGTCGACTTGCCCGCGCCGGACGGTCCGATCAGCGCCGTGATCGCGCCTTCGGGCACCGACAGGTCGGCGGACAGGCTGAAGTCACCCTGCCGGATCTCCACCCCCTCAAACGTCAGCATCGGCACGCCCCATGCGGTCGAAAAGCCAGAAAAGCCCGAAGCTCGCCAGGACCAGCACCACCGCCAGCCCATAGGCCTCGTCCATGCGATACTGGCCCATGCGTTCGTAAAGGACCATCGGCAGCGTCGCCCGCTCCGGGTCGGAGAACAGCGTCACGACCCCCAGGTCGCCCATCGCGAGCGCCGCCGCCAGCCCCGCCGCAAAGCCCAGGGGCCGCCTGAGGCGCGGCAGGACCAGAAGCCTGAGCCGGGCCAGCCCCTCCATCCCCAGGCTGTCGGCCAGCCGGTCATAGTCGGCCCGAAGCGTCTGGATGTCCGGCAAAAGGATGCGCAGCGCGAACGGCAGCGCCATCAGCCCGTTCGCGACCATCGTCAACGGCAGCGCAAAGGCGGCCGGGTCCGCCCAGCCCCTCAGCGCGAGGAAAGCGCCGGTGCCAAGAACCAGGGGCGACGTGCCAAGGACCAGCATCGCCGCCCCGTCTGCCAGCCGCGCCATCCCCTTCCGCCAGCCGCTCAGCGCAAGGCCAAGCGCCAGCGCCCCCGCGACCGCCAGAAGCGTGGCACCCAGCGCGACCGCGACCGACCGGCCAAGGGGCGCCAGAAGCGCCGCGTCGGGCCGGGGCAGATGCGTGACCCCCGCCGCCGTCGCCAGACCGATCGGCAGCGCGAGGAAGAGCCCCATCCCCCCGATCGCCACCCCGTCGCCGATCCGGGCAACCGCGCGCGGATCAGGCGGCGCGATCCACGCCTGCCCCCGCCAGCCCCGCCCGGCACCGAAGGCCGTCGGGCTGACCAAGGCCACCCCCGCGAAGGCCGCGACAAGCCCCAGCGCCATCTGCAGGGCCGAAAGGCTGGCCGCATGGGCCAGGTCGAACTCCAGCCGGAAGGACTGGTAGATCGCGAGGCTGAGCGTCGTTGCGCGCGGTCCGCCGCCCATGACCAGAACGGCGGTGAAAGAGGTCAAGCAGACCAGGAAGATCGCCACGAAGGCGCCGGGCAGCGTCGCGCGCAGGACGGGCCGCTCGATCACCCGCAGGACATCGCGGGGGCCGAAATCCAGCGACTGCGCCAGCCGGAAGCGTTCCGGCGGCACCGCGGCCCAGCCGTTCAGGATCATCCGCACGGCAAGCGGCAGGTTCAGGAACAGATGCGCCAGAAGGACGCCCTGCAACCCGTAGATCGTGACGCCCGGCAGGCCCAGCGCCTCGATCCCCCGGTTGAGGAGCCCCGAGCGGCCGAAAAGCGCGAGGATCCCCAGCACCGCCACAACGACCGGCAGAAGGAAGGGCGCGCCAAGGGCGGTGACCAGCGCGGCGCGGCCGGGAAAGCTGCGCCGCGCCAGCGCCCGGGCGACGGGCACGGCCAGGGCGACCGACAGGCCGGCCGACAGCGCGGCCTGCAAGACCGTGAAGCGCGCCGCCGCCCAGTCCGCCGCCGTCAGCCCCCCCGCACCGCCCGCCTGTATCAGGACCAGCGCCACGGGGCCGAGCGTCAGGGCCAGGATCAGCGCCAGCACCACCCCGCCCGGTCCTGTCGCCGACACCCTCACTTCGACAGCGCCGCCCGCCATTCCTCGGTCGCGGCCGCCCGCATCGCCGCCGCCTCTTCCGGCGAAAACAAGAGCGCCTTTCCCGGCTTGATGAGCGTCGCGAAAGAGGCCGGCAGGCCCCCCTTCGGCATCACCACCGGATACATCCAGTTCGTCTCGGGCAGGATCGCCTGCGCCTCTGGCCCGGCGAGGAAGGCCAGGAACTGGTCGGCCAGCGCCGGTTCCTTCGCGCCCGCCATCTTCCCGGCCACCTCGATCTGCATGTAATGCCCCTCGGTGAAGGGCGCGGCAGCCTTGGTGTCGTCCTTCTCGGCCTCGATATGGTAGGCGGGCGAGGTGGTGTAGGACAGGACCATGTCGGCCTCGCCCTTCAGGAACAGGCCATAGGCCTCTGACCAGCCCGGCGTGACGGTGACGATATTGTCGGCCAGCCCCTTCCAGACCTCGCCCGCCTGATCGCCGTAGGCCTTCTTGACCCACATCAGAAGCCCGAGCCCCGGCGAGGCAGAGCGCGGGTCCTCGATCACGATCTTCAGTTTCGACGCGCCGAGCGCCTTGAAGTCCGTGGGCGGGGCCGGAAGCTTGGTCTTGTCGTAGACAAAGGCGAAATAACCCCAGTCGTAGGGAACGAAGGTCGTGTCGGTCCATTTGACCGGCAGGTCATAGCTGGCCGAAAGCGCCGGCGCCGGGGCGAAGAGCCCGCTTTGCCGCGCCTGTTCGGTCAGGTTGGTGTCGAGCCCCACGACGACGTCGGCCTTGCTGCCCTTCCCTTCCAGAAGGACGCGCGACAGAAGGGCGGCCGCATCGCCCGCGGTCACATATTTGACCGTGCAGTCGCAGCCCGCCTCGAACGCCTTGGCGATCGCCGGGCCGGGGCCCCAGTCGGCGGTGAAGCTGTCGTAGGTATAGACGGTCAGTTGCGGTTTTTCCGCTGCGGCCAGGACGGGTAGGGCAGCGAGGAAACCCGCGATCATCAGGGATAGTCGCATCTCTCATCCTCCAATGGTCAGGCGGGCGGAGATGGGGGGTTCGCGATCTTGCAACCTTCCCTCCGCCGGTCTTAACCGGTTCAGGTTCAACGGGTCCGCTTGCGCATCTCAGCCAGTCCGGAAGGACAGGCACCCCGAGGTGAGGGGGAACCTAGGCCCAGCACGGCTGGCGCGCAAGGGGCGATAAAGGGGCGGGCGGGCGCCAAATGACCGTGCGCCGCGCCGGATAGTCTGGCATAATTTGATCAAAATAAGGAGGGCACCGATGCGGATCACACAGGCGACCATCGACCAGGCCGGGCAGATCGGCATGATGATCGGCGCACTTCTGGCCGAACTTTCCGGCGAGCCCGACCGGGTCGACCGCGAGCCCTGCGCCCGTGAGGTTCTGGGCCTGCCGAGCGTCACCGGGCTGCTGGCCTGGCAAGGCGACCAGCCGCTGGGCCTCCTGATGCTGAACGAATGCGCCGCGATCTATGCCGGCGGCCGCTTTGGCGAAATCACCGAGCTCTATGTGGTGCCCGAGGCTCGCTCGACCGGCGTGGCCGCAGCGCTGGTCGCCGCAGCCGTGCGGGTTGCGGGGGACAAGGGCTGGCGCCGGCTTGAGGTCGGCGCCCCCGCACAGCCGGCCTGGGCGCGGACGCTCGCCTTCTACGAACGGCAGGGATTCGCGCCGGTCGGGCCGAGGCTGCGGCGCATCTGCTAGGATGGGGCGAGGCTTGAGCCCGACGGACCAGCCGGGCCGGGCGGGAACAGGAAACACACCGCGTTTCCCCCGACCGTGTGGGAACGGGTCCGCTGGATCGCTGATGTCCTGAACCTGCAAAGGCCAGCGCCTGCCTCGGTGGGCGCGGAAGCGCCCGCCGAAGACGGGGCGGGCGCTGGCCGATGGCCTTTGGGCCATCGGCGGGACAAATGGTAAAACCTTCGCATGGCAGGGTCAACGGCCCCTGCCACCCCCGGGCCCGGCCTAACCCCTGACTGCCGTCACCGCATAGTTGACCGACAGGTCGCGGTCCGAGATCGACCATTGCCAGCTGACCGGGTTGAAGACGAAGCCCTTGCGGTCAACGGGCCTTAGACCCGCGCGCCCCATCATCGCGGCCAGATCGTCGGGCGGGATGAACTTCTGCCAGTCGTGCGTGCCCTTCGGCAGCCAGCGCATCACCCATTCCGCCCCGATGATCGCGGCCAGGAAGCTGCGCGCCGTGCGGTTCAGGGTGGACATCACGATCAGCCCACCGGGCCTGAGGAGGCTTTGGCAGGTGGCGACGAATTCGGCCGGGTTCGCCACATGCTCGACGATCTCCATCGCCAGGACCACGTCATAGACCTCGCCCGCCGCCGCCAGCCCCTCGGCCGTGGTGGCGCGGTAGTCGATCACCAGCTCCATGTCGGCGGCATGAAGCCGCGCGACCTCGATGTTGCCCGCAGCCGCGTCGGCCCCGGTCACATCCGCGCCAAGCCGCGCCATCGGTTCGGACAGGAGCCCGCCCCCGCAGCCGATATCCAGCACCCTGAGGCCGGCGAAAGGCCGAAGCCCAGCCCGGTCGCGGCCGAACTCCGCCGCCACCTGCGCGCAGATATAGTCGAGCCGCACCGGGTTCATCATGTGCAGGGGCTTGAACTTGCCCGACACGTCCCACCATTCGGCGGCCATCGCCTCGAACTTGGCGACTTCGGCGGGGTCGATGCTGGAGGTCGTCATGGGCAGGGCTCCGGTCAGGCGCAGGGTAGCAGGCCCCGGCAAAGGCCTATATACTCGCTTGATGGACAGGATCGCAGGACAAAAGCGCGCAGGCAGTGCCCTTTATCCGCCGCTGGAGCCCTTCGATCAGCGCATGCTGCGGGTTCCGGGCGGGCATGAGGTCTATGTCGAACAGTCTGGCCATCCGACCGGCCGCCCCGTCGTCGTGCTGCACGGCGGCCCCGGCGGCGGCACCTCGCCGGCCATGCGGCGCTACTTCGACCCGGCCCACTACCGCATCATCCTCTTCGACCAGCGCGGCTGCGGCCGCTCGCGCCCCCATGCCAGCGTCCTGGCCAACACCACCTGGGACCTGGTCGCCGACATCGAGCTGATCCGCACCACGCTCGGCATCGACCGCTGGGCGGTCTTCGGCGGCAGCTGGGGCGCGACGCTCGCGCTCCTTTACGCCGAGGCGCACCCCGACCGCGTCACCAACCTGATCCTGCGTGGCGTCTTCCTGATGATGCAGCGCGAACTGGACTGGTTCTACGGCGGCGGCGCGGGCGCCTTCTGGCCCGACCAGTGGCGCGACTTCTCCGGCATGGTGCCCGAGGCAGAGCGCGGCGACCTGATCGCCGCCTATCATGCGCGCCTCTTCGGGTCCGACCCCCAGACCGAGGCACGCTTCGCCCGCGCCTGGTCCGGCTGGGAAAACGCGCTCGCCTCGATCGAAAGCGAGGGGATGGCGGGCGAAGGGCCGCTCGACCATGCCCGCGCCTTCGCCCGGCTGGAAAACCACTATTTCGTCAACCGGGGCTTTCTGGAACGCGATGACCAGATCCTGTTCAACCGCCGCCGGATCGAGCACATCCCGACCATCATCGTCCAGGGCCGCTACGACATGATCTGCCCGCCCCTGTCGGCCTGGCGCCTGGCCGACGGCTGGCAGCAGTCCGTCCTTCGGATGGTGCCGCTCGCCGGGCACGCCCTGTCGGAAACCGGCATCACCGCCGAACTGGTGCGCACGATGGATGCGCTCCGCTCCGCCACCTGAGGACCCCAAGAGCGACACCCATGAGCGACATCCCCGACGATACCTCCGACGACAGCGCCGAAGAGGCCGCCCCCCGCCCGCGCCGCCAGCAGCAGGTCTATACGCTTCTGGTCGAGGTCGGCCGGAAAGAGGGCGACGGCCTGCCCAAAGGCGCGACCGGCGCCGCGCTTTTGTGCTTTTCGACCGGCGTAAGCGAGGATGAGGCGGTCCGCGAATGCGTCGCCGTCCTGAAACAGGCCGACATGGCGCCCCTCGACGTCGTGGGCTATGGCACGGCCGAGGAACGCATCGCCCAAGGCCACGAGATCGACGAGGACGAGCGCGAGCTGATGGCCCGCGCCCTCGCCGAAAACGCCGTCATCGTCGTGCAGGCGACCCCCTTCTATGGCGACCGGGATCGGGACACGACGCTGAACTGACGGCGATTGCCAGCCGTCCGCGCACTGGCTAGCCTCGCCCCGAAAGGGAGGGGCTCATGTCACCGGAATTCCTGCTCACGGCCTTCATTGTCTGCGTCATCCCCGGCATCGGCGTGGTCTATACCCTGTCGGTCACCCTCGGCGGCGGCTTCCGGGCCGGCCTTCTGGCCGCGACCGGCTGCACCATCGCGACCGTCCTGCACATGGTCGTCGCCCTGTCGGGCCTGGCGGCGGCCCTCTACGCCAGTGCGGTCCTGTTCCAGACCATCAAATATGCCGGCGTCGCCTACCTTCTGTGGATGGCCTGGGCCGTCCTTGGCGACCGGGGCGCGCTGGCCGTCACCGCCGCCGCACCGCAGTCGGCGGCCAGGACCATCCAGCGCGGCATCACGCTGAACATCCTCAACCCCAAGCTGCCCCTTTTCTTCGTGGCCTTCCTGCCGCAGTTCCTGCCGGCGGGCGGCGACGCCGCAGTCCATCAGATGATCGAGCTTGGCATCGCCTTCTCTGCCATCACCTTCCTGACCTTCGTCCTTTACGCCTTGATCGCCGCCACCGGCCGCAACGCGATCCTTAGCCGCCCGTCCGTCCTGAGATGGATGAAGTGCGCCTTCGCCGCCTCGTTCGCCGCCCTTGGCGCGCGGTTGGCGTTCGAGCGCGCTTGACCCCCGCCCGGCTGGGGTCCAGAGGGGAAGGGTAGGCCCGCCCCTCTGGAGTAGACCATGCCCCACGCCCCCGTCGATCCGGTCGCGCTGACCGCCGATCTGATCCGCTGCCCCTCGGTCACGCCGGCGGAAGGCGGCGCGCTGACGCTTCTGCAACCGCTCTTGGAGGGCGCAGGCTTTCACTGCACCCGCGTCGACCGCAACGGCATCGCCAACCTTTTCGCCCGCTGGGGCCGCAAGGGCGCGAACCGGACGCTGGGCTTCAACGGCCATACGGACGTGGTGCCCGTGGGCGACGCCGCCGCCTGGACCCGCGACCCCTTCGGCGGCGAGATCGTCGATGGCTGGCTCTGGGGCCGGGGCGCGACCGACATGAAGTCCGGCGTCGCGGCCTTCGCCGCCGCCGCCATCGACTTCGTACGGGACACGCCCCCCGACGGCGCCGTCGTCCTGACCATCACCGGCGACGAGGAAGGCGCGGGCGTCGACGGCACCGTCGCCATCCTGGACTGGATGGCCGCGAACGGCGAAACCATGTCTGTCTGCCTGGTGGGCGAGCCCACGAGCCCCGAACGCCTCGGCGACATGATGAAGATCGGCCGGCGCGGCTCTCTCACCTGCCATTTCACCGCCGATGGCGTGCAGGGCCATTCGGCCTATCCCCACCGGGCGAAGAACCCGCTTCATGCGCTGGTGACGCTGCTGTCGCGGCTGACCGAAAAGCCGATGGACGAAGGCACGGCGCATTTCGACGCCTCGACCCTGCAGATCACCACGATCGACACCGGCAACCCCGCCGGCAACGTCATTCCCGCCCGCGCGAAGGCGACCGTCAACATCCGCTTCAACGACGCCCACTCCGGCGCCTCGGTCAGCGACTGGCTGAGGGACGAAGCCGCGAAGGTTCAGGCGGAAACCGGCGTGCGCTTCACGCTGGCCATCGGCATCGCCGGCGACAGTTTCGTCACTCCGCCCGGCCCCTTCACCGACCTGGTGGCCCGCGCGGTCAAGGCTGAAACCGGGCTCGACCCTGTCGCCTCGACCTCGGGCGGCACGTCGGACGCGCGCTTCGTCAAGGACCACTGTCCGGTCGTCGAGTTCGGCCTGGTCGGCAAGACCATGCACCAGGTCGACGAGCGGGTCGAGGTTGCCCAGATCCATGCGCTGAAGGCGATCTACGGCCGCCTTCTGCGCGACTATTTCGCCTGAGGTCCCCATGGCCCGCATCCCCTCGAAAACCGACGTCGCCGACTGGCTGGCCCAGAACCCGGACATGACGGGGCTGCGCGACATCGCGAAGGCCTTCGGCATCAAGGGGCCGGACAAGGTCCACCTGAAGGCCGTCCTGAAGGACCTGGAAGCCGAGGGCCGCTACAATCGCCGCAAGCCCCGCACCCACGACAAGGGCAAGCTGCCGCCCGTCGCCGTCCTGACCGTGACCGGCCCCGACGCCTCGGGCGACCTGTTCGCCCGCCCGGCCGAAGGCGAAGAGGCGCGCATCCTTGTCACCACGCGCAAGGACGACCCCGCGCTCGGGCAGGGCGACCGCATCCTGGCGCGCCTGACCCCGGTCGCAGGCCGCGGCCACGCCTATGAGGCGCGGCTGATCCGCAAGATCGACTCGGGCGCACCGCGCGTCCTTGGAATCTTCCGCGCCGGATCGGACGGCGGCCGCATCCAGCCGGTCACCAAGGGCGCCGACAAGGAATGGATCGTCGCGGCCGGCGCCACCGCAGGCGCCAGGGACGGCGAACTGGTCGAGGCAGAGGCATCAGGCCCCCGCCGCCTGGGCCTGCCCCGCGCCCGCATCACCGCCCGGCTGGGCGACCCCGGCGCGCCCCGCGCGGTGTCGCTGATCGCCATCCACGAACATGGCATCCCCGACCATTTCCCCGACGCCGTCCTCGCCGAGGCGGAAGCCGAACGGAACGTGGGCCTTGAAGGGCGCGAGGACCTGCGCAAGGTCGCCTTCCTGACTATCGACCCCGCCGATGCCCGCGACCGCGACGACGCGGTCTGGGCCGGCCCCGACGACGATCCCACGAACCCCGGCGGCCACCTGATCTGGGTCGCGATCGCCGACGTGGCCCATTTCGTCACCCCCGGCTCGCCCCTGGACCGAGAGGCCTGGAACCGCGGCAACTCGACCTATTTCCCCGACCGCGTGGTGCCGATGCTGCCCGACAAGCTGTCGGGCGACCTGTGTTCCCTGCACGAGGATGTGGACCGCGCCGTCCTTGCGGTGCGCATCGTCATCGACGAGGGCGGCCGCAAACGCAGCCACCGCTTCGCCCGCGCCCTCATCCGCTCGAAGGCCGCGCTGAACTACGAAGAGGTGCAGGCGGCGCATGACGGCCAGCCGAACGCGCGCACCGAACCGCTTCTGAAAACCGGGATCGAGCCGCTTTATGCGGCCTACCATGCGCTCGACCGCGCCCGCGCAGACCGCCAGCCCCTTGACCTCGACCTGCCGGAACGGCGCATCGTGCTGGCCGACGACGGCAGCGTGGTCGATGTGCGCTTCAAGGAACGGCTCGACGCCCACCGGCTGATCGAGGAGTTCATGATCCTGGCGAACGTCGCCGCCGCCGAGGAACTGATCCGCCTCCGCCGCCCGCTTCTCTTCCGCGTCCACGAGGAGCCGCCCCCCGACAAGATCGACAGCCTGCGAGAAATCGCCGAGGCGGCTGGCTATACGCTGGCCAAGGGGCAGGTGCTGAAGACCGCCTCGCTGAACCGCCTTCTGGCCCAGGCCGAAGGCAGCGAGCATGACGAGATGCTGAACATCGCCATGCTGCGGTCCATGACGCAGGCCTACTACAGCCCGCAGAACTTCGGCCATTTCGGGCTGGCGCTGCAGAACTACGCCCATTTCACCTCGCCCATCCGCCGCTATTCGGACCTGATCGTGCACCGGGGCCTGATCGCGGGCCACAATTGGGGCAAGGACGGCCTGAGCCAGGGCGACATCGCGCGGCTGGAAGAAACCGCGAAACACATCTCGGAAACCGAGCGCCGCAGCATGGCGGCCGAACGCGACACGACCGACCGTTACCTGGCCGACTTCCTGAACGAGCGTGTCGGCGCCGAGTTCTCCGGCCGGATCAGCGGCGTGGCCAAGTTCGGCCTGTTCGTGAAGCTGGATGAAACCGGCGCCGACGGGCTGGTGCCGATCCGCACGCTTGGCCGGGAATATTTCCACTACGACCCCGACAACCAGACGCTGGTCGGGTCCGACACCGGCACCACCCTGACGCTGGGCCAGAAGGTCACGGTCCGGCTGACCGAGGCGGTTCCGGTGACGGGCGGTCTGGTCCT
>CAMFGW010000014.1 GCA_945952025.1 uncultured Paracoccaceae bacterium
CGCGCGAGCCGCGGACCGAAATGGCCCAGACGACGACCGAAGCCTGAGGCCGCGCCCGGTCTTGACAGGCGGACGCCGGACGGGCCTAACCCGGACGCGATGAAAAGGCCTGCCCGATGACGCCCCTGACCCTTTACCTTGCCGCCCCGCGCGGCTTCTGCGCCGGCGTAGACCGCGCGATCAAGATCGTCGAGATGGCGATCGAGAAATGGGGCGCTCCGGTCTATGTGCGCCACGAGATCGTCCACAACCGCTTCGTGGTCGACGGCCTTCGCGCCAAGGGCGCGGTGTTCGTCGAAGAGCTGGACGGCTGCCCCGATGACCGCCCGGTGATCTTTTCCGCCCATGGCGTGCCGAAGGCCGTCCCGGCCGAGGCGGCGCGGCGGCAGATGCTCTATGTCGATGCGACCTGTCCCCTGGTGTCGAAGGTCCATATCGAGGCCGAGCGCCACCATGAGGCGGGCCTTCAGATGGTGATGATCGGTCATGCCGGTCACCCAGAGACGCTGGGCACCATGGGCCAGTTGCCGGAAGGCGAGGTGATCCTGGTCGAGACGGTGGCGGACGTGGCGCGGATTGCGCCGCGCGATCCGGAACGGCTGGCCTTCATCACCCAGACGACGCTGTCGGTCGATGATACGGCCGACATCGTGGCGGCACTGCGGGCGCGGTTCCCGGCGATCATCGGGCCGCACAAGGAAGACATCTGCTATGCCACCACGAACCGGCAAGAGGCGGTGAAGGCCATTGCGGGCCGGATCGGCGCGCTTCTGGTGATCGGGGCGCCGAACTCGTCGAACTCGCGCCGTCTGGTCGAGGTCGGGCGGGCGGCCGGCTGCCCCTTCGCGCAGCTGATCCAGCGCGCCGACGACATCGACTGGCGCGTGCTTCAGGGCGTCACGGCCCTTGGCCTGACGGCGGGGGCGAGTGCGCCCGAGGTGCTGGTGAACGAGGTGATCGACGCTTTCCGCGCCCGCTACGAGGTGACGGTCGAGATGGTCGAGACGGCGCGCGAGCATGTCGAATTCAAGGTGCCGCGCGTCCTGCGGCAGCCTTGACTTTGGGCGCTCGCCGCCCGCAAAGCCCCGGCAGAGCCCCCGTGAAGCTCCCGTGAACGCAGACCCGATGAAAGGGCCCCCATGGCCAACTACCACGCCTTTACCGACGGCGCCTGTTCGGGCAATCCGGGTCCCGGCGGCTGGGGTGTCCTGTTGCAGGCCCGCGAGGGTGCGCGCGTCCTGAAAGAGCGCGAGCTGTCGGGCGGCGAGGCGATGACCACCAACAACCGGATGGAGCTTCTGGCGGCGATCAGCGCGCTCGAGGTTCTGGGCAAGCCGGTTGCGATCACGGTGACGACCGACAGCGCCTATGTGAAGAACGGCGTCACCCAGTGGATCCACAGCTGGAAGAAGAAGGGCTGGCGGACGGCGGATGGCAGCCCGGTGAAGAATGTCGACCTGTGGCAGCGGCTGGAAGCGGCGGCGGCGCGGCACCAGGTCACCTGGACCTGGATCAAGGGCCATGCGGGGCACGAGGAAAACGAGCGGGCCGATGCGCTGGCGCGGGCGGGGATGGCGCCGTTCAAGGGGCAGCGGGGCTAGGGGGCGGTCGGCGGTTCCGGGTGGCAGGGGCCGTTGACCCTGCCATGTGACGGCTTAGCCTTTTGTCCCAGCCGGTGGCCCAAAGGCCGTCGGCCAGCGCCCGCCCCGCCTATGGTGGGCGCTGGCGCGCCCACCGGGGCAGGCACTGGCCTTTGGCGGTTCAGGACATCAGCGGTCCAGCGGAGACGTTTCCGCGACCGTCGGGGGAAACGCGGGTCGCGTTTCCTTTTCCCGCCCGGCCCGGCCTATTGTCTTGCGCCTAGCTAAACCGCGCGTCGTCGGCCAGGCCCGCGCGCAGCTCGGCGCCGGACACGGCCGTCCGGCCGGCACGCTGGGCGAGCGTCACGGCAATGGCGCCGGGCCGGTCGGCCGGACCACAGGCGACGATCAGGCCGGGGCCCGAGAAATGCGCGCCGGGCAGGATCGTTCCGGGGGGTGCGGGCTGGGCCTCGACAGCACGGGCGCGCAGGAACTTCACGCGCTCGCCGCCGATTTCGGCCCAGGCGCCGGGGAAGGGCGACAGGCCACGGATGCGGCGGGCAAGGTCGGGCGCGGGCTCGGACCAGTCGATCCGCGCCTCGGCCTTGTCGATCTTTTTGGCGTAGGTCACGCCCCTGTGCGACTGGGCGACGCGCGGCAGGAACTCCAGCCCGTCAAGGGCGGCAAGGATCATCTGGCGGCCAAGCTCTGCCAGCATGTCATGCACATCGCCCGTCGTATCGTCGTCGCCGATGGCGATGGCGCGGTGCAGAAGGACGGCGCCTGTATCCAGCCCCTCGTCCATCTGCATGATCGAGATGCCGGTTTCCCCATCCCCCGCCATCACCGCCCGGTGGATCGGCGCGGCCCCCCGCCAGCGCGGCAGAAGCGAGGCGTGGATGTTCAGGCAGCCCTGGCGCGGCAGGGCCAGCGCGGAAGGCGGCAGGATCAGCCCATAGGCGGCGACGACCGCGACGTCCGGCCGCCAGTCGGCCAGCGCCGCCAGCTCGGCCGGGTCGCGCAGCGTCAGGGGCGTGCGGACCGGCAGGCCCAGTTCGTCGGCGGCGCGGTGAACGGGCGAGCGTTGAGGCTTTTGCCCGCGACCAGAGGGCCGGGGCGGCTGGCTCAGGACGCCGACCACAGTGTGACGCCCGGCAATCGCTTTCAGCGCGGGGACCGCAAAGTCGGGCGTGCCCATGTAAAGGACGCGGATTTCCTTCACGCCTGCCCTTTCCTGAGCTTCTCGGACCGCGCCACCATCATCTTGCGACGCAGGGGCGACAGGCGGTCAATGTAGAGCTTGCCGGCCAGATGGTCGATCTGATGCTGCACCGACGTTGCCCAAAGGCCAACAAAGTCGCGCTCTTCAACCTGACCGTCCTCGTTCAGGAAACGAACGGTCACGGCGCGGGGGCGCTCGACCAGCGCCGAGACATGGGGCAGGTTCGGGCTTGCCTCTTCATATTTGCGCAACTGGACCGAGGCGTGCAGCACCTCCGGGTTTGCCATGCGCACGACCTGGCCCCGCTTGTCCGAGGCGTCGACAACCGCCAGCCGCAAGCCGATGCCGATCTGGGGCGCGGCAAGGCCGACGCCCGGCATCGCCTCCATCGTGTCGACCATGTCGTCCCAGATCATGCGGACGGTTTCGGTGATGGCCGCAACCGGCTCGGCCGGGGTGCGCAACCGCGCGTCTGGCCAGAGGAGGAGCCGGCGGACGGCCAAGGCTCAGACGCCTTCGCGGGCGCGGTCGCGCTTCAGCTTTTCCATCTTGCGGGTGATGAGCTGGCGCTTGAGGGGCGAGAGGTAGTCGATGAAGAGCCGCCCGTCGAGGTGGTCCATCTCATGCTGCGCGCAGGTGGCCCAGAGCCCTTCGAAGGTTTCCTCGTGCCCGGCCCCGTCAAGGCCGAGCCAGCGCACCGTTACGGCCGCGGGACGCTCGATTTCCGCATAATGTTCGGGGATCGACAGGCAGCCTTCCTCGTAGACGCGCCGGTCGTCCGAGGACCAGACAATCTCGGGGTTCATCAGGACCATGGGGCGCGGCGGCTCGTCGGGGTCCTTCACGCAGTCCATGACGAAAAGCCGCTTCAAAAGCCCGACCTGCGGCGCGGCCAGGCCCACGCCCGGCGCATCATACATGGTGTCGAGCATGTCTCTTGCCGCCTCGCGAAGGGCGTCGGTGATTTCGGTCACCGGCTCGCAGGGCTTCTTCAGGCGGGGGTCGGGATGCAGAAGGATCGGGCGCAGGGTCATGAATCGGTCTTTAGGTCAAGGTCTTGGCCCACGCAATCGCCGGGGTGTGGACGGGGCGGGGAAAATCGGCATAGTGCGCGCTGAAGCCAGGAAAAGAGGGCGCCATGAGCGAGTTTGACCGGATCATCGACCGCGTGGGCACCCATTCGGCGAAGTGGGACATGATGGAGGCCGCCTACGGCGTCAGCCCGCAGGACGGCATCGCCATGTGGGTCGCCGACATGGACTTCGCGCCCCCGGCCTGCGTCCAGCGCGCGGTCGAGGCGATGGCCGCCCATGGCGTCTACGGCTATTACGGCGACGAGCGCGACTATCACACCGCGATCCGCTGGTGGATGAAGGCCCGCCACGGGTGGGAGGTGGAGCCGTCCTGGATCTTCACCACGCACGGGCTGGTGAACGGCACCGCGATCTGTGTCGATGCCTTCACCCAGCCCGGCGACGCGGTCGTCCTGACGACGCCGGTCTACCACGCCTTTTCGCGCGTCGTCCGCGCCGCCGGGCGCGAGGTCAGGGAATGCCCGCTGAAGCTGGTTGATGGCCGCTACGAGATGGATTTCGCCGCCTGGGACGGGCTGATGACGGGGAACGAACGCATGTTCATCCTCTGCTCGCCGCACAATCCGGGCGGGCGGGTCTGGACGCTTGACGAGTTGAAGGGCGTCGTCGATTTCTGCGAACGCCACGACCTGGTCCTTGTGTCGGACGAGATCCACCATGACCTGGTGATGCCGGGCCAGCGCCACCGGGTGCTGGCTGCCGCTTTCCCCGAGGCGGCAGGGCGGCTGGTCACGATGACGGCGCCGACGAAAAGCTTCAATATAGCGGGCTGTCATTCCGGCAATGTCATCATCGCCGACGAAAAGCTTCGCGCGGCCTTCGCGGGCCGGATGATGGCGCTTGGCATTTCGCCCAACAGCTTCGGGGTCGAGATGGCGCGGGCCGCCTACAGCCCCGAAGGGGCCGACTGGATCGACAGGCTGGTCGCCTACCTCGACGGCAACCGGCAGGTCTTCGACAAGGGGATCGCGGCCATTCCGGGGCTGAAGTCGATGCCGCTCGAGGCCACCTATCTGGCCTGGGTCGATCTTTCCGGCACCGGCATGACCGAGGCAGAGGCGCTGGCCCGGGTCGAGCGCCAGGCGAAGATCGCCGTCAACCACGGCAAGACCTTCGGCAAGGGCGGCGAGAGCTACCTGCGCTTCAACATCGCGACGCCGCGCGCGCGCGTCGAGGAAGCGGTGGCGCGGCTCGGGCGGGCGTTCGGCGACCTGCAATAATCAGCGCGACACTAGTTAGCGCGACGGCCCGGTCAGGTAGCCCGTCGGCGCGCCGTCGTCCCGGACATAGTCCAGGGGCGGCGTCGCGCGGGCGGCGGTCGACCATTTCATGCGGCAGATCAGCTCGCTCCCCTCGATCCCCGAGGCGACGATCAGGCAGCGCGAGACGAGGGTCGAGCCCTCATAGACCTCGACCAGGCCGCGCAGGTGGGTCACGTCGGCGGCATCCACGGTGAAGCCTTCGGGCAGAAGCCGCAGGATCGGATAGGTCTCGGTTCCCGTCACCACCGACAGGCGGGACTTCCGGCGGGCCTTGGCACGACGCGCGGCTTCGAGCGCGTTCAGGACGTCGCTTGGCATGTGATCTGTCATCGACGCCTCCCTCGTCTGTCCGATCCGGTTCAGGCTGGACCGATCCGGCTTTTCGGCAAGTTCGCGGCCAACTTTGTGGAAAGCGCGGCAGAAATGGAACAGCCGGATGACGATTGTTGAAAATTCTTTGTGGGGACAGGCGGTTGACGGCGCGGCCGATCCGGGCGAGCGTGCGGGCCACCCACCATCAGTCCCGGAAGTTTGCCATGCGTGCCCCCGTTCGTGCTGTTGCCCTGACCCTGTCGCTTGCCTGTCTTGCCCCTGCCGCCCATGCGGACTGCGGCGGCCCGTTCGACGCCTTCGTCGCGGGCGTCGCGGCCGAGGCGCAGGCCAAGGGGATCGACGCGGCGACGGTGCAGGGCTTTCTGGCCGGCGCGCGGCTCAATCCGGCGATCCTGAAGCTCGACCGTGGGCAGGGGACCTTCCGCAAGAGCTTCCTCGACTTCCTGGCCGACCGCGTGTCGAAGGCCCGGATCGCCAACGGCCGGGCGGCGATCGCGCGCAATCAGGCGGTGTTCAACGAGATCCAGCGTCAGTATGGCATCCCGCCCGGCGTCATCGCGGGCTACTGGGGGCTAGAGACGGATTTCGGCGCGGTGCAGGGCAAGTTCCTGGTGCGCGACTCGCTTCTGACGCTCGCCCATGACTGCCGCCGCCCGGACCTGTTCCGCCCGCATCTGTTCGCGGCGATGGAGCTTTATCAGCGCGGCAATTTCGACCCCAACCGCACCATTGGCGCCTGGGCGGGCGAGATCGGCCAGTTCCAGATGCTGCCGGAGGATGTGCTGACGAACGGCACGGACGGCGACGGCGACGGGCATGTTGACGTGGTGCGCTCGGCGCCCGATGCGCTGATGTCGGCGGCCAAGATGCTTGCCGGTTTCGGCTGGCGCCCGAACGAGCCCTGGCTGCAGGAGATCGTGGTGCCGGACAGTCTCGACTGGACGCAGACCGGGCTGAACCACCAGCTTCCGGCCAGCCAGTGGGCGGCGATGGGGGTGCGTGCGCGGTCGGGCGAGCTGTCGACCGGGCTGCCGGGATCGGTCCTTCTGCCGATGGGGCGCAAGGGTCCGGCCTTCATCGCCTATCCGAACTACCGGATTTATTTCAACTGGAACAAGAGCTTCGTCTATGCGACGACCGCCGCCTACTTTGCGACGCGGCTCGATGGCGCGCCCGCGCTCGACCCGCGCAGCCCCGAAAAGGGCCTGAGCGCGGACGAGGTGAAGGCCCTGCAAACGAAGCTGCGCGCGCACGGCCACGACGTGGGCAACATCGACGGCATCCTGGGCGAGCTGACGCGCGAGGCGGTGCAGACCGAACAGGAACGCGCGGGGCTGCCGGCGGACGGCTGGCCGACGAAGGCGCTGCTGGCCGCGCTCTGACCGGCGGCCTTATGGCGGCTTGCCGTCGGGGCCGGTTTGCGGCAGCGTAAGCGCGATTTGATCAGATCGCCGGAGCGCGCCATGACCCCGACCCTCATCCTGACCAACGCCCGCATCCTGACCATGGACCCCGCGCGGCCCCGCGCGCAGGCCGTGGCGCTTGCGGGCGAACGCATCCTGGCCGTCGGCTCGCGCGCGGCGATCGAGGCGCTGGCGGGGCCGGGGACGCGTATCATCGACTGCGGCGGCCGGACGCTTCTGCCGGGCTTCGTCGAAAGCCATCTGCACCTGGTCCTTGGGGGCGCCGAACTTGCCCACCTGCAGATCGGCGCGATTGAAGGGACCGAGGCGTTGACCCGCGCCTTCCGCGCCTACGCGGCCGAGCATCCCCAGCAGCCGCTTCTGATGGCGCAGGGCGGGGCCTATCTGCTCTTCGGCCACCCGACGACGCGGCACGACCTGGACCGGATCATCGCCGACCGGCCCATCGCCATGACATCGCACGACCATCACACGGTCTGGGCCAACACCGCCGCGCTGAAGGCGGCGGGCATCCTGAACGGGGCCGAGACGCCCGCCGGGCATGAGGTGGTGATGGGGGCCGACGGGCTTGCGACCGGCGAGTTGCGCGAGTTCGAGGCCTTCGCGCCGGTCATTGCGCTGGGCGGCGAAGAGCGCCTCAACCTCGGAATCGCGACGGGGGGCGAGCCGTCGCCCTGGCCGGACGAGGCCGCGCAGGCCATCGACAGGGCGAAGGTGGCGCTGGGGCTGGCCCATTGCGCGCGCCATGGAGTCACCTCGATGGTGAACATGGACGGCAACCTTTATACGCTGGAACTGCTGCGGGGCCTGCAGCGGCAGGGCGGGCTGACGGCGCGGGTCAAGGTGCCGTTCCACTTCAAGCCGAACATGGACCTGTCCGAGCTGGACCGTGCCGACGAGATGACGCGGATGTTCAACGACGACTGGCTGCAGGGCGGGTTCGTGAAGATGTTCATGGACGGGGTCGTGGACAGTCGCACCGCCTACATGCTGAACGACTATCCCGGTCATCCGGGCCACCGCTCGACGCCGCTTTTCTCGCTTTCGCGGTTTTCTGATATCTGTGTCAGTGCCGATCAGCGGGGCTTGCAGATCGCCGTCCATGCCATCGGCGACGGGGCGGTCCGGCAGACGATCGACGGCTACGAGGCGGCGCAGCGCGCGAATGGCGCGCGGGACAGCCGGCACCGGATCGAACATATCGAGCTGATTGATCCGGCGGACATTCCCCGGCTTGGCGCGCTCGGGATCACCGCCTCGCTCCAGCCGCCGCACCCGCCGGGGGCGATGGACTTCCCGCTCGAGCCGACGATCCACACCATCGGCCTTGGGCGGATGAAGGACGCCTATCTGTGGCGGACGCTGGTGGAAGGCGGCGCGGCGCTGGCCTTTGCGTCGGACTGGCCGGTGACCGACGTATCTGTGATGCGCGGCATCGGCGCAGCACTGGGGCGCAAGCCCTATGACGCGCCGGGCGCGGGGGACGAACGGGTCAGCCTGCCCGAGGTCCTTTATGCCTATACCGCCGGGGGCGCCTGGGCGGCGCATCGCGATGGGCTGACGGGCGTGCTGCGGCCGGGCATGGCGGCGGATGTGGTGGTGCTCGGCGCCGATATCGAGGGGCTTTCGCCCGGACAGGTTGCGGCGACCGGCGTCGCGCTGACGGTCGCGGGCGGCCGCATCACCTGGGAGGAGGGGAGCCTGAAATGATCCTTTACGGCATTCCGACCTGCGACACCTGCAAGAAGGCGCTGAAGGCGCTGGAAGCTGCCGGGAAAGAGGTCACCTTTCGCGACGTGCGGGCTGATCCGCTCTCGCCCGCCGAACTCTCACGGCTGGTGGCCGAGTTCGGCGACCGGATCATCAACAAGCAATCGACGACATTTCGCGGGTTTTCAGAATTTCTGAAACTTTCGGAACCAGAACCCCAGGTCGAGGCACAGCCCACCGTGATGAAGCGGCCGGTCATCGAGGATGGTGGCCGCTTCTGGTTGGGGTGGGAGCCCGACGTGCAGAAGGCGCTGCTGGGCTAGTTCTCGCAGGTCACGAGTGCCGCGAGCGCGCGGGCGCGTGCCGCCAGGTCCTCGGGCGCGAGCGACGGGGCGGCGGGGCTGGGGCTCAGCGTGTGGCTGCCAGTGGCAAGCGCCTTTTCCAGCGCATCGCGCGAGCGCATGAGCGCCACGTCGTCGGGCAGCGTCGGGCTGCCCTCGGCGCGCGGCAAGAGGACGCCGATCAGCGCGCCCGACCCGTCAAGGACGGCGCTGCCCGCGTCACCCGGACGGGTCACCAGCCGAAGCCGGGCCTCGCCTGACTGGCCATCCAGTCCCGTCGCCTCGGCAAAGCGGCCAAAGGCGGTGACGGGCGCGGTCAGGCGCTCGCCGTAGGGGTAGCCGCCGACCGCCACGCCGTCGCCCGGCGCAGGGAGGGTCGCTGCGAGCGACGCCACCGCGCGGGGAGCGAGCGGCTTTTCGGGTTGCAAGAGCGCCAGTCCTGACGCGCTGTCGGTCCAGACCACCTTCGCCGGATGCAGACGGTCGATGGCCGGGCGCGGGCAGTCGGCAAGGCCGGGCGCGGTGGTCAGGACCAGCCCCTCGGCGCTGACATAGACGCCGCTCTGGGCGTGGCTCGGCTGGCCGGGCGTCAGGCCTGCGACCAGATCAGCGGCAGAAATGGTCGAGGGCGTGCCCATGGTTTCATCAAGGACTGTGTCGTCGTCGACTGTCAGGCCTGCCTTCATCAGGTCGGCGGTGCGCGTCAGGCGTGCGGATGATGCGGCCGGCCCGGTCAGCACAAAGCCCTTCATCCCGCCGCGCGTCAGCCGCACCTCGACGACCGCCGCCCGGCTGCCATCGGCGCCTTTTGACGACAGGCCTGTGCGGCTGGGGGTCAGGTCGATCCCGGTCGGCATGATGCCGGTCGCGATCAGCCGGTCAGAGAGGGTCGACAGCGCATCCCGCCCGCCCGGGGCGGACACCAGAAGGACGGTGACGCCTGAGTCCTTGACGGGCGCATAGCGGACGAAAGGCGGGTCGTAGCGGTCGAAGGCGACAAGGCCAAGGGGCAGCTTCAGGCTGAGGCCGGCCTCGGCCTCTGTCACGGGGGCGAGGCCAAGGGCGGCCTGCTCCTCTGTCCAGGCAGCGACCAGCGCCAGGCGTTGCGAGCGGGTCAGGACGCCGGTCGGTGCCGCGCCCTGATCGGTCTGCCAGGCGGCGATGGCGCCCCTCGTGCCACGGCCGAAGCGGCCGTCGGGATCACCGTCGTAATGGCCCGCGAAGGTCAGGGCCGACTGGACGGCGCTGCGATCCTCGGCCGTCAGCGCAGCTTCGTCGGCACGCGCATCCGCGAGCGTTTCGCCGCTGTCCGGTGCGACAGGCTCGGGCGCCGTCACCGGATCAGTGGGTTGCGTGGCCGTGGCGGTATCGGTCCCCGGGGCAGGGGCCGTATCCGGGGCGAGGGCTGCGGGCGCATCGGGCGACGGCCAGAAGGGCTGGCCGAGGGAGGGGGTCCGGGCCACGAAACTGTCGGCCGGAATCTCGCCCGTGACCTTCAGGGATTGCAGCGTCGATTGCGCCTCTTCCGCCGGAACCGGGCCAAGGACGATGCCATACCAGCCCGACGGTAGCCGGAAGCCCGCCACGTTCGGGAACTGGCGGGCATAGTCGGCGGCGCGGGCCTGGGCTTCTGCCTCGGTCGGGCGGGCCTCGATCTGCAGCCAGACATCTTCGGCGACCGCCGTCATCGGCAGTGCCGCCACAAGTGCCGTGCTGATGAAAAGCTGCCGCAAACCCTGCATTCATTCCCCCGGAACCGTTGATCGCGCCGGACCCTAATCACAATCGCGCGCGGCGTCACCCCGAAAAGCCCCCTGCGCGGGAAGCCTTGTGCCGTTGACCCGCCGCCGCCCCGCGCCTAAGGAGAAGCGCCCCGACCAAAGACCCGCCTGCCAAGACCCGCCCGAGGTGCCAGATGAGCGAGACCAGACCCCGTTCCTTTCAGGAGGTCATCCTGCGGCTTCAGAGCTACTGGGCGTCGAAGGGCTGCGCGATCCTGCAACCCTATGACATGGAGGTGGGCGCGGGCACCTTCCATCCGGCGACCACGCTGCGTTCGCTCGGCACCAAGCCCTGGGCTGCGGCCTATGTGCAGCCATCGCGCCGGCCGACTGACGGGCGCTATGGCGAAAACCCCAACCGGCTGCAGCACTATTACCAGTATCAGGTCCTTATCAAACCCTCGCCGCCCGACTTGCAAGAGCTCTATCTGGGTTCGCTCAAGGCCATCGGCCTCGATCCGGCGCTGCACGACATCCGCTTTGTCGAGGATGACTGGGAAAGCCCGACGCTCGGCGCCTGGGGCCTGGGGTGGGAGGTCTGGTGCGACGGGATGGAGGTGAGCCAGTTCACCTATTTCCAGCAGGTCGGCGGCCATGACTGCAAGCCGGTGCCGGGCGAACTGACCTACGGGCTCGAGCGGCTGGCGATGTATGTGCTGGGCGTCGATCATGTCATGGAGATGCCGTTCAACGATCCGGGCGCGCCGATTCACCTGACCTATGGCGACATCTTCCGCCAGACCGAACAGGAATACAGCCGCTGGAACTTCGACCAGGCCGATACGGCGATGCTGCTTCAACATTTCGCGGATGCCGAGGCGGAATGCGCCCGCATCCTTGCCGCCGATGACCTGGACGCGGCAGGCCGGCGGATCGTGATGGCGCATCCGGCCTATGACCAGTGCATCAAGGCGAGCCACCTCTTCAACCTGCTCGATGCGCGCGGCGTCATCTCGGTGACCGAGCGGCAGGCCTATATCGGCCGGGTGCGCGCGCTCGCCAAGGCCTGCGCCGACGCCTTCCGGCGGACCGAGGCCGGGGCGGACGCATGAACGGACGGACAGTCGTCGGAGGGATCGTGCTGACTGCGTTGCTGATGGCTGCGGGGGCCTGGTACACGGCCGAATATGCCTATTACCGCGAGGTCGCGCCGACCGAGCCTGCGGCGGCGATGCATATCCAGCCCGTCACCGGCGGCGCGGGCGAGCCGATGATCGTGTCGGACTTCCAGGGCATCGACGCGGACAGCTCTCCCCTGAAGTTCCGTGCCTGCTTCATCACGCCGATGACCGTCGCGATGCTGACGGAGAGCTACAGGATCTATGAAAAGCCGACGCCGCTTTTCGCGCCGCGCTGGTTTTCCTGCTTCGACGCGCAGGCGATCGGCAAGGACCTTGAGACGGGCAAGGCCGTGGCGATCCTGTCGGACGAAAACATCAAGCCGGGCGTCGACCGGGTCGTCGCGGTCTACCCCGACGGCCGCGCCTATGCCTGGCAGCAGCTGAATGAATCGGCGGACAATCAGCAGGGGTCCGCGCCGTGACCGAAGACCCGGGCCTTGACGCCGAGGGCCTGCGCAAGCTCAGGCGCCGGCACAAGCGCGACCTGAACCATGCGCGGGCAGAGGGCCTTCTGGCGGGCGTTGCCTCGATGCTTCGCCCGGGCGATGTTGCGGTCGATTGCGGGGCGAACCGGGGCGATGTGACCGCGATCCTGGCCGAAAGCGGCGCCGAGGTGCATGCATTCGAGCCCGATCCCTACAATGTCGAGAAGCTGCGCGCCCGGTTTGAGGGGCAGGCGAACGTGCATGTTCACCCTGTCGCCGTGGGCGTGGCTGTGGGGACGCTGACGCTGATGCGGGCGGCAAACTGGGATGCGAACCCCGATCTGGCCTCGGTCAAAAGCACGCTGGTGTCCGGCGGCCGGAACATTGCCGAAGGCGAAGGGATTTCGGTCAGCGTGATTGATTTTCCCGCGTTTCTGAAAGACCAGATTTCCGCGAAAGGCGAGGTCGCATTCGTCAAGATGGACATCGAGGGCGCGGAACTTGAGCTTCTGGAAACGATGGATGCGGGGCGCCTCTTCGAGGCGATCCGCCTGACCGTCGCCGAAACACACGAAAAGAAATTCCGCGAGTTGCGGCCCCGTTTCGCAGCACTTCGCGAGCGGATCGCGTCGCGCTATGCGCCGACGCGCGTCAACCTCGACTGGATCTGATCCAACCCGAAGGGAACTTTCATGCCCGACCTTCTCATCGAACTTCGGTCCGAGGAAATCCCCGCCCGGATGCAGGCCCGCGCGCGCGAGGATCTGAAGAAGCTCATGACCGACGGGCTGGTCGAGGCCGGCCTGACCTATGAAAGCGCCGCCGCCTTTTCAACGCCGCGCAGGCTGGCGCTGGTGGTCGAGGGGCTGACCGCGCAAAGTGCGGCCGTGCGCGAGGAAAAGAAGGGGCCCGCGACCACGGCGCCGGACGCGGCCTTGCAGGGGTTCTTGCGCTCGACCGGGCTGACGAAAGAGCAGCTTGAGGTTCGCGACGACAAGAAGGGGCAGGCCTATTTCGCCGTCCTGACCAGGCCGGGGCGGCCTGCGGCCGAGATCGTGGCCGAGGTTCTGGCCCATGTCATCCGCACTTTCCCCTGGCCGAAGTCGATGCGCTGGGGCTCTGGCAGCCTGCGCTGGGTGCGGCCCTTGCAGGGCATCATCTGCCTTCTGACGGATGAGGCCGGGGCGGCGGTCGTGCCGCTTGAGGTCGAGGGGATTGTTTCGGGTGACAGGACAGCCGGGCATCGATTCCTGTCGCCCGGCGCGTTCGCCGTGACGGGGCTCGAGGATTATGCCGCCAAGCTGAAGCGGGCGCATGTGGTTCTGAACCAGGCGGAACGGTCGGCGCATATCGAGGCGGATGCGACCAATGCGGCCTTTGCGGCCGGGCTGGAACTCGTGCCGGATCAGGGGCTTCTGGCGGAGGTCGCGGGGCTGGTCGAATGGCCGGTCGTGCTGATGGGCCGCATCGCGCCCGAGTTTCTGGACCTCCCGCCCGAGGTTTTGCAGACCTCGATGAAGGAACATCAGAAGTTCTTCTCGCTCCGCAATCCGAAGTCGGGGCGGATCGAAGGCTTCGTGACCGTTGCCAACGTGGAAACGGCCGATCAGGGCGCGACGATCCTGAAGGGCAACCAGAAGGTGCTGGCGGCGCGGCTTTCCGACGCGAAATTCTTCTGGGACCGCGACCTGCGCGAGGCGAAGGCGGGGATGCAGTCCTGGGTCGAGGGGCTGAAGTCGGTGACGTTCGAAAGCCGGCTCGGCAGCCAGGCGGACCGCATCAACCGCATCGCGACGCTGGCGCGCGAGATTGCGCCCTTGGTCGGCGCGGACCCGGTGCAGGCCGAACGCGCGGCGCAGTTGGCGAAGCTGGACCTGCAGTCGGGGATGGTGGGCGAGTTCCCGGAACTGCAGGGCACGATGGGGCGCTATTATGCGCTCGCGGCTGGCGAGACGCCCGAGGTCGCGGATGCGGCGCGGGACCATTGGCGCCCCAAGGGCGAGGGTGACAGCGTGCCCACCGAGCCAGTTTCGGTTGCGGTGGCGCTGGCCGACAAGATCGACACGCTCACGGGCTTCTGGGCGATTGATGAAAAGCCGACGGGCAGCAAGGACCCGTTTGCGTTGAGGCGCGCGGCGCTGGGGGTGATCCGGCTGGTGCTGGGGAATGGGGTGCGGGCGGGCCTGTCGAGAATACTGTCAAACAGCGGTGGCAGGCTCTACAATTTCCTGGCTGCCCGAACCGTAGATGATGTGGCTGATTTCAACTCCGTTGACTCTGTTGACGCTATCGGTCGGCGGCCGACCGTCGATCAGGTCGGCGTGGTGTCCGACCTCCTCTCCTTCTTCCACGACCGCCTCAAGGTCTACCTCCGCGACCAGGGCATCCGTCATGACGTGATCGACGCCGTGATCGCCATGCCGGGGAACGACGACCTGTCGCTTCTGGTCAAACGGGCCGAGGCGCTCGCGGCGTTTCTCAAGACCGACGACGGCACGAACCTTCTTCAGGGCCTCAAGCGGGCGACGAACATCCTGGCGCAGGCCGAGGCGAAGGATGGCGTCGAATATTCCTTCGGCGCAGACCTGAAGTTCGCCGAGACGGGGGAAGAGCGCGCGCTTTTTGCCGCGCTCGATGGGGCCGAAGCGAAGATAGCCCCCGCGATGGCGGCCGAGGATTTCGGGGCGGCCATGGCGGCGATGGCGGCACTCCGCGCGCCGATCGACGCCTTCTTCACCGCCGTTCAGGTCAATGCCGACAATCCGGTCGTCCGCAGAAACCGCCTGAACCTTCTGAGCCGCATCCGCACCATCGGCCAGAGCGTCGCGGACATGACGAAGATCGAGGGCTAGAACCCCCTTATTTCCTTGCCCCGACCCACTTTCTGCCTATGCTGCGGGCGAAAGGATCGCTGCAGTGCAGAAACATTCGGATTTCGCGGACCACGAGCTCATCACCCCCTCGGCGGGGATCGAGTCGGCGCGTCACGGATGGCGTGCCAAGTGCCTGCAACGCCTGATCCGTCTGGACCTGCCGGTGCCGAAGACCGTGGCCATTCCGGTCGACATGGTGCGCGCGATTGCCGCCGGGACCGCGCCCGACGCCCGCGCGCTCGCCGCCTATTTCGGCGAGGCGCCGCTGATCGCGGTCCGGTCGAGCCCGGCCAACCCCGAATGGGGCGGCCCGAACACGGTTCTGAACGTCGGCATGAACGCCGCGCGCCACGCGGAACTTGCCGAACGCCACGGGCGGGCCACGGCGGATGCGGTCTACCTGCGGTTCGTGCAGTCCTATGCGATCCATGTCGCGCGGCTTGATCCCGACATGTTTTCCGACGAGCCCTCGCCCGAGGCGCTCACAGCCGTCCTGGCCGCCTATGAGGCCGAGATGGACGAGGAGTTTCCCCAGTCCGCCGCCCGCCAGCTGACCGAGGTGCTGCGGTCCATGGCCCGCGCGTGGGAGGGGACGACGGCGCGGCTTCTGCGGCAGGCCAAGGGGGCGCCGGCGGATGCGGCGCTGGGCCTTCTGGTGCAGGAGATGGTTCAGATGGTCGGGCCCGGCGTTGCGGGTTTCGGCACGATGCAGCTTGTCGACAGCGTGACCGGCAGCCCGCAGGTGACGGGGCGCTTCCGGGGGCAGAAGCCCGCGGATCGCGCGGCCGAAGAAACGCTCTACCTGGTGAAAGATGCGCGGGGGCGGTCGCTCGAAGAGGCGTCGCCCGAGATCTTTGCCGACCTGCAGTATTATTGCGCCGCGTCGCGGGCGAAGCTCCGCGAAGAGATGCAGGTCGAATTTGCCTTGGAAAACGGGGCATTGCGGGTCATCGACGCGGTGAAGGTCGCGCGATCCTCGCGCGCCGCCGTGCGAATCGCGGTCGAGCTGGCGCGCGAAGGGATCATCAGCCGCGACGAGGCGCTGCTCAGGGTCGAGCCGCGCGCGCTGTCGGAGCTTCTGCACTACCAGGTCGATCCGCGCGTGCCGCGCGACAAGATCGGCCGGGGGATCGCGGCCAGCCCCGGCGGCGCCTCGGGGCAGATCGTCTTTTCGGCGGTCGATGCGCAGGCGAGTGCGGCGCGGGGCGAGGCCTGCATCCTGATGCGGCGCGAGACGGTGCCCGAGGACATTCGCGGCATGCATGCGGCGGTCGCGGTCGTGACCGAACGCGGCGGCATCACCAGCCACGCCGCCGTCATCGCGCGGGGGCTCGGGCTGCCGTGCATCGTCGGGGCGTCGGATCTGAAGCTGAACCAGCGTGACAAGACGATGACCACCGGCTCGGGTCAGATCTTCCGCGAGGGCGACGTGATTACCGTCGACGGCACCTCGGGCGAGGTGCTGGCGGGGGCGGCGGCGATGCTGGAACCCGCACTTGACGAATATTTCACCACGCTTCTGCATTGGGCGGACAATGTGCGCGACATCGGCGTCCGGGCCAACGCGGACACGCCCGACGATGCGCGCACCGCGCGGATGTTCGAGGCCGAGGGCATCGGCCTCTGCCGGACCGAGCACATGTTCTTCGACGAAGACCGCCTGACCGTGATGCGCGAGATGATCTTTGCCGACACGGCCAGTGACCGGCGCATCGTGCTCGACCGGCTTCTTCCCATGCAACGCGCGGATTTCATTGCGCTTTTCGACATCATGGCAGGGCTTCCCGTCTGCATCCGCCTGTTCGACCCGCCCCTGCACGAGTTCCTGCCGCACGACCGCGACGGGCTGAGGGAGCTGGCCGAGGCGCTGGACCGGCCGCTGAGCGACGTGACGCGGCGGGTCGAGGCCCTGTCCGAGTTCAACCCCATGCTCGGCCTGCGCGGGGTGCGGCTGGGCGTGACGGTCCCCGAGATCTACGAGATGCAGGCCCGCGCCATCTTCGAGGCGGCGGTCGAGGCGCAGCGTCGGGGCGCGGACGTGGTGCCCGAGGTGATGATCCCGCTCGTCTCTGCCAAGCGCGAGGTCGAGCTGGTGAAGATGCGCATCGACGCGATCGCCGCGGCGGTCCGGGCCGAACAGGGCGCCGAGTTCGACTACAGGCTGGGCGTCATGGTCGAGACGCCGCGCGCGGCCCTGCGGGCGGGCGAGATTGCGCAGCATGCAAATTTCCTGTCGTTCGGGACGAACGACCTGACGCAGATGACCTATGGCCTTTCGCGCGACGATGCGGGGCGCTTCATGTCGACCTATGTGCAGCAGGGCGTCTTCGCCGAGGACCCGTTTCATGTCCTGGACATGGAGGGTGTGGGCGAGCTTCTGGCGATGGGATGCGAGCGGGGGCGGCTCAATCACCCCGGGCTGACGCTGTCGGTCTGCGGCGAACATGGTGGCAACCCCGAGTCGATCGCCTTCTGCCGCCGTGCGGGGGTGGACTATGTGTCCTGCTCGCCCTTTCGTGTCCCGGTTGCTCGGCTTGCGGCAGCACATCTTGCGCTGACCGAGCCGAAATGACCCTTATTTCGCTTTTCTAGGCAAAAATTCCCCATTAATCATTGGGGTAACAACCCACAAAATGGGCCTGACTGATTCGCTCTGGTCGGCGATAATCCGCCCAGAAAGGCCGCTTGTCGCCGGAAGGCTGGACGGGTGGGCCCCGGTCCCCTATTCCCGCCGCGTCATTGCCTGGGGGCTGTGGCGACGAAACCAATTGGGAATGACTGATGACATCGCTGACATCGTGGATGGGGGGCCTCGCGCTCCTCGCCCTTGCTCACGCTGCGCAGGCCGAAACCAGGGTTAGCCAGTCGAACGACCCGACCGCTGCCATCGACACCAACCTCGCGACGCTCCTCGGCACCGAACGGGCTGCCCTTGGCGCGATCGACACCGGCCGCTTTGCCGAGCTTGTGACCCCGCCTGCGGCTCCTGTCGCGGCTTCGGGCGCGGGCGCGGTTCCCCTGACATACGACGCCGCCTGGGTTCAGGCGCTGCCGACCGCCGCGCCTTCGGCGCAGCTCGATTGCCTGACGAAGGCCATCTACTTCGAATCGCGGGGCGAGCCGATCAAGGGTCAGGCCGCCGTGGCCGAAGTGGTTCTGAACCGGGTCGATGCGCCGCAGTTTCCGAAGACGATCTGCGGCGTGGTGAACCAGCGCGGCGGCGGAAGCTGCCAGTTCTCGTTCATCTGCGACGGGCGGCCGGATTCGGTGGCGGACCGCAATGCCTGGGCGATGGCGCAGAAGATCGCGTCGGCCTTCCTTGAGGGCGCGCCGCGCGACCTGACGCAGGGGGCGACCTATTTCCATGCGGCGGGCGCACGCTCGGGCTGGACTGCCGGTTTTGCCAAGACGGCGCGGATCGGCCAGCATGTCTTCTACCGCAAGGGCCGGGCGATCGTCACCGCGATGAATTGAGCGCTTCCTTCCGGCCGGGTCGCGCCCTAAACCGGCATGACCCGACCGGAGAGGACCATGGCCGAGAAGACCACCGCCTTCGACCATCCCGACGCGCGCGCCGCGACGGCCGGTCCGGGGCCGCATCCCGACCGGATTTCGCTCAGGGACCATGTGGTTGCCGCCGACATCGGCGCCTTTCAGTCCGAACGCGGGCAGGAGCAGCGCCTGCGCTTCAACATGGCGGTCGAGCTTGCGCCCCAGCCGGGTGGCGCGCGCGACGATGTGGATGCGATCCTGTCCTATGACGTGCTGACCGGGGCGGTTGCCGGCGCGCTGGCGGCTGAACGGTTCGACCTGCTGGAGGCCCTGGCCGAGCGGGTCGCGGCGCGGATCCTGGCGGAGCCCGCCGCCGAACGGATTTTCCTCAGGATCGAGAAGCTGGATCGCGGCCCCGGTGCGCTCGGGGTCGAGATCGTGCGCGACAAGGCCGATGTAGCGCAGGCGGGGGCGGGTCCGGCGGTGGCGCCGGTGGTGCGGTTCGTGCCGGCTGACGTCGCGGACTTTCCGGGCGAGGGGGCGCAGGTCCTGGTGCCGACGCTTCCGGCACTGGCCCGGCCCGAGGCCGCGACGGCGCTTGCCGCGCGGCGGATCGCACTTCTGGAGATCGGGCAGGCAGCCTGGGCCATCGCCTCGCGCAGCGACGGGCTGACGGTCGTTGCCAGCCGGACCGAGATGGACTGGGCGCTGGCGCAGGGCCTGACAGTCGTCTGGGCGCCCGAAAAGATGGTGATGGACACGCCCGGCGCGCCCGAGGCGGTCGGCGACGGGATGCCGCTCGCGCGCTGGCTCGCCGATCAGTTGGGGGCTGCGGGTGTGATTGTCCACGTTTCGGCAACGACCCCCTGACGGGGCGCTTGCCAAGACCGGGGCGTTTGGCGAAATGTCGGCCATGATCTACGCCCGCCCCCTCGCGCAATCTGGCCCGGTGCGGCCGCGCGACGCCCTGTCACTGGCTGGCGGCTGGGCCTGGTTCACCCATGCCGAGATCCTCGAACGCGGCGGCTCGCGCGGGATCGTCGCGGCGGCGGAGTTGCCGGTCGACCTCTTGGAGCGGCTGACCTGGCATCGGGTGCCCGTCGCCGGGGTGACGATGTGCCGGCCATCGCTCATGGGCATCCTGAACGTGACGCCCGACAGCTTTTCGGATGGCGGCCAGTTCGACGGGGCCGAGGCTGCGACCGCGGCGGCGCGCGGGATGGCGGCGACGGTCCAGTTCATCGATGTGGGCGGCGAAAGCACGCGCCCCGGCGCGGCAGAGGTGCCCGAGGCCGAGGAAATCGCCCGGACGGCCCCGGTGATCGCGGCGCTTGCGGGGGGCATGGTGGGGCGGGCCCTGTCGATCGACACGCGCAAGGCGGGGGTCGCGCAGGCGGCGCTCGATGCGGGGGCGGCGCTTGTCAATGACGTGTCGGCGCTCTGCCATGACCCGGCCCTCGGGCCCCTTGTGGCGCTATCGGGCGCCGCGCTGTGCCTGATGCATGCGCAAGGCGCGCCCGAGACGATGCAGGACGATCCGCGTTACGAGGATGTCCTGCTGGATGTCTATGACGCGCTGTCCGAGCGCGTGACCCATGCCGAGGCGCTGGGCATCGAGCGGACGCGGATCGTGATCGACCCCGGCATCGGCTTCGGCAAGACGCTTGGGCATAACCTCACGCTGCTGAACGGCCTGTCCCTGTTCCACGGGCTCGGCTGCCCGATCCTGCTTGGCGCTTCGCGCAAGCGCTTCATCGGCACGATCGGGGCTGCGCCCGATCCCGCCGACCGGGGGCCGGGCACGAATGCCGTCATGCTTGCGGGCGTGGCGCAGGGGGTGCAGATCCACCGGGTTCATGATACGGCGGGCGCCGCGCAGGCCCTGGCGCTCTGGCGCGCGGTCGAAAACGGGACGATGGGATGAAACGCAACTATTTCGGCACCGACGGCGTCCGCGGGCGCGCAAACAGTCATCCGATGACGGCAGAACTGGCGCTGAAGCTCGGCGCCGCCGCCGGGCGCTATTTCCGCAGGGACGGCGCGAACGGCCACCGGGTCGTCATCGGCAAGGACACGCGGCTGTCCTGCTACATGATCGAGAATGCGCTGACGGCGGGGCTCAACTCGACCGGCATGAACGTCCTGCGCCTTGGCCCAGTGCCGACGCCCGGCGTGGGCTACCTGACCCGCTCGCTGCGCGCCGATCTGGGCATCATGATCTCGGCCAGCCACAACCCCGCCTCGGACAACGGCATCAAGTTCTTCGGGCCGGACGGGTTCAAGCTGGATGACGCCGCCGAGGTCGAGATCGAGGCGCTTGTCGACGGGTCGGTCGACCTGGTCGAGCCGCAGGACATCGGGCGGACGACGCAGATCGACGATGGCGTCGGGCGCTATGTCGAATATGCCAAGACCACATTCCCGGGGCGTGGGCAGCTGAACGGCCTGAAGGTCGTGATCGATTGCGCGAACGGCGCGGCCTACAAGGCGGCGCCGCAAGCCCTGTGGGAGCTTGGCGCGCATGTCGTGGCGATGGGGGCTGCGCCAAACGGGCTCAACATCAACGAAGGCTGCGGCTCGACCCACCCGGATGCGGCGGCCGAAATGGTGGTGGCGCATGGCGCGGACATCGGCATCTGCCTGGACGGCGATGCGGACCGCGTCATCATCATCGACGAAAAGGGCCAGGTCGCGGACGGCGACCAGTTCATGGCGCTTCTGGCCGCGCGCTGGGCGGATGCGGGGCGGCTCAACCACGGCACGCTCGTCGCCTCGGTCATGTCGAACCTGGGGCTCGAGCGGTTCCTGGACGGCCGTGGGCTTCGGCTTGAACGCGCGCCGGTCGGCGACCGCTATGTGGTCGAGCGGATGCGCGAGGGCGGCTTCAACCTTGGGGGCGAGCAGTCGGGCCATATCGTGATGACCGACTATGCCACGACAGGCGACGGGCTGATCGCGGCCCTGCAGTTCCTGGCCGCGATGACCGACACCGGCCGCCCGGTCAGCGAGCTGGTGCGCCAGTTCGAAACGGTGCCGCAGATGCTGAAGAACGTGCGTTTCGCCAAGGGGAACGAGCCCTTGGCCGCGGCGCCCGTCAAGGCCGCGATCGCCGACGCCGAGGCGCGGCTCAAGGGGCGCGGGCGGCTTTTGATCCGCAAGTCCGGCACGGAACCCCTGATCCGCGTCATGGCCGAGGCCGAGGACGAGGTCCTGATGCGCGAGGTCGTGGACGGGATCGTCGCGGCGGTGGAAAGGGCAGTCTGAGCGCACCGGCCCGCCCGAGCGGCAGGCCGGGGTCTAGAGGCTAGCCGATGTCGCCCTCTTCGGGCGGCCGCTTCGTTCCGGTCACCATCGCCCGGACCAGGTTTTCGCGGTGGCGCAGGCTCGCCAGGGCGACGCCCGCGAGGTGCAGAAGGACCAGCACCAGAACGCCCTTTGCGATCAGGCCGTGAACCTCGGCCAGCGCGTCATCGCCATACCAAGCGTCGGTATACATCATCCAGCCGGTCACGCCGAGCGCCGCCACGCCCGTCATCAGCGCGATCACCATAGCCCCGCCCGCCGGATTGTGGCCGATATGGCGCGCTTCGGTTCCGCGCAGGATGTCGCGGAGATAGGCGATGATGGCGCGTGGATGGCGGACGAAGTCCGCAAAGCGCGCGTGGCCTGTGCCTGCGACGCCCCAGATGATGCGGGTGGCGATCAGCCCCGTCGCCACATAGCCCGCCCACATGTGCAGCGCCTCGACCTGGTTGGCGCTGAACCAGGCGGTGGCGAACGAGGCGACCAGGCTCCAGTGGAAAAGCCGCACGACGGGGTCCCAGACGCGCGCCGCATCGCTCGCGCCGCGCGCGTCGGGACGGGTGGCGGGATCAGCCCTCACCGGCTTCGGCATTGGCAACGGGCTCAAGCGTTTCGGCGTTGAAGCCGAATGTGCCCTTCTTGCCCTTCGCGTCGATCGTGTAGGCCTCGTAGCAGCCCTTTTCGGTCTTGATCTTCTTCACCGTCAGCCCGTCCCCCTTCAGCTTGGCCTCAAGCGCCGACTGCGGCTGGAATTTCGACGCGGGCGAGGTCGAGCAGGTGGCGGTGGCGCTGGCGGCAAGCACCGGGCCAGTGACCAGCGCGGCGGCACTGGCAAGAAGAAGGGCGCGAAACATCTTTGGTCTCCGTGGTTGCGGACGGTTGTCCGGCGGGTGGAAGGCCGCCTCTGCGGCTGCATCGGCCGGGCCTTGGGCGTCGGTAACGCGCCAAGCTGACGCGAGGCTGAAGTGGGGGCGGGTGCGCCCGGACTTTCACGAAGAGGTGATAGGGGGCGGTCTGAAGCCCCCCGGGGGGGGCTAGAACAGCCGCCGCGCCTGGCCGAAAAGCAGGATGGCGGTGCCTGCAACCGCGCTCATCAGCACCGCCGCCAGCGCGGGCACGGCCACTGGCCACCCCGCCATGATCGGCAAAAGAGGCGCCAGCACCAGCGGGTGTATGAGGTAGACCGGCATCGCCACCCAGCCGATCCAGCGCGTCAGGGCGGTCGAGGGGGCCGTCACGCTCAGCGCGGTGACGGTCGCGGCAACGGCCAGCGGTATCCGCAGCGGCAGGGCGGCATCGAGCCACCAGCTTAAGACCGTTCCGATGCAGGCCGCGGCCAGCAGCCACAGGTAGCGGACCCGGCTGCCGTTCGTGCCGCGAAGTGCAAGGCCCATGCCCACCGAACCAAGTGCCGCGCCCCATTCGGACCAGGGATGATCGAGGTCCAGCCGGGCGATGGCGACCGAAAGCGGCAGGGCCACGCCCGACAGGGCAAGCGCAACCGCAAAGCCCGCCGAAGAGGTCAGATCAATGAGGCTTTCGATCAGGCCCAGCACCAGAAGGCACAGAAAGGCGAAGGGCAGGAACCACAGATGCAGCGCGGTCCCGGTCAGGACCATCCAGGGCTCAAATTCAGTCGCCAGCGGGACGCCGCCCACAATGGCCTGGGCCAATTTGGCCACGCCGTAGATCGCGGACCAGAACAGCCAGGGCCGCAAGAGGCGGTCGGCGCGGGCGGCAATCGTCAGGCCGACAGGCGGCTTCAGGCCGGGCGCATAGTAAAACAGCAGAAGAAAGAAGACCGTCAGGCCAGCCAGGGCCAGATCCGCCCCCGGCGCATGGGCGTGAAACCATACGATTCCGACGACCGCCAGACCGCGTAGCAGATCCACGGAACCATTGCGCGCACCTTGGGCCATTACGCGTCCCAACCAACCGACGACACGGCACTAGATGCGGCAACTGCCCGGTTTGGCAAGGGTCTTTGGGGCGGCGGCCCCTTTGGCCGGGGCCGCCGCCTTGCAGGATGGATCAGTTCCGCGCGCGGTCGACCATCTTGCCCTTGGAAATCCAGGGCATCATGGCGCGCAGCTTTTCGCCGACCTGTTCGATCTGGTGCTCGTCGTTGCGGCGGCGGGTTGCCTTGAAGAAGGGCTGGCCGACGGCGTTTTCCTGCATGAAGCGGCTGACGAACTTGCCGGTCTGGATGTCGGTCAGGACTTCCTTCATGCGGCGCTTCGTTTCCTCGTAGGGAAGGATGCGCGGGCCCGAGACATATTCGCCATACTCGGCCGTGTTCGAGATCGAGTAGTTCATGTTGGCGATGCCGCCTTCGTAGATCAGGTCGACGATCAGCTTCACTTCGTGCAGGCATTCGAAATAGGCCATCTCGGGCTCATAGCCCGCTTCGACCAGGGTTTCGAAGCCCATGCGGATCAGCTCGACCAGACCGCCGCAGAGGACGGCCTGCTCGCCGAAGAGGTCGGTTTCGCACTCCTGGCGGAAGTTCGTCTCGATGATGCCCGACCGGCCGCCGCCGATGCCCGAGCAGTAGGACAGGGCGATGTCCTGCGCCTTGCCGGTCGCGTCCTGGTGGACGGCGAACAGGCAGGGGACGCCGCCGCCTTTCAGGTATTCGCCGCGCACCGTGTGGCCGGGGCCCTTCGGCGCCATCATGATGACGTCGACGCCCTTCTTCGGCTCGATCAGGCCGAAGTGCACGTTCAGGCCGTGGGCGAAGGCGATCGCCGCGCCTTCGCGCAGGTTGTCATGGACGTATTTCTTGTAGGTTTCGGCCTGAAGCTCGTCGGGCATGGTGAACATGATGAGGTCGGCCCATTTCGCCGCCTCGGCAATGTCCATGACCTTCAGCCCTTCGGCTTCGGCCTTCTTGGCCGAGGGCGAACCCGGGCGGAGTGCGATGACGATGTTCTTCGCCCCCGAATCGCGCAGGTTCAGTGCGTGGGCGTGACCCTGGCTGCCATAGCCGAGGATAGCGACCTTCTTGTCCTTGATGAGGTTCACATCGCAGTCACGATCGTAAAAGACGCGCATCGCGGTCTCCTTTCTGGTTGATGGCGGCAGAATAGGCCTTGGCCTGCGAATTGCCGTGCAAAGATTGAAGAAATCTGGCAAATCATGAAAAAGTCATTCGCCAATGTGGAGCTGAGAAAAATTTCATGCGTCTGGACGATGCGGATCGGCGGTTGCTGCGCCAGATGATGGCTGACCCGGCACTCGGCACCGCTGACCTGGCCGAACGGGCGGGGCTGACGCCGGCGACGGCCTGGCGGCGGGTCGAGAGGCTGGGGGCGGCCGGTATCCTCAAGGGCCGGCACGCGGTCGTCGACTGGCGCGCGCTTGGCTGGGCGGTCGAGGTGTCGATGCGCTTCACGCTCGACAAGACCGAGCCGCGGGCCTTCGACGCCTTCCTCGCGGCCGCGCGCGAGGTGCCGGAGGTCATTGAAATCCAGACGTTCCTTGGCCGGGTCGACGTGCGCCTGTCGATCATCGCCCGCGACATGGGCCATTATCAGGAGATCTATCGCGACCGGATCCTGACCCTGCCGCATATCGCGGACATCGAGGCCCTGATGCTCGTCTCGACCATCAAGGACAGCGCGAGCCTGCCGCTATGATCGCGCTCGACGATCTGGACCGGGCGATCCTCAGGGCGCGGGTCGCGGACGCGACGGAAAGTGCGGGTGCCATCGGGCGGCGGCTCGGCCTGTCGCAGCCCGCGACCTGGCGGCGCCTGCGGCGGCTCGAGGCGGCGGGGGTCCTGCGCGGCGAGCGGCTGGCGCTTGATGCGGCGGCGCTGGGGTTCGGCGTCACGGTTTTTCTGGGGGTGAAGCTCGCGACCAAGGGGCGCGTGAGCCTTGAGGATTTCGAGCGCGCGGTGACGGCCATCCCAGAGGTGCAGATGGTGCAGCATGTGCTTGGCGTCTACGACTACCGGCTGCGGGTCGTCGCCCGCGACATCGCGGATTTCGAGCGTGTCCTGCGGCGGCGGATCATGACCCTGCCGGGCGTCGGCGATGTCGAGGCGAACGTGCTGTTGAGCGAGGAGCGTCGTCCCGGGCCCTTGGGCTGACCCGTCGCTTCCGCTTTGCCTTTGGCCCGGCGCTGCACTACGCCTGTTCCAACAAGGAGGAGGACAGGATGCCCGCACTATTGCCCAACATCGACCCCGAGGGGCTCGAGGAGTTTTCGGTGGTCTTTACCGACCGCTCGCTGAACCACATGAGCGCGGCCTTCCAGAGCGTGATGCGCGATGTCTCGGGCATGCTGGCCGAGGTCTACAAGGCTGACGCGGTGGCGCTGGTTCCGGGCGGCGGCACCTACGCGATGGAGGCAGTAGCGCGGCAGTTCACGAGCGGCCAGCGGGCGCTGATCGTGCGGAATGGCTGGTTCTCCTTCCGCTGGACGCAGATTTTCGAGATGGGCGGCTTTGCGGGCGAAACGCAGGTCGCCATGGCCCGCCGGTCTGGAAACGAGCCGCAGGCGCCCTTCGCACCCGCGCCGATCGAAGAGGTGGTCGCGAAGATCGCCGAGGTGCGGCCCGACGTGGTCTTTGCGCCCCATGTCGAAACCGCGTCCGGCATGATCCTGCCTGACGATTACCTGAAGGCGCTGGCGCGCGCCGCGCATGATGTGGGCGCGCTTTTCGTCCTTGACTGCATCGCCTCGGGCTGCGTCTGGGTCGACATGAAGGCGGTGGGCGTCGATGTGCTGATCACGGCCCCGCAGAAGGGGTGGTCGGCCTCACCCTCGGCCGGGCTCGTCATGTTCTCGGACGCGGCGCTGAAGCGGATGGAGGCGACGACCTCGTCCAGCTTCGCGCTCGACCTGAAGAAATGGCGTGCGATCATGGCGGCCTATGAGGCGGGCGGGCATGCCTATCACGCGACGATGCCGACGGATGCGATCCGCGCCTTCCGCGACACGATGCAAGAGACGAAGGCCTACGGCTTTGACCGCCTGCGCGACGCGCAATGGCGGCTTGGGAACGCGGTCCGGGCAGAGCTCGCGTCGCGCGGCATCCGCTCGGTTGCGGCCGAGGGGTTTGGCGCGCCGGGCGTCGTGGTCAGCTACACCGACGATCCCGACATCCAGAACGGCAAGAAGTTCGTGGCCCAGGGCGTCCAGATCGCGGCCGGCGTGCCCTTGCAGGTCGGCGAGGGTGAGGGCTACCGCAGCTTCCGCCTGGGGCTTTTCGGCCTCGACAAGCTTTACGATGTCGACGGCACGGTGGCGCGCATCCGCCGGGCGCTGGACGCCGCCGGGCTCTGAGGGGTCGCAAAGCGCGGTCGCTTCCCGGTATGGTGATGCCCTGAAAGGGGGGGCAGAATGAACCAGGTTGCACAGCACTACGCCGAACGCGGTCGCCTGCTGGACCGCATCGCCGAGGGTCTTGCCCGGACCGGCAAGACGCTCGACGGTGCGACGACCGGGGATCTGGCGCCGGTCGACGAGTTTCACATCCGCGGCCGCAAGGCGACGCTGGAGCTGGCAGAGGGCCTTCGGCTTTCCGCCAGCTCGCGGGTTCTTGACCTGGGATCGGGTCTTGGCGGCCCGGCCCGGACGCTGGCCGAGGTCCATGGCTGCCACGTCACCGGAATCGACCTGACGCCCGAGTTTTGCGAGGTGGCGACGGTCCTGAGCGACCGGATAGGGCTGTCGGACCGGGTAACCTTTATCGAAGGCGATGCGACCGACCTGCCCTTCGGCGACGCGACGTTCGATGCCGCGATGACCATCCATGTGGCCATGAACATCGCGGCCAAGCACCGGCTCTATGCCGAGGCGCGCCGGGTCCTGAAACCGGGCGGGCGCTTTGCCGTCTATGACATCATGCAGGGCGACGGGGGCGACATCCTTTACCCGGTGCCCTGGGCGCGCGATGCCGCGATCAGCTTCGTCGTCCCCCCGGACGAGGTCGAAGCGCTGTTGATCGCCGCGGGGTTCAAGGTGCTGGAGCGCCGGGATTCGAGCGAGGAGAGCATCGCCTGGTTCAAGGCGCTGGCCGATGAAAGCGCGCGGAACGGGCCGCCGCCCCTGTCGCTGGCCGCGATCCTGGGCGAGGGACGCAAGGAGATGGTGCGCAATCAGGTCGTGAACCTGGCCGAACGTCGGACCCGCACCGTCGCCTTCCTGTGCGAGGCCTAGCGCGTCCCGAGTCCAGCCTTCATCAGCGTCGTCCTGACCGGCTTCAGCGAGTAAAGCGCGTTCAGCGCCCCGGCGCGCAGGTCGCGCAGCGGGCGGGGCGACAGCATCGAGGTGCGGTTCAGAAGGTCGATGCCCGCCACCCGCGCCGCGACATCGGGCCAGCGGGCGCGCTGGTAGGCGTCGAGCATGGCGCGGTCGCCCAGCCGGTCGGGCGCGGCGCGGGCCAGGTCCAGAAGGCAGCGCAGGTCGCCAAGCGACATGTTCAGCCCCTGCGCGCCGATCGGCGGCACGACATGGGCGGCCTCGGCCATCAGCGCGGTGCGCTCGGCCGTAAAGCGGTCCGCGATGCGGGCGATGATCGGCCAGACTGACCGGCGGGTGGCGAGCGTCAGGGGGCCATAAAGCCCGGCGCTGCGCTCGGTCATCTCTGCCTCGAACTCCGGGACCGGCAGGGCGGCGAGGCGCGCGATCTCCGGCCCCTCGGCCATCCAGACGATGGCGGACGAGGGCTGGCCGTCGCGGTCGGGCAGGGGGACGAGGGTGAAGGGGCCGCCCGTGCGGTGCACCTCGGTCGAGATGTTGTCGTGCGGGCGGTCGTGGGTCACGGCGAAGGCCAGCGCCTTCTGGCCGTAGCGGAAGGTGCGGGCACCGATGCCGAGGGCCGCGCGGACCGGGCTGTCGCGCCCGTCGGCGGCGATCAAGAGGCGCGCGGTCAGCCGGCTGCCGTCGGTCAGGGCGACGCGCGCCTCGTCAGTGCGGGTCAGGACGGATGTCGTGCCGACGCCCGCGCGGAAGGTGACGTTTGGCAAGGTGGCAAGGCGCGCGACCAGTTCGCGCTTCAGAAGCCAGTTCGGGAAGTTCCAGCCGAAGGGCGCGTCCGACAGGTCGGCCGCATCGAAATCGCGCACGAGGCGCGGCTCGGCCCGTGCGCCGCCCGCGTCGACGATCCGCATGATCTTCAGCGCCGCGCCATGGGGGGCGAGCGCGTCCCAGAGGCCCGCCTCGGCCAGAAGTCCTTGCGCCGGTTGCAGGAATGCCGTCGTGCGCAAGTCGGCGCGGTCGTGGTCGGCGTCGGTCACCGGGGGGGCGGGGTCGACGCAGGTGACGCGGAAGCCCGCCGCGCCGAAGGCCGCCGCCGCGGTGAGCCCCGCGACGCCGCCGCCGGAAATCAGGATGTCTGTATCGGTCATGGGGCCAGTCTATCGGCTTCGGCGCGCGCGCGCAAAGGCAGCTCAGGCGGCAATGCGCCGCAGGAAGTCGGCCAGGTTGGCGGTCCGGTGGTTGATGTGAGCCGCATCGTCGGGGGATGCAGCGACATGGACCGTCTGAAGCCCCATGGCGTGCGGAACGGCCAGGTTTCGCGCGTCATCCTCGAACATCGCCGCCCTGTCGCGGGCAAAGCCGTCGCGGGCAAAGACGGCTTCGAAGGCCGCCTGGTCGGGCTTGGGGTGAAACCCGGCATGTTCGATGCCGTAGACCGCGTCGAAAAGGCCGGCGAGGCCCCGCGCCTCGATCACCCGGCGGGCGTAGGGGGCGTCGGCGTTGGTGTAGATGATGCGGCGGCCCGGAAGGGCGGCGATGGCCGCGCGCAGGTCCGGGTCGGGCTGAAGGGGCGCGAAGTCGATGTCATGAACTTCTGCCAGGTAGGGCAGGGGATCGACGCCATGTTCGCGCATCAGCCCCGCCAGCGTCGTGCCGTGCGCCGCCCAATAGTGCGCGCGCAGGCGGTCGGCCTCGGCCCGGTCGAGCCCAAGGGTGCGCATGACATAGGCCGTCATCTTCGCCTCGATCTGGTCGAAAAGCCGCATGTGCGGGGGGTAGAGAGTGTTGTCCAGGTCGAAGACCCAGGTCGTCACATGGCTGAAGGGGCTGGCGGGCATCGGCGGTCCTTTGGGAACGGTGCCCACTGTCCCATGGGAGCGAGGGCTGGACAAGGGACCGGGCCCGACCCTAGGGTCTGCGCTCGGACGGAGGCCCGCGCGATGCAGAAAGATGCCTATACGCTGATCGTCGAGGCGATCGAGCAGGGGGACTACCGGCCGGGCGACAGGCTGGTCGAGGCGGACCTTGCCGACCGGTTCGGCGTGTCGCGGACGCCGGTGCGCGAGGCGCTGCAGCGGCTCGAGACGCAGTCGATGCTGGCGCGCGACGGGCGTTCGCTGATCGTCGCCTCGCTCGACCACAACCAGCTGGCCGAGCTTTACGTGGTGCGGACCGAGCTTGAAGGCCTTGCCGCCCGGCTCGCGGCCAAGCATGCGAGCCCGGAAGAGGTGCGGGTCCTGGTCTCGATGCTCGAGGAGGACCGCGCGCATCTTGACGACCCCGAGGCGATGGCGCGGGCGAACAAGCGCTTTCACCGCCAGATCCACCTGGCCTCGCACAACCGCTTCCTGGTCGGCCAGCTTGATCTGGTCCATCGGTCGATGGCTTTGCTCGCCACCACCTCGCTTGCGGCCGTCGGCCGGGCAGAGGCGGCGCTTGATGAGCATCGCGCGATTGTCGAAGCGATCGGGTCGGGGTCGGGCGAGGCGGCGCAGGAGGCCTTGCGCGCCCATATCTCAAAAGCCTTCGAAACTCGGCTGAAACTCGACAATGGGGCGCTGAAGCGCCGCTAGGACGGGCCCGCCCGACGCGGCGGCAGGCGCGGCACCGGCGCAGAGCGCAAGCGGCGCACGGTCGAGCCAGCCGGGACGCGTTCCGGCGCGCGTTCCGGGGCGCATCTCGGCGGGCGTCCGGGGCGTGAGCGCGACCGCCGGCAGCGGCGGGTAAAGAATCAGCGGCCCTTCCTTTTCCGGCGCTGCGGGTTCGTCCCCGTCCGCGCCAAGGATGCCGTGGCTGGTCTTGTCCCAGTAGAAGGGCTGGCGCACGGCTTCCCAGAGCGCCTTGTAAGAGGCGAAGGCCGCGAGCGGGAAGTAGAAGTGCAGGGTCGGCACCCAGCCCAGAAGCCAGCGGTGCTTCGCCCCCCGGCAGGCCCAGAGGCCGATGGCGATGGTCACCACCTCTGACAGGGCGAAAAGCCCGTTCAGCGCCATGATCGCGGTGGGCGACATCAGCCCCGTCAGCGGATGGGCGTAGCCGAGCGACAGCGCCCAGCAGGACCAGAGGACCGGCGCCAGGACCAGCTGGACGAGCGAGCCCAGGAACATGACCTGCACGCCCCAGAAGCGCCTCGGCCCCAGGTCGCGCCAGAGCGCCACCGGGTCGCGCATGTGGGTGGCCCAGGTCATCGCATAGCCCTTCAGCCAGCGCGACCGCTGCCGGACCCAGGGAATGAGGCGGCTGTTCGGCTCTTCCTCGGTCACGGTCGCGACCATCTCGGTCCGGTAGCCGTGGCGGGCAAGGCGCAGGCCCAGGTCCGCATCCTCGGTCACGTTGTGGGCGTCCCAGCCGCCGAGTTCCTCGAGTGCGGCGCGGCGGAAGAAGAGCGTGGTGCCCCCCAGGGGGACGACCAGCCCAAGGCGCGCGATGCCGGGCAGCATCATGCGGAACCAGGTGGCATATTCGATGGTGAAGCAGCGCGTCATCCAGTTGTGCGCGGGGTTGTAGAAGTCGAGGATGCCCTGCAGGCAAGCGACCTCTGGCCCGGTTTCGTGGAAGCGGCGGACGATGGCGCGGATCTGGTCGGGATCGGGAGCGTCCTCGGCGTCATAGACGCCGATGATCGAGCCGCGGCAGAAGTCGAGCGCGTAGTTCAGGGCGCGCGGCTTGGTGCGGATGGGCCCGGTGGGCACGGTGACGGTGCGCATCCAGCGCGGCAGCGTCAGGCGGGCAAGGGTCGCGGCGGTCTGCTGGTCGTCCTCTTCCATGACCAGGACGATGTCCAGAAGCTCGCGCGGGTAGTCGATGCGGTCGAGCCGGCGGACAAGGCGCGCGGCGCTGTCGGTTTCATGGAAGAGGGGGACCATGACCGACACGATGGGCAGGCGGGCGATGGTCGGGGGCCGGGTCTGGGGCACCGGCCGGGTCCAGAGCGCGCTTGTCGCGGCGAGGAGCTTCAGGGCGGTCTGGGCGGTCAGCGACAGGAGTGCGATGGCGAACAGGACGGCGAAGGCCGTGGGCGGCGACAGGACCGTCAGGACGGCCAGCAGCGCGAGCCCGGCCCAGGCCGCGCGACCGGCGCGGCGGCCGTCGAGCGTGCGGCAGCTTTCAAGGGGCGCTACGCGCTCTTCGGCGCGGCGGATCAGCGAGGTGCGGCGGGCGCGGGTCAGGCAGTCGAGGATGTCGCGCTCGCTTGCCAGTGCCATGACGACGGGGCCGAGCCGGTCGGTAAGCCGGGCATGCAGGCGCGCGAACTGTTCGGGGCGGGCGGTGACGACGATGGTCACGCCGCCAAGCGTCCGCCAGGGCAGCAGGCATTCGGCCAGGCACAGGTCGACGCCCAGCCGGTCGAGAAGCCGCGAATCGGGGGGGCTGGCCGCCAGGGCGACGCGGCGCGCGCCCCACTGGATCGACAGGGCCTCCATCAGGTCGGGCTCGCTCACCCAGCCGCGCGCCAGCAGGATGTCGCCAAGCCGCGCGTCCTGCCGGGCCTGAAGCGCCAGCGCACGGGCGAGCACCGTCGGCGTGACCAGCCGCCTTTCCAGCAGCACCTCGCCCAGCGGCCGGCGCGTCTGCGGCTGGCCAAGCTGGCGCGGCGCCGCGACCGGGCGGTCGGCGGCCGGGGCCGCGACCCTTTGCGGGGCGGGCTCGATCAGGCGCAGGTGGTGGTGGGCGGCGGTCATACAGTCCTCGGTCGGGTTGGACCGAGACTGGCGCAGGACTGGTTAACGGGGCGTTAAGACCTGTTCATGCCGCCCGGCGGGCGCGCATGGCGGCGGTGAAGCGGTCGAAGAGGTAGAGGCTGTCCTGGGGTCCCGGGCTCGCTTCGGGGTGATATTGCACCGAAAAGACCGGCCGGTCGGCCATGCGGATACCGCAATTGGACCCGTCGAAGAGGCTCACGTGGGTTTCCACGACGCCCTTCGGCAGGCTCTGGCTGTCCACGGCAAAGCCATGGTTCATCGAGGTGATCTCGACCTTGCCCGACTCCAGGTCCTTCACGGGATGGTTCGCGCCATGGTGGCCGTGGTTCATCTTGATGGTGCGGGCGCCGAGGGCGAGGGCGAGCATCTGGTGGCCGAGGCAGATGCCGAAGAGCGGCAGGTCGGCGTCAAGGACGCCCTGGATCATCGGCACGGCATAGCTGCCGGTGGCCGCAGGGTCGCCCGGGCCGTTCGACAGGAAGACGCCGTCGGGCGCGTGGGCCAGCACCTCTTCGGCGGTCGCGGTCGCGGGCAGGACCGTGACCTCGCAGCCGGACGAGGCGAGGCAGCGCAGGATGTTGCGTTTCGCGCCATAGTCGATGGCCACGACCTTCAGCCCCGGCCCCTCGCGCCGGCCGGTGCCGTCGGGCCAGGACCAGCGGGTTTCGTCCCAGCGGTAGCTTTGCGCGCAGGTCACGTCCTTGGCGAGGTCGAGGCCGACGAGCCCCTTCCAGCCGCGGGCCTTGGCGACCAGCGCGGCGATGTCGAAGCGCCCCTCGGGGTCGTGGGCGAGCGCCACATGGGGGGCGCCCTGCTGGCGGATGGCGCGGGCGAGGCGGCGGGTGTCGACGCCGCCGATGCCGATGCGGCCTTCCCGCTCCATCCAGGCGACGAGCCCTTGGGTCGCGCGCCAGTTCGAGGGGTCGGTCGGCGCCCATTTCACCACCATGCCCTCGGCGACAGATCGCGCGGCCTCCTCATCTTCCGCCGTCACGCCGACGTTGCCGATATGGGGGAAGGTGAAGGTCACGACCTGGCTCGCGTAGGAGGGGTCGGTCATGATCTCCTGGTAGCCGGTCATCGCGGTGTTGAAGACGAGTTCGGCGATCGTCTCGCCCGTCGCGCCGAAGCCCGTGCCGTAGAAGAGCGTGCCATCGGCCAATGCAAGGCAGGCAGTCGGCTTTTCCGTCGCAATGCCGGTCATGTCGTCCCCCTGCCGATGATCGAAGCGAGCCATAGGGGCGGCGGGGCTGGCGGTCAAGGGTCCGGCTCGCTAGGGTCAGCGCCGAACACGGGAGGCGGCGATGGAATTGATCGAGCGGATGCAGGCGGCGCAGAAGGACGCGATGCGGGCGAAGGATGCCGCGCGGCTGTCGGCGATCCGCATGATGCTGGCGGCGGTCAAGGATCGCGAGATTGCGGCGCGCACCGCCGGGGGGCCGATGGTCGAGGGCGACGTCCTGGCGCTTCTGGGCAAGATGGTCAAAAGCCGCCAGGACGCGGCGGCCGTCTATGACCAGGGCAGGCGACCGGAGCTGGCCGCGAAAGAGCGCGCCGAGGTGGCGGTGATCGAGGAGTTCCTGCCGCGCGCCCTGTCGGCGGATGAGGCTCGGGCGGCCGTCGATGCGGCGGTGGCCGAAGCGGGGGCGACATCGGTCAAGGACATGGGAAAGGTGATGGCGATCCTGAAGGCGCGCCATACCGGGCAGATGGATTTCGGCGCCGCCGGGGCGCTGGTGAAGGCACGGCTGGGGTAGGGGGCGGGACGCCCGGGGGTGGCAGGGGCCGTTGACCCTGCCATGCGGTCACATCGTCTTTTGTCCCCGCCGATGGCCCCAAAGGCCATCGGCCAGCGCCCGCCCCGCCCATGGCGGGCGCTATGCGCCCACCGGGGCAGGCGCCGGCCTTCGTAGGTGAGTGACACAGGTGGTCCAGCGGCACCGTCTCGCTGCGGCCCCGGGGAAACGCGGGTCGCGTTTCCCCCGGCCGCCCGGGCCCGGCGCGGGACGAACGCCGCCCTCAGGCCATGCCGCCCTCGACCAGCCGCCGGGCGATCTTCGCGTAGGCCTGACCTTCCGGCCCGTCGCCCAGCGCCACGGGCTTGCCGCCGTCGCCCGCCAGCCGGATGTCGAGCGACAGGGGGATCTCGCCCAGGAAGGGGATGCCGGTCGCGGCCGCCTCGGCATGGACGCCGCCATGGCCGAAGAGGTGCGCCTCGTGCCCGCAGTTCGGGCAGATGTAGGTCGACATGTTCTCGATCAGGCCCAGGACCGGGGTCTTCAGCTTTTCAAACATGTCGATCGCCCGGCGCGCGTCCATCAGCGCCACGTCCTGCGGGGTCGAGACGACGATGGCGCCGGTCAGGTTGGTCTTCTGGCAAAGCGTCAGCTGCACGTCGCCCGTGCCCGGCGGCAGGTCGATGATGAGGACATCGAGAGGCGCCCAGGCCACCTGGCCCAGAAGCTGCTGGAGCGCGCCCATCAGCATCGGGCCGCGCCAGACGACCGACTCGGTGTCCTTCAGCAGAAGGCCCATCGACATGACCTTCACGCCGTGGCCGACCAGCGGGATGATGGTCTTGCCGTCCGGCGCGTCGGGCCGGCCGGAAAGGCCCATCATGCGCGGCTGCGACGGACCGTAGATATCGGCGTCCAGAAGCCCGACGCGGCGACCCTGCCGGGCGAGCGCCACGGCGAGGTTCGACGAGACGGTCGACTTGCCGACACCGCCCTTGCCCGAGGCGATGGCGATGACCCGCTCGACCCCCGGGACCGAGGCCGGACCGGCCTGGGGCGTCGGGTGGCCGCCGATCTTCAGGCTCGGGGGCGGGCCGCCCGGGGCGGCCCCGGAGGCGGCTTTCGGGGTCGAGGGCCCGTGCGCGGTCAAAAGCGCCGAGACCTGTGAGGCCCCGAGTGCGCGCACGGCATTTTCGGCGGCGGTGCGGACCGGCTCCATCCGGCGGGCAAGCTCGGGCGAGGGGGCTTCGATCACGAAACTCACCTTGTCGCCGTCGATCATCACGGCGCGCAGCATGTCGCGGCTGACGAGCGTGCCGCCGTCGGGCAGGGCGATGCGGTCAAGCGCGGTCTGGATCTGGTCGCGGGTCAGGGGCATGGTCGGTCCTTGATCGTTCAGAGGGCGGTTTGAATGCTGCGGCGCAGCATATTGCTATGCGGTCAGGTTTTGGCTTGGCGCCAAACGCGCGAATCGGGTGATTCTGGCAAAATTCGGAAAAATTGTGTGAAAACGTTACTAAAGCGTTACATAGTTCATGCTGTGACGTAGCGTCGCACGGCGCTGGCCATGCAGTGTGCGCATGGCAGCCTTGCCTCGGCATGGGATTGTGCAGATGCAGCATTGATGCCATTTAGTGCCTCAAGAGCACACAAGAGATGTGCTTTGCATGAACTATGAGGCATAGAATGAACACGATTACGCGCTCCGGCTCCACGACTTTCGACCGTATCTCGGCGTTTTTCGCCGGCGTGGCCGACAAGGGCCGACGCTATGGCATCTACCGCCAGACGCTCCGCGAACTTGACGCGCTGAGCGACCGCGACCTGAACGACCTTGGCCTGCACCGCGCCATGATCGAGGATGTGGCGCTTCAGGCGGCCTACGGCAAGTAAGCGCTGCCACTGGGTCCACACCGGGTCCACACCGGACCCGTCGGAATATTCCTGGCCCATCCTCCCTCCCTCGGGCCGGGAACAGGCGGCGACGTTCCTCCCTGAAGTCGCCGCCGAAAATGCGGGGCCCCCGATCCTAAGTCAGGGCCCCAGACGAACCGCCTGCCGCCCACTCCTCCTCCCGGGCGGCGGCGCAGGCCCTGCGCCTCCTCCTCCCCGAGGGCGCGGGCCGACCAGCCGGTGCGGGCCGACAGGCCCCCGGCCCAAATCGGTGCTTCGGCACCGTGCGGAAAGTGCGGCGGCGGTCCACCTCCCTGGACGGCCGCCGTTCTTTTTTCCGGCCTGCGCGCCGTGACGGGGCGGCTTGCTTGACCTCGCCCATAGGCTCGTGCTTCGTGAGGGCTTGCGTCCGCCCCCTGTCGGCGGCGCCAGAATGAGCATGCGAAGGACGGAGATGACCCCGACCGCCCGACCCGACGCCCCCTTTCCGCGCATGACCGGCGTGCCCTTCGATCCGGCCATGTTCAAGGATGTGCGCGTGAACCTGAGCGCCACCGAACGCCGCGCGGCCAGCCTGACGACAAGGCGGAGCGTCAAGAAGGACCATCAGGCGGCCTGGCTTGCCCAGGCGATCACCTGCATCGACCTGACCACGCTGTCGGGCGACGACACGGCGGGCCGCGTGCAGCGGCTCTGCGCCAAGGCGCGCCAGCCCTTGCGCGCGGACCTGATGGCGGCGCTCGGGCTCGATGCGCTGAGCGTGGGCGCGGTCTGCGTCTATCCGACCATGGTCGGTCCTGCGGTCCGCGCCCTTCAAGGCACTGCAATCCCCGTCGCCTCGGTCGCGACCGGCTTTCCGGCGGCGCTGACGCCCCTGCCGCTCAGGCTGGCCGAGATCCGCTATGCAGTGGCCGAGGGCGCGCGCGAGATCGACATCGTCATCCCGCGCGAACTGGCGCTGACCGGGCGCTGGTCCGAACTTTATGACCAGATCGCGCAGATGCGGGCCGAATGCGGGGCGGCGCACATGAAGGCGATCCTGTCGACGGGCGATTTGCGCACGCTCGGGACCGTCTACAAGGCGTCCATGGTCGCGATGCAGGCGGGGGCGGATTTCATCAAGACCTCGACCGGCAAGGAAGAGGTCAATGCCACGCTACCTGTCTCGCTGACCATGGTGCGGGCGCTGCGTGATTTCCGCGACCTGACCGGGCAGATCGTGGGCTTCAAGCCTGCGGGGGGCCTCAAGACCGCCAAGGATGCGATGGCCTGGCTCATCCTGATGCGCGAAGAGCTGGGCGTGCGCTGGACGCGGAACGACCTGTTCCGCTTCGGCGCCTCGTCGATGCTGGGTGACATCGAGCGGCAGATCGAACATTACGTCACCGGCCGCTATTCGGCCACCTATCGTCACGCGCTGGCCTGAGGACCGGACATGGCTTCGATCAGGGACATCATGGACACTATGGACTACGGCCCCTCGCCCGAGGCGAGCGGCGAGGTGCGCGCCTGGCTTAGGGGTCACGCGGGCGGGATCGGCCATTTCATCGACGGGGCGTTCACCAAGCCAAAGGCGCCCCTGGTTGATGTGCTGAACCCCGCGACGGACGAGGTCATTGCGCGGCTTTCGCATGCGGGTGCCGCCGAGGTCGACCGGGCCGTCGCCGCCGCCCGCGCCGCCCAGCCGGGGTGGGCCGCGCTCGGCGGCCACGCCCGCGCCCGCTACCTTTACGCCATTGCCCGCCATATCCAGAAACGCGAGCGGTTCCTTGCGGTCCTCGAGACGATGGACAACGGCAAGACCATCCGCGAGACGCGCGACATCGACGTGCCGCTAGTCGCGCGCCACTTCTATCATCACGCGGGCTGGGCCGAGCTGGTCGAAAGCGAGTTTCCGGGGATGGGGCCGGTCGGCGTCTGCGGGCAGGTGATCCCGTGGAACTTCCCGCTTCTGATGCTGTCCTGGAAGGTGGCGCCCGCGCTCGCGGCCGGCAATACGGTGGTCCTGAAGCCCGCCGACCTGACGCCCCTGACCGCGCAGGCCTTCGCCGAAATCTGCGCCGAGGTCGGGCTGCCGAAGGGGGTCCTGAACATCGTCCAGGGCGGGGCCGAGACGGGCGCGCTAGTCACGGGGCACAAGGGCGTCGACAAGGTCGCCTTCACCGGCTCGACCGCCGTCGGCCGCGCAATCCGCCAACAGACGGCAGGGTCGGGCAAGAAGCTGACGCTGGAACTGGGCGGCAAGTCGCCCTTCGTGGTCTTCGAGGATGCCGACCTGCATGGCGCGGTCGAGGGCGTGGTGGATGCGATCTGGTTCAACCAGGGCGAGGTCTGCTGCGCCGGTTCGCGCATCCTGGTGCAGGAAAGCGTGGCGGCGCGGTTCTTCGACCTTCTGCGCGCGCGGCTTCAGACGCTCAGGGTCGGCGATCCGCTCGACAAGTCTACGGATGTGGGCGCCGTCGTGTCGCACCGGCAGCTGACCCGAATCCGCGACCTGGTGGCAAGCGGGGTGGCCGATGGGGCCTTGCTTCACAGTGCCGACGTTGAGCTGCCCGCGACTGGCAGCTTCTGTGCGCCCGGCTTCTTCACCGGCACGGCGCCCGCCCACCGCGTCAGCCAGGAGGAAATCTTCGGGCCCATCGCCACCACGCTGACCTTCCGCACCCCGGGCGAGGCGGCCGAACTGGCCAACGACACGCGTTACGGGCTTGCCGCCTCGGTCTGGTCGCAGGACATCGACCGGGCGATTTCGGTCGCGTCGGGGATCAAGGCGGGGGTCGTCTGGATCAACGGCACCAACATGTTCGACGCGGGCGCGGCCTTCGGCGGCATGCGCGAAAGCGGCTTCGGGCGCGAGGGCGCGCGCGAGGGGCTGGCTGAGTATCTGGCGCCGGAGGCGCGCCGGAAAGGCTCGCCCAGGCCCGCGCCGGGGCAGGTGCCCGTTGCCGCTCCGCAGGGTGATGGCGTGGCGGACGGGATCGACGTGACCGCCAAGCTTTACATCGGCGGCAAGCAGGCGCGCGCGGACGGCGGGCAAAGCTACACGGTGCGCGACGCTTCGGGCGCTGTTATGGGCCAGGCCGCGCTCGCCAATCGCAAGGATGTCCGCAACGCGGTCGAGGCGGCGGCCAAGGCCGGCGGCTGGGGCGGGGTCACGGCGCACAACCGGGCGCAGGTGCTGTATTATCTGGCCGAAAACCTGGCGCAGCGGGCCGAGGAATTCGCCGCGCTCCTCGCTCGCGCGACGGGTGCCACGCCCCGGTCGGCGCGGGCCGAGGTCGAGGCGGCGATCGCCCGGACCTTCTGGTATGCCGCGCAGGCCGACAAGGTCGACGGCGCCGTCCACGCCACCAAGTCGCGCCATGTGACGCTGGCGGTCAACGAGCCCTGGGGGGTGATGGGCCTCGTTGCCCCGGACGAGGCGCCGCTTCTGTCGATGCTGTCGCTGATGCTGCCGCCGCTCGCGATGGGCAACCGCGTGGTCGTGGTCGCCTCGCAGAGCCACCCGCTGATCGCCGCACGCTTCATGCAGGTGGTCGAGACGTCGGACCTGCCGGCCGGTGCCGTCAACATCCTGACCGGCGCGCGGGACGAGCTGGCCGAGGTGCTGGCGCTGCATGACGAGGTGGCGGCGCTTTGGTATTGTGGCGATGCCGCAGGCGTCGGTCGGGTGGAGCGGGCGTCGAGCGGCAACCTGAAGGCGGTTTGGACCGACGGCGGCCAGAGCCGCGACTGGGTCCGGGACGGTCAGGGCCGCGAGTGGCTGCTCAGGGCGCGGCAGGTCAAGACGATCTGGCTGCCCTATGGGGAGTAGGTCAGCCCGGGTGACTTTCTGACCGCCAGCCTATCCGAAGGGCCAGACCAGGATCGCATCCAAGGCCGACTTGACGTGGGCCGGAGCGATGACAAGGGCAAGTGTCGCGGCGTAGGCCAGAAGGAAGATCGTCACGGCCACATAGCCGGACTGTGGTTGATGCGGTTGGCGGAGCAGCGTTTTCATCGTGCAATCCTTTGATCCTGTGCGGCATCGGACCGCAATTTCGTCGCCGCCATCGGCGGGCGGCGACTCGACCTTGGCTTAAGTCTAGCAAGATTGTCGTGTATATTGGATTCCAAAGGTTGGCGCCAAAAGAGAAGGATTTTCTCTCAAGGCGCCTCAGCGCGCGAGCGTGTCGACCGGATAGGCCGTGGAGAACTTTATCCGCTCCATGGCGAAATGGCTGGTAACGTTCTTGATCGGCACCGCAGCCGTCAGGCGCTTGTAAAGCCTGTCGAAGGCCATCATGTCGGCCACGGACACGCGCAGCAGGTAGTCGATTTCCCCGGCCATACGGTAGACCTCCATGATCTCGGGGATCGTGTCGACCGCGTTGGCGAAGGCGTCGCGCCAGTCGGCCGAATGGTCCGGCGCCTCGATCCCGACGAAGACGGTCAGGCCAAAGCCCAGCTTGGTCGGATCGGCCAGGGCCACCCGCCCGGTCAGGACGCCGGCGGCTTCAAGCTTCTGGATGCGCTTCCAGCAGGGCGTCTGCGACAGGCCGACCTTGTCGGCGATCTGGGCGATGGGAAGCGTTGCATCACGCATCAGCTCTGCCACGATCTTGCGGTCTATCAGGTCCAGATCCGTCACGGTCATGCTGCCTTTCAGGCCCCGGCTTGCGGGCCCGGCGGCCAGAATGCACCAAACCGGGCCGAAGTCCATAATGACCGAGGGTGGCAACATCAAGGGCGGCACGGCCTTCTTAGTGTCTGTTTTTCCACGGGTTTATGGAATTTTCTGCCTGAACGCGGCGCCTGCGACGCAATCCCGACATTGATTCTCGTCTTTCCACGGCCTAGTCTGGCCCATGATCACGCAAAAGATGAAATATGCCCTCAAGGCGCTGCTCGTCCTTGCCGACGAAGCGGCCAAGGGCCAGCCCGAGCCCCTGACGATCGAAGAGATCGCCAAGCGTTCGGACACGCCCAAGCGCTTTCTTGAGCATATCCTGCTAGAGGTGCGCAACGCCGGCGTGATCGCGTCGATCCGGGGCAGGGCCGGCGGCTACGTGTTGATCAGGAAGCCGACCGATATCTCGATCTCGGAACTTCTGCGCACCATCGATGGGCCGATCGCGCCCTTGCCCTGCCTGTCGCGGCGCGCCTATCAGCGCTGCGAGGACTGCGCCGACGAGGCGACCTGCCGCATCCGCAAGGTCTTTGCCGAGGTCTTCTGGTCCTACCTGGTCATGATCGACTCCCTGACGCTCCAGGACATGCTGCGGCAGGGCGGGATCCCCGATCTGACCCCGGGCAGCGCCTAAGCGCCCTGAAACACACGAGTTTGCAGCGGCCGCTGTTGGCGGGCCAAGGTCCGGCGTGGAGAAAATTATTCTCTATATACGACAAACTTTGGCGTGAATATTCCGTTGCAATACTCGACCTGTCCTGTCGTTATTAAGGCCATTCCACCACCGGTCCCGGACCGGCAGCGAAGGAGAGGCGTGATGACGACCGGTGTGCTCAGGTGCAACAGCAGGGGGCCACGAGTGACATGTTGGCCAACCAACGCACCGACCATTGCGGACCTCGCGCCCGATGGGGAAATCCCCTCGCCCCTTTCCAGACTTCGACAGGATAAGATCATGTCTGCCACCCTCACCCTTGTCGGGGCCGCGACGCCCCCGGCCTTCGCCAGCCGCTTCAGAACCCTTGCGGCCACGCTCACGCTTGCGCTCGTCGGGCTGGTCGGCGTGCCGGCCCAGGTCTCTGCCGAAAGCCTGCTGAACGTCAGCTATGACCCGACGCGCGAACTTTACCGCGACATCAACCAGGCCTTCACGGCCTGGTGGACGGCGCAGGGCCATGAGGCCCCCACCCTCGGACAGTCGCACGGCGGATCGGGCGCCCAGGCCCGCGCGGTGATCGAGGGGCTGGATGCCCAGGTGGTGACGCTGGCGCTTGCCGCGGACATCGACAAGATCGCCGCCGCTGGCAAGTTGCCTGCCGACTGGCAGTCGAAGCTGCCGCACAACGCGTCGCCCTATACCTCGACCATCGTGTTCCTGGTGCGCAAGGACAATCCCAAGGGCATCAAGGACTGGGGCGACCTTATCAGGGACGGGGTCGAGGTCATTACTCCGAACCCCAAGACCTCGGGCGGGGCGCGGTGGAACTACCTGGCGGCCTGGGCCTGGGCGCAGAAGACCGGCACGGACCCGCAGGCCTTCGTCAAGGCGCTTTATGAACATGTGCCGGTGCTGGACAAGGGCGCGCGCGACGCGACCACGACCTTCGCCCAGCGCGGCATCGGCGACGTCCTGCTGGCCTGGGAAAACGAAGCCTACCTCGCGCAGAAGGAGTTGGGCGACGATCAGTTCGACGTCGTCGTCCCGTCCGTGTCGATCCTGGCCGAACCCCCGGTCGCGCTGGTCGATGCCAACATCAAGACCGACGACCAGCGCAAGCTGGCGGAAGCCTACCTGAACTTCCTCTATAGCCCGGAAGCCCAGGCGATCATCTTCAAGGACTATTACCGGGGCTGGGACACGTCGAAGGCGGCGCCCGAGGATGTCGCCCGCTTCCCGAAGCTGGACCTTGTCGACATATCGGCCTTCGGAGGCTGGAAAGAGGCGCAGGCCAGGCACTTCGCCGACGGCGGCATCTTCGACCAGATCTACGTGGCGAAGTAGTCCAACCCCCTGACCCAACAGGGCCGGCAGGACATGCCGGCCCGGCCAGCAAAGGAAATTTGATGGGCAAACCTCTCATCCATCGCTCCCCGATCCCGGGCCTCGGGATCAGCGCGGGGATCACGCTGACGCTTCTGTCCCTCGTGGTGCTGTTGCCCATCGGTGCCCTTCTGGCGAAGGGCGCCGCTGCCGGTCCCGAGCGGCTTTGGGGCGAGGTCAACAGCGCCCGGATATGGGCCTCGCTCTGGCTGTCGTTCCGCCTGTCCTTCCTGGCGGCCGCGTTCAACCTGGTCTTTGGCGTCGCCCTGGCCTGGGTACTGGCGCGCTATCGCTTTCCGGGGCGCCGCCTGATCGACGCGGCCGTCGACCTGCCCTTCGCCCTGCCCACCGCCGTTGCAGGCATCGCGCTGACCGCGCTTTACGCGCCGAACGGGGTCTTTGGCGCGGTGGCGCGCGAGCTGGGCTTCAAGATCGCCTACACGCCCCTTGGCATCCTCATCGCGCTGGTCTTCGTGGGCCTGCCCTTTGTCGTCCGCACCGTCCAGCCCGTGATCGACGAGATCGAGCGCGAGGTCGAGGAAGCCTCGGCCACGCTGGGGGCGAGCCGGGCGCACACCATCCGGCACGTCATCCTGCCGATGCTCGCCCCCGCGGCGCTGACCGGCTTTGCGCTGGCGCTGGCGCGGGCTGTCGGCGAATACGGCTCGGTGATCTTCATTGCGGGCAACCTGCCGATGAAGACCGAGATCGCGCCCCTCCTGATCGTCATCAAGCTGGAAGAGTTCAACTATGACGGCGCGACGGCCATCGGCATCGCCATGCTGGTCATCTCTTTCCTCATGCTTTTCGTCATCAACGCGATCCAGGTCTGGAGCCGCCGGAGAATCGGATATGTCTGACACCGCCCCCGCCACCTTCCGCGTCGCCACCGAGGAAAGCCCGCTCTTCCAGGTCATTCTGACCGTCATCGTGCTGGCGCTGCTGGTCCTTCTGCTCTTTGCGCCGCTTGTTGCCGTCTTCTACGAGGCGCTCGGCAAGGGGTGGGTCACGGCCGTGACCTCGCTGGCCGACCCCGAGGCGCTGTCGGCCATCCGCCTGACGCTGACCGTCGCGGCCATCGCCGTGCCGCTCAACACGATCTTCGGGATTGCCGCGGCCTGGCTCATCACCAAGTATGACTTTCGCGGCAAGGCCCTGCTGATCACCCTGATCGACCTGCCCTTTTCGGTCTCTCCGGTGGTTGTCGGGCTTTGCATCGTCCTGACCTTCGGGGCAAACAGCTGGATCGGCGCCCTTCTGGTCCAGGCTGGCCACCCCGTCGTCTTTGCCCTGCCGGGCATCGTGCTCGCCTCGATGATCGTGACCTTTCCCTTCGTCGCGCGCGAGCTGATCCCGGTGATGGTCGAACAGGGCCGGGCCGAGGAAGAGGCGGCGCTGACGCTTGGCGCGTCGGGCTGGCGCACCTTCCGGACCGTGACGCTGCCGAACATCCGCTGGGCGCTTCTTTACGGCGTCCTTCTGTGCAACGCCCGCGCGATGGGCGAGTTTGGCGCGGTTTCCGTCGTCTCGGGCAAGATCCGGGGCCAGACGGCGACCATGCCGATCACGATCGAGATGCTTTACAACGAATATCTGTCCGTTGCGGCCTTCGCGCTCGCCGCCGTTCTGGCCTGCCTTGCCTTCGTGACGCTGGCGCTGAAGACCTTCCTTGAAATCCGGCATGCCGACGCGCTTGCTGCCGCGCGCCGCCACTAGGGGGAACCGATGCATATCGACATCGACGAAATCTCGAAACTCTTCGGCACCACCGCAGCGCTGAGCCCGGTCTCGCTTGCCATCCCGTCGGGCGCGCTCGTGGCCCTTCTCGGGCCGTCGGGGTCCGGGAAGACGACGCTGCTCAGGATCCTCGGGGGGCTCGAGTTCCCGACATCGGGTCGGGTCCTTTTCGACGGGCAGGATGCGACGGGCCTGTCGGTGCAGGACCGCCGCGTGGGCTTCGTCTTTCAGAGCTACGCGCTTTTCCGGCACATGACGGTCTTTGACAACATCGCCTACGGCCTGAACGCCCGCCCCCGCGCAACCCGGCCGCAGAAGGCCGAGATCGCCCGCCGCGTGACGAAACTTCTGGAGCTGATCCAGCTTCCCGACATCGGTGCGCGCTATCCCTCGCAACTCTCGGGCGGGCAGCGGCAGCGCGTCGCCCTTGCCAGGGCGCTGGCCATCGAGCCGCGCATGCTGCTTCTTGACGAGCCCTTCGGCGCGCTGGACGCCAAGGTCAGGAAAGAGCTTCGCCAGGGCCTGCGCGACCTCCACGACACCACGGGCCTGACCACGATTTTCGTGACCCATGACCAGGAAGAGGCGATGGAGCTTGCCGATCTGGTGGTCGTCATGTCGATGGGACGGATCGAGCAGATCGGCAAGCCGCAAGACATCCGGGCCAAGCCCGCGAGCGCCTTCGTGCGGGAGTTCATAAGCGCCTAGGGTCCCGTCCGGGGCGCGCATTGGTCTGACAACGAGCGCTACCACGAGAGCCTGCACAAAGTGACGCCCGCCGACGCCTACTTCGGCAGGGCCGCAGCCATCATCAAAGAGCGCGAAAGGATCAAGCGACCGACCATCGACTATCGGCGCTTGCAACAGCTCAAGCGCGCCACCTGAACATCAACCCCTCACGAGCCCGACACTCCGCCAATCTACGGCGCGAGTCGCGCCAATTGTGCCGACAACGACAACTTTACCAAGGGCCGAATAGACGACGAGAACCCACGTGTTTCATCTGCCCTGGTCTACAATTTCACCCCAAGGCTCAAGACGCTGAACCGCCTCATACCTTACGACAAAATCTGGACATCAGAGCCAAATCGTTTCATCCTAAATCCGATCCGCCAGAGGCTGGGACTGAACATCTAGGGTCAGGACTCGTTCTGGTTTCATAGCCAGAGCGAGTCCTGACCATAGAATCGGAAAGTATGGTGTCATCCTCAATTGATACCAAAGTGATACCCAAGAAAACCTGCTGTGAAAGTTCGCATAAGCGATCTGCCCCATTCTGCAAGTGTTTTCAATGAGTTAAATGGTGCCCAGAGCCGGAATCGAACCAGCGACACGCGGATTTTCAAGCCGTCCACCGACGCAGGAAATCAACCGGTTGCGCGGCGTTTTCCCGTCAAACCCCCTACGGGAAATCAAGCACTTAGGGGGCGATTGTCAAACCGGTTTTCGGGCGATCCTGACATAAGAAAAACCGTCGAGGGGGCGGCCACCCACCTCGACGGCGCATTCGAAGTCACTGTCCTGACAGGATACCAAAACCCGGACTCCGGCGCAATCACCGGGGACCTGCATGTCTGACATTCTGCCCTTCTGCCAGGTCAAGCTGCAGTACCTTCTAGACCTCGTCCTTGACCAATCGCTTGATGACAACGCCTTCCGCGTTGCCGCCTATCTGGCGCTGACCCATGCCGACCATGACACCGGCGAATGCCATCCGTCCTTCGAGACGATCGGCACGGCGCTTGGGCGGCATGCGAAATCGGTGAAGCGCGCGCTGAACAAACCCGAGATGGCGCGCCACCTGACGGTCGTGCGGGGCACCAATCGCGGCAATGCTTCGCGTTACCGCCCGACCGAAGATGCCCTGCGGCGCGCCACGCAGCGCCGGCGGGAGGGGGACAAGATCGTCCCCCTTTCCCGGGCGAAAGGGGGACAATCCTGTCCGCCCGAGGGGACATATCTGTCCGGAAAAGGGGGACAGGAACGCCCCCCGAACAAAGAAAAGGAACTTAAACCAAGAACGGCCGCTGCCGCGCCGGATTTGCCCGGGAAGGGGCAATCCGGCACAGCCCCGGCCCACGGCGCCCCGCCATCGCCGCTGGTTTTCGTGCCGCAGGGCATCTGCTTTGCCCGCGACTGGAACGACCGTTTGGCGCAGGAAGGGCTGGCGACGCTGGACCGAAGCCTGCCCTTGGCGGTGAACGGCCCCCATCGCGGCTTCTGGGTTCCTGCCCGAAGCCCCGCGCCAAGGGGAAGCCCGGAATGGCGGGAGCAGGTGCGACAGCTGCGCTGTCTTGCCGGGAAGGAAGCCGGACAGATGGAGCAGCGTCATGCGGGATGAGCAGAGAGCAAGGCGACCCGTGTCATACGCTGGCGCTTCTGACACGGGACCTTGCGAGGGGTGGCAAGCCTCCCCTTCGAACCCCACCGGCGCGGGCGCTGCCAGCGAAAAGCCCGCGCTGACGGACACGTTCGTTTTCCGCTGCACGGCGGCCGAGAAGGCCGAGCTTCGACAAAAGGCCGAAGCTGCGGGCGTCCCAGCGGCGACCCTCCTGCGTGAGGCCCTCGGCCGCACAGACGCCCGCCGCCGCAAACCCGCCCCGCGCGTCGATCCGGCGTTGGTGTTGGCCGTCGGACGCATCGGTGGCAACCTCAACCAGATTGCCCGCTGGCTGAACCGCGCCCATGCCGCTGGCGTCACGCCCACGATCGACGCGGTCGAGGTCGCGCGCCGCCTTCTGTCCGTTGAACGTCAGCTTGCCCAGCTCCTCGCCCAGGGCCGCGAATGCTGATCAAGTTCTTCCCCAACGGCCAGGGGCGCGGGTCCGGCCCCGTCGGCTACCTGATCGCTGATCAGGTGTTGGCCTACGATGCCAACCGCGACCTGATCCGCGATGCGGCTCGCCTGCCCACGCACACGAACCGCGACCCGCGCCCCGAAGTCCTGCGCGGCAATCCCGACCGGACCGAGGCGCTAATTGACGCGAGCCCCCATGCCTGGACCTACCGCGCCGGGGTCATCAGCTTCGCCGCCGACGATGCCCCGACCGAGGCGCAGCAGGCCGAGGTCATGGACGGCTTCGAAAAGCTCGCCTTTGCGGGCCTCGATACAGAGCAGTTCGACATCCTCTGGGTACGCCACAGCCATGAGGGCCGCGTGGAGCTGCACTTCTGCACTCCGCGCCTCGACCTGTCCTCTGGCCGCAGCCTGAACATCGCCCCGCCCGGCTATCAGACTGCATTCGACTCCTTCCGCGATCTGATGAACCTGGCCCACGGCTGGGCCGACCCGATGGACGCCCACCGCGCGCAGGAGGTGCAGCCTATCCTCGAAACCCCACAGCGCGCCAAGACCCGCGAGGAGGTGCAAAGCTGGATCATCGACGAGATTTCCGTCGGCACCATCACCGACCGCGCCAGCATGGTCGCGCTGATGACCGATGTCGGCTTCACTGTCCCCCGCGCGGGCAAGGAATACCTCACCGTCCAGGACCCCGACACGGGCGAACGCTGGCGACTGAAAGGAGACATCTTCCATGACGACTGGAAAGCCGACCCCGCGGCTCAGCGAGAGGCTGAACGCGGATCTGGAAGCCCTGCGGCACGAGAACGCCGCCTTGATGGCATCCCAGCTGCAGAGCTTCAGGAGCGATTTGACGGCCATTGCGACGCACGCGCGCGATACAATCGAAGCCGATACCCGCATGTTTCTGCACGCGACCTCGGGCACGATGCAGAGCTTCCAACACCGGATCACGCGCTGGATGACCTTTGCACCGGTGATCCTGCTGGCGACCGCGACCGCCGCGATCACGGCGCTGCTCGTGCTGAGCTGGTTCTGGAGCGCGATGCTGTCGAAGTCGGAGCTGACGCGCCTTGGCCTGCAGCGGATCGACCAGGGCGGGAGGACCTACCTTCTGACCGACCCGGAGCGGGCGAGTATTCAGACATGCGCGATCAGCGATCAGAGATCGGTGTTGTGCATTCAAATAAAGGTGAAATGAATGCAGACGCCCCTGACAGCGCTGGAGCGCGAATTGCTTGGCTACGTCGAACGGCTGGCGACAGCCTCCGAAACCTCGGCACAGGCCTTGCGCGCCTTGGAAGCGCGCTCGACCAACAGGATGGGGCTGAGGATGGATGGCTTGGCCGACTGCGTCTCGCTGCTTATTCAGTCGCAGATCGACTCCATGACGGCCTTGCGTGGCTTGCTGAGCGAAGCCGCGAACTTAGGGGCGATCGACAGGCAGCTGAGCGAGAGCTTGAAGCAAGCGAAGGCCGCCGAAGAACGGCTGAGGCGGCGCTGAGGGATCGGGATTGGGGGCATGAGCTTTAGGGCAGCAGGAAGCGGAACTTGAAACGGAACTTGTAGCGGAACAGATCGGGCTTTCCCTGAGATCACACTACAGATTTTTTCTCTATTTTATTGATGTTAAGTGCGATAGGCTCTGTGCCGAACCCGGAAATGAAACCGGAACTCGTACAAGGCCAACGAGCCTTGCATCAAGAGGCGCCATGTCGACCGACACCATAGCAGACAAGGGCGAAGCGATCACCATAGTCGAGCCGCTGATCCCTGAGGAAGCGTCAAGGTATCGCGCTCCCCTGAACGACCTTGCCGTCGAACTCGCCAGCCAGTCGTCAGGGCTGCGATCGTCTCTGCCTGAAGGTATCCGGGCACCGCTGGCAGATCTCGTCCGATCAATGAACTGCTACTACTCGAACCTGATCGAGGGCCACAACACCCACCCGATCGACATCGAACGCGCCCTGAACAAGGATTTCAGCGCTGACGCAGAGAAACGGAACCTGCAGCTTGAAGCGGTCGCCCACATCGAGGTGCAGCGCTGGATCGACACGGGCGGCCTGACCGACCACCCGCTTGCCCCGGACAGCCTGCGCGAAATCCACCGCCGGTTCTGCCAGAACCTGCCCCTGGAATTGCTCGTCGTGCACAGACCGGACGGTGCAGAGCTTCCGATTGTCCCCGGCGAATTCCGCACGGACTTTGTCCAGGTCGGCAAGCACGTCGCCCCCAGCCCCGGCGCCGTACCGCGCCTTCTGGCGCACATGCGCAAGATGTACGGGCTGCAGGGCCGAAGCGGCGCGATCATCGCCACAGCCTGCGCCCATCATCGCCTTGTCTGGGTCCACCCTTTCATCGACCTCAACGGCCGCGTCTCGCGCATGGTCGCCCACGCCATGCTGCGCGACACCGTCGGCTCCGATGGCCTCTGGTCCGCCGCGCGGGGCCTCGCCCGGCGCGACGCCGAGTACAAACAGCGTCTCATGGCCGCCGACGAACCTCGCCACGGCGGCGCTGACGGCCGAGGCAACCTCTCCGAACAGCGCCTGGCCGAATTCGCGACCTTCTTCCTCGAAGCCTGCATCGACCAGGTCCGCTTCATGGAAACCCTGATGCAACCGCAACGCCTGCGCGAGCGGATCATGACTTGGTGCAAAACCGAGATGGCCAAGGGCACGCTGGCCAAGGGCGCAGATATCGTCATGCGCGAAGCGCTGATGTCCGGCGAAGTTGAACGCGGGGCACTGCCCGGCCTTCTCGCCGTCAGCGACCGCCAGGCGCGAAAGGTCACGGCGGAACTGCTGGCGGTGGGGGCGCTGAAGTCATTCACCCAACGCGCGCCGTTGCGGCTGAGCTTTCCGGCGAGGCTGGCAAGCGACTGGATGCCGGGACTTTTCCCGGACCGATAGGCCGCGCGTATTCAGGTCGTGGTCTGTGCATGTGTCCGGAACCTAAACAGCCGGAATGCGGAATGGCCCGACTATGGAGTTGAAGAGCATGTCACCGTTTGCCAGGAACTGAAGGATCGCATATGCGCCGTTGCCCTTGTTGTCCTGTCCAAAAATGGTGCGCGAGACTGTCTTTCCGGTTTCCCAGTCCAACCCGGTGACTTCCCATCCGTCCTCGGGGCTGTATCCGTTCACAAAGACGGCTCCGGCTCCGGAGCTTGCCAAAGGCACCATGCTGACCGAAACTACGTCGCCACGCGCCCAGGCCGAATAGAACCGCCTGTCGGTCTGGTTCCAGACGATCTTTTCGACGCCTCGCGGTGGCGCGTGCACCGGACCAACTGTCAAGACATCGATGATGCGGTCGGGGTGGCCTTCCTCGATCAGGTTGTTCACCACGAAGGCCCCTGTGCCCAAGACAATGATTGTCTGCTCCGACTGCAGCCATGGGCGTTCCTCGGAAATTCCGGCGCGGACTGGGATTTGATGGGCGATCCGAGGCGACAGGGCGCCCTCGACCGCCCGTGCATCAGTGGGGATCTCGTCGCGCCAGAACGCGACAAGCTTCATCCGGTTCGATCCATCGGTGATCAGGACGAGCTTGTCCTCACCTTCGCCAAAACCCATCAGCGTTGGCGTCGATCCGGTTCCGGTCCCGGCCTTGATCGCAGGAGGCCAATCGCCACCATCATACTCTGCGGTCCAAGCCCCATCGACGGGATCGGCAGACAGGCGCTCGCCAGTCCAAACCAGCTTTCGCATCACGCCGGGTCGCCGCGGTGTTTTCGAGCCAGTTGCGACATAGATGCCTCCACCTGCATCGACTGCCAGCGAGTTGGTGGCCATCTGGTTGTCGTCACCGAAGCTCACGAACTCGCCGCGGGTCAGTGCAGCTTCGATCACAGAGACACCGTTCAGCGCCCCGACCACGACATGGCCGTCATAGGTCATGTTCATGCCCACCAGTCCGACACGCGGTTCCGCACCCATGACGCTGGTGGGCGGAATGATGGTCGCCATGTCGAAATGTGCCTTTACCTCCAGTCCTCTGGACAGATCAGCGCGGTCGACAAGTCCGATGGCCGAAACCGTCGTGCCGGCATTGCAGTAGACAAGGTCCTTGTCGCTGACCAGTGCATAGACCCCTGCGGGCAGCACAGTCCCGGGCTCATCGCCAAGGATCGACTTCAGATGGGCTTCGGCCGAAGCAATGTCGCGATACTCGAAGTCCACGATCTGCCGAAGCGCCTCTTGTGACCGTCGGGCTGCCCCCGGCAGATCGATGTCCGCGACCTTCTCCCATCGACCGTCGCGGGCATCAATCAGCGCCACGCGATCCGTTGCGACCGACCAGAAGTATCCTGGCATAGCCGAGGAGTAGGTGGCGTTGTTGACCGGCCCACCCCAGACTGGGTTCAACGCACCCAGATCGACAGTGCGAACCCTGAGGGGGATTCTGTAAGGAATGCTGTTTTGCTGTGCCGGGTTGACATGGGTCACACCGTAGATGTCGGACGACAGGAAGGGGTTACGTTCGGGTCGGCCATGCGCTGTTGCCATGTCTGTCAGATCTCCAGGTTGATGCGCCGCGAACGGCACGGATCGAACCACTCCGCTGGGCCTTCTTACGTCGTTCAGCAGAGAGGCCTTCTTTACCACCAGATTGGCCTCTTGGACTTGAACCGAGGAGATGACTTCGTGGGTTAACGCGCGGGCAAAGGACTCAAATCTCCTAAGGAAACCTTGACGTGGAGGTCGGCGAACATTTCCTCCGCTTGTTGCCGCCGCAGAGGCATCTCAACCTTCGGCCGCGAAAGCCACTCCCCTCAGGTACTGCGCCCCGTCACGACACCAAGCGCAATCAGCGCGACACCGCTGGAGATGAGGTCGATCGCAAGCATCGTGCCCAGCACGATCCCCGCCGAGGCAGGCATTCCCGTAAGGATCATGATGCCAAGGATCACCGACAGGGCCCCGGATCCAAGCAAGAGCCAGAAGAACTGTGTCCCGCGCAGTGGCCATGACAGCAATACTTTGGCCGCGCCAGAAACCAAGAAGAAGATCGCGACCAGCCAGGTCAGCGCGATGATTCCTTCCAGTGGCCGGGCTACAAGCGACAGGCCGACCAGAATGCCCAAAGCTCCAAGAAGCCCGGTCAGCAACGCGCGGAGGGACCAGCCCTCGCGAAACGCGGCAAAGGCCTGGACCACACCCGCGAACAGGAACAGCCAGCCTGCTATCTGTTCCGCGGTAAAACTGGCCGCCAGCGGATTGAATACTGCGATCAGACCCCCCAGAAGACAGATCGCGCCGGCGACGAACAGGACGATGCGGTTTGTCATTGTATCGGTTCCTTCATGTGTTTCTGCTGCCCCTTAGAGCCCGCGCTCCCGCAGGGCGTCATCGATCCTGGCCATACCGTCGGCCTGCCAGCCGACTGGTGCGGTCAGGTCCGCCCATGCTTTCAAGTAGTCCGACGCGGCATAGACGTGGCCATGTCCAGGAGGGGTTTGTGTGGCCGTGACCACGTCCAGCAGGCCCTGAAGTGTGGTCACGATGGGATACCAGCGCAGGCCCGGCGGCAGGTTGGGCCCACGCGGCTCTTTTAGCCATTCGGGCTCGCGCAGCAGGCTGCTCGGGGCAAAGAAGGTTATCGGGTCCCCCGGATACTGCAAATAACCGATGCGCAATGGTCCCCAGGTCTGCGGATCTTCATCCGGTCGAAGAAAACCGCTGCCCTGATTGGCAAAACGCAAGATGCGCCCGTCCCGGAACACCGGCCGCCACACGGGGCTTTCAGGATCGCGGCCAGCGGTCGCATCGCGCCAGGCTTGGCTGGCGAACGGCGGACCCACCCACAAGGCTCCATCGAAGGGATCCTCGATCACGTCCAGAAGATCTGCCGACAGGCTGGAGTTCAGGGCGCCAAGGCTGAGTCCGAACAGAAACAGTCGGGGGCGCTGATCAGCTGGAAGACCGGCCCAATGGCCATAGACCTTCCGGAAGACAGCGCGGGCGGTGGTCCTGCCGTATTCGGGTGCGACAAGCAGGGAAAGCCAGCTGGGCAGGTAGGAGTACTGGACCGAAACCGATGCGACGTCGCCGCCATGCAGAATTTCAAGCGGCGCCATTCCGGCCTGATCGACCCACCCGGTGCCCGTCGGCGTGGCAATGACCAGAAGGCTGCGGTCGAACGCCCCCACACGAAGCAGTTCCGCCAGCGCCAGTTCGGCGCGTGCTTCAGCATCGGCAGCCGAGTTCAGGCCGACATAGACCCTGATCGGCTCCAGCGCCGCAGCGCCTGAAAGGCCCGTGATATCGGCAGCCGTCGGCCATGCCGCAACGGTATTCCGACCCTCGTGCCCGATCCCTTGCCAATCGACCAACGAAGAGGCGCTGCCGGTCTTGATGGGATCGGCTGGCGGGGCAATGTCAGTTTGAATCACGCCATCTATTGCGGCATAGGCGCTGTCCATGACTGCCAGAACCCGCGACACCAGGATACCGTTGCCGATCGACCAGAACAAAAAGGCTGCGGTTCCCACGCCCAACATCCAGGCGAGAGGTCGCGACAGGAACCGGTTTGCGCGGCTTTCCACCAGACGCGCCACTTTCAGGAAAAGCCGCGACAGAAGCAACAGGACCACGGCCACGATCAGCGCTATGGTCAGCACAAGGATCAGCCGCCCCGACTGTTCGGGGGCAAGGCCCATCGACAGGCGGATGTCATTCTGCCAACCGAGCGATAGCCACAAGCTGGCAAGAACGAGCCCCGCCGCAAACAGGCCCGAACTCAGCAACAGCAGTCGCTGCACCCGGTCAGAAAATTGCGGCAGCCCCAGCCCCTGCCAGACAAGCCTTGCAAGGCCCCCAATCGAATAGCCTGCGATCAGGCTGAGACCGCAGAGAACGCCCTGAAGGGCTGCGCTGCGGGGAATCAGGCTGGGTGTCAGCGCAGCCGCCATGAAGAGCGCGGCGATGACCAAGCCCAATCCCGAAAGGGTCCGAACCCGTGCGCCGATCCAGGCAAAAACGGGACGGGTCGCCCCGCCGGTGTCAGGCCTGCCGTGCAAGAACACTCACCTCCGCCACTCCGCCTGTCGGTATCTTCCGATACCTCATATCTACTGCGCGAATTGCGCGGACCAGGCCCGGCAAGAGGATCTCCCGCGTCTCTCCACCCTTCTCGATGAAGTTGCGCACCGGAAGATCCACCTTGTCGTTATTCACAAAGCGGACCGAAAGGCTTTCCATGAAGACGCCTCTTGCCGCGACCTGCAACTTGAGTCCCGTGAAGAGGCCCGCATTGAGCCCGACATAAATCAGATCGCGTTCCTTCAAGAGGTTGATGCGGCGCACGCCAAGGAGCACCCAGTCTCCCCTTTTTGCCAAGGCAGGCGAGGCCAAGAGAGCCATGCAGCCAAAGCCGAGGAAACTGCGTCGTGTTTGCATCGTTTCTACCTAAGGCCTCCGTCTGTAGGGCGAAGTGGGAGCGCCGGTTTCTGTTGGCGCCCCCCTTTTCAGGTCAGTAGGCCGTCCAGCCGCCATCAGTCGCATAGATGCCGCCGGTGAAGTTCGAAGCCTCTGGCGACAGCAGGAACAGCATCATCGACACCTGTTCGCCCACGGTGGCGGAACGGTGGGTCTTGTCGGTGTAGGCTAGTACGCTGTCGATCTTGATCCGGCCCATGGTCGGGCCGACCGCATCCGCGGCGGACGCTGCAACCAGTACCCCGGCGCGTGCGACCATCGGCGTATCGGTGGCTGCCATGTTTACCGAGTTTACCCGGATGCCATAGGGCGCATAGTCGATTGCCGCGTTCCTTGTAAGTCCGCTCACGGCATGTTTCGAGGCGACATAGGCCGGGTTTCCGGAAAGCCCCGTCATCCCGGCGATCGAGCCGACGTTGACGATCGCGCCGCCGCGGGCCTGATCGACCATCTGGCGCAACTGGGCGCGCATGCACATGAAGACACCGGTCGCATTGGTCCGGAAGACGTTGTTCCAATACTCGTCTGTCGCTTCGTGAATCCGTGCAAAGACCAGCGGCTTCTGCTTGGCATAGTCGGGCTCATCACCCGAGAAGACACCGTCCATTACACCGGCGTTGTTGATGGCCCCGTCCAGCCCCCCGAAGGCCGAAACCGCCTGATCAACCGCAGCCTGCGCCACGGCCGGTTCGGCGACGTCGCCATAGACAAAGACCGACTTGCCGCCCGCCGCGAGGATCGCCTGATGGGTTGCCTCGCCCAGATCCTTGATCCAGTCCACGCCAATGACATTGGCCCCCTCACGCGCCAGCCGGATCGCGGCGGCAGCACCCATCCCCCGGGCCGATCCGGTCACGATGAACGTCTTGCCGGCAAAGCGGCCCGGAATGAAGTAGTCGGCGTCAACTGGGGTGATGCCGAGCGCAGCGTTACCTTCGGGGCGCCCGCCTGACACCTGTGCTTCTGCCTGGGTCGGGGTAAGCACTTCCTTTGCAGCAATTACGGCACCCGCCGCAAGGGTCACACCCTTCAGTACGTCACGTCTTTCCATGGTCTTCTCCTGATTGCTGAAACTTCGATTCAAAAAGCTACGCGCAGGAAAACCATCGCGCTGACCCACGGATCGATATCACCGGACACACCCGACGCTGCGTTCAGGTCTGATGACGGGAATGTCGCCGCGACATGGCCTTGCAGCATCGTGTTCTTCGAAATGAACCACTTGGCCGTAAGGTTGACTTCGGTGGCAAGATCCGCCCCGCCGAGGAAGGACAAGGCCGGATTGCCGCCAAGGTTCGTCGTGCTGTCCGCCTTGAAAACCCAGAGCTGAGGCACAAGCTCGATCTTGGGGCTGGGACGCAAGCGGAACTGAAGCCGGTGGGCAATCAGGTTGCTGTCCTGGAACACCTTGAAATGGTTGATGCCCTGCACCCACTGCTCACCATTCCCGCCCGACAGCAGCGGATCCCACCGCTCGAATCGGGCGGTGGCAGGATCGTCGCCAGAGAACCGGGCGAGACGATAGCTGACGGTCGGCTGCCACTTGGCGTCCGCAAAGCTGTACCCGACTTCTCCCATGATGCCCGTGGCCTTCATGTCGAAGCGATCATTGCGTTGCAACGCGGCCTCGCCCACGACGAATAGTCCGCTCTGCTCGGGCTGCCAACGGAACCGAAGGTCGAAAACCTCAAGTCCGTCGCGGCCCAAGGACGCGGTCACCGGATCGGGTGGCGTGGTGGCGAAGTAGCTGAACTCGCTTTCCAGAACTTGAAGGTAGGTGCCGCCCAGTTGCCACCCACCGTCCATGCGAGTCTCGAAGTTCAGACCAGCGATTTTGGTCCGAGAATCCACGATGGGCAGTTCGTCCGGGTCAAGATAGAAGGCCTCGAACAAACTCTCATTGTAGCGCACCTGACCAAGAACCAGCATGTCTGCGGCCCAACGTGGGTTGGACTGCAGGGCTGCACGATCCTGTCCGTTAGAGGCCGAATTCGCGATCAGGAAGCCTTCGCCGATCGCAAAGCGCTTGCGTCCGGCTGTCAGGTTCCAGACAAGCCGGTTGCCCTCGGCCGAGGTGTCGCCCCCCACGATTCCAATGTAGGCGTCCTCGATCCCGAAATGCAGCCGTGTCGCGTCCGTGAAAAGTTCTGTTCCGGTCGATCCGCTCACGATGCCGCTCAAGCCGCCGTAAAGCTGCGCCGATCCGCCGAGCGGCGTGATGCCATAGATCCCGGCGTGGATGAATCCTTCCACCCAGGCGTCAGTACCTGCACCCGCAGGATCACCTGAAACCAAAGGATTGCCGTTGAGGAAGAGGTCTGGCCGGCCATACCACGCGTTATTGTTTGCGTACGCCATCGACAGCAGTTCCAGCTTGCCGACAATGTAGGTTCCATTGCGATCAAACAGCACCGGAAGGTCGGAGCGATCGCCAGTCAGCATGTAGCCACGCTCGGTAGCAGCGGCCCGCGCATCCGAGAGTATTGCCCCGATTGTGACGATCACGCCACCGGTTGCGCCCGGGGTCACGTCGATAGTTGTCTCTGTCACAGGCGAGGTCCGGCGTACCCGAGCCAACGCGAGCTCAGCCGCCGCTCGCGAGAAGGTGCCATCCGGAAACGCCCGCAGTTCCCGGCGGATGAGATCAATGATACGAGCATTAAGAGCCGTATCTGCACTTGGGTTCACAATCGTGACGTCAACAGCCTCGACCCTGCTTGCGGAATCCTCGACAGCGACGACCTGTGCAAGTCCAACTGGCGCAGAGGCGTTCCAAAAGACTGAGGTAAGAAGTGCCAGGAAGAACGCTGAGCGTCCGCCGCCGCATCGACCCCAGCGCCGGATTTTTTCGGACATCCCACTCCCCCACACTGCAAATGCCATGCATCAATGGTTATAGTGCCATCCTGACTCTTCTCCACATAGAATCGCCCTGGGGAACCAACGGCACCACCCAAAATGGGTTGCAACCATTCTGTCACCTATTTTGGGTTTCAGATCTGATGGCTTCTATACTAGAGTTGCTGCACACTATGCCTTCAGTAAGGATCTGAGCGATCATGGGTGATGCCCGATCAAAAGACGCATCTACCCTCTTGCGGGAGCGCTATGTTGAGATCTGGCCAAAGATCCTCGATCCATGGACGCAGTACCTAATTGCCGCCCGGTCAGCTTTCGACGGAGACATGGACAAGATGCTCGTACTTGCCGTGATTGGCTTGATGTCGCTGCAGGACAAAGGCTTTCCTCTTCGTGACCCTGCTCCGCTCAGTTACGACGATCTTTTGGGCCCTAATGCTACCGCTTTGGAGCCACGACCGATCAATATTGAATCAATCGCACTTTTCACTGGTATCCCCCGCGAGTCTGTGCGGCGCAAGATCCGTGAACTGATGGCACGAAAGTGGGTTGCCCGAAACGCGCAGGGGTATCTAGTTGTCCTGCCTGCGGCCACTGCTGACCTGGAGGCGCTTAGTGCGCAGTTATTTCGTCTGATCGGTCAGATTACCAGCGCAATCGACGATAGTATGAAAGCTTGACTGCATTTCGTGCGACCGAATTAGACGGTTGTCCGCTTTCCTCGCGAAGCTGTCCCCCAGAATAATGGTCTGCTGGTTCTTTGTCTGGCTGCATGGCCCGGCGTCACTACGATCCCCAATTCTGTCGGTTGAGAGGTGGAGCGCGAAGGTGGTTGGGACGAGCGAAGGGCTGCGAGAGAGGGGCTGTGGCGCGTCGGGTCTATGTGTTGGATAGCAAAGGAAGTACGCCCCTTGGCTACGCGAACAGCATGGGAAGACTTATCGCGGAAGATCTTGGCTGCTGCATATCGAAGCCACCGACTTGCTACAAACCGAGCGTGGATTGACTGACCGGGGTCAAGCGAGTTGACCCTGATGATTGGTTCAGAGAGAGCTTTGCGGAGGATTTCTTCTGCCTCGGCCCCTATCGTTCGGCCGCTTGCCTTCTCCCTCACTCGAAGGCAACTCTCAAGGTCCGCATCTAGGCTGCGGATGATCATCCTGCTTCCCTAGCGTCTCTCCCGTGCCGTCCCGCAAGTTTGGCAATGTTTGCAATGCTATCAAGCGATGCTTGCCGGTCGCGCTAGCTTTCAGGTCCAATCGACGTATCCGCCGCTGCAACCTGCGTTCAATGCCAGCGGCGACGATAATCGTTGGTAGCAGCAGAGCGAAGAGTAAACCCGCAAGAGCGGTCAGCCCAATGGTGAGGGATGCATAAAAAGACAGAGGTGCCACTGGAAGGTCCAGGAGATTAAACCTAAGCCAGCCCCCCATGTAGACCGCAGCGCAAGCTACTGAAGAAAAATACAAAACCGAAAACATACGCTTCAGGTCAAATTCGACGGCTTCCAGAACCGCCAGTCGTTGGCGGTTCCACCGCGGGGAGGCTTCCAGCACTCGTGTCACTCCGTGAGTAATTCTATCCAGGTACGGACGTCGTCCATGTCGATCGGCTTTCCTTCGAGGAGAGACCGATACCAGCGGGCCACGATGGCCCCGCGCTTTTCGCTTTTTAGGCGAATGTCGGATGTGGTCAGGAATTTGTCCAAGGCGACCTCGAACCGCTCTAGCGCAGCGAGATCGTGTCCCGGACGGGCCGCCTCCATCCCCAAAAGAACCCAGGAGAGGTCGACCTGGAACCGCCGGTGCAGCTCTACGAGCGCCTCGACGGGGATCGAACGCTTGCCCAGCTCGTAGCTTTGGTAGGCCCGCAGCGACATCCCCAGGGATTCCGCCATCCTCGCCTGGGATATGCCGAGTTCGTTGCGTGTGATCGCAAGCCGCGCCCCAAGCGCCGTCAGATAGTCGTAGGGGCGCTGTGCCATCTTTCGTTCAAGACCACTTGCGGCTGCGTTCAAATGGATGCTAAACGCACATTTGAACGTTATTTGCTTCTCATCGCTCTCAAGTGTCGCCCTTAGGACGGCACATGAAGATTCGTGCCACCTTACGAAAAGGAGATGGTTTTGTCTCAGGAAAAGCTGTTCTCGCCCAGAGAACTCAGCCAGGCCGTCGGCATCAGTGTCACGCAAATTCGTGCGCTGATGAACGAGGGGCGGCTGGAATACCTCGCGATATCCCCGAAAACCCGCCTTCTGACCATGAGCGGATGGGAGAGGTTCAGGCAAACCGCCACACGGGCGGCGGGGCACACGGGCAACGATGCAAACAACCAGACTGCTGCCCATGCCGACGGTCATCCGGTCAGGCAGGCAGACATGCAAACCGGCAAAGAATGAGGCGAGGCCCATGTCCACGACCAACCTCAACATCAGCGTGATCGAAAAGCGCATGTTCAAGGAGACGGAGGCGGCCAGCTATGCAGGCCTGCCCGTCAAGCACTTCAAGATCGCCTGCCCGGTGCAGCCGATCCAGCTGCGCCACGGCGTGCTGCTCTGGGACAAGCGCGACCTCGATCTCTGGATCGACGATGTGAAGACCGGCACGCAGGCCACGACGCATGACGCCATTCTGGCGCGCCTCTGATGACGACGGTGCGCATCAAAGGCTTCAAGATCTTCAAGGATCGCCACGGTCGGATGCGCTGCTACCACCGCGAGACCGGCCAGAAGATCGACCTTGTGAAAGCCCCGTTCGGGTCGGCCGCCTTCTTCACCGAATGCGAGAAGATCACCGCCATCGCCGAGGCGAACAAGGCCAAGGCACCAAAGGTCGGCACACTGGGCGGGCTGATCCATTCCTACTACGAGACCGAGCATTTCAAGAATCTCGCCCCCGCGACGCGGCGCGACTACCGGCAGTGCGCCGATTTCCTGGAACCCATCCGTGACACCCCCATCCACACCATCGACACGCCGCTGGTCGCAGGCATCCACGACAAGGCCGCCCAGAAGATCGGCTGGCGGCGTGCAAACATGCTGCGGACCTTCCTGAGCGAGGTCTTCCGCTTCGCGATCCCCAAGGGCCTGATCTCCGCCAATTTCGCCACCGGCGTGATCCCGAAGCCCCGCCCTGCAAAGCTCGCCTATGCCAACCGCCCGTGGGAGCCCGAGGAATGCGACGTGGTGCTCGAACACGCGCCGCCTCATGTGAGGGTGGTGCTTGCGGTGCTGATGAACACCGGCCTCGATCCGTCCGACGCGCTGAACCTGCGACGCGACCAGATCGACGGCGAAACCATCTGGGGCGTCCGGGGCAAGACTGGCGTCGAAGTCGCCATTCCCATCGGCCCAACGCTGCACGCGGCCCTGAAGCAAGCGCCACAACATGATGCGCCCGTCCTGCTGGCCAACTCACGCGGCGAGCAATGGACCTACAACGGATTCTCGACCGTCTGGCACCGCTTCAAGAAGGGATTGGAGGCCGAACGGCTGATCCAGTCCGGCCTCACCCTCAAGGGCCTGCGGCACACCGTTGCGACCACACTACGCGAGGCGGGGTTGGATGAACGCCGCATCGCCGACCTGCTGGGGCAGAAAACCCTGTCCATGGCGCGGCACTATTCGCGCTCTGCCAACCTTGCGGCCAAGAACCGCGAGACCATGGCGACTCTCGAAACCGAGAACGCGCGGCGGGCGCTAATTGTCAAACCTTCCGCCAAAAGCGTCAAACCCGCACCGAAAGAGAAGTCGGAATGAAAGCAAAACATAGCAATTTCAGGGATTTAAGTGGTGCCCAGAGCCGGAATGGGTTTGGTTGAACATTCCAACACATAGCATTTCATTTTCAGCCACTTAGACGAAATCCCTGATCCCCAGGCAACACCTCGCCAAACATCGCTGAACATACAATCACAGCACTTGAGGTGGACCAAAAGGTGGACTACAAAAGGTGGACTGCCGGAGGCTTTGATGGTTCTCTTGAACAGCCTCAATCCACTGAAAGCTAAGAACCTAGTCGAAGGCAAGTATGCTGACGGCCAAGGACTTTGGCTAGTGAAGAGCGAGCGCACTCGGGGAAAGTGGGTACTCCGCGTTGTCGTCCAGGGGAAACGGCGCGAGATGGGTCTTGGCCGATGGCCCGACGTATCCATAGCCGAAGCGCGTGAACTTGCCGCAGAAGCGCGTCGGAAGCTCCGAACGGGCATTGATCCCATCGCTCAGCGAGCCGAAGGCCGAAAGAAGATCGTACGCCTTACGGTGCAGGAAGCTGTGAGCTCGTGTTTCGAAGCACGAAAGGCAGAACTGAAGGGTGATGGCGAGGCGGGTCGTTGGATGTCCCCGCTCTCCGTCCACGTGCTACCGGCCATAGGTCGAACGGCAATCGAAGACCTGGATCAACATACTCTGAAAAAGGCACTTGAGCCTATCTGGCACTCGAAAGCCGATACGGCCAGAAAGGCGCTAAATCGCCTCAGCTTGACCCTAAAGCACGCGGCAGCACTTGGCCTAGAGGTAGACCTACAGGCGACGATGAAGGTTCGGGCTCTACTCGGCAAACAGCGCCATGTGGCCGAACATATCCCTTCGATGCCCTACAAAGACGCTCCAACCTTCTACAAATGGCTATGCGAACAGACGTCCGTCGCAGCACTCCCCCTCCGGTTCATTATGCTTACAGCCGCGAGAACGAGCGAGGTGCGCTACGCCCGCCACAACTACATCGCTGAGAGAGTCCTGACACTCCCCGCCGAGATCACCAAGACCGGGAGAGAACACAAAATTCCGCTGACCACAGAAGCCCTCAGCGTAATCCAGTTAGCGCGCACGGTCGATGATCAAGAACTCCTCTTCCCTTCACAGAAAGGAAAAGTCCTATCTGACGCCACAATGTCGCGACTGATGGAACGCCAAGGGTACAACTACCGACCTCACGGCTTTAGGGCTACCTTTCGAACCTGGAGCGAGGAACAGACTGACGCAGAGTATGAAGTGGCAGAGGCCGCCCTAGGTCACACTGTTGAAAGCAAAGTAACCAGAGCGTATCAAAGGTCAGATCGACTGGATAAACGTCTGGAACTAATGAACAAATGGGAGCAGTACTTGACATCACAACGATGATAACCACCAACTTCATTGTAAATTGATCCTCTTGACCACACCTTGACGTCTTCTCCCAAGCATACATAATGGAAAAGATCTAACCGAAGGCTATGAAATTAAAGGGTAAACACGAGACCTCAAAATGAAAATCAAGAGAATTGCGATATCTAATTTCAGATGCATCAAGTCTGCAAAAATTGACGCTGAAAACTACAATGCCTACGTCGGAGCAAACGGGTCGGGTAAGTCCTCTGTACTCGCGGCCCTAAACATCTTCTTCGGAGAAATAAACAGTTTCACTGAAGAAGACTTTTTTGCAAAGAACACAGAAGAGAAGATTTCTATAACAGTCACTTTTGAGGACCTATCCCCTGCGGCGATGGAAGAGTTCAAGCACTACGTGAGAGAGAATGCACTAGTCGTAACAGCGGAAATCTCCAAAACTATAGCAGGCTTTGAGCGGAAGATACGTGGCCAAAGACTAATTTATGAGCCTCTCGCAGTATTTTTCAAGAAGGGGTCAGCCGCTGAAAAGAAAACTATCTTTGATGAGCTGCGCGAGAAGTACCCACAAATCGCCAACGCAACCACAAATGACGGAAGAGAGAAAGCCCTCCGCGAATACGAAGAAATGGTTCCGCCCGAAGAAAAGCAACTGACGATAAGCGAAGATGATTTCTTCGGAATAAGTCGAGGAGTTCACAAGTTTCAACGCCATTTGCATTGGGTATACATTCCAGCAGTTAAGGAAGCCAACACAGAAAGCCTTGAGGCAAAGACATCACACCTTGGAAAGCTCATACAGCACACTGTAAGGGCCACAATGGATTACGAAGCTGAAATCGAAAAGATCAAAGCAGCAGCCCTCACCGCTTACGACGCCCTCATAGTCAGCCAGAAAACTCACTTATCAAACCTGGAAAAGCGCCTGGCTAATCGACTAAAGGCAGCAGTTACATCGGACGCCGATTTAAAGCTCGATTGGAAACGTGATGAGAAATCAGTAACGGTGCTCGATCCGCTAGCTATCGTTCAACTCTCAGACAAAGGCTACATTGGTTCGGTAGAAAATTTTGGTCATGGGCTCCAAAGAACATTCTTGATCGCCATTCTGCAGGAACTAATGGCCGTAGATTCAGCAGTGAGCCCAACGCTGATACTTGGATGCGAGGAACCGGAACTCTACCAACATCCACCTCAAGCAAAGCATCTGGCGTCAATACTAATGGAGCTCTCAGCCGCAGACGCGCAGGTCTTTATTACAACACACAGCCCTCATTTCATAGACGTTGATCACTACAGTGGCATAAAGGTATTTCGAAATGGCACAGAGGGAACTAACATCACTTCCTCTAGTTTTTCTTCCATCATCGGATCATACAATACTGCCTTCGCCAAAAAGATAACGAGTGAAGACCAGGCAAGGGCGAAGCTCGCGATCCAACTAATTCCAAAGTTCAATGAACTCTTCTTCGCGGACAAGGTTGTTCTCGTCGAAGGCATATCTGATCAGGCATGCATAGAGGCATACCTTCGCGTTTCGGGACGGAAACCCGAATTCGTAAGGTCTGGAGCATGCATCTTGGTTTGCGAGGGTAAGAGCTCACTTGCGCTTCTTGTACTGATCGCCAGGGCCTTTGGTATACCTCATCACGTTGTATTTGACTGCGATGCAAACTGCGATCCGAACAAATCGACTGAGCACATCAGAGATAACGATGCAATATTCTCCTTACTCGACCTTCCCAAGCTGGAAGCGCTCCCAACTGGTCGAATACTTTCGAAGAATGTAACGGCTTGGCTCAATCAGATTGACGACGTATTCGAAGAGCAGTTGGGAGAGCATCTCGAGTCTGCTCGACAAGCAGGAAGAGACGCAGTCGGGAACATAAGTAGCGCAAAGAAGCATCCGATATACATCTCTGCTGCCACTCGGGATGCTTGGGAAAAGGGACAACGGTTTCCGGTATTCGAAGAAATTGTCTCGAACATGATGGGACGTTAGTCAACTGATGACACGTGGGCTATTCCAGGCCTCAATGCAATCGTCTGTTAAGATGTATGGAAATGACAGAGCTTGACCTTCATCCTGATCTTCAAGAAGCACTGGTTGAGTGGCTTACCAGGGTTTATGATGATCTTCGTCCAAACTTTGCAAAGGTACTATTCCTGCTCGGAACCGAGTCGTGGTACTCCAGTGGTGAAGGTCAATTGGTGAAGTATCCTCATCGGGTCCTGTTGCACCCTGGACGCATCGATGAAGTTGTCTTTGATCAGAACCCATTCTGGAAGAGAGTAGAAGAACTTTCCAGTCAGAGTTCGCTGTTGCTGAAGCATACGGGCACGTTACTGGGCCACAAACACGGAGCGCGCAGGCCTTATAGCCTTAGAGAACTGGTTAGGCTTATTTTTCCGAGCCCAGAGTTGCGTGCCAAAGGTCAAGTGTACTTAAATCTGGAAAACGACCCAGCGACTGTGGTGCGAACCTTTCTCGAAGATCTGAAACACACCGAGATAACGGAAACTACAGTATGGCCAATACTCGGACTTACAACAGATGCATCAATCCAGCTTGAGCCAGGAGTAGTCTTTAGGGAGTTGACAAGTCAGGAGAAGCTTGTTCTGCTTAATTTTGGCCTTATTGCCTCAAGTTACGACGCTTCATTCTCAGAAGAGGAATCGCGTTGGTATGGTCTCTGTGTTGAGTCCAAGAGCCCAAAGTTTCACTCAGTCAATGACATCCCCAATGTTGATGAGATCAATTCGCACTATCAGTTTAGGAACGATGTTCTAGAAGATTTTCTTGTGGCCGCCCAGTTGGTATCAGATTACCCCGTTACACATGCCGGAGGACAAGCGCACGCTCCCTCAATCACTCTAGGAGGACGTTTTTCTGCTGCAATTAGCGGTAGTGGAATCTACAACGGTGACATGCGGTTTAGACTATCGCCGAGCTTTCATGTCCTCAGCCAAGACAGTTTGGCCGAGTTCCTTTGCGTGTGGGAGGTACTGCGGGGAAGAGTTCGGCAAAAAAGTCGCCTGCAGTACGGAAATGCGGCAAGGCGCCTTTACTACTCAAGCACACGCCTAAGGTCTGGAGATAGGCTTGTCGATCTTATGATTGCCGCAGAGTCGCTCTATCTGAACGCTTCAGATAAGTCCGAGTTAAAGTTCCGGCTCTCAACTAATGCATCCCTTTGGCATACTGATGACTTTGAACTACGTCGCAAGACTTTTGCTCTCTTTAAGAGGGCTTACGATCTCAGAAGCGCTATTGTCCACGGAAACGCACATAAGGAAAGTGATGCACTTACGATCTGCGAAGAAATCTCCCCAGTGCTACGTTCGGCAGTAAAGAAGTTTTTTTTGATACTCTCGAATGGCGATGCCCTACCTTCGTGGGAGGACCTTCTCTTCATGCCTCCTAAATGAGATTCTGCGCTGGGAGCCTATGGACGGTTAGTCATGGTTGACTGAAGTGATTGTAGATTCCTGGGATCTTTACTGCATGGTGTGGTGGCCTTGCTCATGGACTTTACCCGATCAATCAGAGTTCGAGAAGTGTCTCGATGTGGGTCACCATCGGGGGCACTCAAGTCATTCTTGAGGTCCTGAAGCCAACTCTGTGGCTCCAAATAGAGGTCTATCGGACCTAGGGTTCGGTTCGAGAAGAGATTTTGCACCATCTGTCGTCTTTCGTCGCCTATCGCCATTCTATATTGCAAATCAAGGCTCGTTGTAAGTTCGAGGAAATTCTGGACGTCCTGCTCGGTCGGTAGGTTTTCTGTCAGGCGTGATCGTTCCTGAGCAAGGTCTGCGAGTTCCAGCGAGAGGCTCTGCTTCTTTGCCTCGAAGTCCGGCTTTGAGATTGTGCCATCGATCAGGAGATCAGTGAGACGGTCCATGCGCTGCTTCTGTTGGTCAATACGCAGGTCGATTGAGCGCCTAGTGTTGTCGAGGTCCGGATCCCGGATGAACTCTAGAAGTGATGCGCGTAGAATGTCCGCTTCTTCCTGTCTGAGCGTGACGGTCCGCAAACGCTGCTCGACAGCTTCTTCGATCTTGTCTTCCCGAATGGTCTTCGTCGGGCATGCCGTCGTCTGGCACCGGTAATACACTCTGCCTTTCTGCCGCTCTGGAGAGAGTGGCCCACTGCACAACGCGCATCGAAAGAGTCCGCGATAGCGGTGGTTGTGGCGAGTGACCTTCTTTCCTGCCTTTCCAGCCTTCACGTCTTGAATGGTTCGATACGTGCGAACGCTGATGAGCGGCTCGTGTACGCCGTCATATGTCGCCCCAGACTGCCTGATCACTATGAGCCCGCAGTAGAACGGGTTCTGCAGCATGGTCTCGATGCCGTGCAGTGAAAGCTTTCCTCCTCTGTGGTTCTTTAGGCCAATGCGCGAGGCCTCGCGAAGCAAGCTGCGAAGGGAGTGCTGCCCCGATGCGTACCGCTCAAGCAGCTCACGGACCAATGGAGCCTTGATCGGGCACAGAGTTTTTGGCTTCCCTCGCCCGTTGTCGAGGTATCCTAGCGGAGCTTGGAAGGGGTAAAGGCCCTGGCGCAGCCGTCCGTCGATACCTTTCTTCGTCTCTTCTCTGAGGTTTCGAATGTAGTCCGCCGCAATCACGGCCTGGATGTCCGCAGTTAGTCGCCCTCCGCGTGACCTGAAATCTAGACTTTCTGTTGCGAAGTAGACGCCGACTCCCTTGTCGGAGAGTTCGCTGATGATCGCCCAGTCCTTGAGATTTCTCGCCGAGCGGTCGATCTTGTGGATGATGAGGCCAGACGCTTTTCCACGCTCCAGCAACTTCAGCATCCTGGTGAACACGGGGCGGCCAGATTTTGCAGCAGTCTCTTTTTCTTCAAACCATTCGACAATCTGCAGATTGTTACGACTCGCAAAGCCCGTGATGGCGTCCTTCTGAGCTTCGAGTGAAACGCCTTCTCCCTGCTTCTGGGTGGAAACCCGTATGTATCCAAAGCACGACTTCATGGTTCGGTGTGACTATCTTCGGATTCTATCAGATCTTCACTTTTTGGCGAATCACGCCACGGCCACGATTGATCACGAAGCATCCGCAGATAGATCTGCTTGCAATGCTCAAGATGCGCTCTAAGAAATTCGTCGCGGTTCACCTAATCATTCTATGCGTGCCGTTGACTCCGAATAGTCCGCGAAGGTTCGGTCTCCGGATCCTTTCAAGGCCGTGTAACCAACGAAAACGGTTTTGATCGTTCCCCTAAAACCATGATTTGCGCATAGGCATGATGGTTCGGAAGTCCGATGAGGTCTGCCGGAGAGACGCCCTGCATCTGAGCGGCAATCAGCGGAGCATCCAGTGCTCCGACACGAAATGCGAGTGTGCTGCCGACATTTCCGATGATGGACTCGAAGACTGTTCTATCCGCCTGGAGGGTGTGTTGATGGGCCAACGTGATGGCCACACCGTATTTTCGAACCTCGGAGAGCATTCCGGCGAAGGCGGTTGTCGTAAAGGAGTGGAACTCGTCCACGTATAGCATAAACGGTTGACGGTGACCTTCCGCTTCACTCTGCCTGCTGAAGGCTGCGTTCATCACCGCAGATACGATGAGCCCGCCCAGCACGTTGGCGATATCGCCACCAATCGCACCTTTGGCGAGGTTGACGATGAGGATCTCACCGTTATCCATCAAACGTCGGAACCTTATGGGTTCTGCTGGCTCGCAGATCGCTGATCGAACGACGGGATGTGAAAGAAACGCTCCCAGCTTGTTGGCTATTGGAGCAACCCCATCAACGGCGGTCTTGTAGTTCATTAGAGGATACTCGACTTCCCAAAAGTATCGAACTTGGGGGTCGGTGATGCGGTGCAGAACGCGCTTTTGAAAGTCTCGCTCGATGAGCAGTTTGACAACCTCACGGATGTCTGCCTTTGGTTGCTCTAGCAGAGCCAGAATGGAGTAGCGAAGTAGATGCTCCATGCGAGCTCCCCACGCATCTTCCCATTGGCGTCTGAGGGCTTCGATGAGGCCAGAGCAAACCAGAGGGCGCAGGGATGCCTGTACGGGGCGAATTGGGTTGTAGCCCAGAGCGCAGGTTGGGTCGGCCAGGTTCCAGAAGTGGAGCGGTCGCTGCACGGTTGCCGATAGGCTTAGGGCCAGATCACCGTGCGGATCAATCACACAGAAGCCTCGTCCTTCGGCCGCGTCCGCCTGTGCAAGATTCTTGATGAGGGTCGATTTCCCGGTGCCCGTTTGACCGACAACGTATAGGTGAAGTAGCCGATCCGAGAGAGCAAGTGAGACCGGTTTTCCGTCTTGGCGACCCGAGAGGATACCAAGCACTGATGCTTTGGGCTGTGTAGTGTTCACGTTCCCAGTCTGCCGGATCAGTGACTACATCCAAAGACTAAGGAAGCACTGCAATCATGCTGTCCGGCAACTCGGGCATGGTTGACTGCGAACTTCCCAGGACTTCGCGCCGGGATATTCTACTGCAACAATCATGTCAGACTGTTCCTTGAGTCATCGCCTTTCGTTGGGTCTGCCGGAAATCTCTTCAGGCAGCTACCCACGCGGAAGGAGATGAGTGATGGGTAATCCGTTAGAAGACGATGAGTTTGGTGGCATCGGTTGCACACCGACCTGCAAGGTCTGCGGGTCGGAACATGTGTCGAAGGACGCTTGGGCCTGCTGGAATCCTGCAACCGGAATGTGGGAACTCGAAACCACCTTCGATCATGAGTACTGCCATGTGTGTGAGGCCGAGACCTCCTTCAGTTGGCAACGAGTGGACAGCGTTCCATCGAGGCGCGTTCGCGCCCTCAATGATAAGTTCCGCAAGGAAGGCGGAAAGGACCGCTCGGTAGTCGTTACCTCAGGCGTCCTGGCGCTCGGGACAGACTTCCTCGTCGCAGCGCTCGTAGCCATCCGGGACTTCGACGACTTCACCGATGACAACGATCCGTGGGGCGAGCACGACTATGGGAAGGTCACCATCCAAGGCCAGCCGGTCTTCTGGAAGATCGACTACCTTGATCTCACCCTAACAGCGCACTCTAGCAATCCAGCCAACGAGGGTGAGACACACCGGGTCCTTACCGTGATGTTGCCTAGCGAGTACTGAAGCGCCGCCTCCCCTTGTGGAGGCGGCTTTTCACAATGGCGAATAGGCTGCGTCAAGACCCGGTGATGAAAGAACGGCACCACACGTTCGTCTTCACGAGAAGACTGTGACCAGTGCTCAGCCGGTTCTTGTCGCTGTCTAGCAAAACGAGCAGGAATTTCGATATCCTGAAACTCGGAACGATAGAGGGTAGCTTGGAGGCTCATTGCAAGGTCCAGGTGGACGTCAGCCGGAAGGGTGGCAACCCTTCCGGTTAGAAGCGTCACCACACATGGACCTTGGCAACTGATCCTCAAGGTGAGCTACTCCCCGAAATTCGGACAGTGACGGAAGCTACGATCTGAGGTCTGCTG
>CAMFGW010000015.1 GCA_945952025.1 uncultured Paracoccaceae bacterium
AGATAGGAGTCCGTCTCGTGGGCTCGGAGATGTGTATAAGAGACAGGCCTCGGCCTTCTTCGCCCGGCTCCGACGTGCCTTCGGCTTCGGCTCGGCTTCGGCCTCGACGGCCGACGCTTCGGCCAGCGCCTCGACTGGCGCTTCCGCCACGACCTCGGCCGCCACAACGGCTGCCTCGGCTACCGGCTCCGCGACCGCAGGCTTCCGCCCCCGGCCGCCACGCGACCGGCTGCGCTTCGGCTTCTCGGTGACCTCGGCAACTTCGACGGCCTCATCTGCACCTTCATCCGCGCCCTCGTCCGACGCATCGTCCGCACCGCCCTCGGCACTCACCGCACCGCCAGCTTCGGAGCCTTCGCCATCCCGGCCGCCCCGCCGCCGCCGCCGACGACGGCGCTTCTTCTTGCGGCCCGGATCGCCCTCGTCGTCCGACCGGCGTTCGCCACGCCCTTCGGTCCGCGCCTCGTCGCGCGCCTCGGGCTCGTCCTCTGCCTCGTCTTCTTCGTCCTCGATCAGGTCCTCTTCGTCGATCTCGTCCATCATCGTCGTATTGACCGACACGACCGGCTGCGTGACCTCGGCCACGACCCGGGTCGCCACCTTGAACTTCTCAAGCGTGAAGTCCGGGCTGATGAGGCTCGGGTCGCCCTCGATCCGCACCGACAGGCCATAGCGCGCCTCGATCTGGGCGATATGTTCGCGCTTCTGGTTCACCAGGAAGTTCACGACCGCAACCGGCGCCTTGAGCAGCACCTCGCGCGACCGCTTGCGCGTGCCCTCTTCCTCGATCTGGCGCAGGATCGACAGCGCCAGGCTGTCGTCCGACCGCACGATCCCGGTGCCATGGCAATGCGCGCAAGGCTTGGTCGTCGATTCGAGCATCCCCGGGCGCAGCCGCTGCCGGCTCATCTCCAGCAGGCCGAAGCCGGAAATCCGGCCGACCTGGATACGGGCGCGGTCGGTCTTCAGCTTCTCTTTCAGCCGCTTCTCGACCGAGGCGTTGTTGCGCCGCTCTTCCATGTCGATGAAGTCGATGACGATCAGCCCCGCCAGGTCGCGCAGGCGCAGCTGGCGCGCGATCTCTTCGGCGGCTTCGATGTTGGTCTTGAGCGCTGTTTCCTCGATCGAGCCTTCCTTCGTCGCCCGGCCCGAGTTCACGTCGATGGCGACCAGCGCCTCGGTCACGCCAATGACGATATATCCACCCGACTTCAGCTGGACCGTCGGATTGAACATGCCGCCCAGATAGCTTTCGACCTGGTAGCGCGCGAACAAGGGCAGCGTTTCGGTGTAAAGCTTCACGTTCTTGGCGTGGGACGGCATGATCATCTTCATGAAGTCCTTGGCAGCGCTGAACCCGGCCTCGCCCTCGACCAAGACCTCTTCGATGTCCTTGTGGTAAAGGTCGCGGATCGACCGCTTGATGAGGTCGCCTTCCTCGTAGATCGGCGCCGGCGCGATCGAACGCAGCGTCAGGTCGCGCACCTGCTCCCAGAGCCGCATCAGATATTCGTAGTCGCGCTTAATCTCGGACTTGGTGCGCTGGCTGCCGGCGGTGCGGATGATGAGGCCCGCGCCTTCCGGCACCTCCAGCTCGCCCGCGATTTCCTTCAACTTCTTGCGGTCGACCGCATTGGTGATCTTGCGGCTGATCCCGCCGCCCCGCGCCGTGTTCGGCATCAGGACGCAGTAGCGTCCGGCAAGCGACAGGTAGGTCGTCAGCGCCGCACCCTTGTTGCCGCGCTCTTCCTTGACGACCTGCACCAGCATGATCTGGCGCACCTTGATCACTTCCTGGATCTTGTAGCGGCGCGGCCGCGGACGGCGCGGCTGGCGGATTTCCTCGGCCACATCCTCGTCGGCGACCGACTCGATGTCGGGGTCGCTCTCTGTCACGCGGTCACGGGCGGCCAGCAACGCCTCGCCGTTCCCTCCATTGCCATTTTCGCCCGAATGCTCGTGCGCATGGTCATGTGCGTGGTCGTGAGCATGGTCATGGGCACCGGACGACGGCATCGCGCCCTCGGCCTCGTCGATGACAGCCACCGCCTCGTCGGCGACCGGAGCCGCCCCACCATCGCCGCGCTCGGCCGCAAACCGCAGCGAGTCCTCGGCGTGATCCGCCTCGCCCGCATCATCGCTCAGGTCGATGACCGCCATGCCCGGAATGTCGTCCGAGCTGCGGACCTCGGCCACGCCCTCCGCGCGCTCCGCCCGGGGCGGCCGCTGCGAGCGGCGCTTGGCGCGCGAGTTTTCCTCGGCCTCCATCTCGGCGGCATAGGCGCGCTCTTCCTCGATCAGCGCCTTCCGGTCCGCGACCGGGATCTGGTAATAATCCGGGTGGATTTCCGAAAAGGCCAGGAAGCCGTGGCGGTTTCCGCCATAATCCACGAAGGCCGCCTGCAAGGACGGCTCGACCCGGGTGACTTTCGCCAGATAGATGTTTCCGGCGAGTTGCCGCTTGTTTACGGTCTCGAAATCAAATTCTTCGACCTTGTTCCCATCCACCACGACGACGCGGGTTTCTTCCGCGTGCGTGGCGTCGATCAGCATCTTCGTTGCCATTGTCTTGTCCAAACGCCACACGAATCCTGGCCCCTGGCGGGGCAGGATGCGGAGTGACGGCTTTTGCTAAGGCGACAAGCGGCAGCGACAGCGACAGCGGGGCGAAGGCGGCACTCAGCCTGCCCTCCACCCTCTGCTCACAGACTGCGCGCCTCATCGCGGTTCTCGTTTCCGGGGGCTGTTCCGCCCCCTGGTTCAACAGCCCGCCCGGAAATTTCGGGTGGGCAATTCCCGGTCTTGCGACCGCCTTCCGCCTTCCACAGCGCCGCCCGAACTTACTACCGGACCGCACGCGCAAAGCCGCGAAACTGACGGGTGGCGCCGACGACAGGGCGCGGGCCAGCCACCTTGACCGACCTTAACGGCGTTCTGCCGGGAAAGACAATGCGTTTTTGCCGCGAATTGTCGCAATCCGCGACAACCCTGGCGTTAGGACACTGATTTCAGTGCCGCTCTTCCAGCCGGTCCGCCAAAGCCTCGGCCTGATCGGCAAGGGCCGAGACGCGCGCCAGAAGGTCCGCGGGCACCACCTGCACCTCGATCCTCTCCTGCGTGGTGCGCGCGTGCGTCGCGACCCGTTCGGCCAGTTCGGCGCGTTCTTCCATCGCCCTCAGCTGATCCTCGAGCCCCGCCGTCTTGTCGGCAAGCATCAGACCCGCCATCAGCAGCATCCGCGCCTCGGGCAGCCGGCCGATCTGGCTGACCAGCACCGTCGCCTCATTGTCCAGAAGCTTGGCCGCCGCCTTCAGGAAATGCTCCTCGCCCGGCTGGCAGGTCACTTCGAAATCGCGCCCGCCGATATGAATGCGCACTTCCGCCATCATGCCACCTCGCCAACGAGCGGCCGAAGCTCGGCCAGGATTTCCTCCATCTCGGCCATCTCGGCCATGCGCGACAGCCGCATCGCCTCGACCTCGGTCCGCAGCGCCTCGTTGAGAACGCCGGGATCCGCCACGCCCTCGCGCAGGCTGTCCGACAGCTTCTGGTTCGTGCGCGTCAGGCTCACGTTCATCAGCCTCTGGCGCTGCAACTCGCCGCCCTGCTGCTCGAGCTGGGCCGAAAGCGTCTGCACCTTGCGTTCCAGCGCGGTCAGCAGCGTCTCCTGCTTTTCCTTGATCGCGCGGACCCGCTCGGTCAGCTGCGCATTGGCGCTGCGCTCGGCCTCGAGCTCGGCCTTCAGCACGTCGACCTCGATCGAGCTTGCGGAGGGGTCGCCAGCCCCAGCGGCACCCCCTGCGGCGTCCCGGGCCGGCCCTTCGGTTGCGGTTGCAATCCGCTCCAGCGCATAGGCCAGACGCTGCTCAAGGTCGGTGAAATCCGCCATCTCGTCCTCGTCATTGCCGGGCGCACGAATCGGCCGCTCGCCCCTTTTCCCCGATATTAGCCAAACACCCCGCCGGATGCGCCCCCCCGCTTGCCCGCCCGCTTGATCTTGCCGCCCCGCGCCCCTATTCAAGCCGCAAGCCACATCCCTTATCCCCTCCCGAAGGAGACGCGACCATGGATATCGCCACCCTGCGCGCGACCCATCCCGACCATTGGGCGAAAGCCACGGCCATCCGCGCGCTTGCCATGGACGCGGTGCAGGCCGCGAACTCGGGCCACCCCGGCATGCCGATGGGCATGGCCGACGTGGCGACCGTCCTCTTCACCCGCCACCTCAAGTTCGACCCCTCGGCGCCGCACTGGCCCGACCGCGACCGCTTTATCCTGTCGGCAGGCCACGGCTCGATGTTGCTTTACGCACTTCTCTACCTGACCGGCTATGCAGACATGACGCTCGACCAGATCAAGGCCTTCCGCCAGTGGGGCTCGAAGACGGCGGGCCACCCGGAAATTGGCCACGCGACCGGGATCGAGACGACGACCGGCCCCCTTGGCCAGGGCATCGCCAACTCGGTCGGCTTCGCCATCGCCGAAGACTCCATGCGCGCCCGCTTCGGGGCCAAGGTCGTCGATCACCGCACCTGGGTCATCGCCGGCGACGGCTGCCTGATGGAGGGGATCAGCCAGGAAGCCATCGGCCTTGCGGGGATGCAGGAGCTGGACAAGCTCGTCGTCCTCTGGGACGACAACTCGATCTCGATCGATGGCGCGATCTCGCTGTCCGACCGCACCGACCAGCGCGCCCGCTTCGCGGCGTCGGGCTGGACCGTCCTTCACTGCGACGGCCACGACCCTGACGACATCGACCGCGCCCTGACCGAGGCGAAGAAGGCCAAGGGTCCCGTCCTCGTCGACTGCAAGACCCACATCGGCTTCGGCAGCCCGAAGAAGCAGGACAGCGCCGGCGCCCACGGCTCGCCCCTCGGGGCAGAGGAAATCGCGGCCACGAAGGCGATCTACGGCTGGTCCTACGGCCCGTTCGAAATCCCGGCCGAGGTGCTGAAGGCCTGGCGCACCGCCGGGTCGCGCGGCGTCGCCGACCGTCAGGCCTGGGAAGGCCGCCTTGCCGCCCTGTCCCCCGCCCGTCAGGCCGAATTCACCCGCGAGATGACCCTCGGGCCGGCGAAGAAGCTCGCCCCCGCCATCCGCGCGCTGAAAGCCTCGGCCGCCGAAAAGCAGCCCAAGGTCGCGACCCGCAAGGCGTCCGAAATGGTGCTGGCCGCTGTCAACCCGGTCGTGCCGGAAACCATCGGCGGCTCGGCCGACCTGTCCGGCTCGAACCTGACCAACACGCCCGACCTTGGCACCTTCAGCCCCGAAAACCGCAAGGGTCGCTACATCCACTACGGCATCCGCGAACACGGCATGGCCGCCGCGATGAACGGCATGGCGCTTCACGGCGGCGTCCGGCCCTACGGCGGCACCTTCCTGACCTTCACCGACTATGCGCGCGGCGCGATGCGGCTGTCGGCGCTGATCGGCCTGCCGGTGGTCTATGTGATGACCCACGATTCGATCGGCCTGGGCGAAGACGGGCCGACCCACCAGCCGGTCGAGCATCTGGCGATCTGCCGCGCGACGCCCAACACTTGGACCTTCCGCCCCGCCGACCTAGTCGAGACGGCAGAGGCCTGGGAACTGGCGCTCACGACCACGAAGACCCCCTCGGTCCTCGCGCTCTCGCGCCAGAACCTGCCGACCTTGCGCACCACCTACACGGCCAAGAACCTGACCGCGCAGGGCGCCTATGTGCTGGCTGAAGCGACCCGCAAGCGCCAGGCGATCCTGATGGCCACCGGGTCCGAGGTCGAGATCGCCATGGCCGCGCGCCATATCCTCGAAGGCCAGGGCATCGGCACCCGCGTCGTCTCCATGCCCTGCATGGAGCTTTTCGCCGCCCAGCCCGAGGCCTACCGCAAGAAGGTCCTGCCCGCCGGGCCCGTCCGCGTCGCGATCGAGGCTGCGGTGCGCCAGCCCTGGGACCGCTGGCTTCTGGGCGAGCGTGGCCGCGACGGCAAGGCAGCCTTCGTCGGCATGGAGAAACACTTCGGCGCCTCGGCCCCGGCGGAACGGCTCTACCAGGAATTCGGCATCACCGCCGAAAACGTGGCAGAGCAGGTCAAGGCGCTCCTCTGACGGAGCCATCCCCCAAAAGATCCGGGCGCCTTCGGGCGCCCGTTTCGTTCAGGGGGTTGGGACCTGAGGCCCTGTAGCCCCAGCTTTCGGCGCGGCATCGGCACTTCGCCACCACCGGCGACAACACCCGGCCACACCTCAAGGCCCCCACCCCCACAGGCCGCCCAACAAAACAAACGAGCGCCCCCCGGGGCGCCCGCATCCTCTTTCAGAACCCTAGGTCGCGTCAGCCGTCCGCCGGACCGCCACCTTCGCCACCCGCGGGCGTTTCCGCCTTGGGCCGGCGCGGACCGCGCGGCGCGCGGGTCGTGCGCGGCGCTGCATCTGCCTTCGGCGCCGCATCCGCCTTCGGCGCGCGGGGCGCCCGGCGGGGACGATCCTCGGTCACGGCAGGCTGCGCCAGGAAGTCGGGCACCTGCCCCTCGAAAGCTGCGGGCTGCGGGCTGTGATACATTTCCGGCGTCTCGACCAGCGCGGCGGTTTCGTTGTCCATCGACATCACGCCAAGCGGCGCGAAATCGGGCTGCTCCTCGCCCATCTCGCGCGCCCGGTCCTGACCGCCGTCGCGGGCCCTCCGGTCGTCGCGGCGATCGTCGCGGCGTTCGTCACGCCTGTCGTCACGACGATCCTCGCGTCGGTCATCCCGCCGCTCCTGACCCCGCTCCTGCCCCCGCTCGTCGCGATAGTCCCGGCCCTCGTCGCGGCCCTCGTCACGCAGGCCGCCCTGGCCGCCACCCTGACCATTACCGTTGCCGTTATGATTGGGCTGGCCGCCCTGCTGCTGGCGGGTTTCCTGCTCGCGCGCCATCTCGCGCTGCGCCTCGCCCAGCATGCGGGTGTAGTGCTCGGCATGCTGCAGGAAGGCCTGCTCGGCCACCCGGTCGTTGCCAAGCTGCGCATCCCGGGCCAGCGCCAGGTACTTTTCGATGATCTGCTGCGGCGTGCCGCGCACCTTGCCTTCCGGCCCCGAACTGTCGAACACCCGGTTGATGATGTTTCCGAGCGAGCGCTGACGGTTCGACTTGTTGCGCGAACGTGATTTGGATGAACGCATGAGGATCTGGGTCTCGTTTCTCGGGCTGTGATCCTGCCCCCTGGGGCGCCTCGCACCGAAAGGGGCGGCAGCGCGCGGACGAAGGGGCGTGAGCTGCAGGCCCCGGGCTACATTGCCCCAAGGTCGGCAGCGCCTTCTGTTACGCATGAGATTTGGGCCATGGCAAGGAGAATCTAGGGGCCCGGGCGCGGAGTCGCGCGCAATTTCCTGCAAAAATACGACTGTTTTGCGAACGTTGCCGAAATGCTGCGCTGACAGGCCCTGCCAGTGGGCCCTCAGGCCGCCCCTCAGGCCGCCCCCAACCCCGTCACGACCCTGTCGCGCCCGTCAAGGTCCTGAAGGATGCGGATGCCCTGCAGACCCGCCGCCCGGAACAGGTCCGCGACCGCCGCGCCCTGGGTCGGCCCGATCTCGACCATCACCACGCCCGCCGCCGCCAGATGGGCCCTCGCCCCGGCCGCAATGGCGCGATAGGCGTCCAGCCCGTCCCCGCCCGGCGTCAGCGCCAGGTGCGGCTCCCAGTCGCGCACCTCGGGCGAAAGCCCCGCCATCTCGGCGGCTGCGATGTAGGGCGGGTTGGAAACGATCAGGTCGAACCGCCCCTCGACCGCCGAATACCAGTCCGACCGCACGAACCGGGCACGCGCGCCGATCCCCAGCGCCGCCGCATTCCCCTGGGCGACCACCAGCGCCGCCTGCGACAGGTCGACGCCCAGCCCCGTCGCATCGCCCCGCGCCGCCAGAAGCGCCAGGAGGATGGCCCCGGTCCCGGTCCCAAGATCGAGCACCCGGTCAAAGCGCCGCTCAAGCGCCGCCTCGACCAGCCGCTCCGTCTCTGGCCGCGGGTCGAGCGTGTCACGCGTCACCCGCAGCCTGATGCCGTGAAAATCCCGCGCGCCCGTGATCTGCGCCACGGGCTGCCGCGCGGCCCGCGCCGCGACCGCCGCCGCGAACCGCTCTGCCGCCTCGGCCGTCAGCGGATCGCCCAGAACGACCGTCAACCGCCCCGGATCGACCCCCATCGCAAAGGCCAATAGCCGCCGCGCATCCCCTGCCGGATCGGCCACCCCCGCCGCCCGAAGCCGCGCCATGGCCGCGCGCAGCGCCCCCTGGCTCACGCCTCCATCTCGGCGAGTTTCGCCGCCTGATCGTAGGCGACGAGCGCATCCACTACCTCACCCAGATCGCCGCCCATGATCTGCGCCAGCGCATAGAGCGTCAGGTTGATCCTGTGGTCGGTCATGCGGCCTTGCGGGAAGTTGTAGGTGCGGATGCGTTCACTGCGATCGCCCGAACCGACCTGCGACTTCCGATCCGCCGCCCGCGCGTCCGCCGCCCGCGCGCGCTCCATCTCGTAAAGACGGGCGCGCAGGACGGCCATGGCGTTGGCCCGGTTCTGGTGCTGCGACTTCTCGCTGCTGGTCACGACGATGCCCGTGGGCAGGTGGGTGATCCTGACGGCCGAATCGGTCGTGTTGACGTGCTGGCCGCCGGCACCCGAGGACCGCATCGTGTCGATGCGGATGTCGGCCGCCGGAATGTCCACGTCGACCTCCTCGGCCTCGGGCAGGACAGCGACGGTCGCCGCACTCGTATGGATACGCCCACCCGCTTCCGTCTCGGGCACGCGCTGCACGCGATGAACGCCGCTTTCGAACTTCAGCCGGGCAAAGACGCCCTCGCCCTCGATCCGGGCCACCGCTTCCTTGACGCCGCCAAGATCGGTCGCGGCGAACTCCAGAAGCTCGAACCGCCAGCCCTGCGCCTCGGCAAAGCGCTGGTACATGCGCAGAAGGTCGCCCGCGAAGAGCGCCGCCTCCTCGCCCCCCGTTCCCGGCCGGATTTCCAGGATCGCCGGCCGCGCATCCGCCGCGTCCTTCGGCAGAAGCGCGACGCGCAGCCGCGCCTCATGCTCGGGGATCCGCTCGCGCAGCTCTGGGATCTCATCCTCGGCCAGGGCCCGCATCTCGGGGTCCGACAGCATCGCCTCGGCGTCGGCCAGATCGGCCAGCGCCTGCCGGTAGGCGCCGATCTCGGCCACCACGGGCTTCAGGTCGGCATATTCACGGCCCAATCCCGCTATCTCTGCCGGCGCCGCGCCATGGGCGAGCTTCGCCTCGACGAACTCGAAGCGGCGCAGGATCTGGTCAAGCTTGTCGGCGGGCAGCATGCTGGCCTCTTGGCGCGTCCGGAATGTCTGGTCAAGGTGCTTAAAGGCGGACGATCCAGTCCTTCACGCGGGCGGCGTTCACGCCGAAATCCTTGCGACCGAACCGCTGGCGGGCATAGATCCGCAGTTCCGTGAGGCTACCCCGGCCAATGGCCGCGGCCGTCGTATAGTCGGGAAAGCCCCAGAAGGCCGATCGGGTGATCCAGGTGATGCGGCCCTCGGCCGGGCTGCCCGCCAGCCGCACGGTCTGCGGTGTCGAGAGGGCAATCCGGTCGAGGGCCGCCAGAAGGTCGGCAGGCGAACGGCCCTCGACGAAGGCCGTGCTGATGGGGGCATTGCCCGTATCGGGGCTGAAAAGATCGACATTCCAGCGCGCCGGGTCCGACGGGGCGAGACGCACATAAAGCGCCGCCCCGCCCACCAGAAGAAGAAGCGCGGCAAACGCAAGCCCTATGCCGCGCGCCAGTGCCGTCATCCCCGCGTCTTCGCCCAATGGTAAAGGCAGATCAGCTCATAGGCGACATGCGCCCCGGCGATTGCCGTGGCCCCCGTCGTGTCATAGGGGGGCGACACTTCCACGATATCGCCGCCGACCATGTTGATCCCGGCCAGATCGCGCAGGACGGCGGCCGCCTGCCAACTGGCCAGCCCACCCCAGACCGGCGTGCCCGTCCCCGGCGCGAAGGCCGGGTCGAGCGCGTCGATGTCGAAGGTCACATAGGTCGAATGGTCGCCCACGATCTCCTTGATGCGCGCCGTCACCCAGGCCGCGCCCTTCTCATGCACCGTCCGCGCGTCGATCACGTTGACGCCCAGATAATCCTCGGTCGTCGTGCGGATCCCCACCTGGACCGACCGCTTCGGATCGACAAGCCCGGTCTTCACCGCCTTGTAGAACATCGTGCCATGGTCGATCCGCGTCAGGTCGTCGTCCGGCCAAAGGTCCGAATGCGCGTCGAAATGGATCAGGCTCAGGGGCCCGAACTTTTCGGCATAGGCGCGCAGGATCGGGAAGGTGATGTAGTGATCGCCCCCCAGCGTCACCGTCCCCGCACCCGCCGCGAGGATCTTGCGGATGTGGGCGGTCAGCGTGTCGGGGAAGTCCGACACCTTGGCATAGTCGAAGGCCAGATCGCCATAATCGACGATCGCCAGGTCCGCGAGCGGATCGGTCGGCCAGCCATGCGGCGGATCGTAAGGCATCAGCGCAGACGCCTCGCGGATCGCGCGCGGGCCAAAGCGCGTGCCGGTTCGGTGCGTCACCGCCTGGTCGAAGGGCACGCCGGTGACGGCCAGATCGACCCCGGTCAGATCCTTCGTATAGCTGCGCCGCAGGAACGAGGTCGCCCCCCCGAACGCATTTTCAAACGCATAGCCCTTCAGCCCCTTGCGGGTGAAGGCACTGTCAACTTCTGTCTTGGCATCTTCGAGCGCCATGGCACTCCCCTTCTCCTGTCGCTCCGTCGTTGGCCCAAGGGCGCCGGAGACGTCGCGGATCCGGGCGGCGCCAAGAAGCCGAAGGAGGGGGCGTGAGTCAAGGTCGAGGGCGAGCGTGGCGCCAAGTAGATTGCAGGCAGGCTTGCCACAAGATAGTCTACCTGAGCGCTTCGGAGTCCCAAGATGTTGTCTACACGCCTGCCCGAGTTCGTTCGAACGCACTACGAGTGCCATGAATGGAAGCACGCAAGCGCCATCCTATCCTCCGACTTCCCATCAGAGTGGCAAGACATCTTGGACCTGCTCCTGGCGTTCCGGTTACGCACCTCTTGGATCAGGACAGGCGGCGGGAACAAGTCCCAGCTATCGGCGGCAATCGACGGCTTCCTCGGCCGCCGCGGGTGGGTTGAAAAGCAGTTTCAGACCGCAATCGAAGTCGATGGTCAGCGGATCGACAGTCCAACGCACAAGGTCGATTGCTACAAGAATGGCATCGCGCTTGAGATCGAATGGAACAACAAAGATCCGTTTTACGACCGCGATCTCAACAATTTCCGACTTCTCTTCGACCTTCGCGCCGTTAGTGTAGGTGTGATAGTCACGCGGTCTGACGAGTTGCAGCAAACTTTTAACGAATTGGGTCGAGGATCGTCTTACGGTAACTCCACTACACACATGTCGAAGCTTCTCCCGAGAATTGAAGGCGGCGGCGGGGCGGGATGTCCACTCCTCGTCTTCGGCCTGACGCGCGCGCTCCTTGTTGAGGATTAGAACATGACCACCGCAGCAGACGATCTCCTATTCAAGGCGGGCAAAACACGTTTTGCAACCGTGCTCGCCGATCCTCCTTGGCAGTTCCAGAATCGCACGGGCAAAATGGCGCCCGAACACAAGCGCCTCAGCCGCTATCCGACCATGACTCTGCGCGAAATCTGCGACCTCCCGGTTGAAGCGATTGTTGCGGATACGGCTCACCTCTACTTGTGGGTTCCAAACGCGCTTCTCCCCGAGGGGCTGAAAGTCATGGAGAATTGGGGCTTCAGCTACAAGAGCAACATCATCTGGTACAAGGTGCGCAAGGACGGCGGGCCGGACCGGCGCGGGGTGGGCTTCTACTTCCGTAACGTGACCGAAATCCTGCTGTTTGGTGTGCGCGGTAAGAACGCTCGAACTCAGAAGCTCGGCCGCACCCAGGAGAACATCCTCTCGACGCAAAAGCGCGAACACAGCCGGAAGCCTGACGAGCAATATCCGCTCATCGAAGGGTGCAGCCCGGGACCACGTCTAGAAATGTTCGCACGCGGACCGCGTCTAGGTTGGACCGTCTGGGGCAATCAGGCAGATGAGTATGTCCCCACCTGGGACACTTATTCCAACCACTCGCAGGCATCTGTGATCCCGCTCCCAGGTGCCAAACGCGTCGCGTCATAGCGCCCCCCGGTCACCCCAGCCGCCAGCCCTCGCGGGTCAGGTCATCCGTCACCTGACGGATCGCGCGGCCCAGGCGTTCGGTGATGAAGTCGACCTCGGCTTCCGTTATGATCAGCGGTGGCGACATGACGTTCAGGTGGCCGATCGGGCGCACCAAAAGGCCCATCGCCTCGCAGGCGTCAGAGATGCGCTTGGACTCCCGCGCCCCGTCCGGCAGCGGCGCCTTGGTCCCCTTGTCGGCCACGTTCTCGACGCAGGCCATCAGCCCCCTGCCCCGCACATCGCCGACAAGGGGCAGGTCGGACAGGCTCGCCAGCCGCTCCTGGAAATAGGCGCCGACGCGGGCCGCCTGCGCCAGAAGCCCCTCGCGTTCCAGGATCTCTATGTTCTTCAGGCCGGCCGCGCAGGCAACCGGATGGCCCGAATAGGTGAAGCCGGTGGTGAACCAGCGCTGGCCGCCTTCGGCCATCGTGGCCCAGATCTCATCCGAAAAGATCAGCGCGCCCAAGGGCACATAGCCCGAGGTCAGCCCCTTGGCCGAGGTGATCATGTCCGGCCGGACGCCGAACATGTCCTCCATCGCGAACCAGGTGCCAAGCCGCCCCCAGGCCGTCACCACCTCGTCGGCGATGATGAGGATGTCGTGCTGGCGGCAGAGGGCGGCCATGCGCGGGAAATAGCCCTCGGGCGGGATGATGATGCCGCCCGATGCCTGGATCGGCTCGGCGATGAAGGCCCCGATCCGGTCGGCGCCGACGCTCTCGATCAGGGCCGCGAACTCGGCCACCAGACTGTCGCAGAACTGCGCCTCGGTCATGCCCTCGGGCCGCCGGTAGGGGTTGGGCGAGGCCAGATGCCAGATCCCCTCGGTCTGGTAACGGAACTCGTCGATCCGGTCACCGTCGCGCTTGCCGACCGATTGGCAGAGGTAGGTCGAGCCGTGGTAGGAGTTTTCCCGCGCCACGATCCCGGTCTTGCCAGGATTGCCGCGCACCGTGTGGTAGAAGGCCGCCATCCGCACGGCCGTATCGACCGCCGTCGAGCCGCCGGTGGTGAAATGCACCCGCGACAGGCCCACAGGCGCCCGTTCGGCAATCGCCCCGGCAAGCCGCGCGGCCGGGGCGTTGGTCACATCGACGAAATGGTTGGCATAGCCAAGCTTCATCGCCTGATCGGCAATCGCCTGCGCCATCTCGGCCCGGCCAAGGCCGATGTTCGTGCACCACATGCCACCCACGGCATCCAGATACTCGCGCCCCGCCCCATCCCAGAGCCGCGCCCCCTCGCCCCGGTCCATGACCAGCGCGCCCTCGCGTTCGAACGAGCCGAAATGCGTCCAGGGATGCAGCACATGCGCGCGGTCGAGCGCCCAGGGATCATCGTTCGCAAGTGGGGCGGCGACGGGCTGATGGGCAGACATTTTGAATCTCCAGTCAATATGGCGACCCAAACCTAGCCTATCCGGCAAAAAGCGCAACCGACTCCGTCAGCGGTTCCCGTCAGCGGTCCTCGCCGGCGGTCGGAATCCGCTCGACCCGGTAGCCTTCGGCCGCCAGAAGCGACAGGACCCCATCGTTCCCCGGCAGGTGCGAGGCGCCGATGGCGATCAGCGCCTCGCCATGGTCCAGATGCACCTTCATCGCCTTGACGAAGCGCGCCGACCGCTCGACCCGCATGTAGCGATCGGCCAGCGTCGCGGTCGCCTCTGCCCCGTCGCCAAGCGTCTGGTGCAGGAAGAGCCGGTTCCATTCCTCGATCTCGGCCAGCCGCCCGCGCAGGTAAAGGGCTGCCGCCTGCTCGCGCCCCTCGCGGAAGCCGTCGGGCGAAAGGTAGGCCGCATAGACCTTGGCGATCGCCTTGGCGACATCGGCACTATCCGGGCCACCCAGATCATTCAGGAACGCGTCCCAGCGTTCGAGCCCCGCCACCGGGATGCCCGCCTCGTAGGCCGCAAGCGCCAGCCGCAGGTCCTGCGGCGGGCGCAACCCGGCGGTGTAATCCTCGCACGGATCATCCAGCAGCAGGTAGGCCAGCCCCGCATCGGTCAGCTGCCCCATCGCGCCCTCCTGCTGCGTCAGGGACCAGACCCGCGCCTCGGTCCAGTCCCGCAAGGGGCCGGTCAGCCAGGCCTTGTCATAGGCCCCGTCCGACGCCGCGATCCACATCCCGGCCTGCAAGGTCCGCCCCTCGACCGCGCTGCGGCTTCCGGGGAACGGATCCGCCTCGATCACCAGGACAGCCGCCTGCGCCAGCCTGTCCGCCAGCTCGGGCGGCATCGCGGTCAGCAGCCGGTCGGACGAATGGAACGTCCCCCAGATCCAGGACACGCGCCCATCCGGCGCCGTGACCTGCCACAGCCGCCCGACGCCGTTGGCCACCTTGGCCGCCGCCGCCTCGACCTCGGCCCGGCCCTCGACCGGCAGGGCTGTCGACAGGTCGGCTACGGGCTGCAATGCGCAGGCGTCGGGCGTGACCCAATCCTGTGCCAGCCCCCCCTGCGCCCAAAGGCCGACCGCCAGCCCCGCCAAAACCGTCACCCGCATCGCCCTGCCCCCGGTCCCGTCCTCATAAAGAACGCCCGCCGGATCTCCCCGGCGGGCGCGCATCGGTCAAAAGCCCCTCGCCGTCACAGGCGGGCGGCGACGTCATCCCAGTTGACCAGCTTTTCCAGGAAGTTCGTGAGGTAGGCCGGGCGCTTGTTGCGGAAGTCGATGTAGTAGGAATGTTCCCACACGTCGCAGCCCAGAAGGGCTGTCTGGCCGTAGCACAGCGGGTTGACGCCATTCTCGGTCTTGGTGACCTTCAGCTTGCCGTCCTTGTCCTTGACGAGCCAGGCCCAGCCCGACCCGAACTGGCCGGCGCCAGCGGCCGAGAACTCTTCCTTGAACTTGTCGACCGAGCCGAACGAGTCGGTGATCGCCTTTTCCAGCTTCGCCGGCATCGACTTGCCGCCCGGACCCATCATCTGCCAGAAGGCGCTGTGGTTCCAGTGCTGGCTGGCGTTGTTGAAGATCCCGTTCTGGGCGACCGCGCCGTCCTTGAAAGTGCCGCGCACGATATCTTCAAGCGACTTCGCTTCCCACTCGGTACCCGCGATCAGCTTGTTCAGGTTGTCGACATAGGCCTTGTGGTGAAGGTCGTGGTGATACTCGAGCGTCTCTTTCGACATGCCGAGTGCCGCGAGCGCATCATGAGCATAGGGAAGGTCGGGAAGGGTGAATGCCATGGGTCTGTCCTTTCGCGCCGCTTGGGTTCACCGACCGTTAAGCCCCGTTGCCGAACCAAGGTCAAGGGATCATCGGTAGCGCGGCCGGAACCGGCCGTTCACTTCACCTTCCCGGTGGTGCAGACGCCAACGAAGTGCAGCGGCGGCGGATAGCTGACCAGGCTGTTCGTCGCATCGACCCTGTTGCTTTGCGTGTCGAGGAACACGGTAAAGCCCAAGTCGGACGAATAGCTTTCAAAGCGAACGTCCGCGACCGTCCAGCTCAGGCGCACCACGTGATCCGACTGGCGCACCACGCGGGCCTCGAACGGGCCTTCCTTGCGCTTGTCGTGCTTGGTCCATGCATCCATCGCCAGTGCGGAGTCGGACGCCTCGTCGTAGGCGATTATCATGCTGTATTTGCCCGGCTGGGGCGTTCCGGCCGTGCGCTCGAACTTGCACATTTAAACCGTCGCGGCCGTCGCCTGACCGCAGACCAGCATAAGGACAGCGGAAACCCCAGCCATGAACCCGCGCATTCTCTAACCTCCAACACGCTCAGGGCCAGCCCCATCCGGCCTCAGGAAATGGTGAACCTGCCATGTTCGATCTCGCAGGTCCCCTTGTAATGCCAGGACGGCGGGTAGGAGACCGGCGAAAGGGTCGCATCAAGGGCACCGTCTGCCCCGATCGTGACACGCCAGTCGAGATCGGTGGAATAGCTATCGAAACGGACATCTTCGTCCGTCCAGGTAAAGCACAACGTGCCGTCCGAACCCCGCCTGACATCAGGCGTCGACGGCGCCTTTTGCCGCTCGTCCTGTTTGACAACCCCGTTCCTGGCTTCCGCCTTGCCCGTCTTGGCATCGATAACAATGATTAGGCCGTATTTGCCCGCTGGGGCCATCTTGGCCTGGTTTAGAACGCAGGAGTAGGCCGTATCCGCCTGCGCGCCGACCGCCGAAAGGGCGACAAGGCCGCAGGCAAAAAATAAGTTTTTCATCGAGGACACCCACGCTTCCGTGATGACCACAATCGTCACCACCACCCAATTCCCGTCAAGTCATCCCATGCACGAAGTCACAAGGTTTCACTGGCGGGCCGGGCCCAAACCGTCATTTCACTTTCTTGACCGTGCAAGTGCCCTTGCTGAAGAAGAAATTGTCGAACCCCCGCGGCCGTGCGTAGACACCGATCGTCTGCGCGGCCAGGTCGATTTGCGCGCTGTATTCCATCGTCGTCCGCTGGTTCGTGCTGCTCTCGGTCTTGACGGCCCAGGTCACGCGCATCAGGCCAGCGATACTCTTTTCCAGATTGGCCTCCATCCAGTCCTTGCCGGTGACGCCACGGATGACGGGGTCGGACACCTGCACCGACTGCCCCGATGCATCGAGCGCGAAGACGATCCTGGGTTGGACCCAGGAATGGTTGTCGCTGCCGCTCAGGGCGCAGTCGTAAATCGTCGTGGCATGGGCCGGCAGCGCTGCGAACAGGGCAAGGGCTGCGGCGATCGGCAGGGCTCTCGGCATGATGAAACTCCTCCACTGGGGATGACACCACCATGGGCGGAGTTTTCGCCCGATCAAGACACTTGCCCCGCGAGGTCAGGCGATCTCGCTGCCGGCCCGCGCCGACATTTCCAATGTTGCGAAAACATAGCCGGCGACCGACCGGAAGGAAACAATCGTGAACTCGTCCGCCCCGGACTTCCACAGCGCCGCCGCCACCTGTGCCGCGCGCGTCCGGCGCAGCTCGCCCTCGGCCAGCCGGTCGATGTCGACGGGGCAGAGCTTCCGCAACACCTGGTCCGCCCTCGACCCCGCGATGCGGAACATCGCCCGCGCATCCGACACGTCGGCCACCAGCGCATGCTGGCCTGCAAGCGCATCGTTCAGGCCCGCGATCGTCTCGCGCACCGCGCCGTAGGGCACCAGGATCAACAGCTCGTCGGGCGACATCCAGCCCGCGCCGCGATCCCCCTTCATCGCGATCCGGCGCTCTGCCGGCACCGCGACCCCGGCCGCAGCCTTGACCGCCGCCTTGACCTTGGCCGACGACAGATCACCCCTGAGCGTGATCATGCCCTGAAGCCCGGCCTCGCGCACGCTGGCAAAGCCGCCCGTCGCTTCCTTGCCGTCCAGCGCGCTGACGGCCTTCGCAATTGCCTCAGACATTCTGCTTGGCCCCTTCCTTGTCGTAGAACACCTGATCGACGATCCGCGCCTTGAAGACCTTGCCGCCGTCGCCCGGGAACTCCAGCACCTCGCCCATCCGCGCCGGCCCGTGCTTGACCAGCCCCATGGCAATGCCCTTGCCGAGCGTCGGCGAGAAATAGGTCGAGGTCACACGCCCCTGCACATTGCGCTGGCCGTTGGCATTCACGCCATCTGCCACCGCATAGGCGCAGTCCGGCAGGACCGAGCCATCGAGCGTCTCCAGCCCCACAAGCGTCCAGCGGTCGGGACTTGCCATGAAGCTGCGCTCCTGCGCGCGCTTGCCCAGATAGTCGGGCTTCTTCTTGGAAATCGCCCAAGCCATGTTCAGGTCCTGCGGGATGACGGTGCCGTCCGTCTCGTCGCCGATCATGATGAAGCCCTTTTCGGCCCGCAGGACGTGCAGCGCCTCGGTCCCGTAGGGCATCAGCCCGAACTCCTGCCCCGCCGCGACCAGCGCATCCCAGAAGGCCCGCCCTTCGGACGCCGGCACCGCGATCTCGTAGCTGAGTTCGCCCGAGAAGCTGATCCGGTAGACGCGCGCCCGGAAGCCGCCAAGGCTGCCGTCGCGCCATTCCATGAACGGCAGCGCCTCGCGCGAAACGTCCATGCCGCCCATCTTTTCCAGAAGCTTGCGCGCATTCGGGCCAACGACCGCGATCTGGGCATATTCCTCGGTGACGTTGGCAGTATAGACTTTCCAGTCCCACCATTCGCACTGAAGCCAGTCCTCCATCCAGGCATGGATGCGGTCCGCCCCGCCCGAGGTCGTGTGGCAAAGCCAGGTATCCTCGTCGATCCGCGCCACCACGCCGTCATCGGACAGGAAGCCGTTTTCGGTGCACATCAGGCCATAGCGGCACTTGCCGACAGGCAGCGTCGACATGACGCCGGTATAGAGCATGTCCAGGAACTTGCCCGCGTCCGGCCCCTTGACGATGATCTTGCCCAGGGTCGAGGCATCAAGCAAACCAAGCGCTTGCCGGACGTTCTTCACCTCGCGGTTCACTGCCTGATGGGCGGTTTCGCCGGGGCGCTGGTAGCAATAGGGACGGCGCCACAGGCCCACCGGCTCGAAATAGGCGCCATTCGCCTCGTGCCAGCCGTCCATCGGCGTCTTGCGCAAGGGCTGGAAGATCTCGCCGCGTGCCTCGCCCGCGATCGCGCCCATGGAAATCGGCGTGTAGGGCGGGCGGAAGGTCGTGGTGCCGGTCTGCGGGATCGCCTGGTTCAGCGCATCCGAAAGCACCGCCAACCCGTTGATGTTCGAAAGCTTTCCCTGATCCGTCGCCATCCCCAGCGTCGTATAGCGCTTGGTATGTTCGACCGAATGGTAACCCTCGCGCGCGGCGAGCTGCACGTCCGACACCTTCACGTCGTTCTGGTAGTCGAGCCACATCTTCATCCGCAGCTCTGGCCCCGCGCCCTGCGGCATGATCCAGACCGGCCGCAGCGGCGCCTCGGCGACCGCGTTCGTCGCCAGAGCCTCGCCACCGATCTGGGCCGCCACATCGGCCAGGACCGCATCCGCCGTCAGGGCGCCGTTCGCCGACCCGACCGCCGTGACCATGCCCTTGCCGTCCGCCCCGGTCGGGGGCCGCGCGGCATCGGGGCGGAACATGGCCTGCGCCTCGTCCCAGTTCAACTTGCCGCCGCAATGGGACCAGAGGTGCACCACCGGCGACCAGCCGCCCGACATGGCAATCGCGTCGCAGTCGATGGCCTCGACCTCGGCGCCCTGCCCCTCGAAGGTGCAGACCGACACGCAGGTGACGCGCTTGCCACCCTTGACTTTGCCGATCGCCCGGCCTTCCAGCACCCGCACACCCCGCGCCCGCACCGCATCCGGCAGCGCGCCGCTGACCGAGGCGCGCGCGTCGATGACGGCGGGAACGGTCAGTCCCGCATCCAGAAGCGCCAGCGCCGTGCGATAGGCGTCATCGTTGTTCGTCACGATCACCGTGCGGTCGCCGGGGCTGATCGCCCAGTTCACCACATAGTCCCGGACCGCGCCCGCCAGCATCACGCCCGGCACGTCGTTGCCCGCGAAGGACAGCGGCCGCTCGATCGCACCCGTCGCAGCGATCACATGGCCCGCCCGCACCCGCCAGAGCCGGTGCCGCGGGCGCCCGTCGCCCGGCGTCGTGTCGGCGATACGCTCATAGGCCAGCAGATAGCCATGGTCATAAAGCCCCGACGCCATCGTATTCAGCCGCAGCGTCACATTTTCCATCGCCGACAGCGCGGCGACCGTCGCGGGCACCCATTCTGCCGCCGACCGGCCGTCGATCACCACGCCATCGACCGGCGCACGGCCGCCCCAATGGCCCGACTGCTCGATCAACAGGACGCGGCTCCCCTCGCGCCCGGCCTGAAGCGCCGCAGCAAGCCCCGCGATCCCGCCACCGACGACCACCACATCGGCGAAGGCATAGGCATATTCATAACGGTCCGCGTCCCGCTCCTGCGGCACCTTGCCGAGGCCCGCCGACTGGCGGATGACCGGCTCGAACACATGCTTCCAGGCAAAGCGTGGGAACATGAAGGTCTTGTAGTAGAAGCCGCCCGGCAGCATCCGCGCAAATCGGTCGTTGATCGCGCCCACGTCGAACTCGAGGCTCGGCCAATGGTTCTGGGTCGTCGCCGCCGCGCCCTCGAAAAGCTCGGTCGTCGTCACGCGCTGGTTCGGCTCGAACCGCGCGCCCTCGCCAAGGCCCACGAGCGCGTTCGGCTCTTCCGCTCCGCTCGCCACGACGCCGCGCGGGCGGTGATACTTGAAGGACCGCCCCATCAGCATCTGGTCCGCACCCAGCAGCGCCGAGGCGAGCGTGTCGCCCCGGTAGCCCGACATCCGGCGGCCGTTGAAGGTGAAGGACAGCGGCTTGGAACGGTCGATCAGACGACCGCCCTTGGACAGACGGGTGCTCATTTGTAGCCCTCCCAGGTCGGGCGTTTCGCCTTGATCTTGGCCTGCAGCTCGGCCGGCGGCTCGGACGTCTGCGCCGGGTAGGTCCCGAAGACCTCGAGCGTTGCGGTGTCACGCGCGGCCAGGAACCATTTGCCGCAGCCATAGACATGACGCCAACGCTCGAAATGCACCCCCTTGGGGTTCTTGCGCATGAACATGTAGCCGTCGAAATCGGCGTCGGACGATCCGGGGCCGAAGCGCTTCAGATGCGCCTCTCCGCCCGCGGCCAGTTCCGTTTCCTCGGCCTTCACGCCGCAGTAGGGGCATTCAAGGGTCAGCATGGCATGCCTTTCAAAGACGGTTGGGCAGACGCCACCCGGCGCCCGCCCAGGGTCGGAAGGAAAAAGCCGTCGCGCGCCGGAAGGGCGGCCGGGCTCTTAGGGGGACGTGGTTGTTGCGGACGTGGCAGCGTCTGTTGCGCCGCTCGCCGTGTCAGCCGCAGACGTCGCAGCGGGCGCGCTTGTGCTGGCAGCGGACGTGTCCGGGACCGGCGTGGGCGCGCGGCCGCCAAGGATGAAATAGGCCAGGATCCCGGCGACGACGACGAGTCCGCCGATGATAAGGCCAAGGCCCGTGCTGCTGCTGTTGTCGGCCATGATGCGTGCTCCTCCTGGCGACGGGACATCCCCGGAACGCCGCAGGATCGCCGGTCGTTCCCCCGATACTTCATCAGTGTGCGACCCCGGCCGCAACGCTTTCGTCGATGAATTTGCCCTCGCGGAAGCGATACATCGAGAATTCTTCGGTCAGGGGCGAGGCGCCGGTCGCCATCAGCTCGGCCATCGCCCAGCCTGAACCGGGGATCGCCTTGAAGCCGCCCGTGCCCCAGCCGCAGTTGACGAAGATGCCGTCGACCGGCGTTTTCGACAGGATGGGCGAGCGGTCGCCCGTCATGTCGACGATCCCCCCCCACTGCCGCAGCATCTTGAGGCGCGAAATCATCGGGAATGTCTCGATCAGCGCGCGCACCGTCTCTTCGACATGATGGAACGAGCCGCGCTGCGTATAGTTGTTGAACCCGTCCGTGCCGCCGCCGATCACCATCTCGCCCTTGTCGGACTGGCTCATGTAGCCGTGAACGGTGTTGGCCATGACGACCACGTCCATGCAGGGCTTGATCGGCTCGCTGACCAGCGCCTGAAGGGCGAGCGATTCGATCGGCAGGCGGAACCCGGCCATGTCCGCCACGACCGACGAATGGCCCGCGACCACAAGGCCGAGCTTGCCGCAGGCGATGTCGCCCCTGGTCGTCGAGATGCCCGTGACCTTGCCGCCCTCGGTGCTGATGCCGGTCACTTCGGTCTGCTGGATGATGTCCATCCCCATCGCCGAACAGGCGCGCGCATAGCCCCAGGCAACCGCATCATGCCGCGCCGTGCCGCCGCGCGCCTGGTAAAGCGCGCCAAGGACCGGATAGCGCGGGCCGTTAAGGTTGATGATCGGCACCAGCTCCTTGACCTTGGCGGGTTCGATCCATTCCGTCGACACGCCCTGCAGGTTGTTGGCATAGACCGTGCGGCGGTAGCCCCGCACCTCATGGTGCGTCTGCGCCAGCATCAGAAGGCCGCGCGGGGAAAACATGACGTTGTAGTTCAGGTCCTGGCTCAGATCCTCGAAGAGGCTGCGCGCCTTTTCATAGATCGCGGCCGACGGGTCCTGCAGGTAGTTCGAGCGGATGATCGTCGTGTTCCGACCGGTGTTGCCGCCGCCGAGCCAGCCCTTCTCGATCACCGCGACATTGGTGATGCCGTAATTCTTGCCCAGGTAGTAGGCCGTCGCCAGCCCATGGCCGCCCGCCCCCACGATCACCACATCATAGCGCGGCTTCGGCGCGGGCGAGCGCCATGCCTCGGGCCAGTTCATGTGGTAGCTCATCGCCTCGCGGGCGAGGGCAAAGACCGAATAGCGTTTCGCTGGCCTGGATTGGGTCATGGCCGGTCCTTTCGCGCGAATCCGACGGCCGCCGCGACGGACGCGCGGCCTGTTGCCCCTATCCTACAGGGCGAAACGCGGCCCGGGCGGCCAAACGTCGCAATCGGTCAAAAAACGACATTCGCGAAGCGATGCGACGTTTTCCCGCGCCCTGCGCCGCCTCTGTCGCACCCGCCGCGCCTTCCGGTGCCGGGCCGGGCAGTGTAGGACGGCGCAAGACCACCGCGCCAAGACCACCGCGCGCGGTTCCCGCCGCAAGAGGGGCGGGCAGAGGCGGAAGGAACGGGCGATGACATTCTGGCTGCTGTCCATGGCGCTTGGCCTCGCGCTCGCGGCCCTTCTGGTGCGCGAGGCGCTCCGCGCGCCGCGCGAAGCCCCCTCCCACCCCGACATGGCCATCTACCGCGCCCAGCTTGACGAACTGGACCGGGACGAGGCGCGCGGCCTCTTGACCCCCGACGCCGCCGCCCCCGTCCGCGCCGAAATCGCCCGCCGCATCCTCGAGGCCGACCGCAAGTCGGGCGCCAGGTCCGAAGTCCGGGCCGAGGGCAGCGCCCTGCCCCTGATCCTTGCCACAATCGTGGCACTCGGCTGCGGCGGCGCGCTTTACATGTATCTCGGCTCGCCCGGCTATGCCGACCTGCCACGGTCCCAACGGCTGGCCGCCTCGGAGAGGATCAAGGCCTCCCGTCCGACCCAGGCCTACTCCGAGGCCGCAGCCGAAAAGGCCCGGCCGAAGCCTGCTGAGCCCCCGGCCGACTTCGCCAAGCTGATGGACCAGCTGCGCGCCGCCGTCGCCAAAAGGCCCGACGACGTGACGGGCCTGCGGCTTCTGGCCGAAAACGAACGCAAGCTCGGAAACCTGTCGGCCGCCGCCCGCGCGCAGGAACAACTGGTCAGGACGCTCGGCGACAAGGCGACCGCCGAAGACCGCGCCCGGCTGGCCGACATCCTCATCAACGCCGCCGGCGGCTCGGTCTCGGCCGAGGCCGAACAGGCCATCATCTCGACCCTGAACGTCGATCCGACGAACCCGACCGCCCGCTTCTACGCCGGCCTGACCGAGGCGCAGACCGGCCGCCCGGACCTGGCCTTCAACCTCTGGAACGGCCTTCTGCAGAACGGCCCGCCCGACGCGCCCTGGGTGCCCTTCATCCGCGCGCGGATGCCGATGCTGGCCGATGCGGTCGGCACCGACTGGCGCGACCCGACCGCCAAGAGCCCCGATGCCGCTGCCGTCGCGGCTGCCGGTCAGATGTCGGCCACGGACCGCATGGCGATGATCCGGTCGATGGTCGCAGGGCTCGAAAGCCGCCTGATGGGCGGAACCGGGGGCACGCCCACCGAATGGGCCCAGCTTGTGACCGCGCTCGGCGTCCTGGGTGAAAAGGACCGCCAGACGGCAGCACTCGCCAAGGCCGAAACCGCGCTCGCCTCGGACCCCGCCGGCCTCGCGCAGGTCAGGGCGGCAGCCAGCGCGCCTGCCGGAACCGCCCCGTGACCGACCGCGCCCCGCCCCTCGTCACCGACGACCTGACCCTTTTCGCCGCTGCCCTTCCCGACCTCGGCGCACTCGCCGGGCTCGACCTCGGCGACAAGACGATCGGCGTTGCCGTGTCGGACCTGCGCCGCTCGGTCGCATCGCCCCTCTCGACCATCCGGCGCACCAAGTTCACCGCCGACGCCGAGGCGCTTCTGACCCTGACCCGCGCCCGCGACATCAGGGGGCTGATCCTCGGCCTGCCACGCAACATGGACGGCAGCGAAGGCCCCCGCGCCCAGTCGACCCGCGCCTTCGCCCGAAACCTCAGCCGCATCAGCGACCTGCCCATCGCCTTCTGGGACGAGCGCCTGTCGACCGTTGCCGCCGAAAGGGCGCTTTTGCTGGCGGATACGTCCAGAAAGCGTCGTTCCGAGGTGATCGACCATGTTGCTGCCGGATTTATCCTGCAAGGAGCACTCGACCGGCTTGGACATGTGAGGCGGCTGTGATGGACCTGAAAGGCGACGATGTCTGGAAGCGCGCAGAGGCGGACAGCCCCTGCATAAAGCTTTGCACCATCCACCCGACCGAACGGATCTGCATCGGCTGCCACCGCACGATCGAGGAAATCGCCGCCTGGGGCACCATGACCCCCGACCTGCGCCGCGCCATCATGGCCGAGCTTCCCGCCCGCGCCCCGCGCCTGACCCAGCGCCGGGGCGGCCGGTCCGCGCGCCTGACGCGGCCCACGCGCATCAAGGGCTGAGCCGCCGCGCCTGTCTACCCAAGCTTGCCCGGCCGCCCCCCGGCCTGTAAAAGCGCGCGAATGACCGCCCTGCCCGCCCACCGAGAAGCCTTGGCTGAAGCACTGACTGAAGCTCTGACCCCGGCGCTTAACCGCGCCGCGCGCCTGTCCATTGCCCCCATGATGGATTGGACGGACCGCCATTGCCGGGCCTTCCACCGCACGCTGACGCGGCAGGCGCTGCTTTATACGGAAATGGTCACGGCCGACGCAATCCTGCACGGCCCCCGCGACCGTCTGCTGGCCTATGATGCCGCCGAACATCCCGTAGCCCTGCAACTCGGCGGGTCCGACCCCGCCAAACTCGCCGCCGCCGTCCGCGCCGCGGCCCCCTACGGCTATGACGAGATCAACCTGAACCTCGGCTGCCCGTCCGACCGGGTGCAGTCCGGCTGCTTCGGCGCGGTCCTGATGCGCTCGCCCGACCTGGTGGCCGAGTGCCTGGCGGCCATGATCGACGCCGCCCCCGCGGGCGTCGAGGTCACTGCCAAATGCCGCATCGGCGTCGACGACGACACGCCCGAAGAGGTGCTGCCCGCCTTCCTGAACCGGCTCCGCGCCACCGGCATCCGCCGCGTCACCATCCACGCCCGCAAGGCCTGGCTCCAGGGCCTGAGCCCCAAGGAAAACCGCGAGATACCGCCGCTCGACTACCCCCTGGTCCTCGCGATGAAGCGCGCCTTCCCCGACCTGCACCTGTCCCTGAACGGCGGCGTGGCGACACTGGCCGGCGCCGAGGCGCTTCTGGCCCAGGGGATCGACGGCGTGATGATCGGCCGCGCCGCCTATCACGCGCCCTGGGACATGCTCGGCCGCACCGACACTGCCGTCTGGGGCACCGCCACGCCCTGCCCGACAGCCACAGACGCGCTCCGCCGCTTCCTGCCCTACATCGAGGCCGAGCTGACGAAGGGCGCGCGCCTCCACCAGATCACCCGCCATATCCTCGGCCTTTTCCACGGCCGCCCCGGAGGGCGCCACTTCCGCCGCATCCTGTCCGAAGGCGCCTCGCGCCCCGGTGCGGGCGTCCCCCTGGTCGAAGAGGCGCTCGCCGCCATATCCGAGGACCCATGACCGAGCTTCTGTCCCTGCCCCACCTCCTGCCCTGGACGCTCCTTCTGCTGGGGATCGGCGCTCTCGCGGGTGTCCTTTCGGGCCTACTGGGCGTCGGCGGCGGCATCATCCTCGTGCCCTCCTTCTTCTACACCTTCACCGCCATGGGCTTCGGCGGCGAGGGCGTGATGCGCGTGGCGACGGCGACCTCGCTCGCGACCATCATCGTCACCTCAAGCCGCTCGGCGCTTGCCCACAGCCGCCGGGGGGCCGTCGACTGGCAGATCGTGCGCACCTGGGGACCGGGGATCGTCATCGGCGCACTTGCCGGGGCGCTGGCGCTCTCGCACCTGAAAAGCGCGACCCTTCAGGCGATCTTCGGCACGCTCGCCCTTTGCGTCGCAGCCCTTCTGGGCTTCCTCAGGTCCGACTGGCGGCTGAGGGACGCCATGCCGACGGGCTGGGCGCGGTCCGCCTGGTCGCTCGCGGTCGGGTTCCTGTCGACCCTCATGGGCATCGGCGGCGGCAGCTTCGGCGTGCCCCTGATGACGCTCCACGGAATTCCGATGCACCGCGCCGTCGCCACCGCCGCCGCCTGGGGCGTCCTGATCGCCGTCCCCTCGGCCGCGATCCTGCTCCTTCGGCCGGTCGAGGGCGCGCCGCCCCTGACCTTCGGCGCCATCAACCTGCCCGCCTTCCTTGCCATTATCGCCATGACGCTCCTGACCGCGCCCATCGGCGTCCGGCTGGCGCATGCGACCGACGCTCGGCCTTTGAAGCGCATCTTCGCGGCCTTCCTCGCCATCGTGGCGCTCAACATGCTGCGCAAGGCGGCGGGGTTCTGACACCTCTCGCACCTGCAGAAACCACCCTCGACAGGGGGAAAACCCGGCGCTAAACCGGCAGGACCAGCCCGGCCCGAAAGGACCACCATGCCCAGCCTGAACGACATCCGCTCGACCTTCACCGACTATTTCAAGCGCAACGGCCACGCCGTCGTCCCCTCGTCGCCGCTCGTGCCGCGCAACGACCCCACGCTCATGTTCACGAACTCGGGCATGGTGCAGTTCAAGAACCTCTTCACCGGGGTCGAGACGCGCGACTACAACCGCGCCACGACGGCGCAGAAATGCGTGCGCGCCGGCGGCAAGCATAATGACCTGGACAACGTGGGCTATACGGCACGGCACCATACCTTCTTCGAAATGCTGGGGAATTTCAGCTTCGGCAACTATTTCAAGTCCGACGCCATCCCCTTCGCGTGGGAGCTTCTGACCAAGGACTTCGGCATCGACGGCAAGCGGCTGACCGTCACCGTCTACCATGACGACGACGAGGCGGCGACGATCTGGAAGAAGGTCGCGGGCCTTCCCGATGACCGCATCATCCGCATCGCCACCGACGACAATTTCTGGCGCATGGGCCCGACCGGCCCCTGCGGCCCCTGCACGGAAATCTTCTTCGACCATGGCCCCTCGGTCTGGGGCGGTCCGCCCGGCTCGCCCGAACAGGACGGCGACCGGTTCATCGAGATCTGGAACCTCGTCTTCATGCAGTTCGAACAGTTCGAGGACGGCACCCGCCGCCCGCTCGACATGCAGTCGATCGACACCGGCATGGGGCTCGAACGGATCGGCGCGCTTCTTCAGGGCAAGCACGACAACTACGACACCGACCTGATGCGCGCCCTGATCGAGGCGTCGGCCCAGGCCACCGGCACCGACCCCGACGGGCCGGGCAAGGTCCACCACCGGGTCATCGCCGACCATTTGCGCTCGACCTCCTTCCTGATCGCCGATGGCGTCACGCCGTCGAACGAAGGCCGGGGCTATGTCCTGCGCCGCATCATGCGCCGCGCCATGCGTCATGCGCACATGCTCGGCGCGGGCGACCCGGTCATGCACCGCCTCGTCCCCGCGCTCGTGCGCCAGATGGGCGGCGCCTATCCCGAACTGGTGCGCGCCGAGGCGCTGATCGAGGAAACCCAGAAGCTCGAAGAGACGCGCTTCCGCCAGACGCTGGACCGCGGCCTCAGGCTGCTGGAAGACGAAGTCGCGAAACTGGGCCAGGGCCAGTCCCTGCCCGGCTCTGCCGCCTTCAAGCTTTATGACACCTACGGCTTCCCCCTCGACCTCACGCAGGACGCGCTGCGCGAACAGGGCCGCGACGTGGATGTCGTCGGTTTCGACCACGCCATGGCCGAACAGAAGGCCAAGGCCCGCGCCGCCTGGGCAGGCTCGGGCGAGGCCAAGGACGCCGCCATCTGGTTCGACCTGGCCGACCGCCACGGCGCCAGCGAGTTCCTGGGCTATGACACCGAAACCGCCGAAGGCCAGATCGTGGCACTCGTCCGCGACGGTGCCGAAATCGCCACGGCGCGCGAGGGCGAGGCGGTCCAGATCATCGTCAACCAGACGCCCTTCTACGGCGAAAGCGGCGGCCAGGTCGGCGACAGCGGCCTGATCCGCACCGACACCGGCCTTGCCCGCATCACCGACGCCAGGAAGGCGCAAGGCCTGACGCTCCATGTCGCGACCGTGACCGAGGGCGAGATCGTCCGCGGCCAGCCCGCGAAACTGGAAGTCGACCACCGCCGCCGCTCGGCGATCCGCGCCAACCATTCCGCGACCCACCTCCTGCACGAGGCGCTTCGCGGCGCGCTCGGCGATCACGTCGCCCAGAAGGGCAGCCTGAACGCGCACGACCGGCTGAGGTTCGATTTTTCGCATTCCAAGGCGGTTTCGCCGGAAGAACTGGCCGGAATTGAAGCGGAAGTGAATGAGTTTATCCGCCAGAACGCGCCGGTTGAAACCCGGATCATGACCCCCGACGACGCCCGCGCGCTCGGCGCTCAAGCCTTGTTCGGCGAGAAATACGGCGACGAGGTGCGGGTCGTGTCGATGGGTAGCCGCGCCGGGTCCGGCAAGGGCGCGGACGGGGCCACCTATTCGCTGGAACTCTGCGGCGGCACCCATGTGGTGCGGACGGGCGACATCGGCGCCTTCGTCGCACTCTCGGACAGCGCCTCCTCGGCCGGCGTCCGCCGGATCGAGGCGCTCACGGGGCAGGCAGCACTCGACCATCTGCGCGCGCAGGACCGGCGCCTGACCGACGTGGCGGTGGCGCTGAAGGCCCAGCCGCAGGACGTGGCGGACCGGGTGAAGGCGCTCATGGACGAACGCCGCGCGCTTCAGGCCGAGGTTGCGCAACTGCGCCGCGACCTCGCCATGGGCGGGGGCGCTGCCGAAGATCCGGTGGCCGAGATCGGCGGCATCCGCTTCCTGACCCGCACCGTTTCCGGCGTGACCGGCAAGGACCTGCCGCCCCTCGTAGACGAGCTGAAGGGCCGCATCGGCTCTGGCGCCGTCCTGGTGCTGGCCGACACGGGCGGCAAGGCCGCCGTCGCTGCCGGTGTCACCTCTGACCTGACCGCGCGCCTGTCGGCGGTCGATCTGGTCAGGGCAGCGGCCGAGGCGCTTGGCGGCAAGGGCGGCGGCGGACGGCCGGACATGGCGCAGGGCGGCGGGCCGGACCTGACCAATGCCGCCGCGGCCATCCGTGCGGCAGAATCAGTTATCGGAGGGGCGAAATGACCGACAAGCCCAAGGGCGCCTTCTGGATCGCCCATGTGAAGGTGCTCGACACCGTCGCCTACGGCAAATATGCCGCGCTGGCCGGCCCGGCCATCGCCGCCCACGGCGGCACGTTCCTCGCGCGCGGCGGCCGCTACGTGCAGCTTGAAGGCAACGACCGCGCCCGCAACGTGGTCGCGCGCTTCCCCTCGCTCGACGCCGCCGTCGCCTGCTACCACAGCGCCGCCTACCAGGAAGCGCTGTCCCACGCCCGCGGCGCGAGCGAGCGCGACCTGATGGTGGTCGAGGAAGACTGACGGCCCCGCGTCACAATCGGGTGAGGGCCCCGAAACCCGGCCGCCGGGCGGAGCTTCCTTTTGACCCCCTGCCCCGCGCCTGCTATTTTTCCGCCCAACTTCCGGCGGAACGGGTCCTTAACCTATGCCCGTCAGACTGGAGGACGGGCAGGCAAGGCGCGGACGGTTCATATGTGCAGATGGGCGGCCTACATCGGGCAACCGATCTTTCTGGAAGATATCATCTCCCGCCCCGGCCACTCGCTGGTCCGCCAAAGCCATGAGGCGGTGCAGTGCAAGTCGGCCATCAACGCCGACGGCTTCGGCCTTGCCTGGTATGGCGACCACGCCGAACCCGGCCTGTTCCGCGACATCCTGCCCGCCTGGTCCGACCCGAACCTCGCCTCGCTGACCCGTCAGGTCCGCTCGCGCCTCTTTTTGGCCCATGTCCGCGCCTCGACCGGCACCGCGACCAGCCGCAACAACTGCCACCCCTTTGCCGTCGGCCGGTGGAGCTTCATGCACAACGGCCAGATCGGCGGCTATGACCGGTTCCGGCGCGATGCCGAAATGATGATCCCGGACGCGCTCTACCCCCACCGACGCGGCGCGACGGACAGCGAAGCCCTGTTCCTGATCGCGCTTGGCGAGGGGCTCGACCAGGACTCCAAGGGCGCCCTCGAACGCGCCACCGCCCGGATGGAAGCCCTGTCCCGCCGCAAGGGCGACGCCCCCCATTTCCGCATGACCGCCGCCTTTTCCGACGGTGAGCGGCTTTACGCGGTGCGCTATGCCTCGGACGACCAGGCGCCGACGCTCTATCACCGCTGGTCCGACACGCGGGGCGGCCGCGCCATCGTCTCGGAACCGCTTGAAGCCGGCGAAAGCTGGGACGCGGTGCCCCCCGGCAGCTTCTGCACCTTCCACGGCGATCAGGTCACCATCGCCAGCTTCACCCCCGACCTCTCGCTCGCCCTCGCCGCCGAATAGGGCAGCCCCGCCACAGGCGGCCGCGAACGGCGCCCCGGGGGCTTGCGCGGGCGTCACGCCGGGTCATGATGGCGGCAATCGACCGAAGAGAACCCCATGCGCCCGATCCTTGTCCTGAACGGCCCGAACCTGAACCTGCTCGGCCAGCGCGAGCCAGAGATCTACGGCAGCGACACGCTCGCCGACGTCGAGCGGCTCTGCGCCAACAGCGCGGCGGCGCACGGGTTGACGGTCGTCACCTTCCAGTCGAACCACGAAGGCGCGATCGTCGACCGCATACAGGCCGCGCGCGGCGATGCGAGCGCCATCCTCATCAATCCGGGGGCCTACAGCCACACATCGGTGGCGATCCTCGACGCGCTCGGCGCCTTCGCCGGCCCGGTGGTCGAAGTTCACATTTCGAACATTCACCGCCGCGAGCCGTTCCGCCACCATTCCTACGTCTCATCCCGAGCCGACGCGGTCATCGCGGGCGCGGGCGTGCAGGGCTATGGCTTCGGCATCGACCGGATCGCGACCCTGCTGGGCCACTGATCCGGCCAGCCGCGTTCCTGTCGGACCCCGCCCCTATTCAGGCTCGGGCCACCAGCCGGGGCTCGTCGGCTTGCCGTCGTCATATTGCGACAACCACTGAACCATCAGGTCGCGGTTGCGGATGAAGCCCTTGTAGGTCGCAAGGTCCGGATGCACGTCGCGCACCACGCGGTGCAGGCGGCGGCCCCACTTCGGCATGGTCACGATGTCATCGAAGCTGGCGAGGTAAGCCCGGATCGGGAAGGCGATCGCGTTCGAGCGCGGCAGCCGGTGCAGCGTCTGAAGCTCGACCCGCAAATGCTGGCGTTTCCCGATAGTGTCCATCGTCAGCGTGGTCTTGGACGGGCCCCATTTGGGATAGTTCTCGGGGCTCGTATCCAGCAGCGGATCGACCGTCATCGTCCAGTTGAAGCGCCGGACGGGCGAGCCGAGCTGCAGTTTCAGCAGGAACTTCAGCGCCCGGTCGAAGACGCCCATGTTGTGCGCCAGGGGCACCGGCGCGTGCCATTCGTGAAACGCCATGCCCACGTCAAAGTCCAGCGACCAGTCAGCCTGCGTCGTGACCGTGCCCGCGTCGATGTAAAGCGTATTGTCGCGCTGGTCCTGCAGCGTGAAGTCGCCCTGGGTCTGCCGGGTGATATATTCGAGCGGCCCGTAGGGCAGCGTGTCATCCTTCAGGAAGGTAAAGCTCTGCTCGATCTCCATCGGCCGGTTGATCCAGGTCCAGCGGTCGCCGGACTTGTGCAATTCGAACCAATGCGGGTAATCGCGCGCCTTCGACTCCATGATGAGTTCCAGAAGGTCCCAGCCCGCCAGCGTCATGTGCGGCAGCGACTGGCAGCGCAGCGGGTCCGACTTCAGGACCAGTTCGCGGTCCCGCATCTCGGCCAGGTAATGCTCGTCCACGTCGAACGTATGTTCGAAGACCGATCCCTTCCGGCCCGGTACATGCGGCTCCATGTTGACCGAATACATGTAGTCGTCTTCCGGGAACGGGAAGGGGAACCGCCGAACCGCCGCAGGGCTGTTCTTGAAGGTGTAGTCGTCGCGGAAGGTTTCCTTGTTGAACTCGATGCCCATCTCTTTCCCCTACCTGTCGATGACAAGCCGCGCGCCGCGGAAGCGGGACACGCACGGCATGATCTTGCGCCCCGAAGCCTTCTCCGCGTCGCTCAGCCAATGGTCGTTATGTTCGAACGTGCCGTCAGCCTCGCACACGTCCGTCTCGCACTGCCCGCAGGCGCCGCCCCGGCAGAGGTAGGGCGCATCGACGCCCGCAGCCTCGAGCGCCTCGAGAAGCGATTGCGCCGCGCCGACCCGGATCGTCTTTCCCGACCGCGCCAGCTCCACTTCGAAGGGCTGGCCAACCGGCGGGGCGAGGAATTCCTCGGAATGAAGCGCCCCCTCGGGCCAGCCGAGCGTGCGCGCCGTATCAAGCACCCAGCCGATCATCGGCTTCGGGCCGCAGACGTAGAGGTGCGTACCGAAGGGCTGACTGGTCAGCAGGCCCTTCAGGTCCATCGCCTGCCCTTCCTCGTCCAGATAGGTCTGGACGCGCGCGCCATAGCGCGTCTGAAGCTCGTCCATATAGGCGCCAAGGGTGCGGTTGCGGGCCGCATAATGCAGCTCGAACCGCCCGCCGATCCGGTCAAGCTGCGCCATCTGCGCCAGGAACGGTGTGATGCCTATGCCGCCTGCAATCATCAGGTGCTTCTTGGCACGCAGGTCGGACGGGAACAGGTTCACCGGCCAGCCGATCTGCATCTGCATCCCCGGTCGGACCGAACGGTGCATGTAAAGCGACCCGCCCCGCCCGTTGTCGTCGCGCCGGACCGAGATCATGTAGCTGTCGGTCTGGCCGGGGTCCGACATCAGCGAATAGGGGTTGAGCCGCCTTGTGCCCGCATCGTCCATGTCGACCACGATGTGCGAGCCGCCAGAGAAGGTGGGCAGCGCCCCGCCCCCCGTCCGGACAAAGCGGAACCGCTTGATGAGCGGGTTGACGTCGACCACTTCGGCCACCGTGACGTCGAGCCTCTGGGCGCCGGCGCTCATGCGAACCGCTCCACCTGGGGCGGCACCTGGCCGGGGTCTTCGGCGTCGATATTGACGCCCTGGAAGGCCGCGAGGCGCCGGGAATAATGGTCGCGGACGAAAAGGTTCAGCCCGCAATGGCTGCAAACGAACGGATCGGTGCGCACGTTTTCGGTGATACCCTTGCAATGGACGCACTGGACGCGCCGCACGGTCGAGCCTCGATGTTCGGTCTGCATCGCCGTATGCGGCAGCCCCGCCTCGATCGCGTCGCGCTGCGCCTGCCCGATCAGGCCCTCGGTCCCGGTCAGGTAAAGCTGCAGCCCCATGTGCGCCGAGCCGAACAGCCGCTTCAGGCGCGGCTGGGCGGTCGAATAGTCGGGCGCGCGAAAGAAGATGTCGGCGCCAAGCTTTTCAAGTTCGGCGCTTTTGTCGGTGCCGGTCGGTCCCGGCATGTAGACGATCTGCGTGGTGGCAAGCATCCCCTTCGCGCCCGGACCCGCAAAGAGGGCCAGGATCGCATCCGCCCCCTCGCCGTCCGCGACGAACAGGTGGCCACTGCCGGGCCGGGGCGTCAGCTGCCCGTACCGGGGGCGACTGGGGATGGTACCTTCGTAGGAAAGCGACATGGTCGGTCCTTGAAATGGGTGGCCGGGTCGTGTCCGACCCGGCCCGGAACTCAGCCCGGAAAGATCAGCCCTTGGCGGTGCGGCGCTTCTTCTCGGGGTCGAAGACAGGCATCGCGGTCGTCGTCGCGGCGATCTCGCCATGGGTGCCGCAACGGACGGTCAGCTTGGTGCCGTCGTTGGCGCAGTCGACCGGCAGGCGGGCGATGGCCAGCGTCCAGTTGTTCAGGGGCGAATGCATGGCCTGCGTCACGACGCCGACCTGCTTGCTGCCCTTGAAGACCGGCGCACCGTTGCCGGGGACGTTCTTGCCGTCAAGCTTCAGGCCCCAGATCTTGAAGCGTTCCTTGCCCTTCAGCCGGTAATGCTCTTCCGCGCCACGGAAACCCGTCTTGCCGGGGCTGACGGTGAAGTCGAGCCCAAGTTCCCAAAGCGTGTCGCCCGGCCCCTCGTTGTCGAACGGATACATCTCGGAATTGTCGAAGGGGAAGAACAGCAGGTAGCTTTCGGTCCTGAGCATGTCGAGCGTGGTGAAGCGGCAGGGGATGATCCCCATCGACTTGCCCTCGTCCAGGATCCGGTCCCAGATCTCGCCCGCATCCTGCCCGCGGCAGAAGATCTCGTAGCCGCGCTCGCCGGTGTAGCCGGTGCGCGACAGCATGATCGGCTTGCCGAAGAGGCTGGTCTGCATCTGGTTGAAATAGCCCAGGTCGCGGACGCCGGGGATGTGCTTTTGCAGGTAGTCGACGGCCAAGGGCCCCTGCAGCGACAGGTCATGCAGGTTGTCGTCGAAGCGGATCGACACGTCGCGCCCCGTGGCCGCCATGGTCAGCTGCTCGTGCGCCTGGCCCGAGCCATGGACGACCATGAAGTTGTTCGGCGCGAGCCGGTAGATCACGCAATCGTCAATGAACTTGCCGGCGTCGTTCAGCATGGTCGCGTAGACCGACCGGCCGGGCATCAGCTTTTCCATGTTCCGTGTCGTCGCGCGCTCGATGACATGGCTCGCGGCCGAGCCGGTGATGTAGACCTTCTTCAGCCCCGACACGTCCATCAGGCCGGCCTTGGTGCGGATGGCCATATATTCGGCATCCGGGTCGCCCTTTTCATAGGACCAGGCGGTGCCCATGCCGCTCCAGTCTTCAAGGTTCGAGCCCAGCGCGCGGTGGCGGTCGGCGAGCGTCGAGAAACGCCAGGAATTGGTCATCGTGATCTCCCTGTTCTTCGGTTGGCCGACACTCTGGCACAACCTGACTGAAAATCAATATTGCCCGGCAACAATTTTTCCTGAGAGAAAACAGGCCTGCAAAACGAATGGGGGCGGCCTGCGCCGCCCCCTCGTTACCTTGTGCCGCCAGGGGTCAGCCCGGCAGGACGAAGAACCAGTTGGCCCAGATCACCACCGCCGCCCCGGCAACCAGCGCGAGATAGGGCAGGAAACCGGCCTTCCGCTCGCCAAGTTCGCCATCGCTGACGCCCAGATCCTCGAAGGCCGCCGCCGGGAACTTGCCGCCGTCCTGGATGTAGTGACGGTAGACGAAGACCGGGATGATGATGGCTGCGAAGACGACGCCAGAGATCAGCGCGTCATTGTAACCCCACACCTTCGCACCGGCGCCAAGGAAGAGCGCGTTGACGAAGGCCAGGCAGGTGTTCAGCCCGATGAGCCAGGTCGGCGCCTTCCACGGACGCTCGATGTGCCCTGAGTCGATTCGGTGGATCCAGCCAGAGTTCAGGTTCAGGAAGTTGAAGATGATGTAGCCGACGTTCGAGATGGCGAGCACGTAGAAGTAGCCCGCCGCGTTCGACGCCAGCGCCAGCAGGATCAGGTTGAAGCCGAAGTCGGTCCACATGGCCCCCGTCGGCGCACCGTGCGAGTTCACGTGGCTCAGGTACTTCGGCAGCCAGCCGTCGACAGACCCCTGGTAGAGCGTGCGCGACGATCCGGCCATGGCGGTCATGATCGCCAGGAACAGCGCCAGGATCATCAGGATGACGAAGATCTGCGTCACGACCTTGCCGCCGGCGACCATGCTGCCCAGCGCCTCGCCGACACCCGTGCCATCGACGATACCGGGCGCGATCATGCCCTGATGGCCCAGGACGCCCTGGAACGAGAAGGGAATGATGAAGAAGAAAAGGCAGCACAGAAGGCCGGAAAAGAAGATGGCCTTGAAGGCATCCGTCGCCGGATTCTTCAGTTCGCGCGTGTAGCAGACCGCGGTTTCAAAGCCGTAGGTCGACCAGGCCGCGATATAAAGGCCGCCCAGAACCAGCGTCCAGCCGCCTATGCTCCAGGTTCCGTCCACGCCCGAATAGGCAGCCGTGGGCGGCACGATGTTGGTGACGTTCGTATAGTTGATCTGCCCCGTGAGGATCGGAACGATCCCGGCCAGCAGAAGCGGCGTCAGGACGATGATCGCCAGCCATTTCTGCGCGCTCGCGGTCGAGGCGATACCCCGGTGCTGGATCGCGAACATGATCAGCATCAGGACCGCGCCGATGATAAAGGTCGCGTTGAAATGCAACGAGAAGTCGTGCCCGTGGAAGCCCGGCAGGTGGATCGTGAGCGCCTCCCAGGTGCGGATCGCCGGCGTCAGCGCGGCAATGCCGTCGGCCGACGCGACCGCCTTGATCGCATCCTCGGGCGAGGTGCCGGCGTTGGCGGTGATATAGTCGACGACGGACTGTGTGGTCGCAGTGTAGTTCGCGATGTTCGCCTGCACCCAGTCAAGCACCGCCGGCGCGTCCGCAGCCGGAATGGGCCAGAGCGCGTTCAGGATGTAACCCGCCGCAATGGCGCAGCCGAGCGACAAGACCGGCGACCAGGCGAACCAGTTGCACCAGACCGACAGGGGCGCGATCAGCTTGGAATAGCGCACCCAGGCGGTCGCGCCATAGACCGACGCACCACCCGACTTGTTGCCGAACATGCCGGCGATTTCCGCGTAGGTGAAGCTTTGCAGGAAGCCCATGATCATCGAGACGATCCAGACCACGAAGGCGACCTTGCCCGTCGTGCCCGCGATACCCCCGATCGAGAAGAGGACGAGCGGCGGCACACCAGCCGCGACCCAGAAGGCCCCCTTCCAGTCCAACGCACGGACGAGTTCGCCCGAGCCCTTATCGTCTGACATTTGTCCCCTCCCTGTTTTTAGGGCCGTCCTTCATGTGGACGCCCTTGCTCCGGCCGGGCCTTCACCCTGACCGTTGCGCGCCGTGACAGACTGTCGCAGAGCCATCGGCCTGCAAAGCGATTTTTTTGCCCCCGAAGAAAATTATTTTACCAAGCGGTCCGATCCGCCATCCGGCTCAATCACCGCGTGATCGTGGACCGTCTTGCGCACGCGTGCCCATTTGTAGGCATCGAGGATCGAAACCGCCCAGACGAAGATCCCGCCGGCAAAGCGCCCGACCGTCGACGCTTGTGGCGGTGCGGTCATCAGCGTGAAGCCCCCCAGCAGCAGGAGAAAGAACAGGAAGATGAAACCCCTGACCGGCTGGCGGTTCAGGACCTGCCCGCTTCCCGGCAGGACGATGGCGGCCAGAAGGACCAGCCAGGGTGACAGCGGGCGGCTCATGGCGTGCCCTCCAGCGACGCGGCAAGCGCGATCAGGTCATCCATCAGCGCCTGGATCACCCCAGGCGAAACAGGTGCCACCCCCACCTCGCTGTCGCGGAAGATCAGGTAGCGGCCCCGGTCGGCCTCTTCGGCCAGCCAGACGAGCCGCAGGCCCTTCGGCGACAGGACCAACTCTTTCACGCGCGGTCGGGCGAAAAGGCCCGCCTGGTCCGCGACCACGGCTTCGGGCGGCAGGGCCCCTGCCCCGTCGGTCCGCGCCTGCGCCCGGTCGGGAAAGGTGGCCGGCAGCGTCACGCGCCCCGTCAGCGTCCCGAAATTCGAAAAGACCTCGCCCCCCGCCGGCCGCATCATGATGTCGAGCGTGCCGCCGACGGGCATCGGCTCGGTCAGCGTGACCAGAAGCCAGAGGCAGGGCAGCTTGCGGTAGCTCAGCGCGTCCGGCACCGCCTGCCAGTCGAAAAGCCGGCCCCGGTAGCGCCCCGCGACGCGCGGAAACCCATGCGGCGTCATCACGACGCGCCTGTCCGACAGCAAGGGAAGGCTGGCGTCAAACCAGCCCGCGCGGGCGTCCGTGCGCTCTTTCAGGGCAGAGGGTCCGGCGAATGGCCACATGAAGAATATCGCCCCGAAAAAGAGGCGGCCCCCGAAGGGACCGCCGGTTCGATCAATAGCCCGCCGGCCGCGGCCAGGGCATGGTGAACTGCGCGCCCCGGTTCACGAAGCGATAGCGCCAGAAGTGGAACCACAGGCTGACGATGATGTAGAAGCCGATCATCGCCACAAGCTGCGTGCCATAGCCCAGGAACACCGCGAAGTAGGTCACCGCGCACAGGGTCAAGAGCGTGATGGCCGGGATCGGGTGGAACGGATGCTCGTAGCCGCGCTTGATGACACCCATCGGCCACTTCTTGCGGAAGAGGATCACGTTGAGCGGCATGAAGGTATACTCCAGGAGCCCCGACAGGATCGAGAAGGTGATCACCTGGTCCAGCGGAGCCCCGAGCGCGAAGATCAGCGCGATCGGCACCAGGAAGATGATCGACCGGTAGGGCGTGCGATAGCGCGGATGGACCGCGCCGAACCAGCCCGGCAGGTAGCGGTCGCGCCCCATGGCGAACCAGGCACGGCTTGCGTCGTTGATGCAGCCGTTCGCGCTTGCCAGCGTCGCAAACAGCGTGCCGACGCCCAGAAGGAAGACCAGGAAGCCCGACCCCGTCAGACGCGCCGTGTCGAAGAGCGGTGCGACCGACCCGTTGACGCCGTCGCCCAGGAACTCCCAGGGCAGGATGCCCGAGCAGACATACCAGGTCAGCGTCGCCGCCGTCATCAGCGTCATGATCCCGGCCAGCGTGCCGAAGGGCAGCGCGCGGGCGGGCGAGCGGACCTCTTCGGCCGCCTGCGTCGTGCCCTCGATGCCCAGGTAGTACCAGAGCCCGAAGTGCATCGCCGCCAGCACGCCGATCCAGCCATAGGGCAGGCTCGCCTGCCCCGACATCAGGTCGGCATGCTTCATCATGCTCGTCCCAAGGACACCCGAGGTCGAGAGGAACAGGATGATGATGGCGACGAAGGCGATCGCGGTGATGACCAGGTTGAAGGTCAGCGTCGCAAGCACGCCGCGGAAGTTCAGCCAGGCCAGGAACAGGATGGCCAGAACGATGAAGGGCCTCTGGTCCAGGTCGGTGACGCCCGAAGTCAGGCGCGCTACCTCGGAGATCAGGTAACCCGCCGTGATGGCGTTCGCAGCTTCCAGCATGGTGTAGGCGAAGGTCAGGTAAAGCCCGACGTTGAAGGCCATCAGCGGCCCGACGATGTGCTTGGCCTGGGTATACTGGCCCCCGGCGGCCGCGACCGTCGAGGTCACTTCCGAATCGATCATGGCGACGCAGGTGTAAAGGATGCCCGCGAACCAGCAGGCGATCAGCGCCGCATAGGCGCCGCCTTTGCCCACGCCGAAGTTCCAGCCCATATATTCGCCGACCAGAACGATGCCGACGCCCAGCGCCCAGACGTGGGCGGGGCCAAGGACGCGCAGAAGGCCGACCTTGGTGCCATGTGGCCCCATGCCGTCCCTCTCGCCCGAGGTGATGTCGAAGTCCGTCATGCCTGCCCCCCGTCGATCTTGTGTTCTTCGGTCATCGCCTCAAGCTCGCCTTCGCGGGACGAGGTGAGGACCTCTTCGGAATAGGTCGTGTCGGTGCGGACCCACTCTATGATCATCAGTGCCGCCAGAAGCGCCGAAAGCCCCCAGGCCGCGTATTCAAGAAATGTCCACAAAGCCATGGGGTTACCTTTCGCCAAACTTCTCCGCGATCACTTCGCGGTATTCGGTTTCGGACAGTTTCAGCATCATGACGAAGTAGCCCACGACCACGATGACCATGATCGCCAGGCTGACCCAGCTGAAGCTGTAGTCGAAGCGCGCGGTGATCAGGTCGGCCGCGCTCTCCGGCGTATAGCCCAGCGCCTCATACTGGCCCGCTTGCACCGGGTTCTGGCCCAGGCTCTCCCAGGTGGGGTTTTCGACCGTCTTGTGCACGACCGACGCACCGGCCAGTCCCAGCTTCACCGGTAGGTAGAGCGCGCCGATCGACAGGACCAGAAGCACCAGCACGTCGACGAGCTGGCTGATCTTGCTTTGTTTCGGGGGTTGATAATGGGCCATCAGCCTTTCCCCCGTGCCGCGCGGGCTTCGTCCAGGAACTTGATGTCGAGCCCGTACATGAAGTCACGGTCCTCGCGGTAATGGCGCAGCATCGCCATGATCGCGGCCGTGTTGAACGTCAGCGCCACCGCGCCGGCGAAAAGAAGCAGCCCGCGCGCGAGCGGCGACGGCGCGAGCGGCCAGGTGGCCCAGGCGACAAATCCCATCGCCAGCCACAAGGCGATGACGAAAGCCCATGCCACAGCAGTATCCCGCTGGTGCATGGCCGCGATTCTTTGACTGAGGTCAGCCATACGTTTCCTCCCTGTTCATGGCCCCGGTCTGTCCCCGTCCCCGCGGGCGCCGTCCGGGTCGGCGCGCCGTTACTCTTGAGTTGCCGCGATTGATTTTCTTCGCGGGAACTATTTTTATCCCAAAGGAAACAACGTTGACGAAGATTCTGTCAAGCAATCTATTGCCGATCCCCGCTTTTTGACGCCCGCATCCCCCTACCCAAAAAAGGTGACGGCCCCATGTCATTTTTTGCCTAGCAAGAAAAAAACATTCCTGCCAATATCGGCTCGAGACTCACCGCGCCCGACGGCTTTCCCTGCCGTGGGCTTGCCCGAAGGAGGACACCATGTGCGGAATCGTCGGACTATTCCTGAAGGACAAATCGCTTGAGCCGAAGCTCGGCCAGATGCTGACCGACATGCTCATCACCATGACCGACCGTGGTCCTGACAGCGCCGGCATCGCCATCTACGGCGACGTCGACAAGGGCCTGGCCAAGATCACGGTCCAGTCGGCCGATCCGACCCGCGACTTCGCCGATCTGGACGGCGACCTGCACGAGGCCCTGGGCCAGCCGGTCACGATCCTGATCAAGAGCTCGCATGCCGTGATCGAACTGCCCGAAGGCCAGGTCGAGGCAGCGCGCACCGCGCTCGCCCGCCTTCGCCCGAACGTCAAGGTCATGAGCGTCGGCGACAGCCTTGAAATCTACAAGGAAGTCGGCCTGCCCAAGGATGTGGCGGCCCGTTTCGACGTGGCCAAGATGGGCGGCAGCCACGGCATCGGCCATACCCGCATGGCGACGGAAAGCGCCGTCACCACCCTTGGCGCCCACCCCTTCTCGACCGGCCCGGACCAGTGCCTCGTGCACAACGGCTCGCTTTCGAACCACAACGGGCTGCGGCGCGAGCTGATCCGCCTCGGCACCACGTTCGAGACGCAGAACGACACCGAAGTCGCGGCGGCCTACGTCAGCCAGAAGCTGAAGGAAGGCCACAACCTGGGCGAGGCGCTCGAATCGGGCCTCGACGACCTTGACGGCTTCTACACCTTCGTCGTCGGCACCAAGGACGGCTTCGGTGTCGTCCGCGACCCGATCGCCTGCAAGCCCGCCGTCATGGCCGAAACCGACCAATATGTCGCCTTCGGCTCTGAATACCGCGCGCTCGTGAACCTGCCGGGGATCGAGACTGCCCGCGTCTGGGAACCCGAACCTGCCACCGTCTACTTCTGGAACCACTGAATATGCAGACTTTCGACCTTGCCCAGCGCGGGCTTCGCGAACTGAACCAGACCCTGCATGCCCTGCAGGGCACCACGAACCAGACCGTCTGGGAAATCGTCAACACCAAGGGCAGCCACGCGATCGCCGCAGGCGTTGACGCCCCCCTGGACATCACCGTGCGGGGCACGACCGGCTATTACTGCGCCGGCATGAACAAGCAGGCGACGATCCGGATCACCGGCTCTGCCGGTCCCGGCGTCGCCGAGAACATCATGTCCGGTGCGGTCATCGTCGAAGGTGACGCCAGCCAGTATGCTGGCGCCACCGGCCGGGGCGGCCTTCTGGTCATCAAGGGCAATGCCTCGTCGCGCTGCGGCATCTCCATGAAGGGCATCGACATCGTGGTCCATGGCAACATCGGTCACATGTCGGCCTTCATGGGCCAGTCGGGCAACCTGGTCGTCCTCGGCGATGCCGGGGACGCGCTGGGCGACTCGCTCTACGAGGCGCGGCTCTTCGTGCGCGGCAAGGTCAAGTCGCTCGGGGCGGACTGCATCGAGAAGGAGATGCGCCCCGAGCATCTTGAAGCCCTGGAAGACCTGCTTCGCCGGGGCGAGGCCGACGCCAAGGCCAAACCCGAGCAGTTCCGTCGCTATGGCTCGGCCCGCAAGCTTTACAATTTCAACATCGACAATGCGTCGGCCTACTGAGAGAAGACCATGAGCGACTTCCCCCATACGCCCCCCCGCTTCTCGGCCACCTTCACCCCCGCGGTGAACGCCGAGATCCGCCGTGCGGCAGCCTCCAGAACCTATGACATCCGGGGCGCCGGCACCAAGCGCCACCTGCCCCACTTCGACGACCTGCTGTTCCTCGGCGCCTCGATCAGCCGCTACCCGCTGGAAGGCTACCGCGAGAAGTGCACGACCGACGTCTGGCTCGGCACCCGCTTCGCCAAGAAGCCGATCCACCTGGACATCCCGATCACCATCGCCGGCATGTCCTTCGGCGCGCTCTCCGGCCCCGCGAAAGAGGCCCTGGGCCGTGGCGCTTCGGCGGCGGGCACCTCGACCACCACCGGTGACGGCGGCATGACGGAAGAAGAGCGCGGCCATTCCCGCACGCTGGTCTACCAGTACCTGCCTTCGCGCTATGGCATGAACCCCGATGACCTGCGCCGCGCCGACGCGATCGAGGTCGTGGTCGGCCAGGGCGCCAAGCCCGGCGGCGGCGGCATGCTTCTGGGCCAGAAGATCTCGGACCGCGTGGCCAAGATGCGGAACCTCCCCAAGGGGATCGACCAGCGTTCGGCCTGCCGTCACCCGGACTGGACCGGCCCCGACGATCTGGAAATCAAGATCCTCGAACTGCGCGAGATCACCGACTGGGAAAAGCCGATCTACGTCAAGGTCGGGGGCGCCCGTCCCTACTACGACACCGCCCTTGCGGTGAAGGCCGGGGCCGATGTCGTCGTCCTTGACGGCATGCAGGGCGGCACGGCGGCGACGCAGGACGTGTTCATCGAGCATGTCGGCATGCCGATCCTGGCCTGTATCCCGCTGGCGGTGAAGGCGCTCCAGGACCTGGGCATGCACCGCAAGGTGCAGCTGATCGTCTCGGGCGGCATCCGCACCGGCGCCGACGTGGCCAAGGCGATGGCCATGGGCGCGGACGCGGTGGCGATCGGGACGGCGGCGCTGATCGCGCTCGGCGACAACGATCCCGCACTTGAGGCCGAATATCAGAAGCTCGGCACCACTGCCGGCGCCTATGACGACTGGCACGAAGGCAAGGACCCCGCCGGCATCACCACGCAGGACCCCGAACTTTTCAAGCGCTTCGACCCGATCCTGGGTGGACGCCGCCTGAAGAATTACCTGAAGGTGATGACGCTCGAGGCGCAGACCATTGCCCGCGCCTGCGGCAAGAACAGCCTGCACAACCTCGAACCCGAGGATCTGTGCGCCCTGACGGTCGAAGCGGCCGCCATGTCCGGCGTTCCGATCGCCGGCACCAACTGGATACCGGGGCGCGGCGGGTTCTGACCCCGCCCACCCTCCACCACAGCATGGCGCGCGGCAGTGAAGACCGCGCCCGAACAGCACGACAACAGGGAGCGACCTAAAATGCCGAAGGATCTGGCCAAATGGGCCAAGGAACGGGGCGTAAAGTACTTCATGATCTCCTACACGGACCTCTTTGGCTCGCAACGCGCCAAACTGGTTCCGACCCAGGCCATCAACGACATGGCCGTGGACGGTGCGGGCTTCGCAGGCTTTGCGACCTGGCTTGACCTGACCCCCGCCCACCCCGACATGATGGCCGTGCCCGACGCCGACAGCGCCATCCAGCTGCCCTGGAAACCCGAAGTTGCCTGGGTCGCCGCCCGCGCCACGATGGAAAACCAGCTACTCGCCCAGGCCCCGCGCAACGTGCTGGAAAACCTGGTCGCCGAAGCCGCGAAAGAGGGCCTGCGCGTCAAGACCGGCGTCGAGCCCGAGTTCTTCATCCTGAACCGCGAGGGCACCGGCGTCGCCGACGACCTCGATACGGCCGAAAAGCCCTGCTACGACCAGCAGGCCATCATGCGCCGCTACGACGTGATCGCCGAAATCTGCGACTACATGCTGGAGCTCGGCTGGGAGGCCTACCAGAACGACCACGAGGACGCGACCGGCCAGTTCGAGATGAACTGGAAGTACGACGACGTCCTGCAGACCGCCGACAAGCATTCGTTCTTCAAGTTCATGACCCGCTCGATCGCCGAAAAGCACGGGCTGCGGGCAACCTTCATGCCGAAGCCCTTCAAGGGCCTGACCGGATCGGGCTGCCACGCGCACATCTCGGTCTGGTCGCTCGACGGCAAGACCAACGCCTTCGCCGACAACACGAAGGAACTGGGCCTGTCGGACCAGGGCCGGCACTTCCTGGGCGGCATCATGAAGCACGCCTCGGCGCTCGCCGCGATCTGCAACCCGACGGTCAACAGCTACAAACGCATCAACGCACCCCGCACCTCGTCGGGCGCGACCTGGGCGCCGAACACCGTGACCTGGACCGGCAACAACCGCACCCACATGGTGCGCGTCCCCGGCCCCGGCCGGTTCGAACTGCGCCTGCCCGACGGCGCGGCGAACCCCTACCTGATGCAGGCCGTGATCCTGGCCGCCGGTCTTGACGGCGTGCGCTCGAAGGCCGACCCCGGCCGCCGCTGGGACATCGACATGTACCAGGAAGGCCATACGGTCACCGACGCGCCGAAGCTGCCCTTGAACCTTCTCGACGCGCTGCGCGACTACGACAAGGACGAGACGCTGAAGGCCATGATGGGCGACGAATTCTCGCGCGCCTACATCAAGCTGAAGATGCGCGAATGGAACAGCTACGTGTCGCATTTCTCGCCCTGGGAAACGGCAAACACGCTCGACATCTGACAGAGACGACCCCCGACCCTTCCCACCTTGCCGCCCCGGTTCACGCCGGGGCGGCCTTTCCGTTCGGGGCTCCCGACGTTCGGACGGTTGACAGATGCGGCCCCGCCGCGCTTCCCTGATCCCACCCAACCAAGGCCCCCAAGATGCGACTTCGAGATGCGAGTGCCCTGCCCCTGATCGCCGGACCCGAGGTCAGCGCGACCGTGCGGCTGGTCGTCGAAACCCTGCTCGCGCGCATCCAGTCCGAAAGTTACGGCGCCGACGAACGCCTGCCGTCCGAACGCACGCTCGCGGGTGAACTCGGCGTCGCCCGGAACACGGTGCGCGAGGCGCTCGACCACCTCGAGGCGCAGGGCGTCATCCGCCGCCGCGCCGGCTCGGGCACCTTCGTCCGGGGCGAGGATGATGCCACCGCCGCCTCTGACGTGGCCGCCGACACAAGCCCGCTCGACCTGCAGGTCATGCGCGGCATCGTCGAGCCGGAGATGCTGAGGCTTGCCATCGTCAACATGTCCCCCCGCCGGATCGAGGCGCTGGGCCAGACGCTCTCGCAGATCGAAGAGGTGCAGGCCGATCCCGACCTTTTCGCGCGGCTAGAGGACGAGTTTCACCGCCAGCTGGCCGAAGGCACCGGCAACCCGCTTCTGGTCGCCTGCTACGGCCTGATCCTAGACGCCCGCCGCCAGAGCTTCCGCGCCGCCCTGAACCGCCGCCACCTGACCCCGAACCGCATCGCCGACTTCCAGCGCCGCTATAACCGCCTGTTCAACGCCATCGCCGCCCGCGACATCGAAACAGCGGCCGAGTTCATGAAACTGCAACTGATCGAGGAACAGCGCGTCCTCCTGCAGGAAGACTGAGCCTTGGCCGACGGACCGGACCGGACCTACCCCCACCTGCACCTGCGCCTGACCTTCGCCAACGGCGGCTGGATCGGGCCGGGCAAGGCCGACCTGCTGGAGGGCATCGCCGAAACCGGCTCGATTTCCGGCGCGAGCCGGCGGATGGGCATGAGCTACAAGCGCGCCTGGGGCCTGGCCGAGGCGCTGAACGCCATGTTCCAGACCCCGCTCGTGACCGCCTCGCGCGGGGGTCCGGCTCATGGCGGCGCCGAACTGACCGAGGCGGGCCGCGCCGTCCTGGCGCATTACCGCGCGCTTCAGGCCCGCGCGTGCGAAGCCGGCGCGGCCGATATGGAGGCGCTGGCCGCCCTGGCGCGCGGCAGCGATATGGCCGGCCGGAAATAGCGGTTGCGGCGGCCGCCGGCACAGGGTTATATCCGAACGAACATATCGGAGACCCCCATGCGCACCCTGCCCAAATTCCTGGCCTCGATGGCCCTTGCCGCCCTGCCCTTCGCCGCCTCGGCCGAGGAAGCCACCATCGCCGTCGCCGCCAATTTCGCGCCCACGGCCGAAAAACTCGCGGCCGCGTTCGACAAGGCCTCGGGCGACAAGATCACCATCGTCTCGGGCGCGACCGGCAAGCTTTATGCGCAGGTCCAGGCCGGCGGCCCCTTCGACGCCTTCCTGTCGGCCGACACCAAGACCCCCGCCAAGATGGTCGAGGAAAAGCTCGCCGTGAAAGACAGCCTCTTCACCTATGCGACCGGCCAGCTCGCGCTCTGGACGATGAAGGACAAGGCCGACCTGAGCGACCCCAAGGCCGCGCTGACCAACGCGACCCATGTCGCGATCGCCAATCCCGAGCTCGCGCCCTACGGCAAGGCCGGCATGGAAACGCTTGAAAAGCTTGGGCTTACCGACGCCGTGAAGGACAAGATCGTCACCGGCGAAAACATCGCCCAGACGCAGACCATGGTCGCCAGCGGCGCGGCCGAGATGGGCTTCGTCGCCGCATCCGCCCTGGCCGGCAAGAACGAAGGCACCTCCTGGATCGTGCCGGGCGACATGCACAAACCCCTCACCCAGGACGCCGTCCTTCTGGAGCACGGCAAGGACAACAAGGCCGCCAAGGGCTTCCTCGACTACCTGAAAGGCGATGAGGCCAAGGCCGAAATCACCGCCGCCGGCTATGCGGTGAAGTGAGCGGGATCGACCTGCAATCGCTGGGGCTGACGCTGCGCCTCGCGGCGTTGGTCACGGTGACGCTTCTGGTCCTGGCCACCCCTCTGGCCTGGTGGCTGGCGCGCAGCCGTTCGCGCGCCACCCCGGTTGTCGAGGCGCTGACCGCCCTGCCGCTGGTCCTGCCCCCGACCGTCATCGGCTTCTACCTCCTCCTTGCCTTCGCGCCCATCGCGCCCATGGGCCGCTTCTGGATGGACCTGACAGGGCGCCCGCTCGCCTTTTCCTTCACGGGGCTTTTCCTTGCCTCGCTCATCTACTCGCTGCCCTTCGCCGTGCAGCCGATGCAGGCCGCCTTCACGCTTCTGGGCCGCGCGCCCCTTGATGCCGCAGCAAGCCTTGGCGCCCGCCCGATCGACGCCTTTCTGACCGTGGCCCTGCCCCTTTCGGCGCGGGGCTACCTGACGGCGGCGGTCCTGACCTTCGCCCATACGCTTGGCGAGTTCGGCGTGGTGCTGATGGTCGGCGGCAACATTCCCGGCCAGACGCGGCTCATTTCGGTCGCCCTTTATGAAGAGGTCGAGCGGATGGACTACGGCGCCGCGCACCGGCTGTCGGCGCTGCTGCTGGTCCTGTCGTTCGCGACGCTGCTCGCCCTCTACCTCCTGAACCGGCGGAGCCGCGATGTCCGCCGCTGACCCGACACTCGACATCGACATCGCCCTGACGCCGCCGTCCTTCCCGCTGACGGTCCGCGCGCGCCTGCCGCTTCAGGGGGTGACCGCTGTCTTCGGCCCCTCCGGCGCCGGCAAAAGCACGCTCCTCAGCGCCATCGCCGGCTTTTCGCCGACCGGCGGCCGCATCGCCTTCGGCGATGAGGTATGGGAGGACGGCCGCCACTTCGTCCCGGCCTGGCGGCGGCGCGTGGGCTTCCTTTTCCAGACGCCCCGGCTCTTTCCCCACCTCGACGTGGCCGGCAACCTCGCCTATGCCGCGCGCCGGTCCGGGGCGATGGCCGATGTCGCCCCCATGGTCGCGCGCTTCGGCCTTTCGCCCCTGCTGGCCCGCCGCGCCCCCGACCTGTCGGGCGGCGAGGCGCAGCGCGTGGCGCTGGTGCGCGCCCTTCTGGCCAGACCCCGGCTTCTGCTGATGGACGAGCCCCTTTCCGCCCTCGACGCAGGCCATCGCGACGGCATCCTGCCCCTGATCGAGGATCTGCGCGACAGGGACCACCTGCCGATCCTTTACGTCTCGCACGCGCTTTCCGAAGTCGTGCGGCTCGCAACGACCGTCCTTGCGCTCGACGGCGGCGCCGTCGTGGGCCTTGGCCCCGCGGCCGAAGTCCTTGCCGACCGCGCCGCCGCCGGGGCCTTCGGCGGCGAGGAACCCGGCAGCCTTCTGACCACTGAGGTCCTCGGCCACGAACCCGACGGCCTGACGCGCCTGACCTTCGCAGGCGGCGAGCTCTTGGTCCCCACCCTACCCTTCCCGCCCGGCGCGACCGTGCGCCTGCTCGTCCGCCCGCGCGAGGTGCTTCTGTCGCGGGGGGTGCCGCAAGGCCTGAGCGCGCTGAACAGCCTGCCCGCGACCGTCCGCACGATAGAACCCGTAGGCGACACGAGCGCCCTTGTGACGCTCGACTGCGGCGGCACGCCCATCAAGGCGCGCGTCACCCGCCGGTCGGTCGCCGCACTGGACCTGGCGCCCGGCACCCCCTGCCATGCGATCCTGAAATCCGTGGCGCTCGCCCCCGGCTGACGGCCCTGCTACAAACCGCCATGGACCGCGCCGCCCTCATCGTCGCCCATGGCCAGCCCTCGGCCCCCGGCCCCGCCGCGGCCGAGCTGACGGTCCTTGCGCGCCAAGTCGCGGACCTGGCCCCCGGCTGGCGCATCGAAGGCGCCACGCTCGCCGACCCCGGCGCGGTCGAGCGGGTGGCAGACCGCCTGGGCCCCGCGCTTGTCCTGCCCTACTTCATGGCCGATGGCTGGTTCACCCGCCACCTCCTGCCAAAGCGGCTGGCGGGCGCGGCAGGAATGACCCACCTGCCCGCCTTCGGCACCTGGACGGCAACGGCCGCGCTTGCTGTCAGCCTTGTCGAACAGGCGCTCCAGGACCGACACTGGCGGCCCGATGACACCGGCCTGATCCTCGCGGCCCACGGGTCAGCCAAAAGCCGCGGCTCAGCACGCTCGACCGAAGCGATCGCCGCCGCCATCGCCAAGGCCCTGCCCATCGGCCGCATCGGAACCGGCTACCTGGAAGAGCCGCCCTATCTTGCGGACGCCGCCCGGGGCTTCACCGGAAGGGCGCTCTGCCTGCCCCTTTTCATCGCCCGCTGGGGCCATGTGGAACACGACCTGCCGGCGGCCCTGTCGCAGGCCGGCTTCACGGGCGAAACACTCGCACCCCTTGGAACGGCGCCCGAGGTGCCGGCGCTGCTGGCGGCCGCCCTCACAGGGTTTTACAAATGAAAACGGGCGGACCTTTCGGACCGCCCGCGCAAGCTCGGTAACTGGGACCGATCAAGCCAGCGCGAGGTTCGTCGCCGATTCGCGGCCGTCACGACCCGATTCGATGTCGAACGTCACCTTCTGGCCGTCCTTGAGTTCGCGCAGACCCGCACGCTCGAGCGCGGTGATGTGAACGAACACGTCTTTCTTGCCGCCATCGGGGGCGATGAAGCCGTAACCCTTGGTAGCATTGAACCATTTCACGGAGCCGGTGGCCATCGTGTGTCTCCTCGTCTCGCCGCCCGCGGAATGCGGCGGCCCGGCGCAGTCAGGCAGAATCGAAAGCTGAGGCCGAGAGCGGAAACAGTCGATCAGGTAACGTCGCCGGGGCGATATGCCAGAAAAAAGGCTGAAAATCAAGCCGCATTGGGCGGGCGGTCAACGGCGCAGGGACTGGACCAGCAGGGGCCACAGGCGCCCGAGGCCGGGCCGCGCCTCAAACCGCGTCAGAAGCCCTGCGATCACGGCCGCGCGCGGGTGGGTCACGAACCAGGGCGGGCGCGGCAGCAGGGCCGGCGGCCAGAGCGTCAGGCTGCGCGGGAACGGCCGGAAGGGCGCCTCGACGATGGCGCGTTCGGTCCCTTCCAGAAGAAGCGTATTGTGCACCGTCCCGACGCCCGATTGCGCGTCGGCAAGCGTCGGCGGCCTTGGCCCGCCGCGAAAGCCGCCCCAGGGCAGCGTCGGCAGCGCATAGGCCACCCCGGTCCAGCCGTTGATCGCAATGGCGCCGTAGCGCAGCCCCGCAACAAGCCGCTCGAAGGCCGCGCGGCCGATCTGCCGCCGCGTCCCGGGGTGGATCAGGATATTGGCGCCAAGCGTGCCGTATAGCCGGTCGTTCGCCAACGTGATCGCCGCCGTGAGGAAGGCCGCCGGGTCCGGCGCTGGCAGGCGCAGGACGGTCAGGGCCGGCCCGAAGACCTCGACCTGGCCACCGGCCCCGATGTCGGCTGCCTCGGCCACCACCAGATCCGGCGCGCCCTTGCCACCGCGCGGCCAGTGCTCGACGGCGCCCGCCGCCTCGGCAAAGTCCCGAAGCCGCGCCTCGGTCCCCGGATAATGGGCGGGGCGCGGGCCCACCGCCCGGACGCGCGCCCTGAGGGCGGACAGCAGCGGCGCGGTCCCCTCCCAGCCGTCGGGCAGGATCAGGACCTGCATGGCGATGCAGTTGAAGCCCGAATTCTGCAGCTTCTGCGTCACCAGCTGTTCGGCCTGAAAGGCGATGTCGGCGGCACTCCACGGTCCGGGCACCACGGTCGTCGGACAGACGGCACCGAGCTCCGATGTGATCGGCCGCGCGTTCAGGGGACGCCCCTCGGCGCGTCGCACGTCAGCCTCGGCGCCTTCGCCCCAGACGATGCGGTCGTGGGTCGCCCGCGCGCCGGTGATATGGATCGCCTCGACCGCCGGATGAGAGGCAAGCCACGCCCCCACCGCACCTCCGCCGGTGACGATCCGCAAGCCACCCGCCGCGATCAGCGGCCGAAGCGCCCGGTCCAGAACCGGCGCCAGATAGTCGTTGACCGGGTTTAACTTCAGGATAACCACCTGATTTTCATTGAAAAGCTTGTGGATCGCATCCAGCGGCCCGATCGAGGAGACGTTCCCCGCCCCCAGGACCAGCGCCAGCCGCCCCGCCCGGTCGGCCCCGCCCCCATCGGCCCCGCCCGCATAGGCCCCGCCCGCATAGGCCACGGCCGTCAGTCCCGGCAGGTCGGCGCCGGTCACGCCCGGCTCCATCCAGACCTCGGCCCTCACGCCATTCATCACGATCCGGTCCCAGCCCGACCGCGGATAGGCGCGCACCGCGACCTGCCCCGTGACCGTCTGGCGATGGGACAGAACCGGCCTTGTCCGCAGGCTGTCTGCCAGGGTCCTGACCGACGCGATCAGCGCCCAGGGGCCGCCCAGCCAATCCTCGCCCGCCGCCGGGCTGTCGGGGGAAACGCCCTTGGCAGCGCAGGCGAGCGCAACCCAGTCCCCGGCCACCGCCGCAGTCGCCGCGCGCATCTCGTCCAGAAGCCGCACGCGGTCGGGAACGGCCAGGCGCGCCCAGGCGCCCTTGGCCGCCGTCAGGTCGGCCAGGGCCGCCTCATAAGGCTGGCTGTCGAAGTCGGGATCGCCCATGCCGCACGTCCACCTCACCCACGGGGCGGACGGGGCCACAGGCCGGGGTCGCCGTCCAGACCCCGGACCCGGTGACGTGGCGTTACTGGTCGAGGAAGCTGCGCAGCTTGCGGCTCCGCGACGGGTGCTTCAGCTTCCGCAGCGCCTTCGCCTCGATCTGGCGGATGCGTTCGCGCGTGACGCTGAACTGCTGGCCGACCTCTTCAAGCGTGTGGTCGGTGTTCATGCCGATGCCGAAGCGCATCCGCAGCACCCGCTCCTCGCGCGGCGTCAGGCTCGCCAGGACGCGCGTCGTGGTTTCCTTCAGGTTTTCCTGAATGGCGCTGTCCAGGGGCAGGATCGCATTCTTGTCCTCGATGAAATCGCCAAGCTGGCTGTCCTCCTCGTCCCCGATCGGGGTTTCGAGGCTGATCGGCTCCTTGGCAATCTTCATCACCTTGCGAACCTTCTCGAGCGGCATTTGCAGCTTCTCTGCCAGCTCTTCGGGCGTCGGCTCGCGGCCGATCTCGTGCAGCATCTGCCGCCCGGTGCGCACCAGCTTGTTGATCGTCTCGATCATGTGGACCGGGATGCGGATCGTGCGCGCCTGGTCGGCGATGGAGCGCGTGATGGCCTGCCGGATCCACCAGGTTGCATAAGTGCTGAACTTGTAGCCGCGCCGGTACTCGAACTTGTCGACCGCCTTCATCAGGCCGATGTTGCCTTCCTGAATGAGATCAAGGAATTGCAGGCCCCGGTTCGTGTATTTCTTCGCGATCGAGATCACGAGCCGAAGGTTCGCTTCGACCATTTCCTTCTTGGCCTGCCGCGCTTCCTTCTCGCCCTTCTGGACCTGGTTCACGATGCGCCGGAATTCACTGATGTCGACGCCGACATACTGGCCGACCTTGGCCATTTCGGCGCGGAAATCCTCAAGCTTCGTGCGGCTCCGTTCGATCAGCGCCTGCCAGCCACGGCCCGACTTCTGCGCCATGCGCTCAACCCAGGTGGGATCCAGCTCGGCGCCGCGGTATTCCTGGATGAATTCCTGGCGGTTGATCCGGGCGGCGTCGGCCAGCTTCACCATGCCGCTGTCCAGCTGCATGATCTTGCGGTTGATGCCGTAAAGCTGGTCGATCAGCGCCTCGATACGGTTGTTGTGCAGGTGCAACTCGTTGACCAGCAGGACGATTTCCGAACGCAGCTTCTGGTAGGCCTCTTCCTCGGCCTTGGAAAAGCTGTCGTCCTCGTTCAGCGTCGCCGACATGCGCTGGTCCTGCATTTCGGCCAGCGTCGTGTAGTCGCGCGCGATGATGTCGAGCGTTTCCAGGACCTTCGGCTTCAGCGCCGCTTCCATCGCCGCAAGCGACATGTTGGCGCCGTCGTCGTCATCCTCGTCGTCGCTTTCGCGCAGGATCGGATTGCCGTCGGCATCAAGGTCGGGCTCGTCCGCCTCGCGGCGGCCGGGCGCCGCCGCCTCGGTAATGTCCACGTCGTCGAGCGAGGGGCCGACCATCTCGCCCTCGCCGTCGAGCGAGCGGCCGAAGGTCGCTTCCAGGTCGATCACGTCGCGCAGAAGGATGTCTTCGGACAGAAGTTCGTCGCGCCAGATGGTGATGGCCTGAAAGGTCAGCGGGCTTTCGCAAAGGCCCGCGATCATCGTGTTCCGCCCGGCCTCGATCCGCTTGGCGATGGCGATTTCGCCCTCGCGGCTCAGAAGTTCGACCGAGCCCATCTCGCGCAGATACATCCGCACCGGGTCGTCGGTCCGGTCGAGCGTCTCGCCCGAAGCCGTGGCGACCGCGACCTCGCGTGAGGTCGAAACCTCGACCACCGCGCCGCCTTCGCCCTCTTCGGCCTCTTCCTCTTCGATGATGTTGATGCCCATCTCGGACAGCATCGACATCACGTCTTCGATCTGTTCGGACGAGACCTGCTCGGGCGGCAGGACCTGGTTCAGCTGGTCGTAGGTGATGTAGCCCCGTTCGCGGGCGTCGGCGATCATCTTCTTGACCGCGGCCTGGCTCATGTCCAGCGAATGTTCGGTCTCGTCGGTTTCGGGCTTCTGATCGTCGGTATCGCGGGCGGCCATGGGGGCTCCTTCTCTGGGATGCGAATCGCCCGAGAGCGAATCGCATTCCGGTTTTCTAGCGAATCGCGCACCCGAATCACAGGGGCGGGCGCGCGGTCGGGTAACGGGCCAAGTGCCCGTCGTTAACGGCGTTTCTTCACCCAGACGGCCTCGTCGATCAGCCGCTGCAAATCGGCCGACAGTCGTTCGCGGTCCTCGCCCAGGTCGGTCGAATCCTCAAGCCGGCTCTTCACCGCCCGATGCCGGGCCTCGGCCGCCTGCTGCAACCGCCAGGTCAGCCCCTCGTCCACCAGCCCGTCCATGTCCTGGATCGCCTCGGCGACCTCGGCCGCCACGCCCCGTTCGGCGTCGAGCCGCGCGAGCGCGTCGGACAGGCAGGTGCGGGCCAGATCGGCGGGCGCGTCGGGGCGGACCGGGGGCGCGATGCGGACATGGGCAAGGGTGAAGACGCTTTCAAGGGTGCGCAGGTGCGCGTCAGTCAGCGCGCGGTGAAAGGCGGGCGGCGGACAGGGGTCCGGCAGCCCGTGATGCGCGGCGGCCAGCATCGCATCGCGAAGCGCGGCCTGATCGGGGTTGGCGAAGGACAGCCGTTCGAGCGCGGATTCGAAGGGCGGGATAAGGTTCGGATGGTTCGCGCAGATCGCCAGGATCAGCGCCTCCTGCAGGTGTTCGGCCACGTCATTGGCGCCCCCGGCCAGCGCCGACGCCCGGGTTTCCGCCGTGGGGATGGCCGGCAGGACCGGGCGCCCGCCGGGGCCCTTCTGGGGCCGCCGGGTGCGGAAGGGCGGCAGGGGCGCGCCGGGCGCCGCTTCGCCCCCCCCGTAAAGCACCTGCCGCAAGCGCTTGAATTCCTGTCCATAATGCTCGCGGATCGAGGGGTCGGCGATGCGCTTCAGGACCGCGCGCAGGTTCTTGTCCAACCCCGCGCGCCGTTCCGGACTGTCCAGAACCAGCCCCTCCGTCTCGCGCCGCCACAGAAGCGCTGCCATCGGCTCGGCCCGCGACAGCGCCTCGGCCAGGGCGGGGGCGCCCTTCTCGCGGATCAGGTCGTCGGGGTCCATGCCGCCCGGCAGCGTGACGAAACGCAGGGACTGCCCCGCCTCGATCATCGGCAGCGCCAGGTCGATCAGCCGAAGCGCGGCCCGCTGGCCCGCCGCATCGCCGTCCAGCATCACCAGCGGCTCTGGCGCGATCCGCCAGAGCATGCGCAACTGTTCGTCCGTGATCGCGGTGCCAAGGGGCGCCACCGCACCCTCGAACCCGGCAGTGACCAGCGCTATCACGTCCATGTAGCCCTCGGCCACGATCAGGGCCGCGCCCTTGCCGCAGGCGGCCCGCGCGGGCCCCTGATTGTAAAGGCTCCGCCCCTTGTCGAAGAGCGGCGTTTCCGGCGAGTTCAGGTATTTCGCCGGCGAGGCAGGGTCCATCGCCCGCCCGCCAAGCGCGATGCAGCGCCCGCGCGCATCCCGGATCGGGTAGATGATGCGCCCCCGGAACCGGTCGTAGGGCTGGCCGCCGCCGTCGGGGGCCGCGCAAAGCCCCGCCTCGACCAGCCGGTCGGCGGGCAGGCCCTTCTGGGTCAGGGCGGAAAACAGGAACTGGCGCTGGTCGGGCGCGAAGCCCAGCTCGAACCGCTCGCGGGCCGCGTCAGCCAGCTTGCGCCCGTCCAGGTAGGCCCGCGCCGCCGCCCCGGCCGCGGTCTTGAGCGTCAGCCGGTAAAGCCGCACCGCCTCTTCCATCGTCTCGGCCAGAAGGCTCAGCCGGTCGGCGCGTTCGGCAGCGCGCGGGTCCTGCGCCGGCATCGGCAACCCTGCCTCGCGCGCCAGGTACTCGACCGCCTCCATGAAGGACATGTTCTCGCTGTCCTTCAGGAAGCCCAGCGCATCGCCCTTGGCCTGGCAGCCAAAGCAGTAATAAAAGCCCTTCCGGTCATCCACATGAAAAGACGCGGTTTTTTCCTGATGGAACGGGCAAGGCGCCCAGAAATCGCCCTTGGCCTGGTTCGACTTCTTGCGGTCCCACGTCACCTTGCGCCCGACCACGCGGCTCAGGGGCACGCGCGCGCGCAATTCGTCCAGAAAGGCGGGGCTGAGACTCATGAAGCCTATATCGGTCCGCCGGGACCGTCGGGCAAGGGGCCTGCGCCCCTCAGGCTTCGGCCCGCGCCAGTACGCGCTCCATCGCCTCGCTCAACTCATGTATCGCCGTCCGCACCATCGAGCGGAAGACGAAGATCGTCACGCCGTCCGGACCCGACCGATGGAAAAGCGCCATCATATGGCCAAGCCCGGTGCGTGCCGTAGCCCCTTCGGGGAAGGCCGCCACCGACAGGTCAATCGCCACCAGCCGCGCCAGCGCCTCCTCGACGCCCGGCCCCGCGAGCGTCAGCGCCACCCACCCGTCGCTCAGGTCCGTCACCGCCGCATGGGGAGCGAGGGCCTCTTCAAGCCCCTTCGGCAGTTCCTCATCACTCGCCAGGAACCCCATGTCGCGCCCGGACCACAGAAGCGTCAGCGGCCCCTTGGTCGCGGAGGTGCCCGGCGCTACCCAGGCAAGGCCGGCGGCCTTCATGGCCTTTGCCAGGCCTTTGTCGGACCCCGCATATGGCGCGATGGCGGTCAGCCGCGCGGGCGTCGTGTCCGACAGGGTCAGCGCGCCGATGGTCACGGGCAACAGCCCCTCGGTCGCGGAACGGGCGATCAGTCTAGGCACGGGCACGCCCCCCTTCGGGATCGAAAAAGACAGGATGGGTCACTTCGCACAGGATGTCGGTCCCGCGCATGTGATCGACAAGCCGCACGGTCTGGCCATGCCGCGCCCGGCCGTTTTGCAGGAACGCGAGCCCGATCCAGGTCGAAAGCGTCGGCGACCAGCAGACCGAGGTCACATAGCCCTGGTCGTTGGCGCTGACCGGCTCTGCGCCCGGCCCGAAAAGATGCGCCCCCGCCCCGATCGCGCGTTCGGGCGCAAGCGGCTTCAGCCCCACCAGCTGCTCGCGCTCTGGCCCCGTCAGCCCCGGCCGCTGGCTCGCCGCCTTGCCGATGCAGTCCTTGGACGGGCTGACCATCCCCTGCATGCCGATGTCGAAGGCCGTGGTGCGGCCGTGGATTTCGGCATGGGTGATGAAGCCCTTCTCGACCCGAAGGACGTTCAGAGCCTCCAGCCCGTAGGCCGATCCGCCCAGGCTTTCGGCCCTTGCCACAAGGTCGCGGTAAAGGGCAGCGCCATAGCGCGACGGCACCGCGATCTCGTAGCCAAGCTCGCCCGAGAACGAGATGCGGAAAAGCCGCGCCGGAACTCCGCCGACGCTGACCGGCCCGCAGGACAGAAAGGGGAAGGCCGCGTCCGTCACCGGCTCGTCCAGAAGCGTGTTCAGAAGCTCGCGCGCAAGGGGCCCGGCAATGGCGAACTGCGCCCATTGCTCGGTGACGGAAACCGCGCGCACCTTCCAGTCGGACGCAAAGGCCTGCTGCACGAAGTCGAGGTGGCGCATGACCTGGCCGGCGGCGGCGGTCGTCGTCGTCATCAGGTAATGGTCGGGCGCGATGCAGGCCGTGGTGCCATCATCCATCACCAAGCCGTCTTCGCGCAGCATCAGCCCATAGCGAACCCGGCCGGGCGCGAGCGAGGAGAACTTGTTGGTGTAAAGCAGGTCCAGAAGCCGCCCCGCGTCCGGCCCCTTGATGTCGATCTTGCCCAGCGTCGTCACGTCGCAGACGCCGACCCGGTTGCGCACCGCCTTGACCTCGCGGTCGCAGGACTGGCGCCAGGTGGCCTCGCCCGGCCGCGGGAAATAGGACGGCCGATACCAGAGCCCCGCCTCGATCATCGGCGCGCCGCGCTCGGTCGCCGCGTCGTGCGAGGGGATGAAGCGTTCGGGCGCAAAGCCCTTGCCCTGCCCGCCCGCGCCCAGCGCGGCGATCGAGATCGGGGTATAGGGCGGTCGGAAGGTGGTGATGCCCGTCTCGGCGATCGTGCGCGCCGTCGCATCGGCCAGCGCCGCAAGTGCCACGACGTTCGAATTCTTGCCCTGGTCGGGCGCCATGCCTTGCGTCGTGTAGCGCTTCATGTGCTCGACCGAGCGGTAGCCTTCCTGCGTCGCCTGCCGCACGTCCTTCGCGGTCACGTCATTGGCAAAGTCGAGCCAGGCGCGGTCCTTCGCCCCGCCACCAACCGGCGTGACCTGCCAGAAGGCCGACTGGCGCGTGGCGCCGCCATCGGCTGGCGGCAGGTCGATGACCGGGACCGGCCGGCCCATCGCCTGAAGCGCCCGGCCCGCCGCCGCCGCCCCTTCGGAGAGCGCCGAGGCGGTCGAAAAGGCGCCGTTCGCAGCCCCCGCAACCTCCATCCCCGGCACCATGCCGGGCCGGGGGACGAAGGCCGCGATGTCGTCGCGCCAGGTAGGCCGCCCATTTATGTGGCAAGCCAGGTGCAGCGTCGGGTTCCAGCCGCCGGACATGGCAAGACAATCGACGGCGATGCGCTCGTCCGCGCCGATCGCCGTCCTGACGGTGATCTCGCTGAGCGCGAGCCGCCCGCGCGTGCCCGTGACCTGCGCGCCCGCATAAAGCGTCCAGTCGCCCTTGGGTGCCGTGATCTCTTCGGCCGGGCGGGGGTCGATGACAGCCGCGACGGTGACCCCGGCTGCGGCCAGATCGCGCGCGGTCCGATAGGCCTCGTCATTGGCGGCGAACAGCGCCACCTTCTGCCCCGCCGCCACGCCCCAGCGATTGAGGTAGGCGCGCACCGCCCCTGCCATCATCACGCCCGGCCGGTCGTTCATCGGGAAGGCGATGGGCCGTTCCTGCGCGCCCGACGCAAGGATCGCGCGGCCCGCGACGATACGCCAGAAACATTCGCGCGGCAGGTGGGCCGACGGCGCCGCCCGGTGCAGCCCGACGCGCTCCAGCGCCCCGAACGTGCCGCCGTCATAGGCGCCCGTCACCGTCATGCGCGTCATCAGCCGGACGTTCGGCAGCGACTGAAGTTCCGCCACCGCCTCCGCTGCCCAGGCAGCACCCGACTGGCCGCCGACCTCTTCGGCCTCGGCATTGAGCCGCCCGCCCGGCAGGCTGTCCTCATCGGCCAGGATCACCCGCGCGCCGGCCCGCCCCGCCGTCAGCGCGGCCATCAGCCCGGCGGGCCCGGCCCCGATCACCAGAAGGTCGCAGAAGGCCCAGGCCTTTTCGTAGCTGTCCTCGTTCGATTTCCCCGACAAAGCCCCAAGCCCCGCCGCCCGGCGGATCGCGGGCTCGTAAAGCCCTTCCCAAAAGCTGCGCGGCCACATGAATGTCTTGTAGTAGAAGCCCGCGCCAAGGAAGGGCGCGAAGAAGTCGTTCACCTCCATCACGTCGAAGGACAGGGACGGCCAGCGGTTCTGGCTGCGCGCGTCGAGCCCGGCGTGGATCTCCTGCACCGTGGCCCGCACGTTCGGCACCTGTGAAGCACCCTGCCCCACCGTCACCAGCGCCGAAGGTTCCTCGGACCCCGCCGTCATCACCCCGCGCGGGCGGTGATACTTGAAGGACCGCCCGAAAAGCCTGACCCCGCTTGCCAGCAGCGCCGAGGCCAGCGTGTCGCCCTGAAAGCCGGTGTAGTCGCGCCCGTCGAAGCGGAAGCCCACGGGCCGCGCCCGGTCGATGATGCCCTTGCCGGTCAGCCTCATGCGCGCGCCCCTTCCCCATCGGCCTTGCGGTCGGCGACCGCGCGGGCGCCCAGGATCTCATGCGTGGCGGTGTTGCGGTGGACCTCGACCCAGGCGCCGCAGCCCAGCTCGTGATACCACAGGTCGCGCGTCGGGCCCGCCGGGTTGTCGCGCAGGTGCAGGTGGTCGTCCCACTCGGCAAAGGGGGCATCGGGCGCGGGGCGGCGCAGATAGTCGTCCGAGCCGTAATAGGTGAACTCGCGCCGGTCGCGGGGGCCACAATGGGGACAGGGTATGCGCATGGGGATCGTCCTCAGTGCAGGTTGTGCTGGCTGCCGGTGCCTTCTTCGTCCATCAGTTGCCCCTCGCGGAAGCGGTCCAGACGGAAGCGGCGGGCGACGGGATGCGGCTCGCCCGTGGCCATCAGGTGCGCCATGCAGTCGCCGGACGCCGGCGTCGCCTTGAAGCCGCCATAGCACCAGCCGCCATCGAGGTAGAGCCCCTCGACCGGCGTCTTGTCGATGATGGGCGAGCCGTCGGGCGTCATGTCCATGATGCCCCCCCACCCGCGCAGGATTTTCGCCTTGCCGATCATCGGCATCAGCGTCATCCCCGCCTCCATCACATGTTCGAGCATCGGCAGGTTCCCCCGCGCGGCGTAGCTTGCGTAGAAGTCCAGGTCACCCCCGAAGACCAGGCCGCCCTTGTCCGACTGGCTGATGTAGAAATGGCCCATGCCGAAACTGACCACATGGTCGATGACGGGCTTCAACCCCTCGGTCACGAAGGCCTGCAGGACGTGGCTCTCGATGGGCAGGCGCAGGCCCGCCATCGCCGCGACCTGGCTCGACCGGCCGGCAACGACGATCCCCACGCGCTTGGCCCGGATCGGCCCGCGCGTCGTCTGCACGCCCGTGACCCGACCGTTCACGATGTCGATCCCCGTCACCTCGCAGTTCTGGACCAGGTCGACCCCGCGCTGGTCGGCGGCGCGGGCATAGCCCCAGGCCACGGCATCATGGCGCGCGGTGCCCGCCCGGCGCTGGATGAGCCCGCCATAGATCGGAAAGCGGGTCTGCTCGTAGTCCAGATAGGGCAGCATCCGCTTCAGCTGGTCGCGGCTCAGGATTTCGGCATCGTCGCCCCGGTTGACGATCGCATTGCCGCGCCGGACCGCCGCGTCGCGCTGGCCGTCGGAATGGAACAGAATGATATGGCCGCGCTGCGAATGCATGACATTGTAGTTCAGGTCACGTTCCATGCGTTCCCACAGCTTTAAGGAATGGCTGTAGAATTCCGAGTTGCCGGGCAGGAAGTAGTTCGCCCGCACGATGGTCGTGTTGCGCCCGACGTTGCCACCGCCCAGGTAGCCCTTTTCCAGCACCGCCACGTCGCGGATGCCGTGCTTTTCGGCCAGGTAATAGGCCGTGGCCAGCCCGTGTCCGCCGCCGCCTATGATGATCGTGTCATATTCGGCCTTGGGCTCGGGCTCGCGCCAGGCAGGACGCCAGCCCTTGTTGCCAAAAAGCCCCTGCTTCAGGACCTGGAACCCGGAATAGCGCATGGCGACCCCCCTGAACCGGTCTTTGCCGCCGGTCTTTGCTCATGGCCGTTCACCCCCTTGGGCGGGGACAGCCCCCAAGGATCATCGCGGCAGGCCAGGGCCCGCGCCCCCATGCGCGCGACATCCACATGTCGTTTCCTGGACGTGAGCGCAACGACGGTAGCTTTACTTGGCCCACCGGCCCCCCTAGTCTCGCAGGGTAGCAGGACGACCCCAAGGCGCGGTGGGAATTGGTCGAACGGGACATCGGACATATCTGGATCGGCCCAGACGATCCGCCATCCCTGTGGATGGACACCTGGAAGGCCGCCCACCCCGGCTGGCGCTACCGGCTTTATGACAATGCCTATCTGACTGGGCGGCGGTTCCGCAATCAGGCGCTCATCGCCGACTATGCGCGGCGCGGGCGCTGGGCGGGGGTCGCCGACCTCATGCGCTACGAGATCCTGTTCGAGGAGGGCGGCTTCCTGCCCGAGGCGGATTCGATCTGCCTCAACCCGGTCGACGAGCTCTTTGTGCGCCGCGGCCTCTATACGGTCTATGAAAACGAGGGCGGCGCGAGCGGCCTCATGTCGCCCTTCCTGGCCGCGACGGCCGGCCACCAGGTCCTGGCCGAGGTGATCGCGACCCTGGGCCGGCTGCCCCTGACCGACGCCAACGCCCCCTGGACCACGACCGGCAACGGCTTCCTGCGGCGCTTCTTCCTTGAGGACCGGCCGGAGCTGAAGCGCCAGGTCACAATCCTGCCCGCCCACACCTTCATCCCCGAACACTATCGGGGCGCAAGCTACGATGGCCCGGGCAAGATCTACGCCCGGCAGATGTGGGGCTCGACCACCGACGGCTACGCGGCCGGCCGGCCCGAGCGGCTGGCCCCGCAACATGCCAGCATCAGGCCGATCCGGATGGACCACATCATCCGGCGCGTCCAGGAAAGGGCCGGCGTCCGGACGCCGCCCCCGCGCGAGCCGCGCCGCGCGGGGCGCAAGGTCATGACGATCCTCGCCCACCCCGACGACGCCGAAATCTACATGTTCGGAACGCTCGCACTCTACAAGCGCGCCCAGGCGAACCTGCACCTTGTCATCGCGAGCCTTGGCGACCGCGGGGTCGCGAAGCGCAGTGGCGACCGCCCGCTCGCCGCGACCCGCGCGACCGAGGCCGAGATGGGGGCGATGGCGCTTGGCGCGCGGCTGACGAACCTGGGCTTCGGCGACGGCCGCCTGGGCGCCGAGCGGATGGGCCTCCTGGCCGCGATCGACGCCCTGATTGCGCGCGAGGCGCCGGACATCATCTTCACCCACGCGCCCGAGGACTACCACGCCGACCACCGCGTCCTGTCGGCCGCCGTGGCGCTCGCGACCCGCGAAAGGGTGGCGCTGGCCTATTGCGACACGATGAACGGCACGGGCTTCATGCCAGAGGTCGGGATCGACATCACCGATACTCTGACAGCGAAACTGGCCGCGATCCGCCTGCATTACAGCCAGCAACCCCGCCGCTACGTGCTTGCCGCCCGCGACCTCGCCCTGGCCCGCGGCCGCGAGGTGACCGGCGCCGAGGGCCGCCCCCACGAGGCCTTCCGCCTTGTCGGCGTGCCCGGACAAAGATCGCCGATGCGCCTTCTGCCCGGGGCGGTCACGCCTGTCGGGGGTAAGGGCTAGCGGCTGGGGCGGTGCCGGGGCGGGACGCTGGGCGGCGCCGTCACCCGGCCTGAGGGGTCAGAGCGGCAGGCTCTGCGGGCCGACGCACACTTTGATAGTGTCCCTGCGGCCAGAGCAGTTGCTAGAGCGGCACCCTTGCACGCTTCGCAATCAGGACGGCCGGCCCCGCCAGCAGTTGCACGTCGCCAGAGGGTCGCTCCGGCCCGAGCAGTCCCCGGGCAGCACCCTTACTCGGCTTGGGGGGCAGGTCAGCACGCCCCCCCGGCCTGTCAGCTCAGCCAGCAGGCAGCGGCAACCCTGGCGCCCACCCCTTCGCACACGTTGAGAGTTAAAAACGAACTGCCCCACAAGTCAGTGGCTACCGTCCAGAGCGCGGCGACCCGAGTGACCGCCAGCCCCGGCGCACGCACCCGCCTCGACGCGCCGGAGAAACGGTGCTGCTGTTAGTCAAGCGCCACCCCCGGGGTTGCGGCAAGCCAAGCGACAGGCCGGCAGCCTTGTGCGCCCCGGAGGGCCACAGCGAACCTTCCCACTCGTCGATAGCACCTCCCATATTGTAGCGCCGCCCCAACCGATCATCAGCGCAACCGCTGTTGCACGCTTCGGCATTCCGGACTGCCGAAACCCGCAGACCCGCACTCCCACCCATTACTCGCCACGGCCCGAGTGGTCGACCGGCGGGCTCCCTTGCACCCTGGACGAACTGTCCCACAGGTCGAAAAGCGCCATGCGTGGCCGCGTCGGCCCGAGCGGCCGCCCACCCGGCAGCCTCGCTCACCCCGGACGGTCATAACGCGCCTTCCCGCTCGTCAATAACCGCTCCCAGAAGGCAGCCCCGCCCCAACCGTTCGCCAGCCCCACCGGTCTTGCACGTCTCAGCGTGCAGGGCTGCCGAACTCACAGGCCCGCACCGCCGCCGGATGGTCGCTGCGGCCTGACAGCGCGCCCTGCCGGCAGCCTTGCCCCCTCCTTCAGTCAGGACGAAGGGTTCTGCAGGTCGATGGGCCCAATCCGTGGGCAGCGTCGGCCCGAGTGGCCAGCCATCCGGCGTCCTCGCGCAACTCCGGGGGCCCGAACGCACTGCCTCATAGGTCAGCGTTGGCCGCCACAGGGGTCGCTACGGCCCGCGCAGTTGCCCGGCCGGCACCCTGGCGCCCCCGGGGGAGGGCGACCAGTTCCACTGGCCAATACCCGCCGCAGCTGCCCCATCGGCCCGAGTGGCCGCCCCGCTCCCGTCCTCTGACCCAGACGTCAGTACGACTGGCCCCCTGCCGAATCTCAGAACATCAGGGCCGCCCCATCCCGTCGAACAGCATAGGGACGGCAGCGCGCAGTCCCACGCTTCCTGGGCGGCCGCACCGCGCCAACATCGCGAGCTCCAATTCCGATCCACCTTGCTCCCACGCAGCGCGCACGACGCGGCCCGGCACCCGACCCGCGTCGCGCCCCCCGGAATGGCCGCTCAGAGGCCCTTCGACTGATAGGTCGCGGCCACCCGGCTGATGGCGACTATATAGGCCGCGACGCGCAGGTCCTCGACGTCCTGGCGTTCGTGCCAGATCTTGCGCATCGACTGGTAGGCCGTGCGCATCGTGTCGTCGAGGCCCGAGCGGACCAGCGCCAGCTCGTCCGAGCCGGTCAGGAACTTTTCCTTGAAGTCGGGCGAGAGCGACCAGCCCAGCCCCTGGTCGCCCGAGAGCCGTTCCAGCTCCTCGACGATGAGGCGCGAGCGTGCCTCTTCGGCGCGGCGCTGCATCCGGCCGAAGCGGATGTGGCTCAGGTTCTTGACCCATTCGAAATAGCTGACCGTCACGCCCCCCGCGTTGGCATAGAGGTCGGGGATGATGAGCGTGCCCTTGCGGCGAAGGATCTCGTCCGCGCCGAAGGTGATGGGGCCGTTCGCCGCCTCGATGATGAGGGGCGCCTTGATCCGTTCGGCATTGCCCAGGTGGATCACGCCCTCCATCGCGGCCGGGATCAGGATGTCGCAGGCCTCTTCCAGGACAACCGAACCATCCTCGACATAGGTGGCGTGGGGATAGCCCTTGACCCCGCCATGGGCGCCGATCCACTCGCGCACCGCTTCGACCTTCAAACCCTTCTTGTCGACCAGCGCCCCGTCGCGTTCGATGATGGCGATGACCGTCGCGTCGTCTTCTTCCGACAGGAACTTGGCGGCGTGGTAGCCCACGTTGCCGAGGCCCTGCACGATGACGCGCTTGCCGGCAAGGCCGCCCGAAAGACCGGCCTTCGCCACGTCCTCGGGGTGGCGGAAGAACTCGCGCAGCGCGAACTGCACGCCCCGGCCCGTCGCCTCGACCCGGCCCTGGATGCCGCCGGCATGGGGCGGCTTCCCGGTCACGCAGGCCTTGGCGTTGATGTCGGTCGTGTTCATGCGCGCATACTGGTCGGCGATCCAGGCCATCTCGCGCTCGCCCGTGCCCATGTCGGGCGCGGGAACGTTCTGGGCCGGGTTGATCAGGTCGCGCTTGATGAGTTCGTAGGCGAAACGGCGGGTGATCTGTTCCAGCTCATGCGCGTCCCACTGGCGGGGATCGACGCGGAGGCCGCCCTTCGAGCCGCCGAACGGCGTTTCCACCAGCGCGCACTTGTAGGTCATCAGCGCCGCGAGCGCCTCGACCTCGTCCTGGTGCACGGCCATGGCATAGCGGATGCCGCCCTTCACCGGTTCCATATGTTCGGAATGAACCGAGCGGTAGCCGGTGAACGTCTCGATCTTGCCGCGCAGGCGCACGCCGAAACGGACCGTGTAGGTCGAGTTGCAGACCCGGATCTTTTCGGCCAGCCCCGGCGACAGGTCCATGTGCGACACGGCACGCTTGAACATCAGATCGACGGAATCGCGAAAGCTGGGTTCGCCCTGCACCATGACCGACATGACCGTTTCCTTCTGCCTCGCCCAGGGCGTCAGCCGGGGGCTGCCGCGCCGAACCGCTCGGCGCATCCTTGCATGCAGTCCTTAACGAAATATGTCGGCATAACAAGTGCGGCGGTCGCTTTCGTGCAGGGCGACGCAGGGCGACGCAGGGTCGCCCGCCCCGGCCATGAGCCAAAAGCCGCCCGCCGGCCCCATTCCGCCGGCCTGCGCGGATTGGCGCCGAGAATCACCCTTTCCTGAGCGGAGAATCGGCCGTCCCCACCGAAAGCAAATTTCCGATTGTCCCCTACTGGAGACAATTACCGGGACGTCGGCGGGATTGTTGCGGGCTGCCGGCGGCAAACCGGGGCATTGCTGCTCTGCCCCAATTTTGCCGCAAGTCCCAACGTTATCTCACAGTCTGGATTTGGAGTAAAACCGCGCGCCGGAAATTTCAGCCGGGTGCAGAAGCGGAAAAGGAAGGGTGCAAGATGTTCAGGAACGATCTCGCCGACCGAATTGTTACGGGCACCGAGCGACTCGAGCGCCGCCTGCGGCGCAAGGTAACGGAGTTCCGGCAGGATGAAAGCGGATCGCTCGTCATCTTCGGCCTGTTCGTGTTCATCGTCATGCTGCTGCTGACGGGCTACACGCTCGACCTCATGCGCTATGAAGAACGGCGCACCGTCCAGCAGAACACCGCCGACCGTGCCGTGCTGGCCGCGGCCGACCTGCGTCAGACGCTGGCGCCGGCGGACGTGGTCAAGGACTACTATATCAAGAACGGCCTGCCGGCCCCGGCCGACGCCGACATCAGGATCCAGCAGGGCAACTTCAACGAATGGCGCACCGTGTCCGTGCGCAGCAATGAACAGATCCCGACCTGGTTCATGCGAATGGTGGGCGTCAACACGCTCCAGGCCGGCGCGGCGAGCACGGCCGAAGAGCGCATCGGCCAGGTCGAGATCTCGCTCGTCCTCGACGTGTCGGGCTCGATGAACTCGAACAACAAGCTCGTGAACCTGAAGCCGGCCGCCAAGGCCTTCATCGACACGATGTTCGACACGGTCGAGGCCGGGAAATTGTCGGTCTCGATCGTGCCCTACTCGACCCAGGTCTCGCTCGGCCCGGACTTCATCAAGTATTTTGCCGACAGCGGCAATGTGCCCGGCTCGACCGAGCAGACCTCGTCCTCCTGCCTCGAATTCAACACATCGGATTTCCAGTCGCCGGTCATCTCGCCCAAACTCGGCGGCTATGGCGCGGCGAACTCGCCCCTGGACCGTGTCTACAAGCAGAATGGCCATTTCGATCCGTTCTACACCACCAACTCGATCGAAAACTCGGGCCTGTGGAATTGCCCGCCGGACGTGTCCGCGGCGCAAAACGCCAACAACAACCGCTACATGACCGTCTATTCGGGCAACCGCGACGCGCTGAAGGCCCGCATCGACGCGCTGCAGGCCGATGGCAACACGTCGATCGACCTTGGCATGAAATGGGGCGCAGGCCTGCTTGACCCGGCCATGAAGCCCGTGGTCCAGAGCCTGATCGCGCGCGGCAAGGCGCCGGCGTCCTTCGGCGACCGTCCCTACGCCTACACGAACGACGAGGCGCTGAAGGTCATCGTGCTGATGACCGACGGTGAAAACACGACTCAGTACAAACTGACCACGGATTACGACAAGGGCCTGAGCCGCCTCTTCCGCAACACGACGAACAACAGCCTGAGCGGCGTCTACCGTTACTCGCTCTATGACAGCACCCGCTCGGCCCCCTACCAGTACTACAGCTTCTACAAGAGCGCCTGGCTTGACCATCCGTGGGGCGCGCTGCCGAACGACTACACGTCCGACGCGACCGATACCGCCCAGCAGATGACCTGGCCGCAGGTGTGGCAGGCAATGTCGCTGAGCTACTTCTCGAACTACATCATCAAGCCGATCTACGGTTCGTCCGAAGCCAACAAGTGGCGCGCGGGTTCGAGCAGTGGCTACAACAGCGACTATGTCAGCAGCACGCAGATGGACGCCAATGCGCTTGCCATGTGCACGGCGGCCAAGAACCAGAAGGTGAAGATCTTCACCATCGGCTTCGAAGCCTCAACCAACGGCCAGAACCTGCTGCGCGCCTGTGCCAGTGCGCCCGCGAACTTCTACTCGGTGGCGGGGCTCGACATCCGCAAGGCCTTCTCGTCGATCGCCTCGTCGATCAGCAAGCTGCGTCTGACGCACTGAGGAATGACCGCAATGCGCACGTTTCGCACGATGTGGCGGAGTTTTCGGAAAGAGGACGATGGGGCCTCGACCATCACCTTCGTCCTCTTCCTGCCGCTCTTCATCGTCCTGATCCTGTCGTCGCTCGAGATGGGGCGGCTCCTGTTCCGGCAGGTGATGACCGAACGCGCGCTTGATCTTGCGGTGCGTGACCTGCGGCTGGGGTCCTGGGTGCCGGCGAATGCGACCGAACTGAAGCGGCGCATCTGCAACTACTCGGCCGGTATCCCGAACTGCATGAACGAGATGTATGTCGACATCCAGCCCGTCTCCAAGACGACCTGGGTGCCGATGAACGCCACTCCCACCTGCGTCAACCACTTCCTTGCCATCCAGCCGAACTCGATCTTCCAGCTCGGCACTTCGAACGACTTCATGCTTATCCGTGCCTGCACGAAATTTTATCCGCTGGTACCTGGCGTCGGCTTGGGCTTCGCGCTCGGGAAGGATCCGTCGGGAGCCTATTCGATCGTGGCTGCCAGCATGTTTGTAAATGAACCGCGCCCGGGGAATTGATATGTCGCTTTTGCGCCGCCTCCGCCTGAAAACCCGCAATTTCCGCCAGGATGAAACCGGCTCGATGGCCGCCGAAGGCGTCATCGCCGCCCTGTTCCTCAGCTGGTGGTATGTTTCCAGCTTCCAGATCTTCGACGCCTTCAAGCAGAAGAGCGTGAACACCAAGGCCGCCTACACCATCGCCGACATGCTGTCGCGCGAGACGGGGCCGACCGCGACCGACCCCAACTCGACCCAGATCAACCAGGCCTATGTCAACGGCCTGAACAAGATGTTCGACTACCTGACCTATTCCCGCAAGCCGACCTGGATCCGCGTCAGCTCGGTCTATTTCGCTGATGACGACAACAAGTACCGGGTCGACTGGTCGGCCACGTCCGGCACCGGCCACCCGGCGATGACGACGCCGATGCTGGCCTCCTACCGCAACAAGCTGCCGGCATTGCCGCCGGGCGACTCGGTCGTGCTGGTCGAGACCTTCATGGCCTACGAGCCGATCTTCAACATGGGGCTCACGGCCCATATCTACACGACCTTCATCACCACCGCGCCGCGCTTCGCCTCCTGCATTCCCTGGCAGAACGGCAACTGCGGCAACGACAACGCCGGCCACTGGGTCAACCCCGACGTGACCGACCCCTTCTGGGTGAACGGCTGACGCCCGCCGCCCCGGCGAAAATCGCTGAGCCTCCTTTCATCACGGGCCCCTTCGCTTGAGCGGAGGGGCCCTTTTCGTCTAGCTTGCGGGCAGGACGGTCCGGACGGGGCCGGCGGGCAGCAGGTAAGGACGGATGGACAGCAAGACGACGAGTGCGGCAACTCTGGCCGCCGCGCTGCTTCTGGCGCTTTCGGCCTGTGGCGCGCCCCAGGTTCCAGCGGGCGGCCCGCCCCTGCCCGCCGGCCCCGCGCCGACGCTTCTGCCCTACGCGACGCTCGCGGCCCTGACCGCCCCCCAGGCCCCTGCCCCGGACGTGGCCGCGGGCCTTGCCGCCGATGCCGCCGCCCTGCAGCAGCGCGTCGAGGCCCAGCGCGCGGCCC
>CAMFGW010000016.1 GCA_945952025.1 uncultured Paracoccaceae bacterium
CGAGATAGGAGTCCGTCTCGTGGGCTCGGAGATGTGTATAAGAGACAGGACTTGTCCTGTACATTCCTGGCTTCGACCCCTTTCCGGCCCGCCGCTACCGCGAGCTGTACCGGACCGAGGGCGCCGGGCAGGCCCGGATCTCGGGCTATGAGCTGTCGGTCGCGCGGGGCGAGGGCACGCAGGGCTGGACCGCGCGGGCCCGGTTCGAGGGGCAAGAGGCCGAAGCGCGCATCGAGGTTTTGGGCTGGTCGGACATCGTGCGCGTCTCGATGGGGCAGGGGCTGGTCGCGACCTACGGGCAACTCGCACGGACCGTCTGGACCTATGCACGTGCTAGGGCCTTCTGGCGGCTCTTCGGGCTGCGGAAGGGGCCGATGATCGCCGCCCTCTATCCCGTCGCCGTGCTGGCTGCCGAGCTGATCGTCGCGCTCGTCCTCGCAGCACTTGTGGCTCGAATGGTCACCGTCCTGGTCCCATGGCCCGTCGCCGCCCTCATCGGCCTGGCCATAATCTGGGCGCTCCTCCTCCTCGCCCGCCGCCTCGATCGCCGCATCTTCGCCTGGTACCTGATCCACGATTACGCCTTCACCGCCTCCGAAGGCGGCCGCGCGCCCGCCGCGCTCCGCCCGCGCCTGGCCGAGTTCGCCGAGCGCATCGAACGCGCGCTGGCCGAACCCTGGGACGAGGTTCTGGTCGTCGGCCATTCCTCGGGCGCCCATCTGGCGGTGATGGCGCTGGCCGACCTGATGCGACGCCGCCCGCTGCCGGACGCGCCACCGCTCGCGCTCCTGACGCTTGGCCAGGTCATGCCGATGGTCACGGCGCTGAAGGGGGCGTCCGACCTGCGCGCCGACATCGGCCAGGTCGCGCGTGCGCCCGGCCTGACCTGGGTCGATGTCACGGCTCCGGGCGACGGCTGTTCATTCGCGCTCTGCGATCCGGTCGCGGTGGCCGGGCAGGGTGGGCCGGGGGTCACGAAACCCCTGATCCTGTCGGCCGCCTTCAGCCAGACCCTGTCGCCCGAGCGGTTGAAGGCGCTGCGCCATCGCTATTTCCGCCTGCATTTCCAGTATCTCTGCGCCTTCGACCGGCCCGGCGACTATGACTATTTCTCCATCACCGCCGGCCCGCGGACGCTTGCCGACCGCTTCGCCGGCCGCCGGTCCTCGCCCGCAGTGGTCAGGACCGTCATCGCGGCGGGGCCCTCATGATCCCCCCGAAACCCGCCTCGCGCGAAGGCCGCGTCTCGCTCTGGCGCTACGCCCGCCTGTTTCGGCAGGACATCCTGTCGGCCCAGCCCGACCGGCTCTACGGCGCGCTGATGGCCGAATTCCGCACGCCCTTCTTCCGCTCGTGCCTCCTGAACGACCCCGCCCTCATCGACCGCGTTCTCGGGCCCGAGGCCGCCGATTTTCCCAAGTCCGCCCGCGTGACCGAGGGGCTGAGGCCGCTTCTCGGCCGGTCGGTATTTGTGACGAACGGCGCCGAATGGGAACGCCAGCGCCGCATCATCGACCCGGCTTTCGCCGGTGGCCGCCTGCGCGACCTGGTCCCGGCGATGGACGGCGCCGCGCGGGCGGCGGTCACGCGGCTGGAAGGTCGGCCCGAGGTCGAGATCGAGGCCGAGGCGAGCCATGCCGCCGCCGACGTGATCTTCCGCACGCTCTTCTCGATCCCGATCGAGCATGAGATCGCGCACACGACCTTCGAGCGTTTCCGCGCCTACCAGCGTGCCCAGCCGCTTCTGACCCTGACGGCGCTGGTGCCGCTGCCCGCCTGGATGCCGCGCTTCCACAGCCGCCGGACGCGGGCCGCCGCGCGCGACATCCGGGCGCTGATCGCCACACTCGTCAGCGCCCGCGCGGCCGAAATCGCGGCCGGCACCGCGCCCGACGATCTGGCGACACGGGTGATGACGACCGCCGATCCCCTGACCGGCGAGACCTTCACACCAGCCGAAATGGTCGATCAGGTGGCGATCTTCTTCCTTGCGGGGCATGAGACCTCCGCCTCGACCCTCGCCTGGGCGCTCTATCTGCTGGCGACCCACCCGGACGCGCAGGACAGGGTGGCGGCTGAGGTCACGGGTCTGCCGGAAAAACTAGGCATATCAGATATATCGCGACTGTCATTCACGCGCGACGTGATGAGAGAGACCTTGCGGCTTTACCCGCCGGTGCCGATGATGGTGCGCGAAAACCGCTGCCCGGTGACCTTCCGCGACCGCGAACTGGCGCCCGGCAGCCAGGTCGTCCTGTCGCCCTGGCACCTGCACCGCCACCGTCGATTCTGGGAAGATCCCGACAAGTTCGACCCCGGCCGCTGGCAGACCGACGCGGGCCGCGCATCCGCCCGGACGGCCTTCATGCCCTTTTCCGCCGGCCCCCGCGTCTGCATCGGCGCGGGGTTTGCCATGATCGAAGGCGTCCTTCTGATCGCGCGGCTGGTCCAGGCCTATGGCCTCTCGACCTCTGGTCTCCCGCCGGTGCCGGTCGCACACCTGACCGTCCGGGCGCGGGACGGCATCCGCCTGGCGCTTCAGCCGCGCAAACGGTCCTGAAGGTCGGCCAGGACGAAGAGCCGGATAGCAGTTGCAAGGCCGGTGCCGACTTCACGCGATGCATCAATTTCCGCCGACAAGCTATTGATGGACAAGGATCGTGCCGCTGCGATCTGCCGGAACTCGTCCCAGAAAGCTGCCTCGATTGAAACCGAGGTGCGGTGGCCGTGCAGCGTCAGCGATCGTTTGACCGGGCGCGCGCTCATTCCCGCTCGTGCCCGTCAAGCGCGCTCCGTTCCGCCTCTGCCCGCGCCGCCTCAAGCTTTTTCAGCTCCTTGGTCCGGCCGAAACGCGCCGCGTTTTCGTCCGCGACCCCCTTCGCCTCTGCCCGCGCCTTGGCTTTGCGCACCTGCCTGAGGTTGACGACCTCGGCCACAGGCTCAGCCCTTCGGGCCGATCATGTCTTCGGGCCGCACGATCCGGTCGAAGGTCGGCCCGTCGACATAGCCAAGCGCTATGGCCTCTTGGCGCAAGGTCGTGCCGTTCTTGTGCGCGGTCTTGGCGACCTTGGCCGCCGCGTCATAGCCGATGGTCGGCGCGAGCGCCGTCACCAGCATCAGGCTTTCCTTCATCAACTGGTCGATCCGGGCGATGTTGGCTTCGGTCCCGACCACCATGTTGTCGGTGAAGGACCCGGCCGCATCGCCCAGAAGCTGCATGGATTGCAGGACGTTGTAGGCCATCATCGGGTTGTAGACGTTCAGCTCGAAATGGCCCTGCGACCCGGCGATACCGACGGCCGCGTCATTGCCCATCACCTGCGCGCAGACCATGGTCAGCGCCTCGGCCTGGGTCGGGTTGACCTTGCCCGGCATGATCGAGGACCCCGGCTCGTTTTCCGGCAGGATCAGCTCGCCCAGACCCGAGCGGGGCCCCGACCCCAGAAGCCTGAGGTCGTTCGCGATCTTGAAGAGGCTCGCCGCGACCGTCTTCAGCGCGCCCGAGAACATCACCATCGCGTCATGGGCGGCAAGAGCCTCGAACTTGTTCGGCGCGGTGACGAAGGGCAGGCCGGTGATCGCCGCGATCTCGGCCGCGATGCGCTTGTCCCAGCCGACGCGGGTGTTGAGCCCGGTGCCGACCGCAGTGCCGCCCTGCGCCAGTTCGTAGATGTCGGGCAGGCACATCTTCACCCGCTCGATGCCCTTGCGGACCTGCATCGCATAGCCCGAAAACTCCTGGCCGAGCGTCAGGGGCGTTGCGTCCTGCGTATGGGTGCGCCCGATCTTGATGATGTCCTTGAACTCGGCCGACTTGGCGGCAAGGGCGGCCTGCAGCTTTTCCAGCCCCGGCAGCAGCACGTCGCGCGCCATCATGCCTATCGCCACATGCATCGCCGTCGGGAAGGTGTCGTTCGATGACTGGCCCATGTTCACATGGTCGTTCGGATGGACCGGCTTCTTCGACCCCATCACCCCGCCCAGCATCTCGATCGCGCGGTTCGAGATCACCTCGTTCGCGTTCATGTTCGACTGGGTGCCAGAGCCGGTCTGCCAGACCACCAGCGGGAAATTGTCGTCGAAGCGCCCGTCGATCACCTCTTGCGCGGCGGCAGAGATCGCGTTCCCGAGCGTCGCGTCAATGTCGCCCTGCACCATGTTCACCCGCGCCGCCGCCTGCTTGATGACGCCGAGCGCGCGGATGATGGCGACCGGCTGGCGTTCCCAGCCGATGGGGAAATTCCGGATCGACCGCTGCGTCTGGGCGCCCCAGTACTTGTCCGCCGGCACCTCGAGCGGGCCAAAGCTGTCGGTTTCGGTGCGGGTTTTCTGGGCGGTCATGATGGGGCTCCGGTCAGGCTTGGCCGTTCTTAGGCCGGGGCAGGGACGGAATCAACCGCGCCGCGGCAGGGGGGTGTCGGAGCGGCGGAAATAGCAATGGACCCGCGCGGGGGGCAGGTTCAGGGGCACGAACTGCCGCTCTTCGGCCCTGAGGTCCAGCGCCTCGATGATCGACTGGGCGATCGAGGGGCGGCGGCCATAGGTGAACTGGATCAGGGGGGCGCCCGCCGCAAGAACGGCGAAGGCCGCGCGCACGATGGCGAGGGCCACGGGGTCGGGCATCGACAGAAGCGGCAGGCCCGAGATGACGGCACCCACGCCCGGATCGCAATGGTCGGCCGCCCTGTCGGCCCCGGCGTTCAGCACCCGCACGCCCGGAAACTCTGCGGCCAGCGCCCTTGCAAAGACCGGGTCCAGCTCCAAGAGCGTCAGGTTCGCAGGCGGCACCCCGCCGGAAAGGATCCCGCGCGTCAGGGCCCCGGTCCCCGGCCCGAACTCGACTACCCGCGCCCGGGGGTCCGGGATCTGGCGCGCCATCGCCCGGGAAAGGAAGGGCGACGAGGGCGCAATCGCAGACACCTGCCGGGGGTTGCGGATCAGCTGGCGAAGGAAAAGCGTGCGGCTCGCGGTCATGGGCGGCTCCTCTGGGCGCGGGGAAGCACCCGGGTTTTCGGGGTCGGGGCCGCGAGGGGCCGCCGGTCTGGATTGGCGGTCAGGAATTCCGGTCAGGATTTGCGGAACTTGTCCAGGCTCACGACCTCGGCCTCGGGCCGGGCCTCCGGTTCGGCATTCTGGTGCATGGGCGCTTCGTCCTCGTCCTCGTCATCCTCGTCGCTTTCATGCGTCTCGAAGCGCAGGCCGAACTCGACCGAGGGGTCGACGAAGGTGCGGATGGCGTCGAAGGGCACGTAGAGCGGCTCTGGCATGTCGCCGAAATTGAGCGTGACGGCAAAGCCCTCGTCATCGACCTTCAGCCCGTCGAACCAGTGCTGCATGACGATGGTCATCTCGTCGGGGTAGCGCTCGCGCAGCCAGTCCGCGATCTGCATGTCGGGGTGGCGCATGTCGATGGTGATGAAGAAATGGTGATCGCCCGGCAGGCCTTCTTGCTCGACCCCGCGCAGCACCTCGACAATAAGGCCACGCAGGGCGCGATGCATCATCGTGCCATAGTCGATCTTGCGGGACATTTCGCGCCTCCTTCGTCAGGGGCAGCATAGGGTTTTTTGCCCCGATGAAAAGGGTCAGAGCGGCGGTGCGCCAGCGGGCAGGGCAAGCCCGGCCATCACGCCCGCGACGGCCGCTATGAACAGCACCCATCCAAGGCCCAGGTGGCGGACGAGGAGCAGCCAGCCGGACAGGATCAGGATGGCGAGCGCGGGCAGGTTCAGGCCGCTCACGCGCGGCAGGGTGACGGGCCCGATGCGGAATTCGCCCACCGTCGCGAAAAGGACGTGGAGCGTGAACCAGAGCGCGAGCGCGCCGATCACCCCCACGACCGCCGCCGAAATCCCGTCGAGTGCCGCGCGCAGGCGCGGGCGGCTGGTCAGCGCCTCGATGTGGGGGGCGAAGGCGAAGATCCACAGGAACGAGGGCACGAAGGTCGCCCAGAGCGCCATCGCAAAGGCTGCGAGCGCCATCGGAACGCCACCCTGCGAGGCCCCGGCCAGCAGGGCCACGAAGGCGGTGACGAGGATCAGGGGGCCGGGCGTCGTCTCGGCCAGCCCCAGGGCGTCGATCATCTGGCCGGTCGTGACCCAGCCGTGCGTCTCGACCAGGCTCTGCGTCATGTAGGTCAAAAGCGCATAGGCCCCGCCGAAACTGACGAGCGCGAGCTTGCCGAAAAAGAGCCCGAGCGCCGTCAGGAAGCCCGACCCCGCCAGCGCCGCGAGGCCGATCGGCGCGAGCCAGAGGGCGATGCCGAGGGCAAGGTGGAGAAACGTCGGGCCAAGGGCGGCGCGGGTGGCGGGCGGCGGCGCGGTGGTGCCGTCGATGCGGAGTGCGCCGAAGATCGCGGCGGCGACGATCACCAGCGGGAAGGGCAGCTTAAGAAGGACCAGCGCGGCGAAGGCGATGAGTGCGATGGCCCGCGCCCGGTCGGACTTCAGGGCCCGGCGCCCGACGCGCAAAAGTGCTTCGACCACGATCACCGCGACCGACGCCTTGATGCCCATGAAGGCCGCGGACACGAGGGGCAGGGTGCCATAGCGCAGATACAGGAGGCCCAGTGCCAGGATGACCAGCGCGCCCGGCAGCACGAACAGAAGCCCCGCCATCAGCCCGCCCCGGATGCCACGCAGCCGCCAGCCGGCATAGGTCGCAAGCTGCATCGCCTCGGGCCCCGGCAGAAGCATGCAGAAGGAAAGCGCGCGCAGGAAGGTCTCTTCGCTCAGCCAGCGCTTTTCGTCCACCAGCACCCGGTGCATGAGCGCGATCTGCGCCGCCGGGCCGCCGAAGGACAGTAGGCCGATCTTGGCAAAGGTCGGAAGTAGGCTCGGCAGGCTGGGGCTATTCATCTAGGCCTTCCGCCCCTGCGGCCAGTCATGCCCCTCGTCGAACCCGTCGCGCGCCCAGCGGTAGAGCGCGTCGTAAAGCGCAAGCCCGGCGGCGAGCTGGTCGAGGTCGTCGCGGTATTGCCGCGAGAGACCGACCGACAGGGCCAGAAGACCGGCCGCCTGCGGGGCAAGGTCGTGCCAGTCGGTATCGGCGCCCCGCACGATCAGGGCCATCCGGTCGAGCGCCGTCGTGTGCAGGCCGAAATCGTCCAGAAGCGCGTCGAAGCTGCATGCATCGCCCCGGTGGCTGAAGCGCACGCCCTCGATGTCGAAGGGGGTGGCGTCGAAGCGTTCGGCGACGGCCATGACCTCGGCCGGTGCGACGAAGAGGAAACGCGCGCCGGGGTCGATGAAGCGCCGGATGAGCCAGGGGCAGGCGATCCGGTCGATCTTCGGCCGCTGCCGCGTGACCCAAAGGCCGGGCTCCGGGATCAACGCGGCGGGGATGGCGGGCAGGCCGCCCGCCCGCCAGGCCGCGAAGCCACCGTCGAGGACCTCGGCCGCGATACCGTGCAGGCGCAAAAGGGCGGCGGCGCCTTCGGAAAGCTTGCGGCCGCCCTGGCAGATGACCACCGCGCGCCCGGCCTGAAGGTTCGGGGCGGCGCTGTCGACGGCATCATGGGCAATGCGGCGGCTGCCGGGGATCAGCGCCGGGTCCTGGACGAAGTCGTCGTCCAGCCGGACATCGAGCAACAGGGGGCAGTCGGGAAGTCCGATCAGTCGGGAAAGCTGGGCGGGGCTGATGGCGAAGGGGCCGGGCATGGGGGCATCCGTTGGAAAGGGTCAAGGGATGCAAACTTGGGCCAGGGCCTCACGGGGCGTTTGCGAGCCCCATGCCCCATTAGTGGCGCGTCGGGCGGGGCAGGTCAAGCGGCCAGAGCGGGAACCAAGGGGGAAGGTGCAGGCTTCTGTTGCCAGGTGCCTGCGGACCCCGCCTTACGCGGCTAAGCGCAAGGACTTGGTTTCGGCGACCCGAACTGCTTACGCAGCCAGAGCCATTGCCGGAGCACGGTTGTTATTGGCAACTGTACTTTGCGGACCGATAACGGTGGCACCCCGCCGAGACAAAGCTAACCCCTTTGGTCGTCCGTCGATCCTGTTTCGGCCCCATGACCCGCCAATACGGGATTTGGTGGAGCCGCCGGGTACCGCCCCCGGGTCCGATCCGATTATTACGAGCGCGTTTATGTCCATAGCACCGGGCAAGCCCGGAACGGGTTCAATATAGGCCGGGTGCTGCGGCCTCGCAAGACCGGGACAAGGAGGGTGGCGGTTGGGTGGAAGGGCGACGGGGGTGCGAGGGTGGTGGTGCCGGATGGCATAGGGGCGGGTCGGGCGCGGTGGGGGCTGGCGGTCTTGCGGCCGGGTGCTGATCGTCCCGCGGGACGTCGAGCGAGCGACGGCGCCCGCCATCGCGGGGAGTTCGCATGCGCACTCCGCAGGATCGATTGTCGCTTTCCGACGCCGCTTTGCTCCCGGGTGGCAGGGGCCGTTGACCCTGCCATGCGACGCCCTCGTCTTTTGTCCCGCCGATGGCCCAAAGCCACCGGCCAGCGCCCGCCCCGCCGATGGCGGGCGCTATGCGCCCACCGGGGCAGGCGCTGGCCTTTGTTGGTGAGTGACACGAAGGATCCAGCGGAGAGGGTCCCACGCGGGCAGGGAAACGCGGGTCCCGTTTCCTGTTCCCGCCGGAACCGGCGAGCTGCAACGGTCAGTCGCCCGGTTGGCAGAGGCCATCGCCTCTGCCATGCGAAGGCCAAGCCCTTTGTCCCGCCGATGGCCCAAGGGCCACCGGCCAGCGCACGCCCCGCCGCTGGCGGGCGCTTCCGCGCCTACCGGGGCAGGCGCCGGCCTTTTGTGGTAAGTGACACTGGCGATCCAGCGGCACCGCCTCGCTGCGGTCGGGGGAAACGCGGGTCGCGTTTCCTTATCCCGCCCGGCCCGGCCAGCCCGCAACGAATCCCGCGGGGCCCGTGCTATTCGTCCTCCTCCTCCTCGACGACCATGACCAACTCGCCCGTATCGACCAGTTCGCGGATGGCCAGGACCAGCGCCGTCTGCGCGGTTTCCACATCCTTGTCCTTCAGCCGCCCGACCGCCGCCATCTCTTCGCGCAGGTTCGTGGCCATCCGCTGCGACATGTTGGCAAGCAGGAATTCCGCCGTCTCGACTCCCGGACCCTTGGCGCCGGCGAGCGCCTTGACGAGCTGCGCCTGATCGATGCCGCGCAGAACGCGCGGCACGTCACGGGCGAGGATCCGCGCCGGGATATGGGCGAAGGTGAATATGGTCTTCTTGACCCGTTCGGCGAGCGCCCCGTCCGCCTCTTCCAGCCCCTTCAGCACATCGTCGCGCAGGGCCTGCGAGGTGACGTTCAGGATCTTGCCGACCCGCTCGGCCGGGTCGCCGTCAAAGGCCGTGACCTTCGGCACCTCCAGATGCGCCAGAAGGGCCGCCCCGATCCGCCGGACCAGGTCAGGCGCGACGCCCGCCGTCTTCGACATGGAAAAGGCGATGTGGCGGGCACGTTCGCCCGGCATGGCGCCCAGAAGCTCTGCCGCCTTCGGCACCGGCAGCTTCGACAGGATGACGGCGGCAACCTCGGCGCTTTCCTCGGCCACGGCAGGGGCGAGCGTCGGCACATCCATCTCGCGCAGCTTGTCCCAGGGGTCCGCGCCCGGCGCATGGCCCGCAAGGTAGCGCAGCCGCGAGGTGGCGGCGGGCGAGAGGTGCCCGTCGAGCATCTTCATCGCCGCATCAAGGCCGCCGCCGAAGGTCAGGCCGACCTCTTCGATCGTGGTGCAGAATTCGTCGACCACGGCGGCGAGCGTCGCGCGGTCGATGGTGCGCATCTGGCCGATTTCGGTCGTCAGTGCGGTCTGCACCGAATCGGGCAGCGACTGAAGCGGGACCGACGCCCCTTCGGCCAGCATCAGCCGCACGATGATCGCGGCCTTCTGCCGCCCGGTCAGCGCGCGCGCGGACAGAAAGACCGGCGCCTCGGCAGGGGGGCCGGTGGTCAGCAGGCGGTCTTCGGCAATGGAGGCGTGGCCCATGGTGATTCCCCGGCAAGACGGTCCGGGGAATCATGGCGTGCCGCCGGTTAAGCCAAGGTTACGCTGCCCCTAGTAAGCCTCGGCCTCGCCCGTCGCGATCGCCTTCCTGAGCGAAGTCTCCGGCCAGCCACCCGTGCCGCCTCGCGCCACGATCTCTTCAAGCTGAACCTGGGCGAGCTTGATATTGCCTGCCTCGACATAGGCCTGGCCCATGTAGCTGCGGGCCAGAAGGTTGTCGGGGTTCTGGGCCAGGGCCTCTTGGTAAAAGCCCATGCCCTTGGCCACATCGCCGGCCTTGCGCCAGGCGAATGCGCGGTAGGTCAGGACCCGGTCGGTATTGCCCTCGGTCATGGTATCAAGGACCGCCAGTGCCTCGCGCGGCCGCCCGGCGTAGGCCAGTTCGCGCACGGCCGCGAACCGCTGGTCGTTGTCGAGCGCGCCGGACTGCGGCGCGACGCATTTCTTGGTCTTGTCGTCCCAGATCTCGCCCTTCTTGCACTTCGTCGTCGTCTCGGTCGGCGTCGGCGGGCTGTTGGTCGAGCTGCCGGCAGCAAGGGCCGCGCCCGGCAGGGCGACCGCGGCGGACAGGATGAGCGGTATCAGGATACGCGTCCGAACTTGGTCAAGCATGGCATGCGCTCCTTCGTCACGATGGGCGCAGCGTGCGCGCGGACGCAAAGCCCGGCAAGTCACAAACGGGTGTGCCGCGTCGCGGCGACCGGCCGAGGGGTTAGCCGAAAACGCGCTTGAAGATCGTGTCGACATGCTTGGTATGGTAGGCCAGATCGAACAGGCCCGCGATCTCGGCCGGGCTCAGGGCAGCCGTGACTTCGGCGTCGGCCAGAAGCTCGGTCTGGAAATCGGCGCCCCTCTCCCAGACCTTCATCGCGTTCCTTTGCACCAGCCGATAGGCGTCCTCGCGGCTGACGCCTGCCTGCGTCAGCGCCAGAAGGACGCGCTGCGACATGATGAGGCCTTTGAACTTGTTGAGGTTCTTCAACATGTTGTCAGGATAGATCACCAGCTTCTCGATCACGCCCGCCAGCCGGTTCAGCGCGAAGTCGAGCGTCACGGTCGCGTCCGGCCCGATGGCGCGCTCGACGCTCGAATGGCTGATGTCGCGTTCATGCCAGAGTGCCACATCCTCCATCGCCGGGACCACCGCCATCCGCACCAGCCGGGACAGGCCGGTCAGGTTCTCGGTCAGGACCGGGTTCCTTTTGTGCGGCATCGCGGACGAGCCCTTCTGGCCGGGGCTGAAGAACTCTTCCGCCTCCAGCACTTCGGTCCGCTGCATGTGCCGGATCTCGATCGCGATGTTTTCGATGCTGGAGGCAATGACGCCAAGGGTGGCGAAGAACATCGCATGGCGGTCGCGGGGAATGACCTGCGTGCTGATCGGCTCGGGCACCAGACCCATCATCTTGCAGACATGTGCCTCGACCGCCGGGTCGATGTTGGCGAAGGTGCCGACCGCGCCGGAAATCGCGCCCGTCGCCACCTCGGCCCGCGCGGCCAGAAGGCGCGCGCGGTTGCGCGACATCTCGGCATAAAAGCGCGCGAAGGTCAGGCCCATGGTCGTCGGTTCGGCATGGATGCCGTGGCTGCGGCCGATGCGGACCGTGTCCTTGTACTCGAACGCGCGCGTTTTCAGCGCGGCCAGAACCCGGTCCAGGTCGGCCAGAAGGATGTCAGAGGCGCGGACGAGCTGAATGTTGAAGGCCGTGTCCAGCACGTCGGACGAGGTCATGCCCTGATGGACGAAGCGCGCCTCTTCCGCGCCGATATGTTCGGCCAGATGCGTCAGGAAGGCGATCACGTCATGCTTGGTCACCGCCTCGATCTCGTCGATGCGCGCGACGTCGAAGGTCACGTCCCTGGCCCGCCAGACCGCCTCGGCGCTGGCCTTGGGGATGACGCCCAGTTCCGCCTGCGCGTCGCAGGCGTGGGCCTCGATCTCGTACCAGATGCGGAACCTGGTTTCGGGCGACCAGATCGCGACCATCTCAGGGCGGGAATAGCGGGGGATCATGGGCAGGCTCCGGCGGGTTTCGGGGGTGGGGTCCGCATAGACCGCGCGGGCCCCACGCGCAAGCGTGGCCCCTTCACGCACAAGCGTAGCCCGCCCCACGCGCAAGCGTAGCCCCTTGACGCGAAGGGTCCGCCGCGCGACCGTTTCGCCAGATCAAGTCAGGGGGATCACATGGCCGTCGAAGTCGCCAAAGGGCAGTTCGTCACCATCCATTTCGACGGCAAGCGCTGCATCCATGCGAGGAATTGCGTCCTGTCGCACCCCGAGGTCTTCGTGCCGAACGTCCAGGGCGCCTGGATCCACCCCGATGCTGCCCCCGCCGACGAGGTGATCCGCATCGGCGAGAATTGCCCCTCGGGCGCGATCAGCGTGACCCGGAACGCCAAGGCGACCGCTCAGGAACTGCCATCGTCGGACCTGCCGCCGGTCGTCAACCTGCTGCGCGTCCGCGAAAACGGGCCGCTCGCGATCGACGCCGAGCTTCTGATCCGGGGCGAGCCGCAGGCGATCCCGCGCGCCACCCTCTGCCGCTGCGGCCTGTCGCAGAACAAGCCCTTCTGCGACAATTCCCACGTTGCCGGGAACTTCCAGGCCACCGGCGAGCCCGCCCCCAAGGACGCCCCCGCGCTCGAGGTCCGTAACGGGCCTGTCGACGTGCAACCCCTGAAGGACGGCCCCCTGAAGATCGTCGGCAACCTAGAGGTCGTGTCAGGCACCGGCCACACGATCAACAAGGTGCGGCAGGCCTTCTTCTGCCGCTGCGGCCATTCGAAGAACAAGCCTTATTGCGACGGCAGCCACAAGGCGGCGGGGTTTGAGGCGGAGTAGGGGGGGGGCGGCCTTCAGCCCATGGCAGGGCTTGAGCTTGCTTCAAATCACTGCCGAAAGCGCGGCCACATGTCGACGTCGGACAAGGAAACCCTGAGGTTCTACGCAGAGACCGCAGCCACCTGCCGGCCTGCATCATGCGACCTACAAGGCCGGCGGCAAAGAAGGCAGGGACAGCCATGGCAGATATTTCAACTATCTGTCGCGGGACGAGGTCACCGACATGTACCGCCGCTCGGGGAAATGGGAGGTAATCTCGGTCACGGAGTATGTTGGCGGAGGGTATGAAGGGCAACAAGGGCCTTGGGTGGCAATACTTGTCAGACGACTAGAGTGATACGGAAACGGATGTCCGCTCCGTCCCGAGAAAACGGACGTTCGATTGGATGCCAAAGCGAAACTCCACCTCCGACCTGCCTTCGCCGCGCCTCAGGCCCCCACCAACGCCGCATCAAACGGATACTTCGTCAGGTTCTCGCAACCGTTCGCGGTAATCAGCACCTGTTCCTCGATCTTGATCGAGAAATCGCCACCCTCGGGGCTGACCAGCGCCTCGACGCACAGGACCATGCCTTCCTCGATCACATGCTCGAAGGCGCCGTCCTGCCAGCCGTCGGCATAGGGCACATAGGGCCATTCGTCACACAGGCCGACCCCGTGCATCTTGCAGGAATATTTCTGCTTCCAATACTGGTCGTCCAGCTTGTGCCCGCCATGGACCAGCTCGCGGATCGAGACGCCGGGCTTCAGCCGCGCCTGGTGGTCGCGGATATGATCGAGCGCATGGGCCATGGCTGAAACCATGGCGTTCGTCGGGCGGCCGTCGCCCACCCACCAGGTGCGGCTGATGTCGATGCAGATGCCGTAGCAGCCGATCAGGTCGGTGTCGAAGGCCACGATCTCATCGGGTTGCACGATGCGGGGGCCGCACTCCTGAAACCAGGGGTTGGTGCGGGGGCCAGAGGACAGAAGGCGGGTCTCGATCCATTCGCCGCCCCGGCGGATGTTGCTCTTGTGCAGCTCGGACCAGATGTCATCCTCGCTCACCCCGCCCTTCGGCACTTCGGCACGGGTGAAGGCCTCCATCTCGGCGATGGCGGCTTCGCAGGCATAATGGGCGCAGCGCATCGCCAGGATCTCGTCCGGGCCCTTGATGGCACGGGTCCGCTCGGTCAGCTCCTCGCCCTCCATCACCTCGAAGCCGGCGCGCTCAAGGGCGCGCAGCCCGTGGATCTGGATCTTGTCGACGGCGAGGCGCCGGTTGGTGCCGGCATGGGCCCGCATCACCTCATCGACCTGCCGCGCGAAAGACGCCGCGTCGCTTTCGCCCCGGTCGCCCGAACAGGCGTAGAAGAAGGTCGCGCCGTGGCGCAATTCCTTCACCAGCGGGTTGAAGGTCACGAGGAAGGGCGAGTTCTTGTATTCCCAGACGACCATATGGCCGTCCGCGCAGATCATGCAGGCGCGAAACGGGTTGTGCGCGTTCCAAAGCTGCATGTTCGTCGTGTCGGTCGCATAGCGGATGTTCAGGGGATCAAAGAGCAGGATCGCGCCATAGTCGCGGGCGGCCAGCGCCTTGACTAGCCGCTGCCAGCGGAAGTGCCGCATCCGCTCGACGTTCGGCAGGGTCAGGCCGGCAGCTTCCCACTCGCGGAAGGCCAGCTGGGTCGGGCCGATCTCGACCCGGTCATTGTCGTTCGGGGTGCCGTCGCCAAGGCGGTCGCCCCGGTTCGGATCAATCTTGCGGCGTTCCCTGTAGAAATCGGCCATGCTTTGACCCGCCTTGTCCCGCCCTTGCAAACCTGCGCTATTGTCGGCGACGGGGCGGAAGGGGCGCGATGGAAAGCGACGTCGATATGTCGGCTTTGACGGATGGCGCGCCGGTCTGCCTCATCGTTCGGGCGCATCCGCTGCACGAAAGCCTCAATGGCACGCTGGGCGCGCATCTGCGCGCCCGGGCAGAGGCGCGGGGCTGGCAGGTCCTGGTCCGCGACCTTTATGCGTCGGACTTCGCGCCAGCGCTGACGGCGGCGGAGCGTGCCTCCTACCAGTCGGGGACATTCGACCAGACCGGGGTTGCGGCGGAAGCGGCCGAGCTTGCGCGCGCCGAGATCCTGATCCTGGTCTTTCCAACCTGGTGGTTCGGCTTTCCCGCCGTGCTGAAGGGCTGGTTCGACCGGGTCTGGGCGCCGGGTGTCGCCTTCGATCACGCGCCCGGCCATGGGGCGATCCGCCCGCGTCTGGCCCGGCTGCGCCATGTTCTGGCGGTGACGACGCTGGGGTCGCCCTGGTGGGTGGACTGGCTGGCGCTGCACCGTCCCCTGCCGCGCATCCTGCGCCGCGCCGTCGTCGGCCTCTGCGCCCCTCGGGCGCGCTGCCGAACCCTGTCGCTCTATCAGGCCGAGGTTGTGGACGGCGCGCGCGTCGCGCGCTTTCTCGCCCGGATCGACCGCGCGCTGTCCGCCGTCCGCTGAACCCGCACCCGCTTCTTGCCCCAGCGCGACATTTCCGTCGCAATCGTCGCCCCGCCGGCCGTCCGCCCCGGTGTCAGATGGGCCATGACCCAGCCGATTCTGCAGGACCGCCTGCCGCACGCCCCCTGGATGACCCCCGCCACCGCGCGCCTTCCCGGCACCCAGCTGGTCGAGGGCGAGGACTGGCTGAGGATCGACGAGGCCTTCGCGGACCAGATGGCCGAACGCGATCGGCTGATCGCGACGATCCCCGAAACGGTCCATGCCCAACTGGACGAGGGGCGCCCTGCGGCCGATGAGCTTTACGAGGTCATCCTCGAACGGCTGGCGCGCACGCCCGGCTATGCGGTCGCGGGCGGGCAGGTCACGCGGCCGGACGGGGTCGTCGTGCCCCTCGACCCTTCGGCGCCCCTCTTGACCCTCGGCCGACTGGTGCAGGAGGACCTATGCATCATGGAGCGGCGCGAGGGCGAGGACGAACACAAGCTGACGGGCGCCTGCCTGTGCTTTCCGGCCAGCTGGTCGCTGTCCGAAAAGATCGGCCGGCCGATGATCGGCATCCACCGCACGGTCAAGGTCTATGAGCCCGACATGGCCGCGCGGGTCCAGCGCATGCTGGGCATGATCCGGCCGGGCAATGCGCTCTGGCGGATGAACGCTTTCATCTACCGCGACCCAACGCTGCACCAACCCTCGTTCGAAACCGCACCCCGAACCGATCGGACCGGGGGCGCCTACGTGCGCGCCGAACGACAGTGCCTGGTGCGGCTTCCGCGGACACAGGCGATCCTCTTCACGATCCACACCTATGTGATTTTGGTTGCGAGCCTGAGTGAGGAAGAGCGCGCGGGGCTGATGAACTCGCGGCTCTGACCGGGGCAGGGCGCGTTCAATGCCGAACGGTTCGGCCGGGCGGGATCAGGAAACGCGACCCGCGTTTCCCCCGCCCGTGTGGGAACGGCGCCGCTGGACCCTCGGTGTCACAGCTCAACAAAGGCCGGCGCCTGCCCCGGTGGGCGCGAAGCGCCCGCCGATGGCGGGGCGGGCGCTGGCCGGTGGCTTTGAGCCACCGTCCGGGACACAAGAGGGGACCTTTGCATGGCAGAGTCACTTGCCTCTGCCACCCGGGCGAAAACGCAGGAAGCAGGGGCCGGACGGATCCGGCCCCGTTCCCTTAGCAGGAATAATACATCGCATATTCAATGGGATGGGGCGTATGCTCATAGGCATAGACCTCTTCCCACTTCAGCGCCATGTAGCTGTCCAGCTGGTCGCGTGTGAAGACGTCGCCCGCCAGAAGGAAGTCCATGTCCTTTTCCAGCTCTTCGAGCGCCTCGCGCAGCGAGCCACAGACCGTCGGGATCTGCGCCAGTTCCTCGGGCGGCAGGTCGTAGAGGTCCTTGTCGGACGCAGGGCCGGGGTCGATCTTGTTCTTGATGCCGTCTAGACCGGCCATCAGAAGCGCCGCGAAAGCCAGGTAGGGGTTCGCCGCCGGATCGGGGAAGCGGGCCTCGACACGCTTGGCCTTCGGGCTTTCGGTCCACGGAATGCGGACGCAGCCCGACCGGTTGCGGGCCGAATAGGCGCGCAGCACCGGCGCCTCGAAGCCCGGGATCAGCCGCTTGTAGCTGTTGGTCGAGGGGTTCGTCAGCGCATTGAGCGCCTTGGCGTGCTTCAGGATGCCGCCGATGAAATAGAGCGCCTCCTGGCTCAGGTCGGCATATTTGTCGCCCGAGAACAGTGGCTTGCCGCCCTTCCAGATCGACATGTTCACATGCATCCCCGACCCGTTGTCGCCCTTCATCGGCTTGGGCATGAAGGTCACGGTCTTGCCGTAGGCATGGGCCACATTGTGGATGACATACTTGTATTTCAGGATGTTGTCGGCCTGCTCGACCAGACCGCCGAAGATCAGGCCCAGTTCATGCTGGCCCGAGGCGACCTCGTGGTGGTGCTTGTCGACCCGCATCCCCATCCGCTTCATGGTCGAGAGCATCTCGCCGCGCAGGTCCTGCGCTGCGTCGATCGGGTTCACCGGGAAATAGCCGCCCTTGTGGGCCGCGCGATGGGCCTGGTTGCCGCCCTCATATTCCGTGTCGGTGTTCCAGGCGGCGTCCACGCCGTCGATCTGGTAGGACACCTTCTGCGGCGTGACGGCATAGCGCACGTCGTCGAAGATGAAGAACTCGGCCTCGGGCCCGCAATAGAAGGCGTCGCCGATGCCGGTCGACTTGAGGTAGGCCTCGGCCTTGGTCGCCGTGCCGCGCGGGTCGCGGCTGTAGGGCTCGCCCGTGTCGGGTTCGGCCACGTTGCAATGCACGCACATGGTCTTTTCGGCATAGAACGGGTCGATGTAGACCGAGGACGGGTCGGGCATCAGCTTCATGTCGGACTGGTCGATCGACTTCCAGCCGGCGATCGACGAGCCGTCGAACATGAAGCCCTCTTCCCAGAAGTCCTCGTCGACCAGATCGACGACCAGCGTCACATGCTGCAGCTTGCCCTTCACGTCCGTGAAGCGGATGTCGACATATTCGACCTCCTCCGCCTTTATCAGTGCCATCACGTCCTTGACGGTATTCATGGTCAGTCCTTTCCTTTCAGTCCTGGGGCGCCGGGCACGAGCCCGCGCCTATATTTCGCAATAAGAGGGTCAGATCGCGTCCTCGCCGGTCTCGCCGGTGCGGATGCGGATCACCTGTTCCACGGGGGTGACGAAGATCTTTCCGTCACCGATCTTGTCGGTGCGCGCCGCCGAGATGATGGCCTCGATCGCCTGCTCGACCATGTCGTCGGCAAGGACGACCTCGATTTTCACCTTGGGCAGGAAGTCGACGACATATTCGGCGCCGCGGTAAAGCTCGGTATGGCCCTTCTGGCGGCCGAAGCCCTTCACTTCCGTGACGCTCAGGCCCTGCACGCCCACGTCCTGAAGCGCCTCCTTCACCTCGTCGAGCTTGAAGGGTTTGATGATGGCTTCGATCTTCTTCATGGGTCGTCTCCGGTTCAGGGCGCCGGCCCGGCGCTTTCGGCCTTGCGGTCCCGCGTCAGTCAGCACTTCCCCGAAGGGGGCGCAATTCGCTAGGCTGCACCTGCGATGCTGCGGGCGCGAAAACCGGCGCCCCTGCCGCGCGTTTGATCGGCCTGCCCAAAATTTGGGCGATGTGTGAAAGGGCCCCGCGATGACCGAGCTTTTGACCGCTGCCCAGATGCGGGCCATCGAGGCGGAGGCGATCGCCTCGGGCGCGGTGACCGGGCTCGAGCTGATGGAGCGCGCCGGGCGGGGCGTGGTCGAGGCGGTGTTCGATGAATGGCCGGAGCTGAAGGCCACTTCGCACCGGGCGGTGGTTTTCTGCGGGCCGGGCAACAACGGCGGCGACGGGTTCGTGGTGGCGCGGTTGTTCAAAGAGTGGGGCTGGGAGGTGGAGGTGTTCCTCTACGGCAAGCCCGAGAAGCTGCCGGCTGATGCGCGGGTGAATTATGAGCGGTGGCGGGGAATGGGGGAGGTGCAGGCGTGGAACGACGGTCGGCAGAAGGCCCGGTTCGAGAGCGAGGAATGGGGGCAGCTTGTTGTCGTGGACGCGCTGTTCGGGACCGGCCTATCGAGGAAGATGCCCGCTAGAACCAACAGGACCTGGCAGGGGCTGATGCCCGGGCCGCTTGGCCACAATGCTCATGAACCTGACGCAGATCGTTTCGTCGCCATAGATGTTCCAAGCGGCATGTGCAGCGATAGCGGGCGCGATTTCGGCGCGATGCCGACCCATCTGACCGTCACTTTTCATCGCCCGAAGATCGGGCATTTTCTGAGCGAGGGCTGCGCGCCCTACGGCGGCGTGTATGGGTGCAACAAGGTGAAGGTTGTCGATATCGGTCTGAAGCAACCTATCGACAGGGGCACAGTCAGGCTTGCCGGCCCGGGGGCTACTTCCCTAGGAAAATACAATTGGTTGCACAAATACTCCCACGGCCACGCGCTGATCCTCTCCGGCCCACCCGGCCATACCGGCGCCGCCCGGCTTGCGGCGCGGGGGGCGCTGAGGATCGGGGCAGGGCTCGTCACCATCGCCGCCGAGCCCGAGGCGATTGCCGAACATGCGGCGCACCTTACTGGCATCATGCTGCGCGAGGTGGGGGAGGGCGACGGCCTCAGTCGGGTACTTTCCGACAAGCGGATCAACGTGCTCTGCGTCGGGCCGGGGCTTGGGCTGGACCGTCATGCGGCCGATCTGGTGCAGGCGGCGCTTGCCTGGCATTTGCCCGACGACCCCGGCCGGATGCTGATTGATGCGACCGATGCGCAGGTGGCGGCCTTCATGCGGCAACATGGTCACCGGCCGGCCTGCGTGCTGGATGCCGACGCGGTGACGCTTCTGTCGCGTGACCCTGCGCTATTCGCGATGCTGCACCAAGGCTGCGTCCTCACGCCCCACGGTGGCGAGTTCGCCCGCCTCTTCCCCGACATTGCCGAGAAACTGGACGCCCCCGCCACCAAAGGTCCGGCCTATTCCAAGGTGGACGCCACGCGCGCAGCGGCCGCGCGGGCGGGTTGTGTCGTGCTTTTCAAGGGGCCTGACACGGTCATCGCCGACCCCTCGGGGCGCGCCGCCATCAACTCCGCCCACTACGACCGCGCCGCACCCTGGCTCGCGACTGCCGGCTCCGGCGACGTGCTCGCAGGCTTTATCACCGGCCTTCTGGCACGCGGGTTCGCCCCGTTCGAGGCGGCGCAGACCGCAGCCTGGCTTCATGTCGAATGCGCGCTGAAGTTCGGGCCCGGTCTGATTGCCGAGGACCTGCCGGAAGCGCTTCCGGCCGTGTTCCGCGATCTGGGGCTTTAGGTCGGGCCCGGGAGGGGAAAGGAAACGCATCGCGTTTCCCCCGACCGTATCGAGGCGATGGGGCTGGACCTTTGGTGTCGCTCACCCACCAAGGCCGGCGCCCGCCGATGGCGGGGCGGGCGCTGGCCGATGGCCTTTGGGGCCATCGGCGGGGACTGGAGGAGAAGCCTTCGCATGGCAGAGGCGATGGCCTCTGCCAGCCGGAGCGGCGATGAGAGGACGAGGGGCCTAGGCGGCCACTTCGTCGCTGACGCCGCAGGCGATCTCGACGCCCTCGGCATAGACCACCTCGGGCGTGTCGAAGACCAGCTCGTATAGCCGCATGCCGCGCACGACCCCGGCCCGGACATATTCGCCATCGATCAGCCGCGCGGCGGGCACGAAGGCCTGATCGACGCCGTAGATCGCGCCCGCGCGCCAGTCGCGGACAAGGATAGGCGTGTGGGCGGGCAGGGTCAGGTCCTGTTCGGGCCGGTCGTGGCCAAGCGCCGAGGCGGAAATGGAAACGGCGGGGCCGGAATAGCGATGGACGCGGACGGCGCGCAGGATGCGCATGCCGGCGCGGGTCACGACGCGGTCGCCGGGTTCCAGGAAGTCGACCGGCAGAAGCCCTTCGCAGGTGGCAACGACCGTGCCGCCGGAAAGGCCGGGCAGCGCGCCTGCGTCCGTGCCGGACAACCCGCCAACGTCCGCCCTGTCCGTCACACCAGCGCTCATGATACTCTCCCCGTCACTTCGGGCACCCTGCCGGCGAAATGAGGCGAAAATGCGGATGCGGCCATGGCCATGGCGTGACGGCCGCCCCAAAGGCGCCGGACCAGCCGCACGGGCACTTTTTGCACTCGCCTCGCCCCCTCTCCTTTGCTAGAAGGGCGCCGATTTGGGGCGGCGCTGCCAGAGCGGTGCCCTTTCGACGTTTTGCGGGTGTGGCGAAATTGGCAGACGCACCAGATTTAGGTTCTGGCGCCTAACGGCGTGGGGGTTCAAGTCCCTCCACCCGCACCAAGAGGAAAAGGACGAAGGAATGCAGGTCACCGAAACCCTGAAGGACGGGCTGAAGCGCGGCTACACGATCACTGTGAATGCCGATGAGCTGGACCGGAAAGTCACCGAAAAGCTGACCGAGGCCCAGCCGGAAGTCGAGCTGAAGGGCTTCCGCAAGGGCAAGGTGCCGATGGCAATGATGCGCAAGCAGTTCGGCCAGCGCGTCCTGGGCGATGCCATGCAGGAATCGATCGACAGTGCCATGAAGGACCATTTCGAGAAGACCGGCGACCGTCCGGCCCTTCAGCCGAAGGTCGAGATGAAGAACGGCGAGGACTGGAAAGAAGGCCAGGACGTCGTGGTCGAAATGACCTACGAAGCCCTGCCCGAGGTTCCGGAAGTCGATGCCGGCAAGGTCAAGCTCGAGCGTCTGGTCGTGAAGGCCGACACGGGCGCGGTCGATGAGGCGCTGGCGAACCTCGCCAAGAACGCCCAGTCGTTCGAGGACCGCAAGAAAGGCTCGAAGGCCAAGGACGGCGACCAGGTCGTGATCGACTTCAAGGGCTCGGTCGATGGCGTCTATTTCGACGGCGGCTCGGGCGAGGACTATCCGCTCGTCCTCGGCTCGAACAGCTTCATTCCGGGCTTCGAGGCCCAGCTCGTCGGCGCCAAGGCGGGCGACGAGGTCAAGGTCGAAGTGACCTTCCCGGAAGCCTATGGCGCCAAGGAACTGGCCGGCAAGGCCGCGGTCTTCGAATGCACCGTCAAGGCGGTCAAGGAGCCGAAGGCGGCCGAACTCGACGACGAACTGGCCAAGAAATTCGGCGCCGAAAGCCTTGAGGCCCTCAAGGGCCAGGTCGGCGAACGGATCGAGGCGGAATACAAGGGCGCCGCGCGGGCGGTGATGAAGCGCGCGCTTCTGGACCAGCTGGACAAGCTGGTGTCGTTCGAATTGCCGCCGACGCTTCTGGACGCCGAGGCGCACCAGATCTCTCACCAGCTCTGGCATGACGAGCATCCCGAAGAGCACGGCCACAACCACGGCTCGATCGAGGTGACGGACGAGCACCGCAAGCTGGCCGAACGCCGCGTGCGCCTTGGCCTTCTGCTGGCCGAGATCGGCCGCAAGGAAAAGATCGAAGTGTCGGACGCCGAGATGACGCAGGCCGTCCTGCAGCAGGCGCGGCAATATCCGGGCCAGGAACGCGCCTTCTTCGAATATGTGCAGCAGAACCCGCAGATGCAGCAGCAGCTGCGCGCGCCGATCTTCGAGGAAAAGGTCGTCGATCACCTGTTCGAAGCGGCCAAGATCACCGACAAGGAAGTCGACAAGGCCGTCCTTGAAAAGGCCATCGAGGCGCTGGACGAGATGTGATCGGGTCCGACCCGGACGCACCAGAAAAGCCGCCCTTCGGGGCGGCTTTTTCTTTCAGGCGATGGCGACCCTGGCCCAGATCGGCAGGTGGTCGGACGCGATGCGGCTCTGGTCGGTCATGTGGACGCCCGACTGGACCAGCCGGGCACCCTGTCCGGTGACCACCCGGTCAAGCTTTGCAAAGGGGCGGGATGAGGGAAACGACGGCCCCGGCGCATGCACGTCGAAATGCTTGCCGAGCGCGCCAAGCCCCGTCGTCAGCGACCATTCGTTGAAATCGCCCATCAGGATCGTCGGCATCGACGGCCCCTCGTTCAGAAGCGCCGCGAGCATCTGCGCCTGAAGCCGCCGCGACCGGCGCAGCAGGCCAAGGTGCAGGGCGCCAATGCGGAAATGGCCGCCACCGGGCGTCGCGAGTTCGGCAAGGATCGCGCCCCGGGGTTCGATCCCCGGCAGATCGACGCGGTGAAGGCCCGTCAGCTTGAAGTCGCTGCGCACGAGGATCGCCTGCCCATGCCAGCCAAGGCTCTGGCTTCCGGTGGCAACCGGCAGGACCCTCATGCCGGTCGCCGCCTCGGTCTGTTCGCGCGGCAAGGTGGTCGGCCGCGGCCCGAGCCTTCGGTCGGTTTCCTGCAAGACGACGACATCGGCAGAGAGCGCCGACAGCACCTCGAGGATGCGGTCGGGGCGCCTGCGCCGGTCCATGCCGACGCATTTGTGCACGTTGTAGCTCGCCAGCCTGAGTTCCATGCGGGCAACATAAGGAGAGGCGCCGCAGCCGAAAAGGGGCGGCGTGGACGCTCCGACCGACGGCCGCGTCAGGTCCCGCAGAACGTCTGCGTGACCTCTTCGTCCGCACCGGCGCGCGCTGCCAGATCTCCGGTCCCCGGCTGGACGTCGAAGGGCGAGGCCAGCGCGCGGTTCAGCCGCTCGAACGGCGCGTAGTCGCCGACGACGGCCGCCTCGATCATCGCCTCGACCTGATGGTTGCGCGCGATCAGCGCCGGGTTCGTCCGGCGCATCAGCGCCTCCGGCGCGGGCTCGGCCCTGATCCGGTCCCGCCAGTCGCGCGCCCAGTCCTCGAAGCCCTTGGGGTCGGCAAACTCGGCGGCAGCCGCGCCAGTGGCCAGCCCCCGGAAGGTGCGGGTGAAGTCGGCATCGGCGGCGTGCATCCGGGTCAGAAGCGTCTCGACCAGTTCGCGGTCGCCGGGGTCTTCGGTCGCAATGCCGATCTTCGCCCGGAACAGCCGCAGCCATTCGGCCTCGTAGACCTCGGGGAAAGTTTGCAGGATCGCGGTCAGCCGGTCCACGGCCGCCTGTTCGTCGCCCATGACCGGCACCAGCGCAGAGCCGAACTGGCCCAGGTTCCAGGCGGCGGCGCGGGGCTGGTTGCCGTAGGCATAGCGCCCGCCCGTGTCGATCGAGGAGAAGACCTTGGCCGGATCGTATCCTTCCAGATAGGCGCAGGGACCATAGTCGATCGTCTCGCCCGAGACGGCCATGTTGTCGGTGTTCATCACCCCATGGACGAAGCCGAGCGACATCCAGCGCGCGACCAGCCGGGCCTGGCGGCCAAGGACGGCGGCGAAGAGTGCGGCGGCCTTGTCAGGCGCGTCGGTCAGGTCGGGGTAGTGACGGGCAATGGTGTAGTCCAGAAGGGCTGCCAGCGCCTCGCGGTCGTCGCGCGCGGCGAAATACTGGAAGGTGCCGACGCGGATATGACTCGCGGCGACGCGGGTCAGGACGGCGCCGGGGCGCGGCCTCTCGCGCCAGACCGTCTCGCCGGTCGTGGCCGCCGCCAGCGCGCGCGTCGTCGGCACGCCAAGGGCCGCCATCGCCTCGCTCACCACATATTCGCGCAGGACCGGGCCGAGCCAGGCGCGCCCGTCGCCGCGCCGCGAAAAGGGCGTCGGGCCGGAGCCTTTCAGTGCCAGGTCGAAGCGCGCCCCGTCCGGTGCCACCACCTCGCCCAGAAGGATCGCGCGCCCGTCGCCGAGCGAGGGGGAAAAGCCGCCGAACTGGTGGCCGGCATAGGCCTGCGCGACCGGGCTTGCGCCCTCGGCCACGCGGTTTCCGGTCAGAAGGGCCGGGTCCGCCGCAAGGGCCGCAGCATCAAGCCCGAGGCGCTGGGCCAGCGGCGCGTTGACGGCGATGAGGCGCGGCGCAGCGACCGGCACCGGCTCTTGCCGGGCGAAGAAGCGGTCCGGCAGCCGGGCATAGCTGTTGTCGAAGGCGATCCGTGGTGCGGTCATCCGATCCATCCTCAGCAAGCTGACAAACAGGGATGTAGGCACGCCCTCACGGCGCGTCCAGAACCGCCGTTGCGCCAAGCGCCTCCGCCAGCCCCTGAAAGCGCGCCGCCGCCACCTCGCCGAAGAGCGCGCGGTGCAGGGGATTCAGCCGGAAGGTCAGCCGGTTCGCCCGCGCGTCATACTCCAGATGGCCCACCTTTTCTGGCGCATGGGCCGACAGCATGGCGCCAAAGCGCATCGCCCGGCCCAGGATTTCGGCATCGCGGATCTCTTCCGGCGTCAGTAGCGCGAACAGGGGTTCGAGCCGCGATCCGGCGCGCGAGTTCTTGTAGCGGTGCAGAAGCGCCAGGCCCAGGAACACCCGCTCGGCATGCGACAGGCCGCCAAGGTTCGCCCGCGTCGCATTGTCGAAGCAGACCTCGGCCCGGTAGTCGGGATGCGCGCGCCAGGTCGTGTCGTGCAAGAGGCAGGCCGCGCGGACCATCCGCAGACGTTCGGGGCTCGCCTCGGCATAAAGCGGCGCCAGGAACTGGAAGAGCTTCTTGCCGAAGCCGGGCGTCCGCGCCGTGGTCCGTTCGGCAAAGCGGCAAGCCTCGATCAGCGGGTCGCGGCGGCGCAGCCGTTCGGGCATCTGTTCGTAAAGAAGCCCCTCGCGGATGCCGTAGGAGGACACGTCTATCTCGCGCGGCCCGAACACCTCGACCAGCGCGCGCAGGACCTGGGCGGCAAGCGGCACCAGGTCCATCCGCGCCTGCGAGGTGCCGGTCTTGAGCCGGAGCGCGGCAAGGTCGGTCTTGCCGATCCAGTCGCAGGTTTCCAGCACCGTGTCGGGCGTCATGCGGTATTCGTGAAGGACCGTCATGGGATAGCTGCGCCGCTCCATGTCCAGCCGCGCGATGGCGCGCCATGACCCGCCGACCAGGTAGATCCTTTCGTGGTGGCGGCCCATCGTATCGGCCAGCCCCTCCATCACGCCCCGGATATGCTTGGTCAGCGGCCCCTTGCCGCCCTTGAACTCCTGAAGCCGGAAGGGGCCGAGGGGCGATGTCACGCGCTGGCCGACCTGGCCGTCCTTCAACTCGGCAAGCTCCATCGAGTTGCCGCCCATGTCGCAGACCAGGCCCTGCGCCTCGGGCCAGCCCAGAAGCACGCCCTGTGCCGACAGCCGCGCCTCTTCCACCCCGTCGATGACGCGGAGCTTCAGCCCGGTTTCCGCCTCGACCTCGGCCACGAAGGCGGGGCCGTCCTCGGCCTCGCGCACGGCGGCGGTCGCGACGCAGGCCAGTTGCGGCAGGTCCATCCCCTCGGACAGTGCGGCGAAGCGGCGAAGCGCGGACAGGGCGCGGTCGCGCCCCTCGGGGTTCAGAATACCGGTGTCCGACACGCCCTTGCCAAGGCCGGCCATGATCTTTTCGTTGTAGAAGTAGGCGGGGCTCCGCGCCGCGCCGTCGAAAACCACCATGCGGACCGAGTTAGAGCCCACGTCGACGACGCCCACCCGTTCAAGCGCGCGGACCGACGGATCGTCGAACAGCGCCTGGCCAAAGATCGATTCGTCGTCTGCGGGATGTTTCCGCATGCTCTTCTCCATCGCCTCTGCCGCCGGTCTGTCAGCCATCGCTGGCCAGCGCAAGCTTTGGCGCGTCCTTGGCCCCGGCCGATCCCCGCCCGGACAGCGAGGGGTTGTCCATGAAGAACCGGTGGCAGTTGAAGAGGTCCGCGCCTTCAGGCAGGTCGCGCAGGTAGCGGCCGTCGGGGCGCAGGACCCAGCTTTGCGCCTCGTCCGCAAGGTTCGCGGCCATGATCTGGCTGATGATCTGGTCCTTGACCGTGCGGTTCGTCGCCTCGACCAGCGTTTCGACCCGCCGCGTCAGGTTGCGCCCCATCCAGTCGGCCGAGGACAGGAACACGCGCGCCTTCTTCGACGGCAGCCCCGCGCCATTGCCGAAGCAGACGATGCGGCTGTGTTCGAGGAATCGCCCGACGATCGACTTGACGCGGATGTTGTCGGACAGACCCTTGATCCCGGGGCGAAGCCCGCAGATGCCGCGCACGATCAGGTTGATCTTCACCCCCGCCTGGCTGGCGGCATAAAGCGCGTCGATCACGTCGGGCTCGATCACCGAGTTGACCTTGCCCCAGATGTCGGCGGGCCGCCCGGCGCGGGCATGGTCGGCCTCGGCCGCGATCAGCTCCAGAAGCCTTGGCTTCAGCGAGGTGGGCGAGATCGCGAGGTTTTCCAGCCCCTCGGGCTGGACGTAGCCCGACAGGTAGTTGAAGACCTTCGTCGCATCGCGCCCCAAGGCCGGGTCGCAGGTGAAAAGGCTGAGGTCGGTATAGATGCGCGCCGTGATCGGGTGGTAGTTCCCGGTGCCGAAATGGGTGTAGGTGACCAGCTGGTCCCCCTCGCGCCGCACCACGGTCGAGATCTTGGCGTGGGTCTTGTAGTTGGTGAAGCCGTAGACGACATGGGCGCCCGCCCGTTCCAGCCGCCGCGACTGGCGGATGTTCGCGGCCTCGTCGAAGCGCGCCTTCAGTTCGACCAGCGCAGTGACCGTCTTGCCGCTTTCCGCCGCCTCGCACAGCGCCGAGACGACGGGGCTGTCCCAGCTTGTGCGGTAAAGCGTCTGCTTGATCGCCAGCACGTTCGGGTCGCGCGCGGCCTGTTCCAGGAAGCGCACCACCATGTCGAACGTCTCATAGGGGTGGTGAAGCAGCATGTCCTTCTGGCGGATGGCCGCGAACATGTCGCCCTCGTGGTCCTGCACCCGCTCCGGCACGCGCGGCGTGAAGGGCGGCCATTGCAGGTCGCGGCGGCTGTCGAGCACCAGCTCCTTCACGTCGGCCATGCCGACCATGCCCTTCACCTCGACCACCTCGTCGGGCGACACGGCAAGCTCCTCCATGATGAGCGCGCGCAGCCCCTGCGGGGCATCGGCGGTGATCTTCATGCGGATGACCTGACCGCGCCGGCGGCGCTTCAGCGCGGTTTCGAACTCGCGTACCAGATCCTCGGCCTCTTCCTCGACTTCAAGGTCGCTGTCGCGCAGCACGCGGAAGGTGCAATGGCCCGCGTCGCGGTAGCCCGGGAAAAGCGAGCCGAGGTGCAGAAGCAGCACCTCTTCCATCGGCAGGAAGCGGGCCGCGCCGGGCAGCGCCACGAAGCGGCGGATCTGCTGGGGGATCGGCAGCAGCGCCTGCATCCGCCGCCCGTCCGTCGCCCGCTCTAGCTCGATCGCGAGGCAAAAGCCGGTGTTCGGGATGAAGGGGAAGGGGTGGGCGGGGTCGATCGCCAGGGGCGACAGGACCGGAAAGACCTGGTTCAGAAAGTAATCGGCAAGGAAGGCCTCATCCGTTTTCGTCAGCTTCGCGCGGCTCAGGATCTGGATGCCCTCACCCTCCATCTCGCGCGTCAGCTTCTTCCAGATCGTCTGCTGGGCCGTCATCAGCTTGCGCGCATCCTCGTTGATGAGCGACAGCTGTTCGGCCGGAGGCAGGCCGTCGTCCGAGGGGAGCGCGTTGCCGGTCCGGGCCAGCTGGCGCAGGCCCGCCACGCGGACGGTGTAGAATTCGTCAAGGTTGGTGGCAGAGATCGACAGGAACCGCACCCGCTCCAGCAGCGGCACGCGCGGGTTGCGGCTTTCGTCCAGGACGCGCCAGTTGAAGGCCAGCCACGACAGCTCGCGGTTGAAGAAGCGGCGGGGGCCGGCATAGGCGGCGGGGGCCAGCTCGGTCGGCGCGGGGAAGGGGCTCTTGAGGAAATCGGCCTGGGTCATGGCGCACTTATCGGGGGAAACTGTGACGACGGGATGACGCGCACCCGGGTCGGGCGCGTGCCGGGGACTCGATCATGGCCCGGCGGCACTGTCCAGCACTTCCGCCGCAAGCGCGCGCGTGATCGGCCGGCCAAGCGCCAGCGCGCGGGCATCCAGCCGCTCGACCAGGTCGCGGGCGGCGGCGAAGGACCGCTCGGTCCGCTCGACCAGGTAGCGCACGAGCGTGGGCGCGACCGTGACCTGCCGGTCGGCGAACAGCTTGACGATGACCGCCGCCAGAAGCGCGTCGTCCGGGGGCGACAGGGCCACTGCCGCCGTGCCCTGCATCCGGCTTTTCAGATCGGCAAGCGTCAGGCCCCAGTCGGCCACGGGCCGCGCGGCGGTCAGAAGAAGAAGCCCGCCCTCGCGCAGCGTGCGTTCGTGCAGGTGAAAGAGCGGCTCCTGCGCTGTGGCGGGCAGCCGGTCGGCATTCTCGACCACCAGCGCGGGCGCGGGATCGGGCAGGGGGCCCCGCGCCAGATCCGCCGCCTCGACCATCCGCGCCTGACGGCCTGCGGCAAAGACGGCGGCAAGGTGGCTCTTGCCCGACCCCTCGGGCCCGATCAGCAGGAGTTTTCCCAAGGGCCAGAGGTCGGGCCGGTCGATCAGCGCCAGCGCATCGGCATTGGCGGGCGAGACATAGAAATCCGCACGCCCCTGCGCGGAACGCGCCGGCAGGTCGAACGCCAGTTGCCGCGCCATCAGCCCTCGTCCCGGCCCCCGCTTGCGCGGGCAAGGTCGGCCGGGTTGCCCCGGTAATAGACGCTCGCCCGGTAGCGGCCCATCATGAAGCGCATCAGGACACCGATCGAGGCCGCGACCGGCACCGCGACCAGCATGCCGACGAAGCCGAAGAGCGTGCCCATCGCCGACAGGGCGAACAGAAGCCAGACCGGATGCAGCCCGACCGACTTGCCGACGAGCCGGGGCGTGATGATGTTGCCCTCGGTGAACTGGCCCAAGGCAAAGATGAGGGCGACGGCGCCGACATGCAGCCAGTCTCCCCAGAACTGGTAGAGCGCGAGCCCGAGCGCGAGCGCGCCGCCGATCAGCGCGCCGACATAGGGGATGAAGGTGACGAAGCCCGCGATGGCGCCGACGATCAGGCCGAACTGCAACCCGGCCAGGATCAGGCCGGTCGAATAGTAGACCCCCATGATCGCGCAGACCAGGACCTGCCCGCGCACGAAGCCCGCCAGCACCTTGTCGATGTCGCGCGCGATCTCGCGCACCGTCTCGCGGTGTTCCAAGGGCAGCGCCTCGTCGATCCGGGCCACCATGTGGTCCCAGTCCAGAAGCATGTAGAAGGCCACGACCGGCACGACGACCAGGAAGACGATCCAGTTGATGACCGAAATGGCCGAGGACAGCAGGCTGCTCGCCAGCTCGCCCCCGCGCGCCTGGATGGCGCGGCCAAGCGCCGTCATCGTGTCGCGAAAGACGCTGTCGGCCTCGAGCGTGTTGGGAAAGAAGCCGACGATATAGGTCTGCAACTGGTTGAGGATCGTTGGCGCGTCATTGATCAGCTGCGCGAGCTGGCGCGCGAGCAGAGGGATGACGACCATCGCCAGCAGGATGAAGCCCAGAAGCGCAACGACCGAGATGATGACCGTGGCCGCCGTGCGCGACAGGCCCCAGCGCTCGATCCGGTCGGCGACGGGATCGAGGAAATAGGCGATGGCGCTGCCCACGATGAAGGGCAGGATGACATTCCCGAGCCCCCAGAGGAGCAGGAAGAAGATCGCGGCCGTCGCCCCCCAGAACAAGGCCTGCTGCCGCACCGGCACCGTCATGCATACCCCCGAGGTCCGTCGGGGAGCGCGAAGGACGCCCCCGGTCTGCCGATCTAAGCTGGCTCTTGGGGGGCGCACAAGGGGCGGCCGCTCTTGCGCCCCCCGGCCTTCGGCACTATCGCAAGGCGATCCCGCCCCAAGGCGGTGCCACCCGGACTGGACGGACGGAGCCTCGCGATGAAATTTCTGGATCTTGCGAAAGTCTACATCCGCTCTGGCGCGGGCGGAAACGGTGCCGTCAGCTTCCGGCGCGAGAAGTTCGTCGAGTTCGGCGGTCCCGACGGCGGCGACGGCGGCAAGGGCGGCTCGGTCTGGGTCGAGGCGGTCGAGGGGCTGAACACGCTGATCGACTTCCGCTACCAGCAGCATTTCTTCGCCCAGAACGGCCGGGGCGGCATGGGCCGCCAGATGACCGGCGCGGACGGGGACGACATCCTTCTGCGCGTGCCGGTCGGGACCGAGGTCCTGGACGAGGACGAGGAAACCGTGATCGCCGACCTGACCGAGGTCGGGCAGCGCGTCAATCTGGCCCGGGGCGGCAACGGCGGCTGGGGCAACCTGCGCTTCAAAAGCGCAACCAACCGCGCCCCCGCGAACGCCAACCCCGGCCAGCCGGGCGTCGAGCGGACCATCTGGCTGCGCCTGAAACTCATCGCCGACGCGGGGCTCGTCGGCCTGCCGAACGCCGGGAAGTCGACCTTCCTTGCCGCCGTGTCGAACGCGCGGCCGAAGATCGCGGACTATCCCTTCACCACGCTGCACCCCAACCTGGGCGTCGTCGGCATCGACGGGCGCGAGTTCGTCATGGCCGACATCCCCGGCCTGATCGAGGGCGCGAGCGAGGGGCGGGGCCTTGGCGACCAGTTCCTCGGCCATGTCGAACGCTGCAAGGTGCTTCTGCACCTGGTCGACGGCACCTCCTCGACCATCACCAAGGACTACCGCACCATCGTGGCCGAGTTGGAGGCCTATTCGCCCAAGCTGGCGGAAAAGCCGCGCATCACCGCGCTGAACAAGGCCGACACGCTCGATGCCAAGACGCTCGGCACCCGGCGCCGGGCGCTGGAAAAGGCGTCGGGCGGCCCGGTCCTGGTGCTGTCGGGTGCGACGAAACAGGGCGTGACGGACGTCTTGCGCGCGCTCTGGCGCCAGATCGCCGTCGCGCGGGGCGAGACGGTGGCGGAAGCGCCAGAGGAGGGTCCGTGGCAACCCTGACCCCCGACATCCGCGCCGCCCGGCGGCTCGTCATCAAGATCGGCTCGGCGCTTCTGGTGGACCGCGACAAGGGCCTGCGCCGCGACTGGCTGTCCGCGCTTGCCCTCGACGTGGTCGAGGCGAAGCTCAGGGGCGCCGACCTGATCCTGGTCTCGTCCGGCTCGATAGCACTTGGCCGCGCGGTCCTCGGCTGGCCCGCGGGCGCGCTCGCGCTCGAGCAGGCGCAGGCGGCTGCGGCTGTCGGCCAGATCCGCCTGGCCCGCGCCTATGAGGAAGTGCTCGCCCCCCACGGCATCACCACCGCGCAGGTGCTGGTGACGCTGGAAGACACCGCCGACCGCCGCCGCTACCTCAACAGCCGCGCGACGATGGAGACGCTCCTGGCCGCCGGCGTCGTGCCGATCGTCAACGAAAACGACACGGTCGCGACCGACGAGATCCGCTTTGGCGACAATGACCGGCTCGCGGCCCAGATCGCCGTGACCGTGGGCGCCGACCAGCTGATCCTTCTGTCGGACGTGGACGGCTTTTACACCGCGAACCCGCGCGAGGACGCCAGTGCCACGCGCTTCGACCTGATCGAACGCATCACGCCCGCGATCGAGGCCATGGCAGGCGACCCCGTCTCCGGCATGTCGAAGGGCGGCATGAAGACCAAGCTTCTGGCCGCCCGGACGGCGGTGCAGGGCGGCTGCGCCATGGCGATCATGGAAGGTTCGGTCCGCCGGCCGCTGAAGGCGCTGGCCGAGGGCGCCGCCCGGACCTGGTTCCTGCCCGACGGCGACCCCCAGGCCGCCCGCAAGCGCTGGATCGCGGCGATGAAGCCGAAGGGCACGGTCACGCTCGACGCAGGCGCCGTCGCGGCGCTGACGCTCGGGAAGTCGCTTCTGCCGGCGGGCGTCCGCCTGGTCGATGGCCGTTTCGGGCGCGGCGAGCCCGTGGCGATCCTCGACCCCTCGGGCGCAGGTCTTGGCAAGGGGCTCGTGCGCTACACGTCGGATGAGGCGCGCCAGATCGCGGGCCACCGCTCGGGCGAGATCGAGGCGATCCTCGGCTATGGCGGGCGCGCCGCACTCATCCATCGCGACGACATGGTGCTGGATCTGGTGAGGGCAGGATGACGGAAACCGGGACGGAGACGGCTGACGAGATGATTGCCCGCATGGGCCGCGCCGCGCGCGAGGCGGCGGACGCGCTGGCCTATGCCGACCCCGAACGCAAGGTCGCTGCCCTGCAGGGCGCGGCGCACCACCTCTGGGACCGCAGGCAGGCGGTCCTGGACGAAAACACGCTCGACCTGGCCGCGGCCGAGGACAAGGGCCTGTCGGGCGCCATGCTGGACCGGCTGAAGCTCGACGAGGGGCGGCTGCGCGGCATCGTCGACGGTCTGCGCGCGGTCGCCGAACTGCGCGACCCGGTGGGCGAGGTGGTCGCGGGTTGGGACCGGCCCTCGGGCCTGCATATCGAACGTGTCCGCACCCCCTTGGGCGTCATCGGCGTCATCTACGAAAGCCGGCCGAACGTGACGGCGGACGCGGGCGCGCTCTGCCTGAAGGCCGGTAACGCGGTGATCCTGCGCGGCGGCTCGGAAAGTTTCGCCACCTCGGTCGCCATCCACGACTGCCTGGCGCAGGGGCTGCGCGAGGCCGGGCTGCCGGAAACCGCGATCCAGCTGGTGCCGACGACCGACCGCGCCGCAGTCGGCGCCATGCTGCGCGCGACCGGCACATTCGACGTGATCGTGCCAAGGGGCGGCAAGGGCCTGGTCGGCCTGGTGCAGGCCGAGGCGCGGGTGCCCGTCTTCGCCCATCTTGAAGGCATCTGCCACACCTATGCCGATCGTGACGCCGACCTGGACAAGGCGCGCCGCGTCGTCGTGAATGCCAAGGCCCGGCGGACCGGGGTCTGTGGTGCTACCGAATGCCTGCTGATCGACTGGCGCTTCTACACCCAGCACGGGCCGGTTCTGATCGAGGACCTTCAGGCCGCCGGGATCGAGGTCCGGGCCGAGGGCGAACTCGCCAAAGTGCCCGGCACCGTCCGCGCGACGCCCGAGGATTTCGGCCACGAATTCCTGGACCGGATCATCGCCGCGAAGCTCGTGGATGGCGTCGACGAGGCCATCGCCCACATCCGCCGCTACGGGTCCGGCCATACCGAGGCGATCCTGACCGAGAACGACCAGACAGCCACGCGCTTCTTCCAGCGGCTCGATTCCGCGATCCTGATGCAGAACGCCTCGACCCAGTTCGCCGATGGCGGCGAGTTCGGCATGGGGGCAGAGATCGGCATCGCGACCGGCAAGATCCACGCCCGGGGGCCGGTCGGCGTCGAACAGCTGACCAGCTTCAAATACCTGGTCCGGGGCGACGGCACGATCCGCCCCTGAGAGGGCGCGTGGGCCTCAAGCCTTGGCGGTAGTGCACCGGACGGGGGCGCGGGGCTTGCCGTTGGTGGTCTGCCAGTCCCTGCGCCGGGGCGGCTGCACGCCGTGGCGTGGCACCACCTCAGAACTCCAGGACGAATCCCGTTTCCGTCAGGTCGAGCCGGGGCTGGCGGCCCTGGCGGCGCACCTCGTCGGGGAAGAGCGCGAACTGGACTTCGGCCGGGCGCAGCCCTTCGGGGTCGGCTCCGAAGCGGCGGTCCGTAAGCCGCGACCAGAGTGCTGCGTCGAAGCGGGTGCGGCTGGCGCGCGCGACAAGGCTCATGCGACCGGGCGCGGGCGTCGTCACCGTGACCTCGCCGCCGTAGGGCAGCCCCGATTCGGCTGCGAGGATCGCAAGGAAGCCGAGCTTCACCAGCCCGCGCAACAGGTCGGGGCCGGTCTGCCAGTCGATCTTCAGACGCGAGGCGCCGTTCAAGGCCTCGATGATCGACAGGACCTCGGGCCGCGCGACCGCACTTCCATCGCCGGCCGCGCCGAAGGCCAGCCGGAAGAAGCGGATGCGGGCATTGGCGCTGTCGACGCTTTGCGAGATGAGCGCGAGTTCGGCCCCTCCCGCGCTACCCCCGCCGGGCGCGAGCCCCATCAGCTCGACACCGTTTGCGATCGCCCCGATCGGGCTGATAAGGTCGTGGCAGATGCGCGAACCGACAAGTGCCGCCATGACTCCGTCCCGGTTCTGCTGGGCCGCCTCGCCCGTCTGAAGCGCGCCGTACATCAGTTGGCCCTGCGGGGCAGAAGGGACCGGATGCTGGAACCCGGCATGTATGTCGAACACCCCGACCGGCCCGAATGGGGGCGCGGGCAGGTGCAGTCCGCGATCGGTGACCGGGTGACGGTCAATTTCGAAGAGGCGGGCAAACAGGTCATCCGGGCGTCCCTTGTGGTCTTGCGGCCGGTGCATGGGCCGGCCTTCCAGACCCTAGGTCCGAAGGGTTAACACAACCCTAACGCGCGTCAATGGCGACACGCTATCGCTTGAGTTCTGCCGCGCCGGGCCGGGCAGTTGCCAAGCGGCCAGCCCGGCCTTAAATCCGCGTCTTAAATCCGCGCCTGACGCAACCGGACCCTGGCCATGACCCGCCCCCCCGCCACAAATTGCGACCCGTCGGCAGAGACGCCGGCGCCCGAGGCTGCGACTTCGGCCGTGCCCGCGCGCTTCCAGGTCCGCCTGGCCGAAACCGAGGCCGACCTGCGTGCCGCCCAGCGGCTGCGCTACCGGGTCTTTGTTGAGGAACTGGGCGGGGACGGGCCGATGGTCGATCACGCCGCGCGGCTCGAGCGTGACGCGTTCGACCCGGTGACCGACCACCTGCTGCTGATCGACACCGAAGGCTCGGACGAGGAGGACAGCCGCGTCGTCGGCGCCTACCGGCTTTTGCGGTCCGACCAGGCGGCGGCATACGGGCGCTTCTATTCGGACGGCGAATATGACCTTGCGCCGCTGCGTGCGACCGGCGTGCCGCTCCTGGAGCTCGGCCGGTCCTGCGTCGATGCGGCCCACCGGACGGGCGCGGGAATTTTCCTTCTGTGGAACGGACTTGCCGATTATGTGCTGGCAAACGGGATAGAAATCCTGTTCGGCGTCGCCTCGTTCCACGGCACGGATCCCGGGACGATCGCGCTGCCGCTGTCGTGGCTTTACCATCACCATCTGGCGCCCGAGCCGCTGCGTGTCCGCTCGCGCAAACCGCAGCGCATGGACATGCTGCCCGCGGGCGCGCTTGACCGCCGCGCGGCCCTGTCCTCGATGCCGGGTCTCATCAAGGGCTATCTGCGGCTGGGCGGCGTGGTGGGCGACACGGCCTATGTCGACCATGAGTTCAACACGACCGATGTCTTCTTTGTCGTCGATACGCGAACGATGAGCGACCGCCACCGTGACTTCTTCACCCGCAAGTCGGTTGCGCGCGACGCGCCCACCGACGGCATCGCCGGGGCCGACGAGGATGCGGGCGCGTGATCGGCTGGGACACACGATGGGACCCTGACAGCCGGCCCGACCATGTGCGCGTCGGGCCCATCGGCTGGGTGCTGGCGGCAATCCGGGCCGTGGCGCTTCTTGTCGTGCTGATCGCGGGCCTTCTGATCCTCCTCGCGCTCAGGCTGCCGGAGCGGCTCTGGTCAGGCACCCGCCGCCCCTGGACCTCGCGCCTGACGCAAGGGGTTTGCCGGCTGTCGCTCCGGACCCTCGGCTTCCGGCTGACGGTGCGGGGCGCGCCCCTTGCGGGTTGGGGCGCGGTCGTTGCCAACCATTCCTCCTGGCTCGACATCTTCGTGCTGAACGCCTGCCAGCCGATCACCTTCGTCTCGAAGTCAGAGGTGGCGCGCTGGCCCTTCATCGGCTGGCTCGCCCGCGCGACCGGCACCGTCTTCATCGAGCGTGACCCGCGCAAGGCCGCCGCACAGGCGCGCCTGTTCGTCGAGCGCATCCGGCAGGGCGACCGGCTTCTGTTCTTCCCCGAGGGCACCTCGACCGACGGGATGCGCGTCCTGCCCTTCAAGTCGACGCTTTTCGAGGCCTTTTTTGCCGAAGGCCTGGCCGATGTCATGGCGATCCAGCCCGTCGCCGTCACCTACCGCGCGCCAAAGGGCACTGATCCGCGCTTTTACGGCTGGTGGGGTGACATGAGCCTTGCGCCGCACCTTCTTCTGACGCTGGCGGCCTTGCGCCAGGGCGGGGCCGAGGTTGATCTTCTGCCGCCGATCCCGGTGGCGGCCGCAGGCTCGCGCAAGGCCCTGGCGGCGGCGGCAGAGGCGGCTGTGCGGGGCGCGCATCGGCAGCCCTGAAGCGCTGTCCCCGAAACGTTGCCCCTGAAAAGCAAGAGGCCCCGGGGGGGCACCGGGGCCTCTCTGGCTTTTGCGTCAGAGACGCTCAGCCACCGGCGCGGGTCAGACCGGCCGCATGAAGAAGGCCAGCAACCGCCCCGCCGGCGAACGGCGCGACGATGAAGACCCAAAGCTGCGAAAGCGCCGCGCCGCCCACGAAGAGCGCCGGGCCGATGGAGCGGGCCGGGTTGACCGACACGCCGGTCACGTTGATCCCGACGAGGTGGATGCCCGCAAGCGTCAGGCCGATCGCCAGCCCGGCAAAGCCCGCGACCGAACCGGGGCCCGTGGCGCCAAGGATGACGGTCACGAAGAGGAAGGTCGCGACCGCCTCGAACACCAGCGCCGCCGTCAGGGAATATTCACCAAGGTAGCCGGGGCCATAGCCGTTCTGGCCAAGCCCCTTCACCGCGATGTCATAGCCCGCGCGGCCCGAGGCGATCAGGTAGATCACCGCAGCGCCAAGGATCGCGCCGACGATCTGCGCCGCGACATGGTTCAGGAACTCCGGCACCGTCATGCGGCCGGCGGTGACCATGCCCAGCGAGACGGCCGGGTTCAGGTGCGCGCCAGAGATGGCGCCGATCCCGTAGGCGGCCGCGACGATCGACAGGCCGAAGGCCAGGGCGATGCCGTGCATGCCGATCTTCTCGCCCATGAGCACGGCCGCGCCGACGCCGAAGAAGACCAGGATGAATGTGCCGATCATTTCGGCGAAGAATTTTTTCTGCACTATCTGTCCCTTTCTTCCGGTTGCCTGTGTCCCGGACGTCCGGCCCCGCGGGTGTGCAGTCCCCCCGGGTGGCCGCCGTCCGGTGCCTTGGCCCCTCATTGCGTTCCGCGAGGGGCAGGAATATCTATAGGGCAGGCAAATTTCAGGGGAAAGTTTCGTGCGCGACATCACCATTCCCGGCCAGCGGCACCCCGAGAAGGCCCATCGACCCGATCAGGAGCAGCCGAAGAAGCCAGCCTGGATCCGCGTCAAGGCGCCGACCTCGCAAGGCTACAAGGACACGCGCGAGATCCTGCGGACCAACCGGCTGTCCACCGTCTGCGAGGAAGCGGCCTGCCCGAACGTCGGCGAATGCTGGAGCCAGGGCCACGCCACCATGATGATCATGGGCGACATCTGCACGCGCGGCTGTTCCTTCTGCAACATCGCGACCGGCCGCCCCGATGCGCTCGATGTGTTCGAGCCGGGCCGGGTTGCGCAGGCGGTCGAGAAGCTGAGCCTCGCCCATGTCGTCCTGACCTCGGTCGACCGGGACGACCTGGCGGATGGGGGGGCGGAACATTTTGCCCAGACGATCCGTGCGATCCGCCACCGCTCGCCCCAGACGACGATCGAGATCCTGACGCCCGACTTCCTGAAGTGCGGGCCGGAGGCGCTGGCCGTCGTGGTGGCGGCCAAGCCCGACGTATTCAACCACAACCTTGAAACCGTGCCGGGGCTTTACCCCACGGTCCGGCCCGGCGCGCGCTACTTCCATTCGCTCAGGCTCTTGCAGCGGGTGAAGGAGCTGGACCCCGACATCTTCACCAAGTCCGGCATCATGGTGGGCCTGGGCGAGGACGGGCAGGGCGTGCGGCAGGTCATGGACGACATGCGGGCGGCGGATGTGGATTTCCTGACGATCGGGCAATACCTGCAGCCGACGCCGAAGCACCACCGCGTCGACCGGTTCGTGACGCCCGAGGAATTCGCGACCTACGAGAAGTCGGCCTATGGCAAGGGCTTCCTGATGGTGTCCGCGACGCCGCTGACGCGGTCGTCCTACCACGCGGGCGACGATTTCGCCCGGCTGAGGGCCGCGCGGCGCGAAAAGCTGGGGATCGCCTGAAGGGCAGGGGGCTGGATCAGCGGTCGGAGTGGCAGGGGCCGTTGGCCCTTCCATGCGGAGGCTTGGTTGTTTGTCCTCGCCGATGGCCCCAAAGGCCATCGGCCAGCGACCGCCCCGGCGAAGGCGGGCGCTTCGCGCCCACCGGGGCGGGCGCCGGCCTTCGTTGGTGAGCGACACGGGCGGTCCAGCCAGGGCGTTTCCACACGGCCGGGCGATCCACGCCGGTTAACGTTCGGGGTGGCAGAGACCGTTGACACTGCCATGCGTTGACTTCGCCTTATGTCCCGGCCGGTGGCCCAAGGCCACCGGCCAGCGCCCGCCCCGCCATCGGCAGGCGCCGGCCTTTTGTGGTTCATGACTTCAGCGGTCCAGCTGAACCGTTCCCACACGGGTGGGGAAACGCGGGTCGCGTTTCCTTTGCCCGCCCGGCCCGGCGTTGTTGGTAGGACCGTCCCGACCCGCCGTCGGCGGGCGCTGGCCGATGGCTTTGGGCCACGGGCCGGGACCAAAGACCAAGCCCTCGCACGGCAGAGTCACTTGCCTCTGCCACCCGGGACGTCGCCCCCCCACTACCCCCTGCGCCGCGCGCGTTCCCGGGTCGGCGCGCTGTCGCCTGTTCCGTCCGAGGCCGAGGAAAAACCCCCGAGCGCGCCCGCGATTTCGTCGAGCGTGGGGCGTGGGCCGGGGGGCGTCTCTTCCAGCGCCCTGCGCATGGCGACCAGATGCTCGGGCATCGTCCCGCAGCAGCCGCCGATGATTTTCGCGCCGGCGTCCCGCGCAAGCGTCGCATAGCGCGCCATCAGCGTCGGCGTGCCGTCGTAATGGATATGGCCGTCGTGATACTTGGGAATGCCCGCGTTCCCCTTGGCGATGATCGGCAGCTCGGGGCCTGCGGCGGCGAAGCCCAGGACCGTGCGCATCAGGTCCGACGCGCCGACGCCGCAGTTCGCGCCGAAACCCAGGGGAGGATGGTCCAGCTTGCCGACCAGCGCCACCAGCGCGCTCGATGTCAGGCCCATCATGGTCCGCCCGGCCGTGTCGAAGCTCATCGTGCCGCACCAGGGCATGCCGGCCAGCCTGCAGGCCTCGGCCGCCGCGCGGAACTCGTCCGGCGCGCTGATCGTCTCGACCCAAAGGACGTCCGCGCCGCCCTCTTTCAGCCCCTCGGCCTGTTCGTGGAAGATCTCGACGGCACTGTCGTAGGTCAGGCTGCCCATCGGCTCCATGATCTCGCCCGTCGGGCCCATCGACCCCGCCACGACCACCCTGCGGCCAGAGGCGTCGGCCACCTCGCGCGCAAGCTCGGTCGACACGCGGTTCAGCTCCCGCACGCGGCTCTGGGCCTCGTGCAGCTTCAGGCGCGCGGCATTGCCGCCGAAGGTGTTGGTCAGGAAGATGTCCGACCCCGCATCGACCGCGCCCTTGTAAAGCGTGCGGATCGCGTCGGGGCGATCGGTGTTCCAAAGCTCGGGCGCCTCGCCGGCGATCAGCCCCATGTTGAAGAGGTTGGTGCCGGTGGCGCCATCGGCCATGAGCCAGTCGCGGGTGGCAAGAAGCTGCGAAAGGGCGTCGGTCATCGGATACTCCGTCCGAAGGGGTGTCACATCAGAAGTGTCACGGGCCGCGCGAAGATTCAAACCGAAGTTTTCGCAAGGCACGGCCCACGCGGCGGGCGCGGCGGGAGCCGAAACGAAAACGGCCCCCGAGGCGTGCGGGGGCCGTTCGGGGAAACGTCGGTGGCCGCTCAGCCCTCGGTCAGGACCTGGCGCTTTGCCTCGATCAGAAGGTCGGACATCTTGGCGCGGATCGTGGCCTCGCTCGCATGCGCGCCCAGATCGCCGGAGACCTTGCGGTAGACATCCTCGTCGCCCTCTTCCTCCATCTCGGCGATGATGACCTCGCGCGCATAGGCGTCGGCGTCCGCACCCGTCTTGCCCAGAAGACCGGCGGCCCAAAGGCCCAGAAGCTTGTTGCGCCGGGCGGTTGCCTTGAAGCGCAGCTCCTCGTCATGGACGAACTTGTTCTCGAAAGCGTTTTCGCGTTCGTCGAAGGTGGTCATTCCGCACTCCTGCTTCGGGGCCTTTTTCCCCATATGCCTTCCAAACCGGCCGCCTTCAAGTCCTTCGCGCCCCGGTGGACGGCCTCCTGCCGCCATCGCCTTGCCCCCGCCTTGCCCCGCACGGGCTTCTGCCCTATAGGGGCAGCGACCGGAGGCCCGCCGGATGCCCCCCAGGGGCTTTGGGGGCGTCCCCGCGCGTCCCCCTGAGCCCGGAGCACCCATGTCCCGCCGGAAGAAAGTCTACGAAGGCAAGGCCAAGATCCTTTATGAAGGCCCAGAGCCCGGCACCTTCATCCAGTATTTCAAGGACGATGCGACCGCCTTCAACGCCCAGAAGAAGGCGACGATCGAAGGCAAGGGCGTCCTGAACAACCGCCTGAGCGAGTTCTTCATGACCGGCCTGACGGCGATCGGCGTGCCGAACCACTTCATCCGCCGCGTCAACATGCGCGAGCAGCTGATCCGCCAGGTCGAGATCATCCCGCTCGAGGTCATCGTGCGCAACTTCGCCGCCGGTTCCATCTCGAAGCGCCTCGGGCTCGAGGAAGGCTCGGCGCTGCCGCGGCCCATCGTCGAATATTCGTTGAAGAACGACGCGCTCGGCGACCCGATGGTCAGCGAGGAATATATCATGGCCTTCAACTGGGCCAGCCAGCAGGACCTTGACGACATCGTCTCGCTTGCCCTGCGGGTGAACGACTTCCTCGCCGGCGTCTTCTACGGCGTCGGCATCAAGCTGGTGGACTTCAAGATCGAGATCGGGCGCATCTGGGACGGCGACTTCATGCGCCTGATCGTCGCCGACGAGATCAGCCCCGACAGCTGCCGCCTGTGGGACATCAAGACCGGCCAGAAGCTCGACAAGGACGTGTTCCGCCGTGACCTCGGCAGCCTGACCGACGCCTATTCCGAAGTCGCGCGCCGGCTGGGCGTCCTGCCCACGCAGTCGACGCCGATGACGAAGCCGACGCTCATCAACTGAAAGGCCGCCCGACCATGAAAGCCCGTGTTCACGTCATGCTGAAGGACGGCGTCCTTGACCCGCAGGGCGAGGCGGTGCGCCATGCGCTCGCGACGCTGGGGTTTGGCGGCGTCACCGGCGTCCGTCAGGGCAAGGTGATCGAGCTGGACCTGACCGCGACCGACGCCGCCGCGGCCAAGACCGAAGTGGCGAAGATGTGTGAAAAGCTCCTCGCCAATACGGTGATCGAGAAATATTCGGTCGAGATCGCCTGAGCGCCCCTCGCGGACGCCAGGCAGGAACCTTTGGGGGATCGGACATGAAGGCCGCCGTCATCACCTTTCCGGGATCGAACTGTGACCGCGACCTTGCCGTCGCCTTCGAGCGCGCGGGCGCTACGGTCACGCGGGTCTGGCACAAGGACCACGAATTGCCGAATGGGACCGACATCGTCGGCCTGCCGGGCGGCTTTTCTTTCGGCGACTACCTGCGCTGCGGCGCCATTGCGGCACGCTCGCCCATCATGGTGGCGATGGCGGCCCATGTGGCGCGCGGCGGGCACGCCATCGGCATCTGCAACGGCTTCCAGATCCTGACCGAAACCGGCCTTCTGCCCGGCGCGCTCATGCGCAACGCGGGCCTGGCCTTCCTGTGCAAGCGCGTCCCCTTGCGCATCGCGACCGCCGACAGCGCCTTCACCGCTGGCTGGGCCAACGGCGCCGAAATCCGCCTGCCGATCGCGCACCATGACGGCAACTACACCATCGACGCCGAGGGGCTGAAACGGCTGAGGGGCGAGGATCGCATTGCCTTCACCTACGCCGACAACCCGAACGGGGCCATGGCCGACATCGCCGGCATCCTGTCGGAAAACCGCCGGGTGCTGGGGCTGATGCCGCACCCCGAACGCGCTGTCGATCCGGCCCTTGGCGGCACGGACGGGGCGGTGATGTTCAAGGGTCTTCTGGACCTCGCGGTCGCGGCCTGACCGGCTCGACTTGAGGGCGCGACTTGAGCGCGGGGGCCAGCGGCCCTAGATTGATGGCATGGCAGACGGCACCCACGACGGCGATGGCATTCCGCAGATGGACGCCCCGCAAGGCGGCGTGCGCTGGCGTGACGCCGACCTGTGGCACTGGGTCCAGCGCGGGATCTGGGCGGTCTTCGTCCTGATGGCGCTTGGCGTCGTCCTGGCCACCAACAGCTTCCTGACCGAACGCTTCACCGAAACCACCCGCAACCGGGCCGAGGTGCGGCAGGCACTTTATACCGGCCAGCTTCTGTCCGAACTGCAACGCACCTCGGTCGTGCCGCTGCTTCTTGCCCGCGACCCCGAGTTGATCAAGGCGCTTCTTGATGAGCATTACGCCCTGACCTCGGCCCGCCTGATCTCGGCGCAGGCCGACATCGGCGCCTCGGCGATCCAGCTTCTGGACCGCACCGGCCGCGTGGTCGCGGCGACCGACCGGACCCGGCTTGGCACCAACCTCAGCCATGCCGAGGGCTTCCAGCAGGCCCAGCGTGGCAATGTAACCAACTTTTCCATCGACATAGCGAGCGTCGGCGAGTTCCAGTTCGCCTTCTCGCGCCCGGTCTATTCGGATGCGAAGATGATCGGCGTCATCATGGTGCAGGTGCTGCTCAGCCCGTTCGAGCGCGCCTGGGCCGGCGAATCCGACGCGGTGGCCGTGACCGACAGCACCGGCCGCGTGATCCTGGCGACCGAGCCCCGCTGGCGGAACCTGCCCCTGACCGACGCGCTCATGGCACGCTCGGCGCCTTCGGCCATCCAGCGCGCGATCCAGGCGACCAGCAACTGGACCGGCGACTGGACCGGCCGGGCCCCCGACGCCTATGTGCAGGGCGTGGGCGTCATGCGGTCGGAAATGCGCATCCCCTTCCGCGGCTGGCGCATCGTGACCTTCACCACCTACGATTCGATCCGTGACCGTGTGAACGCCGTCCTCGCGCTCGAAATCATGGGATTCGCGCTTCTTCTGGCGCTGGTCTTCTACGGGCTGACCCGCAGGGCGCGGGTCGAGACGGCAAACATCCGGCGCGAGTCGGCAGAACTTCGCCTTTTGAACGCGCGGCTGCAGCGGGAAATCGCCGAGCGCGAGAAGGCCCAGAAGGACCTTGCCGTGGCCGAACAGACCCTCGCGCAGTCCTCGAAACTCGCGGCCCTGGGCGAGATGTCGGCCTCGGTCAGCCATGAGTTGAACCAGCCCCTCGCGGCGATGAAGACCTACCTCGCCGGGGCGAGGCTTCTGTTGCAGAGGAAGCGCGCGGACGAGGCGCTGTCCTCGTTCCAGCGGATCGACGACCTGATCGAGCGGATGGGCGCGATCACCCGCCAGTTGAAGAGCTACGCCAGGAAGGGTGGCGAGGCGTTCGAGCCAATAGACATTCGCTCCTGCGTGTCCGGCGCGCTCTCGATGATGGAGCCGACGCTGCGCACCCGTTCGGTCAAGATCACCCGCACCCTGCCGCGCCTGCCGGTCATGGTGCTGGCCGACCGCATCCGGCTGGAACAGGTCATCATCAACCTCTTGCGCAACGCGCTCGACGCGACCCGCGACGCCGACAGCCCCCAGATCGACCTGGTGCTGACGGTGGGCGACCGCGCGGTCCTCAGCGTGCGCGACAACGGCCACGGGCTGACCGAACTCGAGAGCCTGTTTGAGCCTTTCTACACCACGAAGAAGCCCGGCGACGGCGTCGGGCTGGGGCTTGCCATTTCCTCGGGGATCGTCAACGACCTTGGCGGACGGCTCCGGGCGCGCAATGCCGCTCCCGACGGGGGCCCGAGCCAGGGCGCGATCTTCGAGGTCGAATTGCCCCTGATGGCAGAAGCACGAACCAAAGCGGCGGAGTAGACCATGGCGCGAGCGATGAAGGTGGCGATTGTCGATGACGAACTGGACATGCGCCAGTCGATCAGCCAGTGGCTGGCCCTTTCGGGCTTCGACACCGAAAGCTATGCCTCTGCGGAAGAGGCGCTGAAGTCGATCGGCGCGGATTTTCCGGGCATCGTGGTGAGCGACATCAAGATGCCCGGCATGGACGGCATGGCCTTCCTGAAAAAGCTGATGAGCATCGATTCAAGCCTGCCGGTCATCATGATCACCGGCCACGGCGACGTGCCGATGGCGGTCGAGGCGATGCGGGTCGGCGCCTTCGACTTCATGGAAAAGCCGTTCAATCCCGACCGGATGACCGAACTGGCGAAGAAGGCCACCCAGACCCGGCGCGTGGCGCTCGACAACCGGGCGCTGCGCCGTGAGCTGGCGGACGGCACCACGCTGATGAAGAAGCTCATCGGCCAGTCGGCGGCGCTCGAGCGGCTGAAGGAGGACATCCTCGATCTGGGCCAGGCGGACGGTCATGTGCTGATCGACGGCGAGACGGGGACCGGCAAGACGCTCGTCGCCCACGCGCTGCATGCGGTCGGCCCGCGCGCCGGCAAGAAGTTCGTCGTCGTCAGCTGCGCGGCCTATGCCGAGGACATGCTCGGCCCCCGGCTTTTCGGGCCCATGCCCGAGGGCGGGCAGATCCCGCTGGTCGAAGAGGCGCGGGGCGGCACGCTGGTCCTTGAGGATGTCGAGGCGCTGAGCCACGCGCTCCAGTCCCGGCTCCTGACCTTCATCACCGATCAAGGGAACCCGCCCGAGACGCGCATCATCGGCATCTGCAACGAGCATGAGCAGGGCCGGACGCTGGAACAGTCGCTGCGCTCGGACCTCTATTACCGACTGTCGGCCCTGAAGATCGTACTGCCGCCCCTCAGGGCACGGGGCGAGGACATCCTGACCCTTTTCGCGCGCATGACCGAGGGGTTTGCCGAGGAATATGGCTGCGAGGCGCCACAGGTGACCGCGCAGGAGGCGGCGCAACTGCTGCAGGCGCCCTGGCCGGGGAACGTCCGCCAGCTGATCAACGTGGCCGAACGCGCCGTCCTGCAGAACCGGCGCGGCTCGGGGTCGATCGCGTCCCTGCTGATGGCGGATGACGAGGACACCTCGACCACGATCACGACCGAGGGCAAGCCGCTCAAGGAATATGTCGAGAGCTTCGAGAAGATGCTGATCGACAATACCATGCGGCGCCACAAGGGCTCGATCGCGGCGGTGATGGACGAGCTGTGCCTGCCGCGCCGGACACTGAATGAGAAAATGGCCAAGTACGGGCTGACCCGGCAGGATTATCTGTAGGGGCCATTCCGGTCCGGGTGGCAGGGGCCGTTGACCCTGCCATGCGATGGCATTGCCTTTTGTCCCGGCCGATGGCCCAAAGCCACCGGCCAGCGCCCGCCCCGCCATCGGCGGGCGCTTTCGCGCCCACCGGGGCAGGCGCCGGCCTGCGTAGTCCTGTGACACTTAGGGTCCAGCGGAGCCGCTTCCACACGGTCGGGGGAAACGCGGGTCGCGTTTCCTTTTCCCGCCCGGCCCGGCCTCGGCTAGCCCGGCGCCCGTCACCCCTCCCGCAACTCCGTCAGCGCCTCCAAGAGCGCAAGTAACTCCGCCAGCCGCTCCTCGCCATACCGGGCGGCGAGCGACCGGCTGATCTTCTGCCCCTCCGGGCTGACCCGCGCGATCAGCGCCGCCCCGGCGGGCGCGAGCGCCAGAAGGACGCGCCGCCCGTCGGCGCGGTCCTTCCGGCGCGTGATGAGTCCCCGGTCCGTCATCGCCCGGATCATCCGCGTCAGCGACGGGGCCAGGATCGCAGCGCGGGCAGCGACCTCGGCCGCATCCATCTGGCCGCCTTCGTCCAAGACCCGCAGCACCCGCCATTGCTGTTCGTTGATGTCATGCGCGGCCAGCATCGGACGATAGCGCGCCATCACCGCCTCGCGCGCGCGCAAGAGCGCCATCGGCAACGCCCGGCGTGTGTCGCGGGGCAGGGGGGCGGCCTCGGCGATGGGGGATGTTGGCTCAGTCATTCGCTCGGTCATGGGGCGATCTAAGGCGCGAGGGTGGCGCGGGGCAACGGCAAAGGCTTGACCCGCGGCAGATTAGTCATTAACCTGTTAACGAAGAGACGGAGGAGCCATGCCACACCTCGTCATCGACCTGTCCCCGAACCTCGCCGCCGACGGCCAGCGCCTTGCCGCCGCGCTTCACGCCGTGTTGTTGAAAAGCCCGATGTTCGAGCCGGGGGCGATCCGTGTCCGGACCCATGTGCCCCAGGCGACGGCGATCGCCGACCTTCACTCAGAAAACGCCTACGCCGACCTGCGGCTCAGGATCGGTCCCGGCCGTTCGATCGAGGAACGCCGGGCGCTCGGCCAGTCGCTGATGGCGGCGGCCGAAGGGGTCTTTGCCGAACACCTCAAGGGCGGCCATTTCGCCCTGTCGCTGACCATCGAGGAAACCGACGCGCGCTTTTCCTGGAAGCGCAACACGATCCATGACCGGCTGCGGAGACATAGGGGGCGGGAATGACGCTTGAAGTCAATCTGAAGAAGGCGGCGGACTACCTCGCCCGGTTTGCGCGCGAGGGCGTGCCGAACCAGATCGGCGGCAAGGCCGAGCCCGCCGCCGATGGCCGCACCTTCGAGACGCGCGCGCCCGTCGATGGCGCGGTCCTGGCGCAGGTCACGCGGTCGGGGCCCGCCGACGTGGACCGGGCGGCAAGGGCGGCAGACGCCGCCTTCCGCGACTGGGCGGCCTGGCCCGGCGACAAGCGGCGCAAGCTCCTGCACAGGATCGCCGACGCGATCGAGGCCAGGGCCGAGGAAATCGCGCTGGTCGAGGCGATGGACACCGGCCAGGCGCTGCGCTTCATGTCGAAGGCGGCGCTCAGGGGCGCCGAGAACTTCCGCTTCTTCGCCGACCTGGCGCCGACCGCCCGCGACGGCAAGACCCTGCGCGCGGACGGCCAGATCAACATGACGGGCCGCGTGCCCCTTGGGCCGGTGGGCATCATCACCCCCTGGAACACGCCCTTCATGCTGTCGACCTGGAAAATCGCCCCGGCGCTCGCGGCGGGCTGCACCGTGGTCCACAAACCCGCCGAACTGTCGCCCCTGACCGCGCGCCTGCTGGTCGAGATTGCCGAGGGCGCGGGCCTGCCGCCCGGCGTCTGGAACCTGGTGAACGGCACCGGCGAAGAGGCCGGCCGCGCCCTGACCGAACATCCGCTGATCCGCGCCGTGGGCTTCGTCGGCGAAAGCGCCACCGGATCGAAGATCATGGCGCAGGGCGCGCCGACCCTGAAGCGGCTGCATCTGGAACTGGGCGGCAAGAACCCGGTCATCGTCTTTGCCGACGCCGACCTCGACCGGGCGGCGGATGCGGCGCTCTTCATGATCTATTCGCTGAACGGCGAACGCTGCACCTCATCCTCGCGCCTGCTGGTCGAACGGTCGGCTTACGAGCGCTTCACCGCCCGGCTTGCCGAACGCGCCGCCCGGATCAAGGTCGGCCATCCGCTCGACCCCGAAACGGTCGTCGGCCCCCTGATCGACCCCGGCCATGCGACGAAGGTCCGCTCCTACCTCACCCGTGGTAAGGCCGAAGGCGCAAAACTGACCGGCGGCAGCGGCGAGGGCTGCTTCGTGGCACCCGCGCTCTTCACCGGCGCGACGAACGCCATGGCCATCGCGCAAGAGGAAATCTTCGGCCCCGTCCTGACCGCCATCCCCTTCGACACCGAGGATGAGGCGCTGAGCCTTGCCAATGACGTGCGCTACGGGCTCGCGGCCTACATCTGGACCTCTGACCTCACGCGGGCGCTCAGCTTGACCGACCGGATCGAGGCCGGGATGATCTGGGTGAACTCGGAAAACGTCCGCCACCTGCCGACGCCCTTCGGCGGCGCCAAGGCGTCCGGCCTTGGCCGCGACGGGGGCGACTGGTCCTTCGACTTCTACATGGAGACCCGCAACGTGGCCTTCGCGACCGGCCGCCACGCCATCCCGAAACTCGGAGCCTGAGCCATGCCCCTGCCAGAGCCGACCCTCTACCCGCCCTTCAATGTCGTCCGCCTGAGCCATGTCGAGCTTGGCGTCAGCGACCTTGCCGCCTCGCGCGCCTTCTATGCCGACACGCTCGGCCTGCAGGTCACGGCCGAGGGCAGCGACTACCTGATGCTGCGCGCGCTCGAAGAGCGGGGCCATCATTCGCTGGTCCTGCGCAAGGGCAAGCCAGAGGCGCAGGCGCTGTCGTTCAAGGTCTATGACGAGGCCGACCTCGACCGCGCCGCCGACTGGCTGGCGGACCAGGGGCGGCCCTTCACCTGGGTCGAGCGCCCGCATCAGGGCCGTACGCTCAGGTCGTCCGACCCCCATGGCGTGCCGTTCGAGCTTTATGCCCGGATGGAACGCCTTGCGCCGATCCACCAGAACTATGCGCTCTACCGCGGCGGGCGCCTGCTGCGCATCGACCATTTCAACTGCTTCAGCCCCGATGTCGACGCCTCGGTCGCCTTCTGGTCCTCGATCGGGTTCCGTGTGACGGAATATACCGAGGATGAGGCGTCGGGCCGACTCTGGGCCGCCTGGCTGCACCGCAAGGGCGGCGTCCATGACATGGCCTTTACGAACGGCCTTGGCCCGCGCCTTCACCACACCGCCTTCTGGGTGGCGAGCCCATTACATGTGATCGAGCTTCTGGACCTGATGTCGACGACCGGCTGGCTTGCACAAATCGAACGCGGCCCCGGTCGGCACGGCATTTCCAACGCCTTTTTCCTGTATATTCGCGACCCGGACGGTCACCGGATCGAGATCTATTCTTCGGACTACCTGACCGTTGATCCCGACCACGAGCCGATCCGCTGGGACCTGAAGGACCCGCAGCGCCAGACGCTCTGGGGCGCCCCCGCACCGCGCAGCTGGTTCGAGGAAGGGACGCGCTTCCATGGCGTCGAGCCGCGCCCCGCGACGCTTTCCGCCCAGCCGATCGTCGCGCCATGAGCGCGCGCTTCCTGTCCTTCACCCGCGGCAGCCGGGCGGGCTGGGGCCTGATGTCGGGCGATGGGGTCATCGACCTGACCGGGCGCAGCGACCTGCCCGGCTTGCAGGCGGCGGTCGGGGCAGGGGCGCTTGCCGCCCTTGCCGACCGCTGGGGCGGCACTTCGCCGGACATTGCAGCAACGGACGTGACCTTCGAACCGCCGATCCTTGCGCCGCAAAAGATCCTCTGCGTCGGCGTGAACTACCCGGACCGCAACGCGGAATACAAGGACGGCTCGGACGCCCCCACGCACCCCTCGCTTTTCGTGCGCTTCCCCGGTTCCTTTACCGGGCACGGCCAGCCCCTGATCCGGCCCCCCGAAAGCCACCAACTCGACTATGAGGGCGAAGTGGTGCTGGTCATCGGCCGCCCCGGCCGCCGCATCGCGGAGCGTGACGCGCTGAGCCATGTCGCGGGCCTGACGCTCGCGAACGAAGGCACGCTGCGCGACTGGGTGCGGCACGGCAAGTTCAATGTCACCCAGGGCAAGAACTTTGACCGTTCGGGCGCCATCGGCCCCTGGCTCGTGCCCTTCACGGACGAGGCGCAGATCGCCGGCATCCGCCTGACGACGCGGGTGAACGGCGAGTTGCGACAGGACGACCGCACCTCGCGCATGGTATTCTCCTTCCGCCGGCTCATCGCCTACATCTCGACCTTCACGACGCTTGTGCCTGGCGACGTGATCCTCTGCGGCACGCCATCTGGCGCCGGCGCGCGGCTCGATCCGCCGGTCTGGCTCAAGCCCGGCGATGTGGTCGAGGTCGAGGCCGAAGGCATCGGCCGGCTGGTGAACGGGGTGGAGGACCAGGCGTGAGACAGGACGAGGTGCAGGCGGCGGCCGGCGCGCTTCTGGCGGCAGAACGCTCGGGCGTGCAGACCGGGCTTCTGTCGGCGGCCTATCCGGGTGCCGGCATGGACGAGGCCTATCGCATCCAGGCCGCCGTCATTGCCGCCAAGATCGCCGGGGGCCGTCGCGTCATCGGCTGGAAGATCGGCCTGACCTCGCGCGCCATGCAGCAGTCGCTGGGGATCGGCATCCCGGATTCGGGCGTCCTGCTGGACGACATGGACTTCCCGCCGGGCGCCGTCATCCCCAAGGGCCGCTTCATCGCGCCACGGATCGAAGCCGAGATCGCCTTCCTGACCCGCGCGCCGCTGTCGGGCCGCGTCACCCGAGACGAGGTGCTGAATGCGACCGAGGCCGTGGCCCCCGCGCTCGAAATCCTCGACACGCGGATCCTGCGCAGCCAGGGCGGCCAGTCGCGCACCATTGTTGACACGATTGCAGATAATGCCGCGAACGGTGGCGTCATTGTTGGCGAGATGCGCCATGATCCCCGCGCCCTTGACCTGCGCCGCGTCGGCGTCATCCTGTTCCGCGACGGCGTGGTCGAGGAAACCGGCCTTGGCGCCGGGGTCCTGAACGACCCGATCGCAGGCATCGTCTGGCTTGCGGAACGGCTCGGCCGCTACGGCCAGTCGATCGGTGCGGGGCAGGTGATCCTGTCGGGCTCGTTCGTCCGCGCGGTCGAATGCCCGCCCGGAACGCGGATCGAGGCGGATTTCGGTAATTTCGGCAGCATCGCCTGCCGGTTCGGGGGGACATGATGGCGGAAAACACTTTCAAGACGGCGCTGATGGCCGGGCGGCCGCAGATCGGCCTCTGGCTCGGCCTCGCCGATCCCTATGCGGCCGGGTTGGTCGCGGGGGCAGGGTTCGACTGGCTGGTGATCGACGGCGAACATGCGCCGAACGACCTGCGCTCGACCCTTGGCGCACTGACCGCCATCGGCACCCGCGCCCACGCCGTCGTCCGCCCGCCGATCGGCGAGGTCTGGATGGTCAAGCAGCTTCTGGACATAGGTGCCACGACCCTCCTGATCCCGATGATCGACAGCGCCGAGGCCGCGCGCACCATGGTCGCCGCCGTGCGCTACCCGCCGAACGGCCGGCGCGGCGTGGGGGCGAGCCTTGCCCGCGCCTCGGATTTCGGGCGCGTGAAGGGCTACATGGCCGGCGCGGACGAGGGCGTCTGCCTGCTGCTGCAGGTCGAAAGTCGGGCTGGACTGGCGGCCCTGCCCGAAATCCTGACGATCGAGGGCGTGGACGGCGTCTTCATCGGCCCGGCCGACCTTGCGGCCGACATGGGCTATCCGGGCCAGCTGACCGCGCCCCCGGTGCAGGAGGCGATCGCCGGTGCCATCCGGGCCATCACCGCCAGCGGCAAGGCGGCCGGCATCCTGACCGGCGACCGGGCGCTGGCGAAGGACTACCTGGCGATGGGCGCGACCTTCGTGGCCGTCGGCAGCGACATCGGAGTCCTGACGGCGGGGCTTGCGGACTTGCGCGCCGCCTTCTAGCCGCGCGCCAGTTCGGCGGCGATCCGGGCGCCAAGGCGCGCGTTGTTCAGGACAAGCGCGATGTTGGCGGCAAGCGACCGGCCCCCGGTCAGCTCGAAGATGCGCGCCAGTAGGAAGGGCGTGACCGCCTTGGCGGCGATCCCCTGCGCCTCGGCCTCGGCCAGCGCCTGTTCGATGACGGGCCCGATCACCGCGCGCGGGATCTCCGCCGCCTCGGGGATGGGGTTGGCGACCAGCTGTCCGCCCGGCAGTCCGAGTTGCCCGCGCAAGAGGTGGGCCGCCGCGATCTCGTCCGGGCTGTCAAGCCTGAGGGGCGCGCGCAGGCCTGCGTCGCGCGACCAGAAGGCCGGGAAGGCGTCCTGCCCGTAGGCGATCACCGGAACTCCAAGCGTTTCAAGGACTTCGAGCGTTTTGGGCAGGTCGAGGATCGCCTTCGCCCCCGCCGCGACGACCGTTACGGGCGTTTCAGACAGCTCTCGCAGGTCGGCGGAAATGTCGAACGTCACCTCGGCCCCGCGATGGACGCCGCCGATGCCGCCGGTCGCAAAGACACCGATCCCGGCGAGGTGAGCGGCGATCATCGTCGCGGCAACGGTGGTGGCGCCGGTCCGCTTCTGCGCCAGGCAGATCGCCAGGTCGGCGCGCGACACCTTCATCGCGTCCTTCGTCCGGGCAAGCGCCTCAAGCGCCTCAGGCTCCAGCCCGATGTGCAGCCTGCCGCCCATCACCGCGATCGTCGCCGGCACCGCGCCGGCCTCGCGCACCGCAGCCTCGACGGCGAGCGCGGTCTCCAGGTTCTGCGGATAGGGCATGCCATGGGTGATGATCGTCGATTCGAGCGCCACGAGCGGGCGCGCCTCCGCCTTTGCGGCGGCGACCGCGCTGGAAAAGTTAAGGGGCAGGGGCATCATGCGTCTTTTCCGGCAACATAGGCTGCGGCGATGGCAAGGGCTTGGGCAAGGGCCGCGTCGCGGCGTTCGCCCCGGTCCTCGGCGACGAAATGGGCGGCCATGAACGTGTCGCCCGCGCCGGTCACGCGGACGGGGGTCACGGCGGGGGGAGTGGCGGTCAGAACGCCCCGACGGGCGCAGCCGTCGGCCGCAGCGCGTGGGCCGTCAGTCACCAGGACCCGCGCGGCCCCGGCCGCAAGCATGGCGTGCGCGGCACTGGTAGCGTCAGCCGCAGGCGCGCCCGACAGGAGCGCCGCCTCGGCAAGGTTGACGTAAAGCCGCACGTTCGGGCGCGGCAACAGGGGCGCGAGCCGCAGTGCCTTGCCGGGCGAGGCGGGGGCGACCGCAAGCCTGGCCGCCGCGAAAAGGGGCGAGGTCGCGATCTGGGCCAGAAGGTCCTCGGTCAGGTTGCCGTCAAGGACCACCGGCCCGGTCCAGGGCGCATCCGCGCCCGCGAGCCGCCCGTCGCTGAGGGGCGCCAGGATCGCCGCCCCCGCCGCTTCGAGCGTATGGGCGTCGGCGATGGCGGCGATCAGGCCGTTCGTGCCCTCGATCGCCATGTAGCGGTCGGTCGGGCGGCCGGGCAGGATCGTCGCATGGTCGCACGAAACTCCGAGCCCGGCACAGGCGGCGATCAGCGACCGCCCCGGATCGTCGTCACCAAGCGCCGTAAGCATCGCCGGCCGCCGCCCGAGCCGGGCGAGCGTCATGGCGATGTTCAGCGCGACGCCGCCGGGGGCCCGCGTGATCCGCCCCGGCACGTCGGCGCCAAGGGGCAGGCTCTGGCCCGCGCGGCCGATCACGTCCCAAAGGGCCGAGCCGATGCAGAGTATGTCGGGGCGCGCGCTCATGGCTCCGGGCGTAGCGGAGAAATCGGGGCCGCGCAACGGGCGCCTTGGTCGGGCCTGTTTGGCCCCGAGCGGGCTTGCGCGGGGGCCGCGCGCTCCCTTAGCTTCGGCCCATGACATTCGCCGCGCGCCTGACCCGCACCTCCCTTCCCTATGACCCCGCGCGCGGCGCCGACGCCCTGGCCCAGCTGCCGGCCTTCGTACCCGAACTGGCCGGCCTGCTGCGCGGTGCGGCCGGGTCGAGCCCCTATCTGGCCGGACTGATCGAACGGCAGGGCGCCTGGCTCGAAGGCGCGCTGGCCGCCGAGCCCGAGGCAGCCCTTGCCGCCGAACTGGCCGCCTTCGCCGACCTGCCGACCGATGCGCTTGCCGCCGCCCTCAGGCTCGCCAAGGCGCGGGTAGCCCTTCTGGCAGCCCTTGCCGATCTGGGCGGCGTCTGGCGTCTGGAAGAGGTGACAGGCGCCCTGACGGCGCTGGCCGATGCGGCGCTGGCGGCAAGCCTTCGGGCGCTTGTCGGCGACGAGATCCGGCGGGGAAAACTGCCGGGGCTTGCGCCCGAGGATGCGACGACGGCGGGGGGGCTCGTGGCGCTCGCCATGGGCAAGATGGGGGCGGGCGAGCTCAATTATTCCTCCGACATCGACCTGATCTGCCTCTTCGACGACAGCCGGTTCGAAGGCTCCGACGTGCAAGAGGCCCGCGCGGCCTTCATCAAGGTCGTCCGCCGGATGACAGCGCTTCTGTCGGACCTGACCGCCGACGGCTACGTCTTTCGCACCGATCTGCGCCTGCGCCCCGACGCGGCGGTGACGCCGGTCTGCATCTCGATGTCGGCGGCCGAAAGCTACTACGAGGCCGAGGGCCGGACCTGGGAACGCGCGGCCTATATCAAGGCCCGCCCCAGCGCCGGGGATCTGGCCGCGGGCGCGCGGTTTCTCAAGACGCTGACGCCCTTCGTTTGGCGGCGCCACCTGGATTTCGCAGCGATTCAGGACGCTTACGACATGAGGCTCAGAATCCGCGCGCACAAGGGCCTGCAAGGCCCGCTGGTGCTGGAAGGCCACAACATGAAGCTCGGCCAGGGCGGCATCCGCGAGATCGAGTTCTTCACCCAGACCCGCCAGCTGATCGCAGGGGGCCGCGACCCCTCGCTCCGCGACCGGGGCACGGTGCCGGCGCTTGCCGCACTGGTCGCGAAAGGCTGGGTCGGTGCCGCCGAGGCCGAGGAGCTGACCGCCCTTTACCGCGCCCACCGCGAGGTCGAGCACCGGGTGCAGATGGTTCACGACGCCCAGACCCACGACCTGCCGGTGACGGCCGAAGGCTTCGACCGCATCGCACGCCTTTCGGGTGAAGGCGACACCGGCCGCTTCCGCGCCAGCATCCGCGAACGGCTCGACCGGGTGGCTGCGCTGACCGAAGCCTTCTTCGCGCCGACGGGCGCCGAGGCGGCGGAACCCGACCTCAGCCCGGACATGGCCGCCGTGATCGAGGGCTGGCAGCATTATCCCGCGCTCCGCTCGGACCGGGCGGGGCGGATCTTCGACCGGATCAGGCCCGACCTTCTGAACCGGCTGATGCGCGCCGCCAACCCCGGCGAGGCGCTTCTGCAGTTCGACGCCTTCCTGAAGGGCCTGCCTGCGGGCGTGCAGATTTTTTCGCTTTTCGATTCCAATCCCCAGTTGGTCGAGCTGATCGTTGACATTTCGGCAACGGCACCGGGCCTTGCCGCCTATCTGTCGCGCAATTCGGCGGTGCTGGACGCGGTGATCGGCGGGTCATTCTTCGCCGCTTGGCCGGGCGCGGCCGCCCTGGAAGGGACATTCCAGGCGGCGTTCGCCGACATACCGGACTACGAAGGCCGGCTTGCCGCCCTTCGCCGCATGGTCCGCGAATGGCACTTCCGCGTCGGCGTCCACCACCTGCGCGGGCTGATCGACGCCGGCCAGGCGGGCCGCGAATATGCCGATGTCGCGAGCGCGGCCGTCGCAGCGCTCTGGCCCGTGACCGGGGCCGAGTTCGCGCGGAAACACGGGTCGCCGCCCGGCCGGGGGGCGGTGGTCCTTGGCATGGGCTCGCTCGGGGCCGAGCGGCTCAATGCGGCATCGGACCTCGACCTTCTGGTCATCTATGACGACCTGGGGATCGAGGCGTCGGACGGCCCCCGCCCGCTCGCCAGCCGGCCCTATTACGCGCGCCTGACGCAGGCCTTCGTCACCGCGCTGACGGCCCCCATGGCCGACGGGCGGCTCTACGAGGTCGACATGCGGCTGCGCCCCTCGGGGCGGCAGGGGCCGGTTGCCGTGTCGCTTGCCGCTTTCCGCGACTACCAGATGACCGAGGCATGGACATGGGAACACCTGGCGCTGACCCGCGCGCGGGTGATCGCGGGGCCAAAGGATCCGGGCCCCGGGGATCTGGCGGCCGAGGTCGAGGCGGCGCGGCGCGAGGTGCTGGTGACCAAGGCCGGGGGGGCCGCAATCGTCGCGGACACCGCCGACATGCGGGCGCGGATCTTCGCGGCCAAAAGTCCTGACGGCGTGTGGGAGGCGAAGATCGGCCCCGGCCGGCTGCAGGACATCGAGCTTTTTGCCCAGTCCTGCGCGCTCAGGGCCGCCGATCCTGCACGGCGCACCGAGGCGCAGCTGCGCTCGGGCGTCCGGGCCGGGCTGCTGTCGAAGGCGGACGAGGCCGAGTTGCAGGCCGCCTACCGCTTCCTCTGGCGCCTGCAGGCCGGCGGGCGGCTTCTGACCGACCGGCCGCTCGACATGGACACGATCGGCGAGGGGGGCCGCGCCTTCCTTCTGCGCGAAACCGGCATGTCGTCGCTTGCGGCGCTTGCGTCGGAACTGGAGGGGCGGGGCCGGGCGGCGGCGGCGATTGTGTCCGCAGGACTGGATGCGGGGGACGGTTTTGGGGAGGCGTATCATGGAATTGAGCGAGGCGGACCCTAAGGGTCTGGTGCGCGAAAGCTACGCGATCGAGGGGATCACGGCCCCCGAATGCCGGTCGATCTTTCTGGACTGGGCGCTCAGCATCGGCCCCGCGACCGACCCGGCCGAGGCCGCGCGGGCGCTTCTGGCGCACTATGGCATGAACCGCATGGACCATCCGATGAGCACGGTCCTGACCCAGGGCATGGCGCCCAGGGCCACGCCCGCGCGGCGCGGCGGCCGGATGGGGCGCCTGGCCGACGGGCGCTAGGGGGCCGGGCGCTAGGGGGCCGGGCGGGAAAAGGAAACGCATCGCGGTTCCCCCGCCCGCGTGGGGACCTTGCCGCTGGACCGCTGGTGTCACAGGACGACGAAGGCCGGCGCCTGCCCCGGTGGGCGCAGGAGCGCCCGCCGATGGCGGGGCGGGCGCTGGCCGATGGCTTTGAGCCATCGGCGGGGACAAAAGACCAAGCCTTCGCATGGCAGGGTCAACGGCCCCTGCCACCCAAGCCAGGCGACTCGCTCAGGCCCCGCGCTTCAGCGCAGCCGCCTCTGACGCGAGCGCGGTGACGGCGGCCCAGTCGCCCGCCTGAACCTTGTCCGCCGGGGCGACCCAGCTGCCGCCGACGCAGGCCACGTTCGGCAGGCTCAGGTAGGCGGGGGCACTCGCGCGGCTAATGCCGCCCGTGGGGCAGAAGCGGACCTGGGGCAGGGGGCTCGACACCGCCTTCAGCCAGGGCGCGCCGCCGGACGGCTCTGCCGGGAAGAACTTCTGGACGCTGTAGCCCAGTTCCAGCAGCGCCATCGCCTCGCTGACCGTGGCCGCACCCGGCAGAAGCGGCAGCCCGGCCTCGGCGCAGGCATCAAGAAGCGCGGGCGTCGCCCCGGGCGAGACGCCGAAGCGCGCGCCTGCGGCCTTCGCCGCCTTCACGTCGGCCGGCGTCAGAAGCGTACCCGCGCCGGGAATGCCGCCCTCGACATCGGCCATCGCCCGGATAGCGTCGAGCGCGGCGGAAGTCCGAAGCGTCACCTCGAGCATCGGCAGCCCGCCCGCGACCAGAGCCCGGGCCAGGTCGCCCGCGCGGCGTGCGTCAGTCACGATCAGGACCGGCACCACGGGTGCGCGCGCGGCGAAGGCGGCGGTGATGCGGCTTTGTTCGGCGGGGATCATGCGGGGTCCTTTCGTTGCAAAGGTCAGACGACCAGCGCCGCGCCCTGGTCGGCGGGGCCGACATGGGCGCGGAAGGTCGCGAACAGCTCGCGCCCCATGCCGTGGTCATTGGCGCTCAGGTCCGGGGTGGCGGGGGTGCGGGCCAGAAGGTCCGGGACCAGCGCCTCGAGCGTGCCGGCATCGGCGTCGAGCCGCACAAGATCGCCGTCCCTCAGGCAGGCGAGCGCGCCGCCTGCCGCCGCCTCTGGCGTGACATGGATCGCCGCCGGCACCTTGCCTGACGCGCCCGACATGCGCCCGTCCGTCACAAGCGCCACGCGCAACCCCCTGTCCTGCAGGACGGCGAGCGTGGGCGTCAGCGAATGAAGCTCCGGCATGCCATTGGCGCGCGGGCCCTGGAAGCGGACGACGACCACCGTGTCGGACGTGAACTCGCCCTTGCGGAAGGCCTCTTTCACCGCCTGCTGAGTGTCGAAAACCCGCACCGGCGCCTCGATCACATGCCGGTCGGGCGCCACGGCCGAGATCTTGATGACCCCGCGCCCCAGGTTGCCCTTCAGCTCTTTCAGGCCCCCGGACGGCTGGAATGGATCGGAGGCGGGGCGCAGAATGCGGTCGTTCAGGCTGCCCGCGGTGCCCTCGCGCCACACAAGGCGGCCGTCCTGCAACCCCGGCTCGCGCCGGTAAAGCGCCAGCCCGTCGCCCGCGACCGTCAGAACGTCGGGGTGCAGAAGCCCTGCGTCCAGAAGCTGGCCGATCAGGAAGCCCATGCCACCCGCCGCGTGGAAATGGTTCACGTCGGCCAGCCCGTTCGGATAGACCTTGGCCATCAGCGGCACCGCCGCCGACAGGTCGGCGAAGTCGTCAAGGTCAAGGATCACCCCCGCCGCCCGCGCCATCCCCGGCAGGTGCAGCACCAGGTTCGTGGACCCGCCCGTCGCCATCAGGCCGACGATGCCGTTGACGAAGGTGCGCTCATCCAGAATGTGCCCGACTGGCCGATAGTCATTGCCAAGCGCCGTCATCGCGGCGGCGCGTTCGACGGCGGCCTCGGTCAGCGCCTGGCGAAGCGGCGTGCCCGGCGTCACGAAGCTTGCGCCCGGCAGGTGCAGGCCCATGATCTCCATCAGCATCTGGTTGGTGTTCGCGGTGCCGTAGAAGGTGCAGGTGCCCGGGCCGTGATAGCTGGCCATTTCCGCCGCCATCAGGTCGGCACGCCCCGCCTTGCCTTCGGCCCAGGCCTGCCGGACCTTCGACTTCTCGTCGTTCGGCAGGCCCGAGGTCATGGGACCCGACGGCACGAAGAGCGCGGGCAGGTGGCCGAAGGTCGCGGCCGCCATGACGAGGCCTGGCACGATCTTGTCGCAGATGCCAAGGAAAAGGGCTGCGTCGAACGTGTCATGGCTGAGCGCCACCCCCGCCGACAGGGCGATCACGTCGCGGGAAAAGAGCGACAGTTCCATCCCCGCGCGGCCCTGTGTGACCCCGTCGCACATCGAGGGCACGCCGCCCGCGACCTGCGCCGTAGCGCCCGCGCGCCGCGCGGTGGCGCGGATCAGGGCCGGATACTCCTCGTAAGGCTGATGCGCCGACAGCATGTCGTTGTAGGCCGTGACGATGCCGATGTTCGGCGCCCGCTCGGCCACCAGCACCGCCTTGTCGTCCCCCATGGCGGCATAGGCATGGGCCTGGTTCCCGCAAGACAGGTGCGCGCGCGCCGGCCCCTGGCTCGCCGCGCGGGCGACCTTGTCCAGATAGGCCGCGCGTGTTTGGGCCGAACGCGCGCGGATGCGGTCGGTGACGCGGGCAAGGGTGGGGTTGAGCGGCGGGGAAGCAGGCATCGGTGGGCTCCTGATCGGGCGGCGGCATCGCAGTAGCAGATTTCGTTAGCGCTAACAATCCTTGGCCTTCGCCGCGTTCACTCTGTCCCCGCGCCCGGCCGAGTGCAAGCGCCGGCCGCAGCAAGGGCCCCTTTCGGGACGCGCGCCCCTGCGCTAGAAGCGCCCATCCCGCCTTGCCGCCCGGAGCCGCCACGATGACCGATAACACGCCCGAGACTGACGGCCGCCCCGACAGCGGCCCCAACGGCCGCCCCGTCGTCCGCCTGCGCCCCAAGGCCGAGGCGCGCGCCATCCGGCACGGCTTCCCCTGGGTCTATGCCGACGAGCTGGTCACCGACCGCCGCACCATGGCCCTGACGCCCGGCGCCCTCGCCATCCTTGAAGATGCCGAGCGCCGCCCCCTGGGCCTGGTGACCGTCAATCCGAAGTCGAAGATCATCGCCCGCATGATGGACCGCGATCCGGCCGCGACAATCGACGCGGACTGGCTCGCCGCCCGCATCGCCCGCGCGCAGGCCCTCAGGACCAGGCTCTACGACGCGCCCTTCTACCGGCTGGTCCATGCCGAAGCCGACGGCCTGCCCGGCCTTGTCATCGACCGCTTCGGCGAGGCGGCGGTGATCCAGCCGAACGCCGCCTGGGCCGAGGCGCACCTCGGCCTGCTGACCGAGGCGCTGACGCGGGTCACGGGCGTCACGACCGTCGTCAAGAACGGCTCGGGCCGGGCGCGGGGGCCTGAGGGGTTGGCCGATGACAGCGCCATCCTTGGGGGGTCCCTGTCCGGGCCCGTCGCGGTGCCGATGAACGGGGCGACCTACATGGCCGATCTGACCGGCGGCCAGAAGACCGGGCTTTTCTACGACCAGCGCGACAACCACGCCTTTGCCGCGCGGCTGGCGCGCGGCGGCCGGGTGCTTGATGTCTTTTCCCATGTCGGCGGCTTTGCCCTTGCCGCCCTTGCGGCGGGCGCGACCGAGGCGCTGGCGATCGACGGATCGGCCCCGGCACTGGCGCTCGCCGAAGAGGGCGCCGCGCGGTCGGGCTTCGCCGACCGCTTTGCCACCCGCAAGGCCGATGCCTTCGCGGCGATGGAGGCGCTCGCCGCAGAGGGCCAGCGTTTCGACCTGGTGGTCTGCGATCCCCCGGCCTTCGCGCCGAACAAGGCCGCACTCGAGGCGGGCCTCAGGGCCTATGAACGTGTCGCGCGCCTTGCCGCACCGCTCGTCGCCCCGGGCGGTGCGCTCGTCCTCTGTTCCTGCTCGCACGCCGCCGACCTGACCCAGTTCCGCGCAGCGAGCGCGCGCGGCATCGGCCGGGGCGGCCGGCGCGGGCAGCTCCTCTTCACCGGCTTTGCCGGGCCGGACCATCCCGCCCTGCCGCAACTCGCCGAAAGCACCTACCTCAAGGCGCTGGCCTTCCGGCTCGACGGCTGATGCGGGCGCTTCTGGACGCCAACGTCCTTTACCCGACCGTTCTGCGCCAGATCCTGACCGGCGTCGCGGCCGCCGGGCTTTACGAGCCGCTCTGGTCCGACCGCATCCTGGAAGAATGGGCGCGCGCGACCGTGAAACTCGGCCCAGAAGCCGAGCGTCAGGCGCGGTCAGAAGTCGCGGGTCTGCGCGCGGCCTTCCCGGCGGCACTGGTCCCCCCCGACGCGGCGCTGGCGGCGCGGCTCCGGCTGCCCGACCCCGACGACGTGCATGTACTGGCCGCCGCGATCTCGGGCGGGGCGGAGGTGATCGTCACGCGGAACGCCACAGACTTCCCCCGCGCCACGCTCGCCGCCGAAGGGATCGAGCGCCTGGACGCCGACCAGTTCCTGACCGCGCTCTGGTCAGGGACGCCCGAGGTCGTCGCCGGGGTCTGCCAGCGGGTCCGGGCAGAGGCCGAGCGGCTGTCCGGCGAGCCGTGGGAGATGCGCGCGCTTTTGAAGCGGGCGGGTCTGCCGAAGCTGGGGAAACGTCTGGGATAGGCGGACGGCGCCCGCTGCTGTACACAAAATCGTGAGATTCCTTTAGGGAGAGTACGATGGCGATGCGTTTTACATCTGCGGGAGTTCTGGCGGTCGCGGTTTTGTTCGCGGCGGCGCCGGTGCCGGGGGTGGCGAGCCCGGTTTGGCCCTCATTCGTTAGCACGATCACCTTTTCGGGCCGGGTCACGTCGGGAACAGATGTGACCGGAGTGTTCGGTGACGCTGGTGCCGACCTCAGCGGGCTGCGGTATGAGTTGAGTTATGAACTCTACGCCACGCCGATCAAAGATTCCTCCGTCTTTGAGTATGACGGGTGGCGTCGTGAGTATTTCAACAATGACTTTATTAGCGCTTTTACGTCAATAAACATGCGCATCAACAACCGTGACTATAAGTTCGCGTCGACAGACTGGTCTCTCGCGATCCTCGACTCAGGATCGAGCGCGACTTACTGGACAGGCGGGTTGGCCGTTTCGCTGTATAGCAACAACATGGAACGCATTTACCCAGATCAATCGATCATGGACTACTCGGCGACCTACCAGGAATTTTCGGACCCGGCGGACAATCACATGAGGTCGCTTCTCACCCCGATGGTGAAGCGCGCCAAAGGGCCGTCGACGGGCGGTTTCAGTCTTTCCCGTGTGGACTTCGGTCCGAACTGGGATGAGATCCACCCTGTCGTTAGTGCCTTCGGCACGCTCAACGCCGAGTGGATGCGAATCACCGCAGGTGGCATCGCGCCGGTGCCCCTCCCGGCCACGGTCGGACCCTTCCTTCTGGCCCTGGGCATGGGCGGCATCTTCGCCTGGCGCAGAGCGCGATCTTCCTGAGGAAACGCGCTGATCGTTAGCCCTTCCAGACCGGATCAGCGAAATCTGTCATCCCTGCTACGTGACGGGACCCCCACACGCCCTACCGGTTCAGCAATTCCGCGCCTACCTGCCATTCTCCTCCAGAAGATCAATCTGGATCCGCTGGATTTCCGCCAGCCGCTGCCACTGGCGCGCCATCTGGTGGTCCATCTTGTCGTGCAACTGGCGGATTTCCAGCTCGGACTTGAGGTTGATCACATAGTCATTCTGCGCGCGCTGGCGGTCGCGCGCCTCTTGCCGGCGCTGGCTCATCATGATGACCGGCGCCTGAAGGGCCGCGATGCAGGACAGGACGAGATTCAAGAGGATGAACGGATAGGCGTCGAACGGCCGGAAGAGCCAGCCGGTGACGTTGAGCAGGGTCCAGACGAGCAGCAGGGCCATGAAACTCAGGATGAATGCCCAGGACCCGCCGAAGTTCGCCACCCGGTCGGCCATCCCGTCGCCAAAGGTTGCCGGCTTGTCGGGGTCGGGCAGAAGCGTGGTCAGGGGGATGGCATTGTCCATGCTTTCGAGAATCTTGCGGTCGAGCGCGTCAAGATCGCCGACCTCATCCTCGAGCATGTGCGCGACATAGTCGCGCCGGAGCGCCCGCAGGTCATCGCGGCAGATCAGGCTGTCGTCGGGCAGGTCGGGATGCTTCTCGCGGAACATCTCGAAAAGGCCGCGCCGCAATTGATCGCCTTCGATCATCGAAGCGGCAGCGCAGACCTTGCCGCAGATCGCGCAGCTGGCCGTCTCGGGCTCATTCATGACGGGTCCTTTCAGTCGGCGGGAAGCCTTTCGACCGGCGTGACGGTTCGGGCTGCGAAAAGCAAGCCCGCGCGCTGTCAACACGTGGTGACGAAGGGCGCCGGAGCCCCCCTTAGCCAGCGCGGCTTTGCCGCTTGCGCTCGTGGGGGTCCAGAAGCCGCTTCCTCAGCCGCACGATCTTGGGCGTGACCTCGACCAGTTCGTCATCCTCGACATAGGCGATGGCCTCTTCCAGGCTCATGCGCACGGGCGGCGTCAGGCGCACGGCCTCGTCCGTGCCGCTCGCGCGGATGTTGGTCAGCTTCTTGCCCTTCAGCGGGTTCACTTCCAGATCGTTGTCGCGGGAATGTTCGCCGATGATCATCCCCTCGTAGATCTGCTCCTGCGCGCCGATGAAGAGCCGGCCGCGCTCCTCGAGGTTCCAGAGCGCATAGGCCACCGAAACGCCGTTCTCCATCGAGATCAGGACACCGACGCGGCGACCCTGGATCGGGCCCTTGTGCGCAACCCAGCCGTGAAAGATCCGGTTCAGGACGCCCGTGCCGCGCGTGTCGGTCAGGAACTGGCCGTGGTAGCCGATGAGCCCGCGTGATGGCACATGGGCGACGATCCGCGTCTTGCCGACGCCGGCAGGCCGCATCTCGACCAGGTCGCCCTTGCGCTCGCCGGTCAGCTTGTCGATGACCGCGCCGGTATAGTCGTCATCCACGTCGATGATGACTTCCTCGATCGGCTCGAGCCGCTGGCCGCCTTCCTCGCGGAAAATGACGCGGGGGCGCGAGATCGAGAGTTCAAAGCCTTCACGGCGCATGTTCTCGATCAGGACGCCCATCTGCAGTTCGCCCCGGCCCGAGACGACGAAGGCCTCGCCGCCCGGCGTGTCCTCGATCCGGATGGCGACGTTCGATTCCGCCTCTTTCATCAGCCGTTCGCGGATGACGCGGCTTTGCACCTTGTTGCCGTCGCGGCCCGCCAAGGGGCTGTCGTTGATGCCGAAGGTGACGGAAATCGTCGGCGGGTCGATCGGCTGGGCGTGAAGGGCCGTATCGACCTCGAGCGCGCAGAGCGTGTCGGCGACTGTCGCCTTCGACATGCCGGCGATGGTGACGATGTCGCCCGCCTCTGCCTCGTCGATGGGGGTCTGGCTCAGGCCGCGGAAGGCCAGGATCTTTGTCACGCGGAACTGCTCGATCCGCTCGCTGTCTCGCGACAGGGCCTTGATCGACTCGCCCACGCGCACCCGGCCGCTTTCGATGCGGCCGGTCAGGATGCGGCCGATGAACGGGTCGGCCGAGAGCGTGGTGGCGAGCATCCGGAACGGCTCGTCCTTCTGCGTGATTTGGGCCGGCGGCGGGACATGGCGCACGACCATGTCAAAGAGCGCCGACAGATCCTTGCGGGGGCCTTCGAGGCTCTCGTCCGCCCAGCCGGCGCGGCCGGAGGCGTAAAGGTGCGGGAAATCAAGCTGTTCGTCGGTCGCGCCAAGGTTCGCGAACAGGTCGAACACCTCGTTCAGCGCCCGGTCGGGTTCCGCGTCGGGCTTGTCGACCTTGTTCAGGACGACAATGGGGCGCAGGCCCAGCGCCAGCGCCTTCGAGGTCACGAACTTCGTCTGCGGCATCGGGCCCTCGGCCGCGTCGACCAGCAGGCAGACGCCGTCGACCATGTTCAGGATGCGCTCGACCTCGCCGCCGAAGTCGGCGTGGCCGGGCGTGTCGACGATGTTGATGCGCGTGCCCTTCCATTCAACCGAGGTCGCCTTGGCCAGGATGGTGATGCCGCGCTCGCGCTCGATGTCGTTGGAATCCATCGCCCTTTCGGAAACCTGCTGGTTTTCGCGGAAGGCGCCGGATTGCTTCAGAAGTTCGTCGACAAGCGTGGTCTTGCCGTGGTCGACGTGCGCGATGATCGCGATATTGCGAATGTCCATGGGTCCGCCAGATGGTGAAGTTGGCGGCGGGATAGAGGAAATGCGTCGGGATGGCTAGGGCGGATCGACATTGCGCCGGTCAGGACAGGCCGGGCCGGGCGGAAAAGGAAACGCGACCCGCGTTTCCCCCGGCCGTCGTGGGAACGTCTCCGCTAGACCCTCAGGGTCAAAAGGTTACAAAGGCCGGCGCCTGCCCCGGTGGGCGCGGAAGCGCCCGCCGATGGCGGGGCGGGCGCTGGCCGGTGGCTTTGGGCCACCGGCGGGGACAGCGGATAGGCCATCGCATGGCAGGGTCAACGGCCCCAGTCACCCCGGGATAACCCTACTTCTTCAGCGCCCTGCGCAGATACTCATCGACCTTGTCGAGATAGCCCATGGTCGACAGCCACTTCTGCTCCGGCCCGACGAGGATCGCGAGGTCCTTGGTCATGTAGCCATCCTCGACCGCCGCGACCGTGACCTTCTCGAGCGTCTCGGCGAAGTGCAGCAGCTCGGCATTGCCATCAAGTTTCGCCCGGTGCCGCAACCCGCCCGTCCAGGCGAAGATCGACGCGATCGAGTTCGTCGAGGTTTCCTTGCCTTTCTGGTGCTCGCGGTAATGGCGCGTGACGGTGCCGTGCGCCGCCTCCGCCTCGACCACTTTGCCGTCGGGCGTCATCAGGACCGAGGTCATCAGGCCAAGCGAGCCGAAGCCCTGCGCCACGATGTCGGACTGCACGTCGCCGTCGTAGTTCTTGCAGGCCCAGACATAGCCGCCCGACCATTTCAGCGCCGAGGCCACCATGTCGTCGATCAGCCGGTGTTCGTAGGTCAGGCCCTTGGCCTTGAAGCGGTCGGCAAACTCGGCGTCGAACACCTCCTGGAAGATGTCCTTGAAGCGGCCGTCATAGGCCTTCAGGATCGTGTTCTTGGTCGAGAGATAGACCGGGAAATTGCGCTGGAGCCCATAGTTGAACGAGGCGCGCGCGAAGTCGCGGATCGAAGCGTCAAGGTTGTACATCGCCATCGCGACGCCGGCGTCCGGGGCCTGAAAGACCTCATGCTCGATCACCTTGCCGTCTTCGCCCACGAACTTGATCGACAGCGTGCCCTTGCCGGGGAAGCGGAAGTCGGTGGCCTTGTACTGGTCGCCGAAGGCATGGCGGCCAACGATGATGGGCTGGGTCCAGTGCGGGACAAGGCGCGGCACGTTCTTGCAGATGATCGGCTCGCGGAAGATCACGCCGCCCAGGA
>CAMFGW010000017.1 GCA_945952025.1 uncultured Paracoccaceae bacterium
GCCCCGCCATCGGCGGGCGCTATGCGCCCACCGGGGCAGGCGCCGGCCTTCGTTGGTTCAGGACATCAGCGGTCCAGCGGGGCCGTTTCCGCACGGTCGGGGGAAACGCGGATCGCGTTTCCTTTTCCCGCCCGGCCCGGCAGCCTATCGCCGAGTTGCGGTCGTCCCCACATTGCCAACGCTCTAACTCCCAATAGTTCCCGCTTCGTTCTAATTTGACCATTGGAAAGCGCCGCGCCTTCGCCTATCTATCATCCCTATCCTCGGGGGGCGGTCATGGCCGAACAGAAGTTCATCGAAGTCCGCGGCGCGCGCGAGCATAACCTCAAGGGCATCGACGTCGACATTCCGCGCGACAAGTTGACGGTCATCACCGGCCTGTCGGGATCGGGCAAGTCCTCGCTCGCCTTCGACACGATCTATGCCGAGGGTCAGCGCCGCTACGTGGAATCGCTCAGCGCCTACGCCCGCCAGTTCCTCGACATGATGGGCAAGCCGGACGTGGACCATATCTCGGGCCTCTCGCCGGCGATCTCGATCGAGCAGAAGACCACCTCGAAGAACCCTCGCTCGACCGTCGGCACCGTGACCGAGATCTACGACTACCTGCGGCTTCTCTTCGCCCGCGTCGGCACGCCCTACAGCCCCGCGACCGGCCTGCCGATCGAGGCGCAGCAGGTGCAGGACATGGTCGACCAGGTCATGGCGCTGCCCGAAGGCACGCGCGGCTTCCTGCTGGCGCCGGTGGTGCGCGACCGCAAGGGCGAGTATCGCAAGGAGTTCATGGAATTCCGCAAGGCGGGCTTCCAGCGCGTCAAGGTCGACGGCCAGTTCTACGAGCTGGAAGAGCCGCCCACGCTCGACAAGAAGTTCCGCCATGACATCGACGTGGTCGTCGATCGCATCGTAGTGCGCGAGGGGCTGGAAACCCGGCTCGCCGACAGCTTCCGCACCGCGCTGAACCTCGCCGACGGCATCGCCATCCTGGAAACCGCACCGCCCGAGGGAGAGGAACCCAAGCGGATCACCTTCTCGGAAAAGTTCGCCTGCCCTGTGTCGGGCTTCACCATCCCGGAAATCGAACCCCGGCTCTTCTCCTTCAACGCTCCCTTCGGGGCCTGCCCCTCCTGCGACGGGCTCGGGGTCGAGCTCTTCTTCGACGAACGGCTGATCGTGCCGGACGTGACGCTGAAGCTGAAGGACGGCGCGCTCGCCCCCTGGTCCAAGACCAAGACGCCCTACTTCCTGCAAACGATCGAGGCCCTGGCCAAGCACTATGGCTTTGACGCGAAGAAGCCCTGGAAGGACCTTCCCGAAGAGGTGCAGAAGGTCTTCCTTTACGGCTCGGGCAAGGACGAGATCAAGTTCCGCTTCGACGAGGGCGGCCGCGTCTACGAGGTCAGCCGCACCTTCGAGGGCGTGGTCCCGAACATGGAACGCCGCTACCGCGAGACCGACAGCGCCTGGGTGCGCGAGGAGTTCGAGCGCTATCAGAACAACCGTCCCTGTCACGCCTGCGGCGGCTACCGGCTGCGGCCCGAAGCGCTCGCCGTCAAGATCGCGGGCCTGCATGTCGGGCAGGTCGTGCAGATGTCGATCCGCGAGGCCTTCGACTGGATCGGCTCGGTCCCCGCGACGCTAGGCGCCCAGAAGAACGAGATCGCCCGCGCCATCCTGAAGGAAATTCGCGAGCGGCTGGGGTTCCTGGTCAACGTCGGCCTCGACTATCTGACGCTGGCGCGGAACGCGGGCACGCTGTCGGGCGGCGAAAGCCAGCGCATCCGGCTGGCAAGCCAGATCGGCTCGGGCCTGACCGGCGTCCTTTATGTGCTGGACGAACCCTCGATCGGGCTGCACCAGCGCGACAACGACCGGCTTCTGGGCACGCTGAAGTCACTCCGCGATCAGGGCAACACCGTCCTGGTCGTGGAACATGACGAAGAGGCGATCCGCGAGGCTGACTATGTCTTCGACATCGGCCCCGGTGCCGGCGTCCACGGCGGGCTGGTGGTCAGCCAGGGCACGCCGGCCGAGGTCGCGGCCGACCCCGCCTCGCTGACCGGCCAATATCTGTCCGGCCGGCGAGAGATCGCCGTGCCCCGCGTCCGCAGGGCCGGGAACGGCAAGAGCCTGACCGTCCACAAGGCGACCGGCAACAACCTCAAAGAGGTGACGGCCTCTTTCCCCTTGGGCAAGTTCGTTTGCGTCACCGGCGTCTCGGGCGGCGGCAAGTCGACGCTGACCATCGAAACGCTCTACAAGAATGCCGCGATGCGGCTGAATGGCGCGCGCGAAACCCCGGCGCCCTGCGAGACGATCAAGGGCTTCGAGCATCTGGACAAGGTGATCGACATCGACCAGCGCCCGATCGGCCGCACCCCGCGCTCGAACCCCGCGACCTATACCGGCGCCTTCACTCCCATCCGCGACTGGTTCGCCGGCCTGCCAGAAGCGAAGGCCCGCGGCTACCAGCCGGGCCGCTTCAGCTTCAACGTCAAGGGCGGGCGCTGCGAGGCCTGCCAGGGTGACGGCGTCATCAAGATCGAGATGCACTTCCTGCCCGACGTCTATGTGACCTGTGAGACCTGCAAGGGTCACCGCTACAACCGCGAAACCCTTGAAATAAAATTCAAGAACAAAAGTATAGCAGACGTTCTTGAGATGACGGTTGAAGATGCGCAGGAATTCTTCAAGGCCGTGCCCGCGATCCGCGAGAAGATGGATGCGCTGATGCAGGTGGGCCTTGGCTATATCAAGGTCGGCCAGCAGGCCACCACGCTCTCGGGCGGCGAGGCGCAGCGGGTGAAGCTGTCGAAGGAACTGGCGCGGCGGTCGACGGGCCGGACGCTCTACATTCTGGACGAGCCGACGACGGGCCTGCATTTCGAGGATGTGCGCAAGCTTCTGGAGGTGCTGCACGAGCTGGTCGAGCAGGGCAATACGGTCGTGGTGATCGAGCACAACCTCGATGTCATCAAGACCGCCGACTGGATCATCGACATCGGGCCCGAAGGTGGTGATGGCGGTGGCCGGATCGTGGCCGAGGGCACGCCCGAGGATGTGGCGCGGGTCAGCGAAAGCCACACCGGCCATTACCTCGCGCCGCTTCTGGCGCAAAAGCAGCGGGCAAGCGCATGACGGAACCGCGAGGCTACAGGCTCGCGGACTTTCCGCGCGCGGATGATGGGCTCGGCTGGGCCATGGGGCTGGACGGGTTGGCCCCCGAAGCCCTGTGGGAACGATTTTCGCCCGCCTACGAGGCGCAGGCCCAGGCCGTCCTTGCGGCGATGGAGCGTCTTTATGGCGGGCAGGCTCTGCTCGACTGGGCCGGGGAAGAGGATGGCGAGGCGGCGCTGGCGCTGGACGCCGATGGCTATATCGTCGCCCTTCTGCACCTAGAGGACCCGGCCGAGGCAGAGGTGATCGCGATGGCGCTGAAGGCCGGCACGATGGACGAGCTTCTGCGGCAGTCGCTGGCGGGGTAAGGGCAGGGGTGGCAGCGGCCGTTGACCCTGCCATGCGAAGGCCAAACCCTTTGTCCCCGCCGGTGGCCCAAAGGCCATCGGCCAGCGCCCGCCCGGCCATCGGCGGGCGGTTCGCGCCCACCGGGGCAGGCGCTGTCCTTTGATGATCTATGACGCAGACGGTCCAGCGGAGACGTTCCCACTACGGACGGGGGAAACGCGGGTCGCGTTTCTTTTTCCCGCCCGGACCCGCGGTTGAACCAATCGCCCTCAGGCCTTCCAGCGGTCCGGGTGGGCGCGGGCCACGGCGGGCAGCCGCGACAGATGGGCGTCGATCTCGACCAGCGTCGGCACCGCGCTCAGGTCCACGCCCCAGCGCCGCGCATTGTACATCTGCGGCACGAGGCAGCAGTCCGCCATCGTCAGGCCCTGGCCGAAGGTGTAGCTCTCCTGATCCGCGACCATCTCCTCGAGCGCTGCCAGCCCCTTGCCGATGAAATGCCGCATCCAGACCTCGGTCGGGATCGCGCCGGCGGACTGTTCGACCGCGAAACCCGCGACCGACAGGTTGCAGATCGGATGGATCTCCATCGCTACGGCATAGCTGAGCGTGCGGACCCGCGCCCGGCCCAGCGCGTCGATCGGCAGAAGGCCACCGCCGCGCGTCTCGTTCAAATATTCGATGATGGCGAGCGATTGCGTCAGCAGGTGCCCGTCCAGGTCCGCCGCCGGCACCAGCCCCTGCGGGTTCCGCGCCAGATGCGCCGGATCGCGCTGCGCGCCGGTCGTCAGGTCCACCGGCACCGACTGCCAGTCGAGCCCCAGATGGGCAAGCGCGATCCTGACCCGGTAGGAGGCGGATGACCGCCAGTAGTCGTAAAGCCGGATCATTGCGACTGGTCCTCCAGGATCATGCGCAGGGCCTCGCTCAGGCCCCGGTCAGCGGCACCAAGGCGCGCCTTCAGCCCCGCCTGATAGTCAAGCGCCAGCGGCACCAGCCGCTCCATCAGCGCGCGCCCCGCGTCAGTCAGCGTCAGCGACACGAGCCGCCCGTCCTGCGGATGGTCGCGCTTTTCGACGAAGCCCGCGCCCTCGAGCCGGCTCGCGGCACGGCTGACCCGCGACTTCTCCATCCCGACGCGCGCCTCGATGTCGCGCACCGACACCTCGCCCGATTGGGCCAGATGCGCCAGCACCCGCCATTCCGGCACCGTCAGCCCGCCCTCGCGCGCATAGACGGCCGACAGGTCGCGGCTCACCTTCTCGGCGGCCAGGGCAAGTTGGTAGGGCAGGAAGCCGTTCAGGTCGAAATCGGACATGGCCGGACCGTGGCGTGCCGCGCCGGGCCGGTCAAGGGCCGCCATTGGAAAAGGCCGCGCCCGGTTCGGAGCGCGGCCTTCGCGGCAGACAGACGGGCAGGCAGATAGACCTCAGGCCATCTGGGTGAAGTTGAAGGCCGCACCCTCCTTGATGCCCGAGGGCCAGCGCGCGGTGATGGTCTTCGTCCGCGTGTAGAAGCGGAAGCTGTCCGGCCCGTGCTGGTTCAGGTCGCCGAAGGACGACTTCTTCCAGCCGCCGAACGTGTGGTAGGCCAATGGCACCGGGATCGGCACGTTGATCCCGATCATGCCCACGTTGACGCGGTTCGCGAAGTCGCGCGCCGTGTCGCCGTCACGGGTGTAGATCGCCGTGCCGTTGCCATATTCATGGTCCATGGCCAGCTTCAGCGCCTCTTCATAGGTCTTGGCGCGCACCATCGACAGGACCGGCCCGAAGATCTCGCGACGGTAGATGTCCATGTCGGTCGTCACATGGTCGAAGAGGTGCGGGCCGACGAAGAAGCCGTCCTCGTAGCCCTGAAGCGTGAAGCCACGGCCGTCGACCACCAGCTTCGCGCCCTGCGCCACGCCCGATTCGACCATCTTCAGGATGTTGGCCTTGGCAGCGGCCGTCACGACCGGGCCATAGTCGATGTCGTTGCCGGCGGTGTAGGGGCCGACCTTCAGCTTCTCGATCCGGGGGATCAGCCGCTCGATCAGCGCGTCGGCGGTCTTGTCGCCGACCGGCACCGCGACCGAGATCGCCATGCAGCGCTCGCCCGCCGCGCCATAGCCCGCGCCGACCAGTGCGTCGGCCGCCTGGTCCAGATCGGCGTCCGGCATGATGATCATGTGGTTCTTGGCGCCGCCGAAGCACTGGACGCGCTTGCCGTTCGAACAGCCGCGCCCGTAGATATATTCGGCGATGGGGGTCGAGCCGACGAAGCCGATGGCCGAGATGACCGGGCTGTCCAGGATGGCGTCGACCGCCTCCTTGTCGCCGTTCACGACCTGAAGGACGCCGTCGGGCAGCCCCGCTTCCGTCATCAGTTCCGCCAGCATCATCGGGACCGAGGGGTCACGCTCGGACGGCTTGAGGATGAAGCTGTTGCCGCAAGCCAGCGCGGGGCCCATCTTCCACATCGGGATCATCGCCGGGAAATTGAAGGGCGTGATGCCCGCAGCGACGCCGACCGGCTGGCGGGCGGAATACATGTCGATGCCCGGACCGGCCGAATCGGTATATTCGCCCTTCAAGAGATGCGGCGCGCCGATGCAGAACTCCATCACCTCAAGCCCGCGCTGGATGTCGCCCTTGGCGTCCGGCACCGTCTTGCCGTGTTCGGACGACAGGACCTCGGCCAGCTTCTGCATGTCGCGGTTCAGAAGCCGCACGAATTCCATCATCACCCGCGCCCGGCGCTGCGGGTTGGTGGCGCCCCACTTGACCTGGGCCTCGGCGGCGGCTTCCGCCGCGCGGTCCATCTCGGCCTTCGAGGCGAGCGCGACGCGGGCCTGAACCTCGCCGGTGGCGGGGTTGAAGACGTCGGCGAAGCGCCCGGACGTGCCGGGGACATGCTTGCCGTTGATCCAGTGACCGATTTCCTTCATGGCGGGGCTCCCGTTCTGCGTGGATGGATGTTTGACTGGGCAGACTTTACCCTTGCGAAAACGCCCGACAAAGGCCGAATATTCCAAAGACGTTTTGCAAGGATGCAAAGGGCGGCGAATGGACTGGGATGATCTGCGCGTCTTTCTGGCAGTGGCACGCGGCGAAAGCCTGTCGGCGGCGGGCAGGGGGCTGAAGATCGACCCCGCGACCGCCGGCCGGCGCATCGCCCGGCTGGAAGAGGCGATGGGCGCGCGGCTTTTCATCAAGGGCCCGCAGGGCTATGCGCTTTCGGACGAGGGCGCGCGGCTCATGCCCCATGCCGAAGCCGCCGAGGCGGCGTTCGTCGCGGCGGGCGAGGCGCTGTCGGGGCCGGAGGGGCTGACCGGCCAGATTCGCATCGGGGCACCGGACGGGGCCGCGAACTACCTTCTGCCGCAGGTGCTGGCGCAGATCTGCGACGACAATCCGGGGTTGGAGGTTCAGGTCGTCGCACTCCCCCGCGTATTCAACCTGTCGCGGCGCGAGGCGGACATGGCGATCTCGGTCTCGGCGCCCTCGGCCGGGCGGCTTCTGGTGCAGAAGATCACCGACTACCGGCTGCACCTTGCGGCGATGCAATCCTACCTGGACGCCCATCCCCCGATCCGCGCCCTTGCGGACCTGCGTAACCACCGGCTGATCGGCTACATCCCCGACATGATCTTCGACAAGGAGCTCGACTATATGGCCGAACTGGGCGTCGAGCGGGTGCCGCTGGCCTCGAACTCCGTCTCGGTCCAGCTGAACTGGGTGCGCAGCGGGGCGGGGGTCGCCATCGTCCACACCTTCGCCATCCCCTCGGCGCCCGGCATGGTGCGCATCCTGCCCGAGGCCTTTTCCCTGACCCGCGCCTTCTGGCTCATCCGGCACGAGGACGATCGCCGCTCGCAAAGGCTGGGCCGCTTCGCCGCCCTTCTGATCGAAGGGCTGCGGCGGGAAGTGAGCCGGTTGGAAGGCGCGGCTTGACAGAATCCCCCGCGAAGGGAACGCTTCCCCTCACGGTTTCTTGATTGCCCCCGCTACCCGCCCAGGAGGAAAGCCATGCAGGTCCACCAGATCATCCGTTCGCGGCCGAACGCCGACATCGTGACGGTGGTGCCCGGCACCAAGGTCGGCGATGCGGCGCGGGTGCTGGCCGAACGGCGCATCGGTGCCGTCATCGTGTCGAAGGACGGCAAGAAGCCCCTGGGCATCCTGTCGGAACGCGACATCGTGCGCGACCTCGGCCGCCGGGGGCCCGCCTGCCTGGACGAGCCCGTCGATACGCTGATGACCCGCAACCTCGTCAGTTGCGCGCCGGACGACCTGGCCGACACGGTGCTAGAGCGGATGACGGCCGGCCGCTTCCGCCACATGCCGGTGATGGAAGGGGGCAAGATGATCGGCATCATCTCGATCGGCGACGTGGTGGCGGCGCGCCTGTCCGAACTGGCCATGGAAAAGGACGCGCTGACCGGCATGATCATGGGGAACTGACCCCCGGGCCCCGCTTCTGCTTGCAATTCGGCGCGCAATATTGTTGCGTCAAAGCATCGCGCGCAAGACGGAGGGCGCCATGCGCATCGGCCTTTACCCGGGCACCTTCGACCCGATCACACTCGGTCACACCGATATCATCCAGCGCGCCATGGCGCTGGTGGACCGGCTGGTCATCGGCGTTGCGATCAACCGCGACAAGGGGCCGCTGTTCAGCCTTGAGGAGCGCGTGGCGATGGTCGAGGCGGAATGCGCCCCGATCCTGGAAAAGACCGGGGGCGAGATCATCGTCCATCCGTTCGAGAACCTGCTGATCGACTGCGCCCGCGACGTGGGGGCAAGCGTCATCCTGCGCGGCCTGCGCGCGGTGGCGGACTTCGAGTATGAATTCCAGATGGTCGGCATGAACCGCGCCATGGATTCGTCGATCGAGACGGTGTTCCTGATGGCCGATGCGCGGCGGCAGGCGATCGCCTCGAAGCTGGTGAAGGAAATCGCGCGGCTGGGCGGCGATGTGTCGAAGTTCGTGACGCCTCCGGTCGAGGCGGCGCTGAAGGCGCGGCTCAGGCGGTAGGGGTGGCAATCCGCCAGTAGGTCCGGGCTGGCAGGGGCCGTAGACTCTGCCATGCGGTGGACATGTCTTTTGTCCCCGCCGATGGCCCAAAGGCCATCGGCCAGCGCCCGCCCCGCCATTGGCGGGCGCTTCCGCGCCCACCGGGGCAGACGCCGACCTTCGCAGGTTCAGGACATCAGCGGTCCAGCGGCACTGTTCCCACTCGCGCGGGGGAAACGCGGGTCGCGTTTCCTGATCCCGCCCGGCCCGGCCGCCCGCTATCCCCTAAAGAAACTTCCCCATCGCCACCGCCGTATCGCACATGCGGTTGGAAAAGCCCCATTCGTTGTCATACCAGGACAGGATCCGGCAGAGCCGCCCCTCCATCACCTTGGTCTGGTCCAGGTGGAAGATCGACGACCGCGGGTCATGGTTGAAGTCGGCCGAGACGTTCGGCTGGTCGGTCACGCCCAGGATGCCCTTCAGGCGCTTGGACTCCGATGCCGCCCGCATGGCCGCGTTGATCTCCTCGACGCTCGTGTCGCGCGCCGCCTCGAAGACCAGATCGACCGCCGAGACGTTCGGCGTCGGCACCCGGATCGCCACACCGTCCAGCTTGCCCTTGAGCGCGGGCAGCACCAGCCCCACCGCCTTGGCCGCCCCGGTCGAGGTCGGGATCATGCTCAGCGCCGCCGCGCGCGCCCGGTAAAGGTCCTTGTGATAGGTATCAAGCGTCGGCTGGTCGCCTGTATAGCTGTGGATCGTGGTCATGAAGCCCTTGGTGATCCCGATCGTATCCTGCAGGACCATTGCGACAGGCGACAGGCAGTTCGTCGTGCACGAGGCGTTCGAGACGATCACGTCGCTCGCCTTCAGCGTATCCTGGTTCACCCCGATGACGATGGTCGCATCCGCCCCCTCGGCCGGGGCCGAGATCAGGACGCGCTTCGATCCGTTGTCGATATGGGCGCGCGCCTTGTCGGCGGTGGTGAAGATGCCGGTGCATTCCATCACGATGTCGACGTCGCCCCAGGGCAGGTCGGCCGGGTCTCTCAGCGCCGTGACCCGCATCCGGCCCCGGCCCATGTCGATCCAGTCCGCGCCCGTCGTCACCTCGCCGGGGAAGCGGCCATGCACGCTGTCGAAGCGCAGGAGGTGGGCGTTCGTCTCGACCGGGCCCAGGTCGTTGATCGCGACGACATCGATGTCCTGCCTGCCGCTTTCGATGATCGCACGCGCGATGTTGCGGCCGATGCGGCCAAATCCGTTGATGGCGACTTTGACGGTCATGCTGCCCTCCCACCTGAGTTCGTTACCGCTAACATCCAAACGGGTGGAAAAGTCAACTGTCCTCTTGCCGCAGGCAAGGATCCCTCAGCGCCAGAAGGCGATCCAGTCGGAAAATTCCATGAACTTCCGCACAAGGAAAAGCGTCGCCGCCCCGCCAAAGCCAAAGAAGTCAACCGCGAGGGCGGCAAGCACCAGAAGCGCCAGGGCCACGAAGATTCGATGCGTCATGACCCCGACACTAACCGGGAAAGGGGGGCTACTAGAAGCCGCCCGTTACAGAAGCCGCCCCATAGCGCCCGCAACATCGGCCATCCGGCAGGAGAAACCCCATTCATTGTCGTACCAGGCCAGAACCCGCACCGTGCGCTTGCCCACGACCTTGGTCTGGTCGGGCGCGAAGATCGAGGAATAGGGCGTGTGGTTGAAGTCGATCGAGACCTTGGGCTCGGGGTCATAGGACATGACCATGCCCATGTAGCCCGCCGCCGCCTCGCGCACGATCTCGTTCACGTCGGCGACGGTCACGTCCTTGCCGGCCACGAAGGTCAGGTCCACCGCCGAGACGTTCGGCGTGGGCACCCGGATCGAGGTGCCGTCCAGCTTGCCGGCCAGTTCCGGCAGCACCTCGCCCAGGGCCTTCGCGGCACCGGTCGAGGTCGGGATCATCGCCATCGCGGCAGCCCGCGCGCGGTAGAGGTCCTTGTGCCGGCGGTCGAGCGTCGGCTGGTCGCCGGTGTAGCTGTGGATCGTGGTCATGATCCCCGATTCGATCCCGATCGAGTCGTTCAGCACCTTGGCGAGCGGCGCGAGGCAGTTCGTGGTGCAGGACCCGTTCGACACCACCAGATGCTCGGGCTTCAGCTCGCGGTGGTTGACGCCGTAGACCACGGTCTTGTCGGCGCGCTTGGCCGGGGCCGAGACGAGCACGCGCTTGGCGCCGCGGCTCAGGTGGACCGCCGCCTTGTCGCGGTCGTTGAAGTTGCCGGTGCATTCCAGGACGACATCCACGCCTTCCCAGTCCAGCTCTTCGGGATTGTAGGTCGACATGACCTCGATCGGGCCACGGCCAAGGTCGAGCGTGTTGCCCGCCACCTTGACCGGCCCGCCGAAGCGGCCATGGACGCTGTCATATTTCAGCAGGTGCGCGTTCGTCTCGATCGGGCCGGTGGCGTTCAGCTTGACGACCTGCACGTCATTGCGGCTCGCCTCGGCGATATGGGCGAGCGTGCAGCGGCCGATGCGGCCGAATCCGTTGATACCGATGGTGACGGTCATGGGGGTCTCCTGAAAGTCGGGCGGCCCGGAAAAGTCGGGCGATGCGGCGTGCTTTTCAGGCTTACATACACTTTCGCGCGGCCGGGCGGAATGGGAATGTGACCGAATATCAGTATGTTAGCGGAAACATCGCATGTTAGCGGAAACGAAATGGACAATTGGCGGCCCTTCCGGGCACTGTCGCCGCCTGACCGACCGGCGGAAAGGGAAGGGGGCGGGGCGATGCGGCGGATCGAAAATGCGGACGACCTCGCCGAAGGCACGGCCTGGCTTTCTGCCCGCGAGCCGCGCTTCGCACCCCTTCTGGCGCGCGTCGGCCCCCTGCCGCTGCGCCGCGCGGCGCCGGGGTTTGGCTACATGATCGAGGCGGTGGTGAGCCAGCAGGTCTCACTCGCCTCGGCCCGGGCGATCGGCGGTCGGCTGAAGGAGGCCGGGATCACGACCGAGGCGGCGGTGATCGCGGCCGGGGCCGAAGGCTTGCGCGCCTGCGGCCTGTCGCGGCCGAAGATCACGAGCCTTCTGGCGTTGGCCGGGGCAGGGGTGGACTGGGCGGGGCTCGACGCGCGGCCGGACGATGACCTGGTCCGGCACCTCGATGCCCTGCCGGGGATAGGTCGCTGGACAGCCGAGCTTTACGGGCTGACGGCCCTCGGGCGGCCGGACCTTTTCCCGGCAGGCGACCTGGCGCTGCAAAAGGCGGCGGCGCATCTCTTTGACCTGCCGGAGCGCCCTGATGAACGGGCCTTGCGCGCGCTGGCCGAACCCTGGTCGCCCTGGCGGGCAGTTGCGGCCCGCGCGCTCTGGGCCTACATCCGCATCATCAGCGGCAGAGAGGGCGGCGGGACATGAGGGCACTTCAATTCGGCGAGCGCGCGCCGCGGTCGGGCAAGACCGGCTCGATGGTCGTCTTCCTGCATGGCTATGGCGCCGACGGGGCCGATCTTCTGGGCCTTGCCGACCCGCTGTCGCCCCATCTTCCCGACACGCTGTTCATTGCCCCCGACGCGCCCGAGCCCTGCGCCGGCAACCCCTTCGGGCGCCAGTGGTTCCCGATCCCCCGGCTCGACGGCTCGTCGCCCGAGGCCGCGCAGGAAGGGCTTCAGCAGTCCGCCGCCGACCTGAACCAGTTCCTGGACGAGCGTATCGCCGACTCGGGCCTGACCCCGGACCGGGTGGCGCTGGTGGGTTTTTCGCAAGGCACCATGATGTCCCTGCATGTCGCACCCCGCCGGCCCGAGCCGCTTGCGGCGGTGGTCGGTTTTTCCGGCCGGCTCCTCGCGCCCGAGCGGCTGGCGGCCGAGACGCGCTCGCGGATGCCGATCCTTCTGGTCCATGGCGACCAGGACCCGATGGTGCCCTTCGCCGACATGGATGCGGCGGCGCAGGCGCTGCTCGCGGCCGGGTTCCAGGTCTACGGCCATGTGATGAAGGGGACAGGCCACGGCATCGCGCCCGACGGATTGTCCTCTGCTCTGGCCTTTCTGCGCCAGCATCTTTCCGCCTGAATGGTGGCATTTCGGGGGGTTGAGGGGCGGACTGCGGCAGATTGCGCAACAATGGCACCTTGAACGTCGCGGGAATCGGACTAATCTTTCCTCAAGACCAAAGGGGAATCGACATGACCATCATCCTCGCTGCCGGACTGACACTGGCGCTCGGCCTTGCCTCCGTCAAGAAACCCGCCGCCGTGAAGGCTGCGGCAGGCGCCCGCAAGAAGGGCTGACATCCGGCAAACCTGTCGTCGAAGGCGCCCCACCGGGCGCCTTTGTCATTTTGGCGCAATGGTCCTGTCACGAAATCGCTGGGTCGGGACGATATTCCGGGCCTTGTCTGTCGGAAAACGCCAGATATAGTCTGCGCGTGGGTCGGGGGCTTCGGTCAGACGCCGCCCCCCGATCCCGGTTTGAAAGGGATCCATGCTGGACCGCGTCCAAACTTCCGGCGACCAGACCTTTCGCAGCGGCTTCGTGAGGGAACCGGGCGCGCTGAAGCATTTCCCGGCTCTGGTCCTCAATGCCGACTTCCGCCCGCTGAGCTACTTCCCCCTGTCCCTCTGGCCCTGGCAAGAGGCGATAAAGGCAGTGTTTCTGGACCGCGTGGCGATCGTTGCGGAATATGACCACCAGGTCCGAAGCCAGAGGACCGCGATCAGGATACCCTCGGTCGTGGTGCTGAAAGATTACGTAAGACCCCAGAAGCGCGTGGCATTCACGCGCTTCAATCTTTTTCTGAGGGACGAATTCGCCTGCCAGTACTGCGGTTCGAAGGGCGACCTGACCTTCGACCATGTGGTGCCAAGGGCGCGGGGCGGCGTCACCAGCTGGGACAATGTCGTCGCCGCCTGCGCGCCCTGCAACCTCAGGAAAGGCAGCCGCAGCCTGCGTGCCTCTGGCCTGCACCTGCGCCGCCCGCCGCGCCGCCCCACGCCCGAGGAAATGCAGAACGCCGGCCGCCGCTTCCCGCCGAACCACCTGCACGAAAGCTGGATGGACTTCCTGTACTGGGACACCGAGCTCGACGCCTGAGGGGCGGGGGAGGAGGATCCCCAGATCCGCATTGCTGATTGGCTGGGCCGAGCGGGAAAAGGAAACATACACTTTCCCCGCCCGCAGCGAGGCGGTTCCGCTGGACCGCCCGTGTCACAGATCAACGAAGGCCGGCGCCTGCCCCGGTGGGTGCGAAGCGCGCGCCGATGGCGGGGCGGGCGCTGGCCGATGGCCTTTGGACCATCGGCGGGGACAGGAGGATAGGCCTTCGCATGGCAGGGTCAACGGCCCCTACCGCCCGAACCCGGCTCCTCCCCAACACCCCATCTTGCCCTTTTCCGCCGCCTCGCCCAGTCTGGCGCCCGAACAAGGGGGAGCCAGATGGACACATTCTTCAAACCGATTTCGGGCATGGACCTGCCGCGCTTTGCGGGGATTCCGACTTTCATGCGCCTGCCGCACGTCACGCCCGACCATCCGCGCTACCGCGATGTCGAGATCGGGCTCGTGGGCCTGCCGTTCGACGGCGGCGTCTCGAACCGCCCCGGTCCGCGCCACGGGCCCCGCGCGCTGCGCGATGCCTCGACCATGATCCGCGCCCAGCATCCCGTGAGCCTTGTCCGGCCGTTCGAGATGGCGCGCTGCGCCGATCTGGGCGACGTGGGCCCGAACCCGGTCGACGGCCCCGACACGCTCGCAAGGTTCGAGGCGGCTTTCGCCCGGCTCAAGGCCGATGGCATCCGCCCGCTGTCGGCCGGCGGGGACCACCTCTGCACGCTGCCGGTGCTGCGCGGCCTTGCCAAGGACGCGCCCCTGGGCCTGATGCATTTCGACAGCCACACCGACCTCTTCCCGGCCTATTTCGGCGGCAAGACCCTGACCCACGGCAACCCCTTCCGCAACGCGGTCGAAGAGGGGCTTCTGGACCCCAAGCGTATGGTCCAGATCGGCATTCGCGGCACGGCCTACGACATGATCGACATCGACTTTGCCAAGGCGAATGGCATCCGCATCATCCGCATCGAAGAGTTCTTCGACCGCGGCATCCCCGACGTGATGGCCGAAGCGCGCGAGATCGTGGGGACGAAGCCCGCCTACCTGTCCTATGACATCGACTTCGTGGACCCGGCCGTCGCTCCCGGCACCGGAACGCCCGAATGGGGCGGCCCGAACGCCTATCAGGCCATGCAGGTCGTGCGCGAATGCCGCGGGCTGAACATTGTCGGCGCCGACCTTGTCGAAGTGTCGCCCCCCTTCGACCCCTCGGGCAACACGGCCTGGCTCGGCGCCTCGCTGATGTTCGAGATCCTCTGCGTCATGGTCGAGGCGCTGAAGCGCTGACCCAAACGTTCCCCCGGCAGCGGCATCAGCCGCACGCCGGGGTCGCGGATGAGCGCGAGCGCGAGCGTGGGGCAGGCGGCCTGCACCTCTGCCTGGACCGAACGCAGGTCGGGCAGGGGCGGCGTCAGCGCAATCAGAAGGCCCACGAACCTCAGCTGCGTCAGCCGCAGCCCGACATCCAGGATGTCGAACCGCCGCGACAGAAGCGGCGCCACGATCAGGTCCGGCCGCTCGTCGGCAAGGACGCGCGCGCCAAGCGCACTCAGCTCAGGCAGGGCAACCAGCGCCGCCGCCTCGTCCAGTCCCGGCAGAAGCGGCGCGGCGCGCAGGCCGATGGTCAGGACGGAAAGCCCCCGGCAGAAATCGTCGACGAGCGGGCGGTCGGCGGCACGGGGCGGCAGAAGATGGCGGGGAAGCATGATTGTATCGGCAGGCACTGGGGCTCTCAAATTCTACGCCGGTGGGGCGGTTGGCATCGGGTCGAACCGGGCTGCAATCAGTAATTTTACTACTGGCGACGTTAGAGGCGCATTTGCATGCTGCAATGGCAAAATGCAATGAAACAGTCTATTTCAAATTTCCGTCATTTTCGAAACACCGCCGAAAAGCCTTGTTGCCCTTTTCTTTTTCGCCCCGGACGCCATGATCGACCGAGACTGACCGGAGCACCCATGTCCCCCCGTGCCTACCCCATCGCCGACTTCCTGGAAGCCTCGCCCTGGGCGGGCCTGTGCCTTGCCGCCGACGACCGGATCCTTGCGGCCAACGCAGCCGCCCGCGCGCTGTTCGGCTCCGACCCGGCCGGCCGGCCGGCGATCGCCGTCCTGCGCAACCCCGAGTTTCACGCAGCCCTTGAGGCGCTTGACAGCGGCGCGCCGTCGGGCCGGGCCGACCTGACCATCGCCGCGCCGGGCGGACGCGGCCACTTCATCATCCATGTCACGCGCCTTTCGGCCAAAGGCGAGCGGCTGGCCTTCTTCGAGGACCGGACCGAACTTGACCAGGCCGCCGCCATCCGCCGCGACTTCGTGGCCAACGTCAGCCACGAGCTTCGCACCCCCCTGACCGCCCTTTCGGGCTTCATCGAAACCCTGCGCGGTGCGGCGCGCGACGACAGCACAGCGCGCGAGCGCTTCCTGTCGATCATGGACCGCGAGGCCCAGCGAATGATGCGGCTCGTCTCCGACCTTCTTTCGCTGAGCCGGGTCGAGGCAGAGGAACACCGCGCGCCCACCCAGTCGGTCGACCTGGTGGCGCTGGCCCGGCGCGCGGGCGAGACGGTGCGCGACCAGGCGGATGGGGCAGGGGTGGCGCTTGTGCTGGGACCGGCACCGGCGGGGGGGGCGGTGGTGAAGGGCGACGCGGACCAGCTGCTTCAGGTTTTGCTGAACCTTCTGGAAAATGCGATCAAATACGGTGGCGGCACCGCGCCCGCGTGCATCGACGTGACCTTCGCCGCCCTGCCGCACGAGCCGAAGCTCCGGGGCCCGGCCGTAGCGCTCAGCGTGCGCGACCATGGCGAGGGAATCGACCCCCTGCACCTGCCGCGCCTGACCGAGCGATTCTACCGCATCGACGGCCACCGCTCGCGCGAGCAGGGGGGGACTGGGCTTGGCCTTGCCATCGTCAAGCACATCGTCAACCGCCACCGTGGCCGGCTGAAGATCACGAGCGAACCGGGAAAAGGCAGCGAATTCATGGTGATCCTGCCCGCAGCTCCACCTGAGCGCGCTGGCTGACAGGGGCCGGGGGTGACTGCTGTCATCAAACTGTTACCTCCGCGTCACAAAAGCATTGGCGGCAGGTCCTAGACCCTTGGGGCAAGGCCGCACGGACGGCCTATGACGCAGAGGAATTGCCCGATGACCAGACCGACGATCCGCCTGACTGTCCGACTGACACTGACCGCCTCGACCCTCGCCCTTGGCCTCGCCGCTGCGACGGCGGCAGAGGCCCGCGACCAGATCCAGGTGGCAGGGTCCTCGACCGTTCTGCCCTTCGCCACCATCGCCGCCGAATCCTTCGGCGACAACGGCGACTTCAAGGCTCCGGTCGTCGAGGGCGGCGGCACCGGCGCGGGCCTGAAGAAATTCTGCGAAGGCGCGGGCGAAGAGACCATCGACATCGCCACCGCCAGCCGCAAAATCAAGCCCGAAGAGCGCGACGCCTGCACCAAGGCCGGCGTGACCGACATCATCGAAGTCCGGCTCGGCTATGACGGCATCGTCTTTGCCAGCGACGCCAAGGGCGCCGACTTCGCCCTGACGCCGACCGACGTCTACAAGGCGCTCGCGGCCGAGGTGGTGGTGGATGGCAAGCTGGCCCCCAACACGGCCAAGACCTGGAAAGAGGTCAACGCCGCGCTGCCGGACCAGGAGATCATGGCCTTCGTCCCCGGCACCAAGCACGGCACGCGCGAAGTTTTCGAGCAGAAGGTGATGGAGGCGGGCTGCAAGGCCACCGGCGCCGAAGATGTCATCAAGGGGATCAAGACCGACCCGAAAGAGGCCGCCAAGGCCTGCACGACACTGCGCGCCGACGGCGCGTCGGTCGACATCGACGGCGACTATACCGAGACGCTCGCCCGCATCGCGTCCGAACCGAAGGCCATCGGCGTCTTCGGCCTGTCCTTCTACGAGGCGAACACCGACAAGCTGAAGGTCGCCTCCGTCTCTGGCATCACGCCTTCGGTCGAGACCATCGCCGACGGTAGCTACCCGGTGTCGCGCCCGCTCTTCTTCTACGTCAAGAAGGCGCATATCGGCGTGGTGCCGGGGCTGAAGGAGTTTGCCGAGTTCTTCGTCTCGGACGAGATGGCGGGCAAGGACGGCAGCATGGCCGGCGCGGGGCTTGTTCCCGACCCGAAACTCGCCGACCAGCAGACGATCGTCGCCGATGAGACGGTGATGAACTGACAGACCCGGGTGCGGGGGCCAGCCCCCCGCGCCCGACCTTGAAGGGCCGGGGGGCCATATGTCGATTTCGCTGTTCCTGTTGCTTCTCCTGGCGCTTGCCGCGGCGGCCTATGTGGCGGGCCGCGCGCGGGCCGAAATGGTCGCGGGCGGCGACATCAGGCGGCTCCACTCGCTGCCGCGCCAGCACGGGCTGAACCTGGCCATCGCCTTCGCCCTTCCGGCGCTGGTCGGCTACGCCGCCTGGCGCATGGCCGGGGCAGGGGGCGGCCTTTGGTCCACGCTTCTGATCCTTGCCCTGGGCGCCGCGAGCGCCCTTGCCGTCTGGCTGGCGCTGAAGCCCGAGACGCGCGCGCGCAACGAGGTCGAGGCGGCGACGAAGCTGTTCCTCATCGCCTGTTCGGTGATCGCGGTCGCCACCACCATCGGCATCTTCCTGTCGCTGATCTTTGAAACCATTGCCTTTTTCCAGAAATACCCTGCCGCGAAGTTCCTTTTCGGCACCAAATGGGCGCCGGACTTCCGGGGCGGCTCGGACCTTGGGGTGATCCCGCTGCTGTGGGGCACGCTCTATGTCTCGGCAATAGCGCTTGCCGTCGCGGTGCCGGTCGGGCTCTTCGCGGCAATCTACATGTCGGAATATGCCAGCCCCCGCGTCCGCGCGCTGGCGAAACCGGCCATCGAGCTTCTGGCCGGCATCCCGACCATCGTCTACGGGCTCTTCGCGCTGATCACCGTCGGCCCGATGCTCAGGGACTGGATTGCGCAACCGCTTGGATTTGGCACTTCGGGCGCGTCCGTTGCCACGGCGGGACTCGTCATGGGGGTCATGATCATCCCCTTCGTCTCATCCCTGTCCGACGACATCATCAACGCCGTGCCGCAATCCCTGCGCGACGGCTCGCTCGGCCTTGGCGCGACGCCGTCCGAGACGATCCGCCAGGTCGTCCTGCCCGCGGCCCTGCCGGGGATCGTCGGCGCGGTCCTTCTGGCCGCCTCGCGCGCAATCGGCGAGACGATGATCGTCGTCCTTGGCGCGGGGGCGGCCGCGAAACTCAGCCTCAACCCGTTCGAGGCGATGACCACCATGACCGTCAAGATCGTGAGCCAGCTGACAGGCGACACCGACTTCGCGGCGCCAGAGACGCTGGTGGCCTTCGCGCTTGGCCTGACGCTTTTCCTGATTACCCTCGCGCTCAACATCCTGGCGCTGGTCATCGTCCGCAAATACCGGGAGCAATACGAATGACCGCGCCAACACGTTCGCTTCTGGTCGCCGACGCCCGCACCAAGGCCAGGAACCGCGCCGAGGCCCGCTTCCGCGCCTATGGGCTGGCGGCGATCCTCTTGTCGGTCACGCTTCTGGGCATCCTTCTGGTCTCGATCCTGTCGAACGGCCTGTCGGCCTTCCGCCAGACGGAAATCGCCATCCCCGTGACGCTTGACGCCGCCCTGGTCGACAAGGGGGGCAAGGGCGACCCGGCGAGCCTGCGCGCGACCTCTGCCACCGCCTACGGCAAGCTGATCGCCAAGGCGCTGAAGGACGAGCTGGCCCGCCGGTCGATCCCCACCGGCGGTTTGAGCGACAAGGACATCGCCGCGCTGATCTCTGAACAGGCGGGCGCCGACCTGCGCAACCGTGTGCTGGGCGACCCCCGGCTGGTCGGCCAGACCGTCACCGTCGATGGGCTGGCCACGGGCCGGATCGACGGCTATTTCAAGGGCCGCGTCACGCTCGAAAGCGCGGAAAAAGACAGCAAGATCAAGCCGGAACAGCTGCATCTTGCGGATGCCATGCGGGATGCGGGGATGATGGCGCTGCGCTTCAATTCCGGCTTCCTCACCAACCCCGACGCTTCGGAAAAACGGCCCGAGGCGGCGGGCCTTGGCGTCGCCATCGTCGGCTCGCTTTACATGATGATCGTCGTCCTTGGCCTGTCGCTGCCGATCGGCGTCGCGGCGGCGGTCTATCTGGAAGAGTTCGCGCCGAAGAACCGCTTCACCGACCTGATCGAGGTGAACATCGCCAACCTTGCCGCCGTCCCCTCGATCGTCTTCGGTATCCTGGGACTTGCGGCCTTCATCAACTTCGCCGGCCTGCCGCGCTCGGCCCCGCTGGTCGGCGGCCTCGTCCTGACGCTGATGACGCTGCCCCGGATCATCATCCCCGCCCGCGCGGCGCTGAAGGCCGTGCCACCCTCGATCCGCGATGCGGCCCTCGGGATCGGCGCCTCGCGGATGCAGTCGGTCTTTCACCACGTGCTGCCGCTCGCCGCACCCGGCATCCTGACCGGCATGATCATCGGCCTTGCGCAGGCCCTGGGCGAAACCGCGCCGCTTCTCCTCATCGGCATGGTGGCCTTCGTGCGCGACATGCCGGGCCTGCCGCCGGGGGGCTTTCTGGACCCCGCGACGGCGCTGCCGGTGCAGGTCTACAACTGGACCCAGCGGGCTGATCCCGCCTTTACCGAACGGGCCTCGGGGGCGATCATCGTCCTTCTGGCCTTCCTTCTGATCATGAACGCGGCCGCAATCCTTCTTCGCCGCCGGTTCGAGCGGCGCTGGTAGGACCGGCGATGAAAGACCATCTGGAGCGCAGGATGACCACGACCGACCTCAACCGCATGACCGCCCGGAACGTGCAGGTCTATTACGGCCAGAACCACGCGCTGAAGGACGTGGATGTGGACATCCTCGACAAGACCGTGACCGCCTTCATCGGCCCGTCGGGCTGCGGCAAGTCGACCTTCCTGCGCTGCCTGAACCGCATGAACGACACGATCCAGGGCGCCAGCGTCGAAGGCCAGATCCTGCTGGAGGGCGAGGATATCTACGACCGGCGCGTCGACCCGGTGCAGCTGCGCGCCAAGGTCGGCATGGTGTTCCAGAAGCCGAACCCCTTCCCGAAGTCGGTCTATGACAATGTGGCCTACGGACCCCGCATCCACGGGCTCGCGCGGTCGAAGGCGGAGCTGGACCAGATCGTCGAAAGCTCGCTCCGCCGCGCGGCGCTCTGGAACGAGGTCAAGGACCGCCTGACCGCCCCCGGCACCGGCCTGTCGGGCGGCCAGCAGCAGCGGCTCTGCATCGCCCGTGCGGTCGCGACGAACCCCGAGGTCCTGCTGATGGACGAGCCCTGCTCGGCCCTTGACCCCATCGCGACGGCGCAGGTCGAGGAACTGATCGACGAGCTGCGCGCCAACTTCTCGGTCGTCATCGTCACCCATTCGATGCAGCAGGCCGCCCGCGTCAGCCAGAAGACCGCCTTCTTCCACCTGGGCCACCTGGTCGAATATGGCGACACCACCCAGATCTTCACCAAGCCGCGCGATCCGCGCACCGAAGCCTACATCACCGGCCGGATCGGCTAGGGGGACGAGATGAGCGAAAACCATATCCTGCGTGCCTTCGACCGTGACCTGGATGCGATCCAGGCGCTGGTGATGAGGATGGGCGGCCTTGTCGAAACCGCGATCACCGACGCGGCCCACGCGCTCGAGGCGGGCGACCTGGACAAAGCCGAGCGCGTGCGCAAGGCGGACCGGGACATCGACGTGCTGGAATACCGCATCAACGAAGAGGCGGCCCGCGTCATCGCGCTGCGCGCCCCCACGGCGGGCGACCTGCGCGTCGTCCTGTCGGTGATGAAGATCGCCTCGGCCCTCGAGCGTGTCGGCGACTATGCCAAGAACATGGCCAAGCGCACCCAGGCGCTGGTCGAACTGGGGCATACGCCGGTTGTCGCGCAAGCCGGCGCCTCCCTGCGCCGCATGACCCGCGCGGTGACCGAGCTTCTGTCCGACGCGCTCGACAGCTACGCCACGCGCGACCTGGCGCTGGCGCAGGACGTGCGCATCCGCGACCAGGAAATCGACCAGATGTACAACGCGCTCTTCCGCGAGTTCCTGACCCACATGCTGGAAGATCCGCGCAACATCACCCCCTGCATCCACCTGCATTTCATCGCCAAGAACATCGAGCGCATGGGCGACCACGCGACCGCCATCGCCGAGCAGGTCGTCTACCTGACGACCGGCGAGGTGCCCGACGATCCACGGCCCAAGGCCGAAAACGTCGCCAACCTGCCGAAAAGCTGAGGCCAGCCATGTCCGTCACCGAACCCTCGGTCCTCGTGGTCGAAGATGAGCCCGCCCAACGCGAGGTCCTGAGCTACAACCTGACCGCCCAGGGCTTCCGCGTCCGCCAGGCCGAAAACGGCGAGGAGGCGCTGGTGATGGTCGCCGAAGAAGCGCCCGACATCATCGTCTTGGACTGGATGCTGCCCAGCGTGTCGGGGATCGAGGTCTGCCGCCGCCTGAAATCCCGGGCCGAGACGAAGGGCCTGCCGATCATCATGCTGTCCGCCCGGTCCGAGGAAACCGACCTGGTGCGCGGGCTGGAAACCGGCGCCGACGATTACATGGTCAAACCCTATTCGGTGACCGAACTCATCGCCCGCGTCCGCAGCCAGCTCCGCCGCGCCCGCCCATCGAGCCAGGGCGAGGCGCTGACCTACGGCGACATCACGCTTGATCCGTCTACCCACCGCGTGAACCGCGCCGGCCAGCCGGTGAAGCTCGGCCCGACCGAATTCCGGCTTCTGGCCACCCTTCTGGAAAAGCCCGGCCGTGTCTGGAGCCGCGAACAGCTTCTCGACCGGGTCTGGGGTCGCGACATCTACGTCGACACCCGCACCGTCGACGTGCATGTCGGCCGGCTGAGGAAGGCCCTGTCGGTCACCGGCGGCGACGATCCCCTGCGCACCGTGCGCGGCGCAGGCTACGCGCTGGGGTAGGGGGCTGGCATTTCGGTGCCGGAAGGTGCATCACTGGGCCAAAGCGACAGTCACGGGTCCCCATGCAAATCCTGACCATCCCGACCACGCCGATCTCCGGGCAAAAACCCGGAACCTCTGGCCTGCGGAAAAAGACTTCCGTATTCCAGTCAAGGCATTACCTGGAAAACTTCGCCCAAAGCATCATAGACGCGACCGGCGGCGCCGAAAGGCGGACCTTTGTCGTCGGCGGCGACGGGCGCTATTTCAACGACCGCGCGGCTCAGGTCATCCTGCGCATGCTGGCCGCGAACGGCGCCAGGCGCGCAATCGTGGGGCAGGGGGCGGTCCTGTCGACCCCCGCCGCCTCGCACCTGATCCGCCTGAACGGCACCGACGGCGGCTTCATCCTGTCGGCCAGCCACAACCCCGGCGGCAAGGACGCGGATTTCGGCCTGAAGTTCAACATGCCGAACGGCGGCCCGGCGCCCGAGGCCGTAACCGAGGCGATCTATGCCCGGACCCAGACGATCACCGACTATCGGGTGCTGGAGGCGACGGACGTCGATCTTGCGAAGATCGGCGAGCAAGAGCTTGGAAAGATGCAGGTTTCCGTTGTTGATCCGGTCGCGGACTATGCCGCGCTGATGGAAAGCCTGTTCGACTTCCCCAAGATGCGCACGCTCTTTTCAAAGGGCTTCCGCATGCGCTTCGACGCCATGTGCGCCGTGACCGGACCCTACGCCGTCGAGATCCTGGAACGCCGCCTCGGGGCCGCGCCCGGAACAGTGACACACGCCACGCCGCTGCCGGACTTCGGCGGCATGCATCCCGACCCCAACCCGACCTGGGCACACGAGCTGATGGCCGAGATGATGGACCCCGGCGCGCCCGATTTCGGTGCTGCCTCGGACGGTGACGGCGACCGCAACATGGTCGTGGGGCAGGGGATCTACGTCTCGCCCTCCGACAGCCTCGCGGTCCTTGCGGCCAACGTCCACCTCGCGCCGGCCTATCGCGGCGGCCTGAAAGGCATTGCCCGGTCGATGCCGACCTCGGGCGCCGCCGACCGCGTGGCCGAGGCTCTGGGGGTCCAGGCGCATGAGACGCCGACCGGCTGGAAGTTCTTCGGCAACCTGCTGGACGACGGCCGCGCGACGATCTGCGGCGAGGAAAGCTTTGGCACCGGCTCGGACCATGTGAGAGAGAAGGACGGGCTCTGGGCCGTGCTTCTGTGGCTCAACATCCTCGCGGAACGCTCTGAAACCGTTCAGGAAATCATGAAAGGCCACTGGTCGCACTTCGGCCGGAACTACTATTCGCGCCACGATTACGAGGCGCTGCCGACCGAGGTTGCCGCCACGATCATGGACGGGCTTCGCGCGCGGCTGGGCGACCTGCCGGGCACGGCCGTTGCCGGGCTGACGGTCGAAGGCGCCGACGATTTTGCCTACCTCGATCCCGTCGACGGCTCGCGTTCGACCGCGCAAGGCCTGCGCCTGCGCTTCACCGATGGCAGCCGCTGCGTGCTTCGCGCGTCCGGCACCGGCACCGAAGGCGCAACGCTGCGGCTTTACCTCGAACGCTTCGTGCCGGGGCCGGGCGGACTGGACCAGGAGGTGCAACAGGCGCTGGCTCCGGTCATCGAGGCCGCCGAGGCGCTGACCGCGCTCAAGAAACTCTCGGGCCGCAACGGGCCGGATGTGGTCACCTGAGGGCCCATCCATTAGTCCGATAATCGGTATTATGTAACTGAAGGATCTGAACCGATGTCCATCCTGATCGCTCCGTCGATCTTGTCCGCCGACTTTGCGGCCTTCGGCGCCGAGATCGAGGCGATCGAAGCGCAAGGTGCTGACTGGATTCATGTCGATGTCATGGACAATCACTTCGTGCCGAACCTGACCTTCGGCCCGCAACTCTGCCGCGCGATCCGGCCATACATCACGACAGTCATGGATGTGCATCTGATGATCTCGCCGGTCGATCCGTTCATCGAGGCCTATGCCGATGCCGGCGCCGACTATATCTCGGTCCATGCCGAAGCCACGCCGCACATTCACCGCACCTTGCAAGCCATTCGTGCAACTGGAAAAAAATCGGGCCTTGCGATCAATCCCGGCACGCCGGTCGAGGCCGCTACCGAGCTTCTGGACATAGTCGACATGATCGTTGTCATGTCGGTCAATCCGGGCTTCGGCGGCCAGAAATTCATTCCGTCCCAAGTGGATAAGGTGCGACGCTTGCGTGAAATGATCGGCGACCGGCCGATCCTGATCGAGGTCGACGGCGGCATCACGCCGCAGACCGCTCCGGCGGTCGTGGCGGCGGGCGCCGATGTCCTGGTCGCCGGTTCGGCCGTCTTTGGCGGCGGTTCCGTGAACAATCCTTCGGTCTACGGGGCCAATATCCAAGCGATCCGCGCCGCGGCGGCGACGGCCCGCTGATGGCCGTCCAGGCACCCGTTTGCGCCTTCGAAACGCCCGCGCCGGACTTTGCGCTGCCCGACACCGAAGGCCGCATCTGGCGGCTTGCAGACGTGGCCGGCCCGAATGGCACGCTGATCCTCTTCATCTGCAACCATTGCCCTTACGTGAAATCCGTCCTCGACCGCATCCTGCGCGACGCGCGCGACCTTCAGGCGCTCGGCATCGGCGTCGCGGCGATTTCGTCGAATGACCCGGTCGCCTACCCCGAGGATGCGCCGGCCGAATTGGCGCGTCTGGCGCGGGAGAAGGCGTTTTCCTTTCCTTACCTCTTTGACGAAACGCAAGATGTGGCAATGGCTTACGGGGCGGTCTGCACACCTGACTTCTTCGGCTACGGCGCAGCGACCGGCCTGCAATATCGGGGCCGGCTCGATTCCTCTGGCCGCAATCCCGGCCCGCCGGATGCGCGGCGCGAGCTTTTCGAGGCGATGAAGCGCGTCGCCGAAACCGGGCATGGGCCGGCCGACCAGGTGCCCGCGATGGGCTGTTCGATCAAATGGCGCGCATGAACGAGCAGCCCGCGCTGATCTTCGACCTGGACGGCACGCTGATCGACAGCAGTGCCGGAATCGCGGCCGCGGTCAACCGGGCGCTGGTGGCCGAGGGGATCGCGCCGCAAAGCCAGGCGGCGATCCAGTCGCACGTCGGGCGCGGCCTGCCCGCACTGATCGCGGGGCTCTTGCGCATGCTCGCCCTGCCCCAGTCAAAGTCCCCCGCCCTGACCCGGGCGATCGAGGCGGATTACAGCGCCCACCCCGGCGGGGCGGAGATGCTTTTTCCCGGTGTCCTCGACGCCCTCGGGGCGCTGGCCGATCAGGGCCTTGCGCTCGCGCTTTGCACCAACAAGCCCGCAGCCGCGACGCGCGCGGTCCTTGCCGCGACGGGCCTCGCGCCCTTCTTCCCCCATGTGGTGACCGGCGACAGCCTGCCCGTGCGCAAGCCCGATCCGGCGCCGCTCTTGACGGCCGCGCGCGCGACGGGGCGGCCCCAAGCGCTCTATGTCGGCGACAGCGCCGTCGACGCCGAGACGGCTGCCGGTGCCGCCCTGCCCTTTCTGCTTTACACCGGCGGCTATCCAAACGGCGATCCGGCGCGCTGGCCGATCGCGAGACGATTTTCCGATTTCACCGCCCTGCCCGGCCTGATTTCCGCCCACCTTGCCCAAGAGCACGATTGACATACCGGCGCGAGCCAATATGTCAGTTGCAAAAGGAGAGCGCCATGACCCCCTCCCAATCCCCCTCTCCCGGCCCTGCGCCCACCGTGACCGGCTTTTTCGACGAGGCGACGAATACGGTCACCTTCGTCGTCAAGGATCCGGCCAGCACGGCCTGCGCCATCGTCGATTCCGTCCTCGACTTCGACTATTCGTCGGGGCGCACCGACACGGCCTCGGCCGACCGCGTCATCGCCTACGTCCGCGACCAGGGCCTCAGCTGCGACTGGATCCTGGAAACCCACGTCCACGCCGACCACCTGTCCGCCGCGCCCTATATCCAGCAGCGGATCGGCGGCAAGATCGGCATCGGCGAACATATCACCACGGTGCAGAACACCTTCGGCAAGGTCTTCAACGAAGGGACCGAGTTTCAGCGCGACGGCAGCCAGTTCGACCGGCTTTTCAAGGACGGTGACAGCTTCACGGTCGGCGGGCTGAAGGGTCATGTCCTGCACACGCCCGGCCACACGCCCGCCTGCCTGACCTATGTCATCGGCGACGCGGCCTTCGTCGGCGACACGCTCTTCATGCCGGACTACGGCACGGCGCGCTGCGACTTTCCTGGCGGCTCGGCCAAGGCGCTTTACCAGTCGATCGAGCGCATCCTGGCCCTGCCGGACGAGACGCGCATCTTCGTCTGCCACGACTACAAGGCGCCGGGCCGCGACACGTTCGCCTGGGAAACCACGGTGGCCGAGGAGAAGGCCGCGAACGTCCATATCGCCCACCGGAGCGAGGGCGAGTTTGTCCAGATGCGCGAGGCGCGCGACAAGACGCTGTCGATGCCGAAGCTGATCATCCCGTCCCTGCAGGTCAACATGCGGGCCGGGCAGATGCCGCCCCCGGATGAGGATGGCAGGACCTTCCTGAAGGTGCCCGTCAACGGCCTTTGATCTTCGCGTGTTGCGCGAATATCGCGGCGTAAAACTAGATCAAACCACGGCTTTTTCCAGGAACGGCTCGCCCTTCAGCACCCGTTCCACCCCCAACTGCCCCAGGTCGAGCGTCTGGTAGGCGCCGGTCAGGATGACCTCGGCCAGCCCCCGGCCGACGGCGGGTGCCTGCTGCAGCCCGTGACCCGAAAAGCCGGCGGCGACGAAGAAATTCTCGGTCCCTGGCCACAGCCCCAGCACCGCATTCTGGTCGAGCGTGTTGTAGTCGTAGTGCCCGACCCAAAGGCGCGTGACCTTGACCGCGTCGAAGCCCGGCGCGCGGGCATAAAGCCGCGGCCAGATCAGATCCTCGAACTGGGCGTGATCGGGCTCCCAGTCGTCGGGATTGCAGGGGCCGTCGTCGTCGGGCACGGTCGCGGTGATCCACTGGCCATGTTCGGGGCGCATGTAGATGCCGGAATGGTCGATGATCAGCGGCGCCTCGGGGTGGCGCGCGTTCGGCGCGTCGACGACGAAGACCGTGCGCTTGCGCGGTTCGACCGGCAGCGCCAGGTCCGCCATCGCGGCAACGCTCGCCGACGCGGTCCCGGCCGAATTCAGGAGGGCGCCGCAGGCCACCTCGGTCCCGCTCGAAAGCCGCACGCCCGTGACGCGGCCCCCCGCCATGGTCAGCCCCGCCACCCGGTCCTTCACATAGGTCGCGCCAAGCGCGCGGGCGGCGTTGCGGAAGCCCGAAAGGAGGCCCATGTTGTCGAACCAGCCCTCGTCGCGGCGGCCAAGGCTGCCGGCGGTCAGGTCGCCGACCTCCATCCAGGGATAGGTCGCCTTCAGCTCGGCCGGTGTCACCACCTCGGTCGCCGCACCCATGCCGCGCTGCATCACGGCGAGTTCCTCGGCAAGCTTCGCGCCCTCGGCCGACCCCACGAGGAAGAGATAGCCGTTTTCCCTCAGCCCCAGCGACGGCACCTCGCCGGCCGGCCCCAGCCGTTCGGCGAAATGGCGGATGAAGTCGACGCCGAAGCGCGAGATCTGCACATTGACCGGGTTCGAGAACTGGCCGCGCACCGACGCGACCGACAGCGCGGTGGCCGACTTCGCATAGGTCGGGTCGGGTTCCACGACCAGCACCTTCAGGTCCGGCCGCATCTTCATCAGCCACCAGGCTGCCGACGAGCCGGTGACGGCCCCACCCGCGATGACGACGTCATACCGTTCGCTCACTCGGCTTGGCCCCCCGTGAAATTTGGCTGACCGGACTGTCCGTCACAACTCGACAATCCGGAAATTGCATGCCACGTTTTGTGCAGCAGCGGCGCGACCTTAGGTGCGGGATCGGCGCTCTGCAACCTACATGTGAGCGGTTCCTGCCGGGACAGGCCATAGGTCGGCGCGCGGGTGGTTCAGTAGCACGGAGCCGAGTGACATGGCTGATGACATGAGCCGCATCATCGAATCAGGCGACGCCGCAGAGCCGCTGCCGCTGGTGGAGTTTCTGCACCGTGCGCTCGCCACCACCGCGATCGAGGATGTCTGGGCGCTGCACGTGGACCAGATGGCCGCCTACGGCTTCGACCGGCTGCTTTATGCCTCGAGCCGGCTCGGGCCGGTGAAGGGGGTGCCCCGGCCGGCCGAGTCGCTGGTCCTGTCGACGCTGCCCCCGGACTACCTGCGCGACTTCGTCGATGGCGGCCTCTACCTTGTTGCGCCGATGGTGTGGTGGGCGGTCGAGAACACCGGCGCCAGGCCCTTCGCGCGGACGGTCGAGCAGGGCCGCTGCGCCCCCCTGTCACCCTGCGAACAGCGCCTGCAGTCGCTCGAACAGCGATTCGGCATCGACGCGGGCTATACGATCAGCTTTCCCCACACCTCCTGTCGCGCACGCGGCTGCATCGGCCTTTACGCCCCGCCGGACTGCACGCAGGACGAGGTCGATGACATCTGGCACCGTCATGGCAAGGAACTGTCGGTGATGAACACCGTCGTCCATACCCACCTGACGACGCTGCCGAGCCGCGCCCCTGCCGCCCTGACCTGCCGCCAGCGCGAGGTGCTGGAATGGGTCGCCTGGGGCCTGACGACCCAGGAGATCGCCAGCAAGATCGGGCTGACGGCCGCCACGGTCGAAAAGCACCTGCGGCTGGCGCGCGAGGCGCTCGGGGTCGAGACGACGACCCAGGCCGTCCTTCACGCCGCGATCCACAACCATCTTTTCCCGTCCCGCGGGTGACCGCGCAAACCGGAGTGACGCGACGTTTTTGCGGCTGTCCCGCGCGACTCTGAAATTATTCAACTGAGGAATTACGGTCAGGTAGGGATTTCCAGACTTACCGCCGCAGCGTCAGCAAGCCATGATACCAGTGTTCCACTGGTAGTGGCGAAAGCCTGGAACAGCGGTGCCCTTCCCCACGTGCCTTATCGGGGGGGGGCACCGCACTAACCTTCCCAGACTGGCTTTTCCTGTGGGCCCAGGGGCCTCCCGGGGGGGTCTTTCGACCATTGCGGCCGTTCGTCATCCCCGACGGGCCGGCCCGGTTCGGGGGTGATGCGAGCTCCGCCGGGCCCGCATCATCCCCGTTCCCGGATGCGGTGGCGCGTCATCTTCATGTAAATCCGGCCGCTTGCACGGTTCGTTGTTTTCATCGGCAGAGGGGGCGAGCCCCCGTGCAGACATGTGCCTGAGCGGGGTGGGGCGGGCAGCTGCATGGCGGGGTTTTGCCCATCCTCTCCGCCAACCCGGCCGCCCCGCTCGCCTGTAAGTGGTCGTTCACACGCCTGCGTCGGCCGAGGGGATCGTCCGGGACGACAGGCACCCGGTGCCCCCGCACTGAGGCCCTGCGACCTTCGCCCATCGCGCCTTCCCCGTCATCGGCCAGGCGCAGGGCTTCCGTCACAAGGACGACCCCCCCGCGCACCGCGCAAGGAAAAGGGCGCCCGAAGGCGCCCGATCCCTGTCTCGCGATGGTCTGCGACCTCAGGCGCCTTTCAGCGTCTTGGCCACTTCCGCCGCGAAATCCTCTTCCTTCTTCTCGACGCCTTCGCCCACGGCGACGCGGGCGAAGCTGACGATCTCGACACCGGCATCCTTCGCCGCCTGCTCGACCGAGATGTCGGGGTTCATCACGAACTTCTGGCCCATGAGCGTGTTCTCTTCCAGGAACTTCTTCATCCGGCCCGGGATGATGTTGTTCTGGATCACCGCCTCGGGCTTCGGCTTGGCCGAGGTGGCATTTTCCTCAAGCGCCTTCTGGGTCTGCACCGTGCGCTCACGCTCGACGATCGCGGGGTCGAGCGCGGCTTCGTTCAGCGCCAAGGGCGACGAGGCGGCGATATGCATGGCAAGCTGCTTGCCGATGCCATTGTCCTTGCCCTTCAGCCCGACCAGCACGCCGATCCGGCCCATCCCGTCGGCGGCGGCGTTGTGCACATAGCTCACCACGCTGTCGCCGTTGACCTTGACCATGCGGCGCAGCGTCATGTTCTCGCCGATCTTGGCGATGGCGTCGGTCAGCACTTCCGAAACCTTCTTGGCGCCGACCTTGGCATCCCTCAGCGCGTCGAGCGTGTCGACGGCCAGCGCCGACTGGGCGAAGTCGCGCACCATGTTCTGGAATTCGCCGTTCTTGGCCACGAAGTCGGTTTCCGAGTTGACCTCGACCGCGACACCCGTAGCGCCGTCGACCGCCACCGCGACCAGCCCTTCGGCCGCCACGCGGTCGGCCTTCTTGGCCGCCTTGGCCAGGCCCTTGGTGCGCAGCCAGTCGATCGCCGCTTCCATGTCGCCCTTGACCTCGGTCAGCGCCTTCTTGGCGTCCATCATGCCTGCGCCGGTCGTTTCGCGCAGTTCCTTGACCATCTGTGCGGTAATCGTCATGACCGCTCTCCTTCGTTGTTCATTAAACGGGTCAGGCGGGGAATATCCCCGCCCGTTGAAGCGTGTGTGACGCGCGGGGGCTTGTCGCACCCCGCGCCATCCGGCCGCCTCAGGCCTCGGCGGTTTCGCCCAGAAGCTCGTCCGGCGCATCGCTCAGCGCGCCCAGGTCGACGCCTGCCGCGCCCATCTGGGCCGACATGCCGTCAAGGGCCGCACGGCTCACCAGGTCGCAGTACATCTGGATGGCGCGCGCCGCGTCATCGTTGCCCGGGACGACATACTGGATGCCCTTCGGCGAGCAGTTGGTGTCGACGATGGCGACGACCGGGATGCCCAGCTTGTTGGCTTCCTGGATGGCCAGGTCTTCCTTGTTCACGTCGATGACGAACAGCAGGTCCGGCAGGCCGCCCATCTCGCGGATGCCGCCGAGCGATGCCTGGAGTTTCGCCTGCTCGCGCTCCATGCCGAGCCGCTCTTTCTTCGTCAGGCCATCCGCGCCGTTCGCCATCACCTCGTCGATGTGCTTGAGACGCGCGATCGACTGGGAAACGGTTTTCCAGTTGGTCAGCGTGCCGCCGAGCCAGCGGTGGTTCATGTAGTACTGCGCGCACTTTTCGGCAGCCTCGGCGATCGACTTCGACGCCTGACGCTTGGTGCCGACGAAGAGGATGCGGCCGCCCTTGGCGATCGTCTCGCGCACGACGTTCAGCGCCGTGTCCAGCAGCGGGACCGTCTGGGTCAGATCGATGATATGGATGCCGTTGCGGTCGCCGTAGATATATTCGGCCATGCGCGGGTTCCAGCGCTGGGTCTGGTGGCCGTAGTGAACGCCAGCTTCCAAGAGCTGACGCATGGAGAATTCGGGAAGCGCCATCGTTCGTTCCTTTCCGGTTTGCGCCTGAGCGGAGTGATTTCAGGCTTTCGCCCAACCGGTGGACCGGCGGGGATGTCTCCCCCGTCAGCCCGCACTCCGCCTGTGAAGTGCCGCGCACATATGCGATCTTTTCGCCCAGTGCAAGGGCGGCAGTGGCCATCATGTGCCCGTGTGCCCCCCGCCTTGCCTCTGCGCACCAAGGGGCGTAGCCATCCTTCATGCACCCCGCCGATGCGCCATCCCCCTGCCCTACGCCCTTTTCGCTGACGGCGCACGTCCTGGCTGCCGGGCGCGCGCGGCCGGACAAGAGCGCGCTTCAGCTCCTGTCGCCGACGGGGGCCGAGCGCTGGTCCTATGCCCGCCTGATCGCGGCGGTCGAGGGGCTGACGGCGGCGCTGATGGCGCTCGGCCTGCCCGAAAGCGGTCGGGTTCTTCTGCGTCTGGGCAACAGCGCCGATTTCCCGGTCGCCTTCCTTGCCTGCATCGCCGCCGGCCTCTTGCCGGTCGCCGCACCCGCCGGCCTGACGGCGCCCGAGGTGACCGCGCTTGCGGCCGACCTTGCCCCCTCGCTGATCCTCGCCGCACCGGGCGCGAGCCTGCCCGACCCCTGCCCCGCACCGGTCCTGACCCGCGACCAGATGCGCGCCAGCTACGACGGCACCGGCCGCGCGCCCCTGACGGGTGCGCCGGACCGCCCGGCCTACCTCGTCTATACCTCCGGCACATCCGGCCGCCCGCGCGCCGTCCTTCACGCCCACCGCGCGATCTGGGCGCGGCGCATGATGCACCGGGGCTGGTATGGACTGACCGAGGGCGACCGGCTGCTCCACGCCGGCGCCTTCAACTGGAGCTTCACGCTCGGCACCGGGCTACTGGACCCCTGGACCCTTGGCGCGACGGCGCTGGTTCCGGCCGAAGGCGTGACGCCCGCGCGGCTTCCCCTGCTTCTCCGCCGCCATGATGCTACGCTTTTTGCCGCTGCTCCTGGTGTTTACAGGCAACTATTGATGTCCCACGACAAGATCGACCTTCCGCACCTCCGCCATGGGCTGACGGCAGGCGAGGCGCTTTCGCCGCATCTGCGCGCCGCCTGGGAAGCCGCAACCGGCCGCCCCCTCTACGAGGCCTACGGCCTCAGCGAATGTTCCACCTTCATCTCGGGCTCACCCGTCCGCCCCGCGCCGGATGGGGCAATCGGCTTCCCCCAACCCGGCCGCCGCGTGGCCATCATGGACGACGAAGGCGCGCCCCTGCCGGCCGGCGCCGAAGGCACCATCGCCGTCCACCGCAGCGATCCCGGCCTGTTCCTCGGCTATTGGGACGCTGAAGCAGAAACAAAAGCCCGTTTTCGTGGCGACTGGTTCCAGACCGGCGACCGGGCGACCCGGTCCGACGACGGCGCCATCCGCTTCGCAGGCCGCGCGGACGACATGATGAACGCCGGCGGCTTCCGCGTCTCGCCGGCCGAGGTCGAGGCGGCACTCGCGCCCTGCCCCGGCGCCGGCGAGGTCGCAGCCTTCGAGGCCCGCGTGGGTCCCGCGACCACGATCATCGCGCTGGCCTATACCGGCACCGCGACGGCCGAGGCGCTGGCGGCGCTGGCCAACGCCCGCCTCGCCCCCTACAAGCGCCCCCGCCGCTACGACCATCACACCAGCTTGCCGCACACGCCAAACGGCAAGATCAACCGCCGCGCGCTTCGCGATGGCGCACATCAGGAAAAGGATGCAATGCCTTGATAAAGCTTGACATCATATCGGACGTGGCCTGCCCCTGGTGCTATCTGGGCAAGGCGCAGCTTGACCGCGCGCTCGAGGCGCGGCCCGATCACCCCTTCCAGATCGAATGGCACCCCTACCAGCTGAACCCCGACATCCCGCCCGGGGGCATGGACCGCGCCGAATGGATGGCCGCCCGTTTCGGCAGCCCCGAGGCGATCATGAAGGTCCACGCCCCCCTCATCGCCCAGGGCGAGGCGCTGGGCGTTCCCTTCGACTTCCCGGCCATCAAGCGCACGCCGAACACGCTCGACGCCCACCGGCTGATCCACTGGGCCGGGATCGAGGGGCGCCAGAAGCCGATGGTCGACGCCCTCTTCCGCGCCTACTGGGCCGAGGGCAAGGACATCGGCGACGCGGCCACGCTCGCCGAGATCGCCGGTCAGGTCGGCCTTGGCCGCGACGCCATCGCCCGCCTTCTGGCCACCGACGCCGATGTCGATACGGTCCGCGCCCGCATGTCCCATTCCAGCGCGCGGGGCGTGAGCGCGGTCCCGACCTTCATCATCGACCACCGCCATGTCGTGCGCGGCGCGCAGCCTGCCGAGCTCTGGACCGGAGTCATCGACGAATTGGCGGGCGCCCGCGAATGACCCCGCCCGCGCCCCCCACATCCCGCGGTACGGCGGTCTTCACGGCCCGGCTGGCGATGCTGTTCGCCACCATCGCCTTTTCGATCGACGCCATGCTGCCCGCACTGCCCACCATCGCGGCGGACCTCACGCCCGATGCGCCGAACCGCGCGCAGCTGATCCTGTCGATCTTCGTCCTGGGCATGGGGCTCGGCACGCTGCTCGTCGGGCCACTGTCGGACGCCTGGGGCAGAAAGCCAGTGCTGATCGGCGGGCTGGTGATCTACCTGATCGCGGCGCTCGTCGCCCATCAGGCCACCAGCCTCGAGATGCTTCTGGCGGCCCGCATGGCCCAGGGCTTCGGCGCCGCCTCGCCGCGCGTCGTGTCGCTGGCGCTGGTGCGCGACCTGTTTTCGGGGCGCGACATGGCACGGATCATGTCGATCGTGATGATGGTCTTCATGATCGTCCCGGCACTTGCCCCCCTTGTCGGGCAGGGCATCATTCACCTGGCCGGCTGGCGCGCGATCTTCCTCGCCTATGTCGCCTTTGCGCTCATAGCGCTGGTCTGGTTCGGCCTCGGCCAGCCCGAAACCCACCCGCCCGAACGCCGCCGCCCCCTGCGCCCCGCCCTTCTGGCCGAAGGCCTGCGCGAGGTCCTGGCAGCGCCCGAGGTGCGGCTTTACACCATCATCACCGGCCTCGGCTTCGGCCAGATGCTGGGGCTTCTGTCGTCGATCCAGCAGATCTTCGACCAGGGCTTCGGACGGGCCGAGGAATTTCCCCTGTGGTTCGCGCTGATCGCCGCCATCGCCGGGACCGGATCCTTCCTGAACAGCCGACTGGTCGGCCGGGTCGGTATGCGCCGCATGGCGATGCTGGCCTATATCGGCCAGGTGGTCCTGTCGGTCGTGATGCTGGGGGTCTTCCTGCTGGGCCATCCGACCGGCAACCTGGCCTTCGCGGCCTTCTATGTCTGGGCCACCTCGATCTTCTTCATCGCCGGGTTGACCTTCGGCAACCTGAACGCGCTCGCCATGCAGAAGATGGGCCACCTGGCCGGGCTTGCGACCTCGGTCATCTCGTCGCTGTCGACGGTCCTGTCGGCAGCCATTGCCGCGGTGACGGGGCTGATGTTCAACGGAACGCCGGTGCCCGCCATGCTGACCGCCGTCGCCTGTTCGACGCTGGCGACACTCCTGATGCGGCGCGCGGCGCGGCTCTAGCCCTTTGAAGCCACCGCCTTTTCGGCAAGGTCGCGCGCCACGGCGAAGGCGCCCTTGATGCGCTCGGCCTCGGTGGCGAAGTTGCCCGCGACCACGATCTTGTTGTCCTTGACCCGGGCCGCCCCCTTCTGCGCCTGGATGAAGTCCACCAATCCGGCCGGGTTGGCGAACTTGTCGCCGTGGAACTGGACCGTGATCCCCTTCGGCCCGGCGTCCAGCCGCGCGATGCCGGCGCGCTTGCAGGTGCCCTTGATGCGCACGACCAGCAAGAGCGTGTTGACCTCGCGCGGCAGGGCGCCGAAACGGTCGATCAGCTCTGCCGCGAACCCTTCGAGCTCGGCCTTCGTCGTCAGGTGCGAGAGGCGCCGGTAAAGCCCCAGCCGCACGTCGAGGTCGGGCACGAAAGCCTCCGGGATCAGCACCGGCACGCCCAGATTGATCTGCGGCGCCCATTGGCCATCGTCGCCCAGGGCCCCGTCCAGATCGCCCGCCTTCAGCCTGGCGATCGTCTCTTCGAGCATCGACTGGTAAAGTTCGTAGCCCACTTCCTTGATATGGCCCGACTGTTCATCGCCCAGAAGGTTCCCCGCCCCGCGCAGGTCCAGGTCCTGCGAGGCGAGCGAGAAGCCCGCGCCAAGGCTGTCGAGCGAGCCCAGAAGCCTCAGTCGCTTTTCGGCCGGCGGCGTCAGCGGCGCGCGGGGCTTCGTGGTCAGATAGGCATAGGCGCGGACCTTCGCGCGCCCGACCCGGCCGCGGATCTGGTAAAGCTGGCTCAGCCCGAACATGTCCGCGCGGTGGACGATCATGGTGTTCGCGGACGGAATATCGAGCCCGCTTTCGACGATCGTCGTCGCCAGAAGCACGTCATACTTGCCGTCGTAGAAGGCGTTCATCCGCTCGTCGAGCTCGCCCGCCGCCATCTGGCCATGGGCGATGACGTAGCTCACTTCCGGGACATGGTCCTTCAGGAAGGCCTCGATTTCCGGCAGGTCGGAAATGCGCGGCACGACGTAGAAGGACTGGCCGCCCCGGTAATGTTCGCGCAGGAGCGCCTCGCGGATCGTCAGCGTGTCGAACTCGCTGACATAGGTGCGGATCGCCAGCCGATCGACGGGCGGCGTGCCGATGATCGACAGGTCGCGCACGCCGGTCAGCGACAGTTGCAGCGTGCGCGGGATGGGCGTTGCGGTCAGGGTCAGGACGTGGATTTCCGACCGCATCTCCTTCAGTCGCTCTTTGTGACCGACACCAAAATGTTGTTCTTCGTCAATGACTAACAGGCCGAGGTTGCGGAACTTCACCGACTTCGACAGGACGGCGTGCGTGCCGACGACGATGTCCACCGTCCCGTCCGCCAGCCCGTCCCGCGTCATCGCCGCGTCCTTGGCGCTGACGAAGCGCGACAAGGGCCGGACGGTGACCGCCGTGCCCCGGAAACGTTCGGCGAAGGTCTTGTAGTGCTGCCGAGCAAGCAGCGTCGTCGGCGCGATGACCGCGACCTGCACCCCCGACTGGGCCGCGACGAAGGCCGCGCGCATCGCGACCTCGGTCTTGCCGAAGCCCACGTCGCCGACGATGAGCCGGTCCATCGGATTGCCGGCCTCGAGGTCCGTCACCACGTCGCCGATGGCTGTGAGCTGGTCGTCGGTTTCCTGATAGGGGAAGCGGGCGGCAAACTCCTCCCATTCATGGTGCGGCGCCTCGAGGATCGGCGCGGCGCGCAGGTGGCGTTCGGCCGCGACCCGCATCAGCCGCTCGGCGATCTGGCGGATGCGCTCCCTGAGCCGCGCCTTCTTCGCCTGCCAGGCCCCGCCGCCCAGCTTGTCCAGAAGCCCCTCTTCATGGCCATAGCGGCTCAGAAGCTCGATATTCTCGACCGGCAGGAACAAACGGTCGCCGCCCGCATACTCCAGCGCCACACATTCATGCGGCGCGCCAAGGGCGGTGATCGTTTCCAGCCCCTTGTAGCGGCCGACGCCATGTTCGACATGGACGACGAGGTCGCCCGGCGACAGGCTCTGCGCCTCGGTCAGGAAGTTCTCGGCCCGCCGGCGCTTCTTCGCGCCGCGCACCAGCCGCTCGCCCAGCACATCCTGTTCGGATACGACCGTCAGCCCGTCGCGCTGGCCGGGCGTGCCCTCGGCCTCGAACCCGTGGTCGAGCGGCCAGACCGCCAGATGCACGCCCCCCGGCCGCAGGTCACGCATGGTGCGGATAGGCGTCGCATCGGCGATCCCCTCATCCTGCAAGAGCCCCTGCAACCGTTCCCGCGCGCCGTCGGAATAGGAGGCGACGACAACCGCGCCATCCTTGCGCTTTGCCTCAATATGATCCTTCAAAGCGCCGAAAAGACTGACGTTTTCCAGCTGGCGTTCCGGCGCGAAATTCCGCCCGATCCGGCCGCCCGCATCCAGAACGCCCGCGCCCGTCGGCTGCGGCAGGACCGACAGCTGCACCGTCCGGTGCCCCTTGACCGCCCCCTGCCAGTGCGCCTCGTCCAGATACAGAAGCCCCGGCGGCGCGGGCTTGTAGACCGTATCCATCCGGTCGCGCCGCTTCATCGCCTCGGTCCGGGCGTCATACTGGTCGGCGATCCCTTCCCACCGCGCAAGCTGCGCCGCGGGCACCTGGTCGTCGATCATCACCGTTGCACCCGGCAGGTAGTCGAAGAGCGTCTCCAGCCGGACGTGGAAGAAGCCGAGCCAATGTTCCATGCCGGCGTGCTTGCGGCCCGCGCTGACCGCCTCGTAAAGCGGATCGTCGGTCCCGGCGGCACCGAACTCGATCCGGTAATTCTGGCGGAAGCGCGCGATCGAGGCGTCGTCGAGGATAACCTCGCTGACCGGCGCCAGTTCGACCTTTGTCAGTTTCTCGATCGTCCGCTGGCTGGCCGCATCGAAGCGCCGCGCCCCGTCCAGCACGTCGCCGAAGAGGTCGAGCCGCACCGGCCCCGCCTGCCCCGGCGGATAGATGTCGATGATCCCGCCGCGAATGGCATAGTCGCCGGGTTCCGACACGGTCGAAGTCGGGGAAAAGCCCATCCGCACCAAGTAGGCCTTGAGCGCCGCCTCATCGACCTGCTGCCCGACCGTCGCGGTAAAGGCCGCCCCTTCGACGACCGCGCGCGCCGGTACACGCTGGGTGGCGGCATTCATCGTCGTCAGCAGGACGAACGGCCCCTTGATCCCCTTGGCCAGGGCGGCGAGCGTCGCCATCCGCGCGGCGGAAATGTCGGGGTTGGGCGACACGCGGTCATAGGGCAGGCAGTCCCAGGCCGGGAAGGACAAGACCACCGCCTCGGGCGCGAAGAAGGCAAGGGCGGCGCGCATCGCCTCGGCCCGCTTGTCGTCGCGCGCGACATGGAAGACGGGCGCGCCCCGCGCGAGTTCGCGCGCGACGAGACGGGCGTCGAACCCCTCGGGCGCGCCGGACAGGATCAGGTGGGCGGGACTGTCGGACATGCGCCCTGACCTAGCCGCCCGGCGCGCGCTGTCAAGGGGCGGCGATGGGGCCGCCATCGGGCCATCTCAGAAGGGCCGCGACAGAAGGTTCTGCAACGTGCCCCAGCTGCCGGTCACCAGGATCGCGACAAGTCCCATGACCTGAAACGCCGTCGCCTGCCGCATGAGCCGCTTGACCAGCGCCGCTCCGCTCAGCCCCTCGGCCCGGATGCGGGCGGCCAGCGCCATGCGCATGAGGCTGATCGGCAGAAGCGGCACCAGCATCAGGAAAAGCGCCTGCGCCAGCTCGACCCGGCCATAGAACCCCAGAACCGCCAGCACCGACAGAAGCGCGCAGCCGAAGGCCAGCGCCACCGTGCCGGCCGTTCCCCCCCAGGGCGCCAGCCGGTTGATCGTGATCCTGACCCCGTCCTCCATGTCCGCGATCGCCTGCCCGTCGCCGCGCCGCGCCCGCCAGACCGTGTCGATCGGCACGCCCATCACCCAATGCGCAAGCGCCGTCCAGAGCGTGCCGAGCGTGATCCAGTACCAGATGCTGGAAAAGGACCTGAGGTCGAAGAGCGAGAAGAAGAGTTGGCCGAAGGTCACGCGCATTCCCCGCTGGAGCCCGGCCCCGTCAGAGCCCGGGCGGCAGAATAAGGCCGCCCCTTGGGCTGCACAACCCTCTGACCCCAAGGCAAAACCGGCCGTCCGGGCGCCCCCGCGACAGTGCGCCCCCTTGAGCGCTGCGGCAAACCGTGCCACCCCTGTCTGCCAGCCGGACATAGAGCCCAGAGCGCGCCATGACCCATCCAGTCGCCCCCTTCCCCGCCCCCCCTTTCCCCGCCCAGCGTCTTCGCCGCCTGCGCCGCACCCCGGCGCTGCGCGACCTGGTCGCCGAAACCCGCCTCTCGGCCGCCGACTTCATCTGGCCCCTGTTCGTCACCGACGTGCCGGGCGCGGATGTCGAGATCGCCTCGATGCCGGGCGTCAAGCGCCACCGGATCGACGGTATCGTGCGCGCGGCGGAAGAGGCGGCGACCCTCGGCATTCCGGCGATCTGTCTTTTTCCCTACACCGACCCCAAGCTGAAGACGCTTGGCTGCGAAGAGGCCTGGAACCCCGAGAACCTGACCAACCGCGCCATCAGGGCCGTCAAGGCGGCGGTGCCCGAGGTGGCGGTGATGACCGATGTGGCGCTCGACCCCTACAACCTCAACGGCCATGACGGGCTGGTGAAGGATGGCGTGATCCTGAACGACGAGAGCGTCCATGCGCTGACACGGATGGCGCTGGTGCAGGCCGAAAGCGGGGCCGACATCCTGGGCCCGTCGGACATGATGGACGGCCGCATCGGCGCCATGCGCCAGGCGCTGGAACGCGCGGGCCACAAGGATGTGGCGATCCTGTCCTATGCCGCGAAATACGCCTCGGCCTTTTACGGCCCCTTCCGCGATGCAGTCGGCGCCTCGGGCCTGCTGACCGGCGACAAGAAGACCTACCAGATGAACCCGGCAAACCGGGCCGAGGCGCTGAGGCTCGTCGCCCGCGACCTGTCCGAGGGCGCGGATATGGTCATGGTCAAGCCGGGCATGCCCTACCTAGACATCTGCCGCGAGGTGAAGGACCGCTTCGACGCGCCGACCTTCGCCTATCAGGTGTCGGGCGAATATGCGATGCTGATGGGCGCGATCCGGCAGGGCTGGGTGAAGGAGGATGTGATCCTCGAAAGCCTGATGGCCTTCCGACGCGCGGGCTGCGACGGCATCCTGACCTATTTCGCACCGGTGGCGGCAAGGGCGCTGGGGTGAGCCTGCGCTAGGCTGCTGCCCGGCCCTTTCGGCCTGGCTGGCAGGGGCCGTTGACCCTGCCATGCGGTGCCTTGGTCCTTTGTCCCCGCCGGTGGCCCAAAGGCCATCGGCCAGCGCCCGCCCCGCCCCGCCATCGGCGGGCGCTCCGCGCCCACCGGGGCAGGCGCCGGCCTTTTTTGGTGAGTGACACCAGCCGTCCATCGGCACCGTTCCCAAGCGAGCGGGGGAAACGCGGTGCGTTTCCTGATCCCGCCCGGCCCAGCCAGTCAGCGAGCGTAGGCCCAGAGGGTGTTCGACCCAGTGCCCGCCGGGACCGGTGCTGGCCTTTGGGCCACCGGCGGGGACAAAAGTCCTTGCCTTCGCATGGCAGGGTCAACGGCCCCTGCCACCCGCCCCCCCTCAGGGCCCTCCCGCCCCCTCAGGCGTCAGCACCGTCACCCCGGTCGCCGCCCCGCGCGCCAGCGCGGCGTCAAGCGACATCGGCACATATTCCCCCCGCCGCCACAACTCGCTCATATCGTCATAATGGCGCGAAAGCGGGTGCCCCGACTGGCCGGTCGAGATGACAAAGACCGAACTGTCGGGGTCGGCAAAGTCATAGACCCCGCGATAGACCGGGCCAGAGACATTGACGAACGGGTCTGCCGGATCGCCCCCGGTCAGGCCCCGCATCAGCGTATGGTCGCCACCGCTGGTCGAGGACCGGATGTTCATCACCCAGTTCAGAAGAGCCATCCGGCCAAGTGCGGGATGGTCCTGCCGCGCCTCGTGCGCATCGCCCCACCGCCAGCTTTCGACGTTGGGCCCATACTTCTCCTTCAGCGACAAAAGCGCGTCGTCGAGCGCCATGCGCGCGATGTCCGAACAGGTCTCGACCGGCGCCGACTGCTGGATGTCGCACCAGTGCCCGGCCCCGTCCGTGTCGCGGAAGACCCGCTCGATAAAAAGTGGGTCGGGCCGGGCGAAGGCTTCGGCCAGGGGGCCGAGCTCGTCATGGACAAGCCGCATCTGCAAGGCCCGCGCCCAGGCGGCGAAGATCAGGGGTTCGGGCAGGTGCTCGCTCATGTCGCCGTCCCAGGCCGCCAGAAGTGCCAGCGCCCGCTGCCTCAGCTTTTCCGGCGAGCCTTCGGGCGCGGCCGTGCCGGTGAACCACAGGTCCTTGCCGATCAGGGGCAGGATGGTGCGCGCATCCGTCGCGATCGTGTCGAGCTGTGCGGCGATGAAGCTTTCCCGGCTGTGGACCTCGCGCTCTTCCATCAGCTTGGTCCAGCGTTGCACCCGCTGGCTGTCGCCCCAGGAAAAGCTCACATGGTCCGGGAAGGGCCGGTCGATGATCTTGTTGTTCGTGGCCCCGACGATGCCGCCCGCCGGGTCCATGAAGCGCGGATTGGTGTCATAGGGCCGCCGCTCGCCCCAGCGGTTCGCCGGGATCCAGCCGGGCGACGGCAGGCGTCCCTGCGCCTGCTTGGCCGCATCGCGGCCCGGCAATTCGCCCATCAGCACCATGCCGACCCGGTCCTTCTGCGCCAGGACGACGTCAAGCGCCGGGGCAATGACGCCCGCGCCCGCCGCCGCACCCTTGTCGATGTCGGGGGCCTGCATCAGTTGCAGGAAGGCGCTCATCGTCGTGTCGGCGCTGGAAAGCCCCGTCCAGCCAAGCGCCATGGCATGGCCCTTGGGCGTGATCGACTGCAGATCGAACAGGTCCGGCGGCAGGATCGGCCCATTCGGGCTTTCGCTGACCGTCACCGTCACCGGCGCGCCGTCCTTCACCCCAAGGATGACCTTGCGGCTGTCGAGTGCCCGCCAGCCCTCGGGCGTCCGGACACGCGAGGGGTCGGCGGGATCGAGCTCTTCCAGGAACAGGTCCTGGTCGTCGGCATAGGCGGTGGCGATGCCCCAGCCGATCTTCGTGTTCCGCCCCGCAAGGACCAGGGGCACGCCGGGAACTGTCGCGCCGATCACGCCCCCCGAGGCAAGGTCGAGCCGCGCGAGGTAGAAGGGCGCGGGCGTCGTGAAGAACATGTGCGGGTCGTTGGCCAGAAGCGCCCCGTTCGCCGCCGCCCGGCTTGGCGCCGTGGCCCAGACGTTCGACGCCGCCGCCTGCCCGCGCGGACGCATCGCCCCAAGCGGGTCGCGCGCATCATCGTCAAGCGCCAGCCGCCGCCCCGGATCGGGCAGAAGGCCCGGCGCAAGGCTCGCATAGGGCGGCAGCGCCGCCACCCCCTCGCCCGGCATGTCCGGCATCAGGTCGGTCGGCCAGTCGGGGTTCAGAAGCGACAGGCGCGCCCGCGCCACCTCGGTCTGCATCTGGTCGCTTTCCTGGAAGGCCAGAAGCTTCAGAAGGGCGATCGAATCCGCCGGCTGCCAAAGCGCGATCTCGCCGGGATACACAAAGAACTCCGGCGCCCCCCTGCCCTTCGCCTCTGTGCTGACCACCTTGATCCAGGCATTGACGCCCTTGGCATAGGCATCGAGCGCCGCCCGCGCCTCGGGCGTCTGAACCGCGACCGAGGCCTGCGCGCGGCGGTACAGGTCAAGCCGCCGCATCAGCTCGTCGCTCTTCAGCGTGCGGGTGCCGAAGACCTCTGACAGGCGGCCCTGCACCGTCCGGCGGGCGACGACCATCTGCCAGAGCCGGTCCTGCGCATGGACATAGCCAAGCGCAAAGAAGGCGTCGGCGTCGCTCTTGGCAAAGATGTGCGGCACGTCGGCCGTGTCGCGCACGATCTCGACCGGCGCGCCGATGCCGGCGATGGCGCGGTGGTCGTCATAGTCCGGAAGCGAGCGCGAGGCGAAATAGTAGACGAGCCAGAGCGCGCCAACGATCAGGATCAGCGCTGCGGAAATGAGCCGCACCATCCAGCGAAAGACCCGCGCGATCGTCATGATGTCGGCGCCATCCTCATCCTGCGGGTCTTCCCGCCCCATCGCGGTTGCCCATCGCTGTTGACGGGTCCATCGGGGGGGTTCACTAGGGCAGAAGTGGCCCCGGTGCAATCAGTCAGCGGGGATGCTCGCGCATCCGTGCGGGCAGGTAGCGGACAGGTCAGCGAGGATCGGCATGGCGAAGGTGACGTTTCTGGGTCTTGGTGTGATGGGCTTTCCCATGGCGGGCCACCTGGCGGCCAAGGGGCATGAGGTGACCGTCTGGAACCGCAGCCCCGCCAAGGCCGGGGACTGGCTGGCAAAGCACAAGGGCCGGTCCGCACCCACGGCGCGCGAGGCGGCGGCAGGGGCCGAATTCGTCTTCTCCTGCGTCGGCAATGACGACGACCTGCGCCAGGTCTGCCTTGGCCCGGACGGCGCCTTCGCGGGGCTCGCGCCGGGCGCGATCATGGTCGACCACACCACGGTGTCGGCCAAGGTGACGCGCGAACTGGCCGCGATCGCCGCCGCCCAGGGGTCCGGCTTCGTCGATGCGCCCGTCTCGGGCGGTCAGGCCGGGGCCGAAAATGGCGTCCTGTCGATCATGTGCGGCGGCACGCCCGAGGATTACGCCCGCGCCGAACCTGTCATGGCCGCCTATGCCCGCATCTGCCGCTGTCTCGGCCCCTCAGGTGCCGGGCAGCTGGCGAAGATGGTCAACCAGATCTGCATCGCGGGACTGGTCCAGGGCCTGGCCGAGGGCTTGAACTTCGCCGGCAAGGCCGGGCTGGACATCGAGGCGCTGGTCGAGGTCATCAGCCAGGGCGCCGCCGGAAGCTGGCAGATGGTCAACCGCCACAAGACCATGGCGGCGAACCGCTTCGACTTCGGCTTCGCCGCCGACTGGATGCGCAAGGACCTGGCGATCTGCCTGTCGACTGCCGATGAGCTCGGCGCACCGCTGCCGGTCACCGCACTTGTCGACCAGTTCTACAAGGACGTGCAGAAGATGGGCGGCAACCGCTGGGACACGTCAAGCCTGATCGCGCGCCTCCGCGCGTTTGATTGACGGCCCGCCTCCGCGCACTCCGCTGAGCGCGCGGGGCGCGTGCCGCAGCCCTTACGGAATGATTCGCGTGTATTTCGTGCCGCTGAGCGTCGCACCGATGATGAAACCCGCCTGCCCGAAGACATAGGCCACGACCGGCGCGCTGGTCGTCGTCGTGTCCACGCCCGCGTTCTGGCCCCCGTCAGGCGTCGCATATTGCATGTCCGCGCCCGCGGTCCAGCCCGGCGAGGACCGGAAGTTCGCCAGCGCCTCGGGCGTCATGAACAGGATGATGTGCGCATATTGCTGCGCGCCGACCTGCAGGCCCCAGCTTCCTTGCGTCGCTGAATAATAGTCGACCGTCACGTCGTTGATGCGCAGCGCGCCGCGCCCGTAGGCGCCGCCGAAGAAGAGCCCCGCCTCGGTCATCAGCGGCATGTAAAGGACGCCGGATGCCTGCTGGATCTTGGCATAGGCGAGCGGGAAGTTGCGCTTCATGTAGTCGCGCGTCGCATCGACCCGCGCGTCGAGCGTGGTGCCGCCGTTCGAGCCGATGCCGTTGCCGCAGGCCGCAAGGCCAAGGGTTGCGCCGCCGGCAGCCAGAAGGCCCCGACGCGATACTGTCATGGAATTGGTCATTCTGCCCTCACCTCGCTGGCGCGCCGGGCGTCATCCCGGCGCCATTGGCCCGCCTCGCCGGGCGGATTGGGGAGGTTATAGCGACAATCGCCCGGCCTGTCACCGCCGCGCGGCCGCGCGGCCGCGCGGAGCCCGGCGATCAGGTCGCCGCCGACGCAAAGAAAGCGTGTCAGATCGCCCTGAGGCCGGCCGCAAACCGCGCCGCATTCTTCCGGTAGCCCTCGGCCGATTTCAGAAGCCGCGCCTGCCCTTCGGCGTCGAGCGTGCGCACGACACGGCCCGGCGCGCCCATGACGAGGCTTCCGTCCGGGATCTCTTTCCCCTCGGTCACCAGCGCCCCGGCCCCGATCAGGCAACCCTTCCCGATCCGCGCGCCGTTCAGGACCGTCGCCCCCATGCCAATCAGGCTGCCGTCGCCGATGGTGCAGCCATGCAGCATCGCCTTGTGGCCCACGGTCACGTGGCGCCCGATGGTCAGGGGAAACCCCATGTCGGTGTGCAGGACCACGTGCTCCTGAACGTTCGAGCCCTCGCCCACCTCGATCCATTCATTGTCGCCGCGTGCCACGACGCCGAACCAGACGTTCGCCCGCGTCTTCAGCCGCACCCGGCCGACAAGCACGGCGTCGGGCGCGACCCAGACACCCTCGGCGATCTCGGGCGCCTGGCCATCGAGTGCATAGATCATCGCTTCCCCTCCGCTTCGGCATTCAGCCCGCGCACGAACTCCAAAAGGCCCGGCATCCGGTCGCGGCGCATCCGTTCGGCGCGCAGGATCGCGCGCAGCCAATCCTCGGTCTCGTCGGCATCGTCATTGATCAGCACATAGTCATATTCGGCCCAATGGCTGATCTCGCCCTCCGACTTGGCCATCCGGCCCGCGATCACCTCGTCGCTGTCCTGCCCGCGCGTCCGCAGGCGGCGCTCAAGCTCGGCCATCGACGGCGGCAGGATGAAGATCGACACCACGTCCTTGCCAAGCGCCGAATTCCTGACCTGCTGTCCGCCCTGCCAGTCGATGTCGAAAAGCGTATCGCGCCCCTCGGCCATCGCGGCCTCGACCGGCGCGCGGGGCGAGCCGTAGGAATTGCCGAAGACCTCGGCATGTTCCAGCATCTGGCCGGCGGCGACCAGGGCGCGGAATTCCTCGGGCGAGCGGAAGAAATAGTCGCGCCCCTCGACCTCGCCGGCACGGGGCGGGCGGGTGGTGGCAGAGACGGAAAAGCGCAAGGTCGGGTCCCAGGCCATGAGGCGCTTGGCCATCGTCGACTTGCCCGCGCCCGAGGGCGAGGAAAGGATGACGAGAAGCCCGCGCCGGGAAATTTCAACGCTCATTCAAGGCCCCTATTCGACATTCTGCGCCTGCTCGCGCATCTGGTCGATGACCGTCTTGAGGTCAAGCCCGATCCGCGTCAGAGCCACATTCCCGGCCTTCGAGCACAAGGTATTGGCCTCGCGCAGGAATTCCTGCGTCAGGAAGTCGAGCTTGCGGCCGATGGCGCCCCCTTCGGCCAGAAGCGCGCGCGCGGCGCCGACATGGGCGGAAAGGCGGTCCAGTTCCTCGACCACGTCGGCCTTGACGGCCAGCATCGCCAGTTCCTGCGCGATCCGCTGGGGGTCGGCATCGGGCGCGCCAGAGAGGACCCGGGCCAGCGCCTCGCGAAGCGCGCGTTCGGCGTCCGGTCTGCGCGCTTCGGCGGCCTTCTGCGCCTCGGCCCGCAGCGTGTCGATCCGGTCGATCTGGGCGCCGAGGATGGCCGCAAGCGCCGCCCCCTCGCGCGCGCGGTCGGCGACGAAAGCCTCGAGCACCGGCCCGAAATCCGCAGCGATTGCCGCCGCCAGCCCCGCCCCGTCACGCGCCGCACCACCTTCCGTGACCGACCTAAGCCCCAGGATGTCCGTCGCCGTCGGCGAGGCGAGCGTCAGTCCCGCCTCTGCCGCCGCGCGTTCTATGCGGATCAGCGCGGCGATGGTCGCCTTGAGCGCGCCCTCGTTCAGCGCCACCGCCTCGGACCCCGGATCGCGGTCGAGCCTGAGGTTCAGCGTGACATTGCCGCGCGCCACCCGCGCCTGAAGCGCCGCACGCAGCTGAGCCTCGAGCCCGTCGAGCCCGTCGGGCAGTTTCAACCGGAAATCCGCGCCCTTGCCGTTGACCGAACGCACCTCCCAGACCCAACTCGCACCGCCCCCCGCGCCGCGCCCAGCGGCAAATCCGGTCATCGACAGGACCGGCGCGCCGGATGCCGTCCCCGTCACTCCCTTGGCTCCGTTAACCATTGTTTGCGAATATCCTCGGTTTTTGGGGCAAATGCAGTATAGTTCCGTCAGAGTTTAGCGAATTTAACATTTCATTCACCTAACAAGGTCAGGGTTAGCAACAGTCGCCGTCCTTTGGCAACGCGCCCTGAACCCACTCGCCCAGAAGGGCCTCTGCCCCCGAACGGGGTCCCACTTCCACGCCAATATTGGGGCGGCCCATGGATAACGTGATTTCATTCGACAGACGGCGGGGGACGCCCGCCATGCCCGAACCCCGGCTCACCGATGCGCTGGCAGAGGTCCGGGCCTACTGGGACGGCCTGCGCGACGGGCGGCTCGTGCCCCTGCGCGCCGACCTCGACCCCCAGGGAATCGAGGGGGCGCTGCCGGCCTCGTTCATCCTGGAACGGGTTGCGCCCGGCCAGGCGCGCTTCCGCGTCGCGGGGCAGGACTTGACCCGGCTCGTCGGCACGGACGTGCGGGGGATGCCGATCGGCGTCCTCTTCACCCCGGCGGCGCGCGATGCGGCGGGCGCGGCACTCGAGGCCATGTTCGCCGGGCCGGAAGCGGTCGAACTGGATCTGCAGGCCGAAACCGGCTTTGGCCGGCCCCGGCTTGGCGGGCGGATGGTCCTTCTGCCGCTGCGCAGCGACCTTGGCTGCATCAGCCGGGCGCTGGGTTGCCTGGTGACAACCGGCCAGACCGGCCGCGCCCCCCGGCGGTTCGACCTGTCGGGCGTCACCCGGCAAGCCCTGACCGGGCGCGGCGCGGGACGATCAGCCCTGACCGAGGCGCTGGAAATGGCGGGAATGACCGGGCTGGCCGAAGCCCCCCGGCCCTTCACGGGCACGCCCGGACCGCGCCTCACGCTGGTCCACGACACCGGGCGCGACCGCTAGGTCGCCCCCGGATCAGAGGCCTGGATCAGAGGACCCGATCAGAGGCCCGAGGCCTTGCGCAGCGCCCGTTCGGCCTGCAGTTCCTCGGCCACGAGGAACGCAAGCTCCAGCGACTGGCTGGCGTTCAGGCGCGGATCGCAGGCGGTGTGGTAGCGGTCCGACAGATCCTCGTCCGTGACCGCCCGGACGCCGCCGGTGCATTCGGTCACGTCCTGGCCCGTCATCTCGAAATGCACGCCCGCGGGGATCGTGCCCTCGGCCTTGTGGATCGCGAAGAACTCGCGCACCTCGCGCAGCACGCTGTCGAAGGTCCGGGTCTTGTAGCCGGTGGCCGACTTGATCGTGTTGCCGTGCATCGGATCGCACGACCAGACGACGCTCGCGCCCTCTTCCTGGACGGCGCGGATCAGGCGCGGCAGATGCTCGCCGACCTTGCCCGCCCCGAAACGCGCGATCAGCGTCAGCCGGCCCGCCTCATTGTCCGGATTCAGCTTCGCCATCAGCACCTTCAGGTCCTCGGGCGTGGTCGAGGGGCCGCACTTCAGCCCGATCGGGTTCTGCACACCCCGGCAGAATTCGACATGCGCGCCCTCGGGCTGCCGCGTGCGGTCGCCAATCCAGATCATGTGGCCCGACCCCGCAACCGGCAGGCCGGTCGTCGAATCGACCCGGGCCAGCGCCTCTTCATACTCCAGCAAAAGCGCCTCGTGGCTGGTGTAGAAATCGACGGTCCCAAGTTCCGGCGCGGTCTTCGAGGTGACGCCGGCTGCGGCCATGAAGTCCATCGCGTCGCTGATCTGGGTCGCGATCTCGCGGTAGCGGCGGGCGTCGGCTTCATCCGTGAAGCCCGAAATCCAGCTCTGCACCCGGTGGATGTCGGCATAGCCGCCGGTCGAGAAGGCGCGCAGCAGGTTCAGCGAGGCCGACGCCTGCGTGTAGGCCTGCAGCATGCGCTGCGGGTTCGGCACCCGTGCGTCCGACGTGAAATCGAAGCCGTTGATGATGTCGCCCCGGTAGGATGGCAGCTCGACGCCGCCCAGGACCTCGGTCCCGGCCGAGCGCGGCTTGGCGAACTGGCCCGCGACGCGGCCGATCTTGATGACCGGAACCTTCGCGCCCCAGGTCAGGACGATGGCCATCTGCAGAAGCACCTTGAACGTGTCGCGGATGTTGTCGGCAGAGAATTCCGCGAAGCTTTCGGCGCAGTCGCCGCCCTGCAGCAGGAAGGCCCGCCCCGCGCCCGCCTCGCCAAGCGCGCGCTTGAGCTTGCGTGCCTCGCCGGCAAAGACCAGGGGGGGCATCTTGGCCAGTTGGTCCTCGACCGTCTTCAGTGCGGCCTGATCGGGATAATCGGGCATCTGCACGCGCGGTTTCGTGCGCCAATCCGACTTCGTCCAACCCTTGCCCATCATCTGCCTCCGCACTCCGCGACGGTCTGTGGCCGCGCGCCCACTTCTTTAGCGTTAACGGCCCGCTCTATAGCGAAGCCCGCCGACCGATGCAAACCACCCCTGCCCCCGCCAGACACTCACCCAACCCCCTCCCATCGCCCCTTGCGGCGGCGACGGATTGGTGGGATTGTGCCCAAAACGACAGCAATGGGTCGCATTATGCAGATGATGGCCGGACGCGCAAAGGTCAAGACGGACGAGCGGGGCCACACCAAGCGCTTCGTCTTCCTGCTACTTGAACGCTTCACCATGATCTCGTTCGCGGGCGCGATCGAGCCCTTGCGGATCGCCAACCGCATGCTGGGCTACCCCGCCTATGCCTGGACCTTCGCCGGCGAGAACGGGCGCGAGGTCGCCTGCTCGAACGGCGCGACCTTCAAGCTGGACATGGGGCTTCAGGACGTCGAGCGCGAGGATACGATCCTTGTCTGCGGCGGCATCGACGTGCAGGCGGCGACGACGAAGCCGGTCCTGAACTGGCTGCGCCGCGAGGCGCGGCAGGGCGTCGTGGTCGGCGGCATCTGCACCGGCGGCTATGCCATGGCGCGGGCCGGCCTTCTGGACGGCAAGCGCGCGACGATCCACTGGGAAAACCAGGACAGCTTCATCGAGGAATTCGAGGATGTGCGCCTGACGAAATCGGTCTTCGTCATCGACGGCAACCGGATGACCACGGCCGGGGGCACCTCGTCCCTGGACCTGATGCTGCGGATCATCGCCCAGGAGCATGGCGAGGATGTCGCCAACATCGTCGCCGACCAGCTCATCTATTCCACCGTCCGCACCGACCAGGACACGCAGCGCCTGTCGATCCCGACGCGGATCGGCGTGCGCCACCCCAAGCTCAGCCAGGTCATCCAGATCATGGAGGCCAACGTCGAGGACCCGATCAGCCCTGCGCTTCTTGCGACTGACGTGGGCATGTCGACCCGCCAGCTCGAGCGGCTCTTCCGGCGCTATCTGAACCGCAGCCCCAAGCGCTACTACATGGAGCTTCGCCTGCAAAAGGCGCGCAACCTCTTGATGCAGACGGACATGAGCGTGATCAATGTGGCGCTCGCCTGCGGCTTTGCCAGCCCCTCGCATTTCTCGAAATGCTACCGCGCGCACTACCAGACGACGCCCTACCGCGAACGCGGCACGCTTGGCAAACCGGCGGTCCCGGCACGGTTGTCGATCTGAGCACCGGATCGCGCCACCGGAGTTTCTGCCGGTTGGCCGAACGGCAGGACGGGTCGGTGGCCGCGATTTCGGCGGCAAGATGGCGAAGGTGCTTGCTTTTCAAGCCGATGCGGCTAGGGTCTGGCCCAGTCAAAAACAATAGACGGGGAGTCTACCTATGAAGAAGCTCATGGCCGCCACGGCGGCTTGCGCCTTGTTTGCGGGCGTCGCTCAGGCCGAAGACATCAAGCTTGGCATCCTTTACGGCTTCACCGGCCCGATCGAGTCGCTGACCAAATCCATGGCCGCCGCATCGGAAGCGGCGATGGAAGAAGTGAACGCCTCGGGCGAATTCCTCGACGGCACCAAGGTTTCTTCGGTGCGCGGCGATTCGACCTGCACCGACGCGGCCGTCGCCACGACCGCCGCACAGAAGATGGTCACCTCGGACAAGGTCTCGGGCATCCTCGGCGGCGACTGCTCGGGCGTCACCATCGCAGTCCTGACGAACGTCGCCATTCCGAACGGCATGGTGATGATCTCGCCCTCGGCGACCTCGCCGGCACTGTCGACGCTCGATTCGAAAGGGCTCTTCTTCCGCACCGCGCCCTCGGACGCGCGTGAAGGCGAAGTCGCGGCCGACATCATGATCGAACATGGCGTCAAGACCGCCGCGCTGACCTATTCCAACTCGGACTACGGCAAGGGCCTGGCCGAAGCCATCGCCAAGTCCTTCGAGGCGAAGGGCGGCAAGATCACCGCGAACATCGCCCACGAAGACGGCAAGGCCGACTATTCGGCCGAAGTCGCCTCGCTCGCCTCGGCTGGCGGCGACATCCTGATCGTGGCGGGCTATGTCGACCAGGGCGGCTCGGGCATCCTGCGCGCGGCCGTCGATTCGGGCGCCTTCTCGAAGTTCGAACTGCCGGGCGGCATGATCTCGGACACGCTGACGAAGAACGTCCCCAATGGCCTGAACGGCTCGTTCGGCCAGGTGCCGGGCAACGACTCGCCGGGCCTGAAGACGCTGGGCGAAATGTCGGGCGGCAAGTTCGACGTCTCCTCGCCCTACACGCCGGAAAGCTATGACGCTGCGGCCCTGATGCTTCTGGCCATGCAGGCCGCGAAGTCCACCAAGCCCGCCGACTATTCCAAGAAGATCATGGAAATCGCCAACGCACCCGGCGAAAAGATCGAGCCGGGCGAACTGGGCAAGGCGCTCAAGCTCATCAAGGAAGGCAAGGACATCGACTATGTCGGCGCCTCGAACGTCGAGCTGGTGCCCCCGGGCGAAAGCGCGGGCAACTACCGCGAGATCGAGGTCAAGGACAACAAGATCGAAACGGTGAAGTACCGCTGACGACTTGATCCAAGGGGGGCGGCCCGTCACGGCGGGCTGCCCTTTTCTTGCTCTGCGAGCCAAAAAATGAGACGCCGGGCGTACGTGGGGATACACTCGCGGCGACCGGAAGCGCGCCCCTCGGCCGATAGCGGACAGTCCGCGATGGGCGGGGGGTTGGACTGGGGGACAAATGATAAGGGTCGAAGACCTGCACAAGCAGTTCGGCGGCTTTCGTGCCGTCAACGGCGCGTCGCTGACCATCGCCACCGGCTCCATCACCGGGTTGATCGGCCCGAACGGCGCTGGAAAATCCACACTTTTCAACGTCATAGCTGGGGTTTATAAGCCCACCTCCGGCAAGGTGACCATGGATGGCGAGGACATCACCGGCCTTGCCCCGCACGAGCTTTTCCACAAGGGCCTTCTGCGCACCTTCCAGATTGCGCATGAATTCTCGTCCCTGACCGTGCGCGAAAACCTGATGATGGTGCCGGGCAACCAGGCGGGCGAGACGCTGTGGAACACCTGGTTCCACCGCGCCCGCATCCGCGAGGACGAGCGCGCGCTCTGGAAGAAGGCCGACGAGGTGCTGGACTTCCTGACCATCTCGCACCTGGCCGACGAACGCGCCGGGAACCTGTCGGGCGGCCAGAAGAAACTGCTGGAACTTGGCCGCACCATGATGGTCGACGCTAAGGTCGTCTTCCTGGACGAGGTCGGCGCCGGCGTGAACCGCACGCTTCTGAACACGATCGGCGACGCCATTGTCCGCCTGAACAAGGAGCGCGGCTATACCTTCTGCGTCATCGAGCACGACATGGATTTCATCGGCCGCCTCTGCGACCCGGTCATCGTCATGGCCGAGGGCAAGGTCCTGGCCGAAGGCTCGGCCGACAGCATCATGAAGAACGAGGCGGTGATCGAGGCCTACCTGGGCCGCGGCCTGAAGAACAAGGTCAAGGCAGAGGCGGGGGTAACGGCATGAGCAAGGCTCCGCAGGCAACTGCCGAACCCCTTACCCACTCCGACAGCCACGCCCGGCCGAAGGGCGTGAGCGGCAAGGAACCCTTCCTGATCGGCGAGAACATGACCGGCGGCTACGGCGCCGCCGACATCCTGCACGGCTGCACGCTCGCCGTCGAAAAGGGCCAGATCGCCGTCATCGTCGGCCCGAACGGCGCCGGCAAGTCGACCGCCATGAAGGCGGTCTTCGGCATGCTGAACCTGCGCGGCGGCCGGGTGCACCTGGATGGCGAGGACATCTCGAGCCTTTCGCCGCAGGAGCGGGTGCGCAAGGGCATGGGCTTCGTGCCGCAGGTCAACAACGTCTTCACCTCGATGACCGTCGAGGAAAACCTGGAAATGGGCGCCTTCATCCGCACCGACGATTTCCGCGATACTATGGCTCAGGTCTATGACCTGTTCCCGATCCTGAAGGAAAAGCGCCGCCAGCCGGCGGGCGAGCTGTCGGGCGGCCAGCGCCAGCAGGTCGCGGTCGGCCGCGCGCTGATGACCCAGCCCAAGGTCCTGATGCTGGACGAGCCGACGGCGGGTGTCTCGCCCATCGTCATGGACGAGCTTTTCGACCGCATCATCGAGGTGGCGCGCACCGGTATCTCGATCCTGATGGTCGAACAGAACGCCCGCCAGGCGCTCGAGATCGCGGACATGGGCTATGTGCTTGTCCAGGGCGCCAATCGTTTCACCGACACGGGGGCCGCACTCATGGCCGACCCCGATGTCCGCCGCACCTTCCTTGGGGGCTGAGCAATGGACTTCCTGAACGCGCTCGTCGCCCTTCTGAACTTCGTGGTCATCCCCGCGACGGCCTATGGCGCGCAGCTGGCCCTCGGCGCGCTGGCGGCGACGCTGGTCTACGGCGTCCTGCGCTTTTCCAACTTCGCGCTCGGCGACACGATGGCCTTTGGTGCGGCGGTGGTGATCCTCTTCACCTGGTGGTTCCAGTCGATGGGCATAAGCTTCGGCCCCGTGCCGACCGCGATCCTCGCCCTGCCCTTCGGGATCGCGGCCATGTCGGCGGTGGCGCTGCTGACCGACCGGACGGTCTACCGCTATTATCGACGGGTGAAGGCCAAGCCCGTGATCGTCGTCATCGCCTCGATGGGCGTGATGTTCATCATGGCCGGCATCACCCGCATGATCATCGGCGTGCAGGAAATCCAGTTCGCTGACGGGCAGAAATTCCTGATCGACCCGACGGCCTTCCGCACCGCAACCGGCCTGAACGAGGGGCTGGCGCTCCGCATGACGCAGGCCATCACCGTGGTGACGGCGGGGCTGGTGGTCTGGGCGCTCTTCTGGTTTTTGAACCGCACCCGCACCGGCAAGTCGATGCGCGCCTATTCCGACAACGAAGATCTGGCGCTGCTGTCCGGCATCAACCCCGAGCGCGTGGTCGCCATCACCTGGATCATCGCCTCGGGCCTTGCGGTGATCGCGGGCACTCTCTACGGGCTCGACAAATCCTACAAGGCTTTCAACTACTTCGCGCTGCTTCTTCCGATCTTTGCGGCGGCCGTCGTCGGTGGCCTTGGCAATCCGCTCGGCGCCATCGCCGGGGGCTTCCTCATCGCCTTTTCCGAAATCGGGCTCACCTATGCCTGGAAGAAGGTGGCAAGCTACATCTTGCCCGAAAGCCTGATGCCCGACGGGCTGATGCAGCTTCTGTCCACCGAATACAAATTCTCGGTCAGCTTCGCGATCCTCATCATCGTGCTTCTGTTCAAGCCGACCGGCATCTTCAAAGGCAAGGCAGTGTGACCATGACGAACGCGCGGAACCGCACGCTGATCCTTTTCGCCCTCATGGGGCTCCTCCTCCTGCTCGAGGGCACGGTCCACTGGCAGGTCCACCCCCTGAACGCCGACGCGGCTGGCTACACTATCCTGTCGGGCAGCTGGAACGTGGTCCTGGAAATCGTCCTGATGTGCCTCCTGTCGGCCATCATGGCGCTCGGCGTGAACCTGCAGTGGGGCTATGCCGGGCTATTCTCGACCGGGATCGTCGGCTTCGTGGCGCTGGGCGGTCTTGCCGGCGTCCTCGTCTCGCTGCCGCCGGTCACGGCGGTCTGGAACGCCGCCGGCGTCGGCCGGCTGGTCGTGGCACTCCTGACCGGGCTTGGAGTCGTCGGCCTGGCGGTCTTTGCCTATGGCCATCTGAAGGGGCGTGCGCGGACCTGGGGCGTCACCGCGATCCTCGTCGGCGGCTTCTTCCTGTACCGCGCGATCTTCGACCCGGCGGTGGCTTATATCGAGGCGAACGACCCCGCCGCCGCCGGCAATATCGGCGGCCTCGGCCTGCCCGCGCTCGTCGCCTGGCCGGCCGGCGCGCTCATGGCCGCGGCTGCGGCCTGGGCCATCGGCAAGACCGCGCTCGGGCTTCGGTCGGACTATCTGGCCATCGCCACCCTGGGCATCGGCGAGATCATCGTCGCCGTGATGAAGAACGAGGACTGGCTCGACCGAGGCGTCAAGAACGCCACCCAGATCCCCCGCCCCTGGCCGGTCCCGACCGAGGTCAGCCTGCAGGAATCGCAGCGCTTCCTGGACTTCTGCGCCAACTGGGGACTGAACCCGGTCAATGCCTCGACCATCGCGGTCCAGCTGCTTTATGCGCTGCTCTTCACCGCCGTCCTGCTTCTGATCCTCTGGGCGTGCGAACTGGCGCTGAACAGCCCCTGGGGCCGGATGATGCGCGCGATCCGCGACAACGAGACGGCGTCGGGCGCCATGGGCAAGGACGTGACCAAGCGCCACCTGCAGGTCTTCATTCTGGGCGCGGCGATCTGCGGCATGGCGGGCGCGATGCTGGTGACGCGCGACGGCCAGCTGGTGCCGTCAAGCTACACGCCGTTGCGCTTCACCTTCACCATCTGGCTCATGGTCATCGTCGGCGGCTCTGGCAACAACTGGGGCTCGGTCCTTGGCGCCTTCCTGATCTGGTATCTCTGGAACAAGGTCTTCGACTGGGGCTCTGCCGCGATGTGGAGCGCGACCCAGTACATGGACCCCGCGTCCGGCCTGAAGACGGCCCTGACCGGCAGCGCCGAACAGATGCGCACCATCGTCATGGGGGTGATCCTGCTGGTCGTCCTGCGATTTGCGCCAAAGGGGCTGTTGCCCGAAAAGTAGGGCCAAGCCCGAGAAGTAGGGCCCACCCGGAAGGCAGGGCCCTACTCCGCCGTCAGCGCATCCGCCGCCGGCCAGACGCCATAATCCTCGCCCGCGAAGCGCAAGGTCGAGGCCGGCGCCTTGCGGATCGGGCTCGCCTCGAGCGGGCCGAACACCAGCCCGTTCGGATGCGCGACCGCCCAGGCGACAAGGGCGGCCGCGTCCTGCGGTTCTGCCACCAGGTCAGTCAGGCGCATGGTGAAGTTGACCTCGGCATTGTAGCGCGTGCCGACTACGGCCAGGTCCCCCTCTGCCGCTGGGCTGAGCAGGATGGCGAGCCGCCGGCTGTTCCAGCCGGCAAAACCGCCGTTCTGCGTCAGGACGGCATGGATGACGATGGTGACGGCTATGCCGGCGCCAAGGCCCCCGATCGCAAGGCGCGGGCGCGTGGCGAGCGGCATGGCCAGGATGAGCGCGATCGCCGGCAGTTCAGGCACCAGGTAATGCGGCTGCTTGCTGGCCACGAACGAGAAGAGGATCAGCGCCGACAGTGCCCAGATAAGGCACAGCCGCGCGGCATTGTCGCCGTTCAGGCGCGAGGGCGCGAAGGACCGCCAGAAGGGCGGCGTGAAGAACCAGGGGAAAAGGATCACCGGCAGAAGGCCTACCAGGAACCAGAAGGGCCGGTCATGCGCCATGCCGCCCGCGACGCGCTCGACGGACTGGCTCCACAGAAGTTCGTGGCGGAATTCGGGGGTGGCGGTCAGCAGCGTCGGGATCAGCCAGAGCGCGACGATGCCAAGACCGACCGCCAGCGCCACGCCCGCCCCCTTCAGAAGGATGCGCACCGGCACCCGCTCATCGGCCCAGACACGAAAGGCCAGAAGGGGCGGCAGAAGGTGCAGAAGGATCACCGGCCCCTTGGCGAGCGTTCCGAACCCGAGTGCCGCGCCAAAGATGATCCAGGGCCCAAGCCCCGCCTCCCCCTCGCCGACCCGCCAGAGCGCCCCGATGCCGATAAGGGTCGCGAGCGTCAGCATCGTGTCGAACATGGTCGCGCTGCCGTAAAGCTGAAAGACCGTCATCGCAGCCAGCGCCAGCGCGGCCGCAAGGGGCGCGCCCGGAATCTCGGGCCAGAAGCGGCGCGCCAGCCGCGCCGTCGCCCAGATCGAGGCCAGCGCGAAGGCCGGCCCGATGAAGCGGGCGAACAGCTCGCTGACCCCGGTCACCAGCCACAGAAGGTTGATGAGCCAGAACAGCAGCGGCGGCTTGTGGGCGTAGGGCGCGAAGTTCTTCGTCAGGTGCAGCGGGTCGCCCGACAGGTGCATCTCCCACGCGACCGCCAGGTAGCGCGTCTCGTCGACCGGCAGAAGCGGCCGGAGGATCAGGCAACCGACGAAAAGAGCGGCCATCAGGCCCAGAAGCCATGGCAGGGTCAGGCGAATCATCTGGTCCTCGGGCAATGGGCGGCGGTTCCGCCCTGACTAGCGCCGGCCAATCGCCCTGCCAATCACGCCTTCGCGTCCAGGATGGTCCAATCACCAAAACGACCAATCTCTGTCGCAAATGACACGCCCGAGCCGCGCGCACCTTGCCAATATCGGCGCGCAAAGACCCGCCACCCGGACGCGCGGGCCGGATCGAGGGAGCGTTCCATGAAAACTCACACCCAGGTTGCAGTCATCGGCGGCGGCGTCGTCGGCTGTTCGGTCCTTTACCACCTGACCAAGATGGGCTGGAAGGACGTGATGCTGATCGAACGCTCGACCCTCACCTCGGGCTCGACCTGGCATGCGGCGGGCGGCTTTCACACACTGAACGGCGACACCAACATGGCCGCGCTGCAGGGTTACACCATCCAGCTCTACAAGGAACTCGAGGCGCTGACCGGCATGAACTGCGGCCTGCACCATGTCGGCGGCATCACGCTCGCCGACAACCAGGCCCGGTTCGAGATGCTGAAGGCCGAACGCGCCAAGCACCGCTACATGGGCCTGCATACCGAGATCCTGACCCCGGCCGAGATCGAGAAGTTCACCTATGGCCAGGTGAACCTCGAAGGCATCATCGGCGCGCTCTACGACCCGCTCGACGGCCACCTTGACCCCTCGGGCACGACGCACGCCTACGCCAAGGCCGCGCGGATGGGCGGCGCGACGATCGTCGAGCACAACCGCGTGCTGGCCACCACCCCGCGCCCGGACGGCACCTGGACCGTCGTCACCGAAAAGGGCGAGGTCCATGCCGAGCATGTGGTGAACGCGGGCGGCCTCTGGGCGCGCGAAGTGGGCGCGATGGCAGGCGTCTACCTGCCGCTTCTGCCCATGGCGCACCAGTATCTGGTGACCGACGACATCCCCGAAATCGTCGCCGTCCTCGATCAGGGCAAGGAATTCCCCCATGTCATGGACCCCGGCGGCGAAAGCTACCTGCGGCAGGAGGGGCGCGGGCTCTGCATCGGCTTTTACGAACAGAAGGCCGAGCCCTGGTCGGTCGACGGCACGCCCTGGACCTTCGGCCACGAGCTTCTGAACGAGCAGTTCGACAAGATCGAGGACAGCGTGACCTTCGCCTACCGCCGCTTCCCGGTGCTGGAGCGCTCGGGAGTCAAGCGCGTGATCCACGGCCCCTTCACCTTCGCGCCGGACGGCAACCCGCTGATCGGCCCCGTCCCCGGCCTGCGCAACTACTGGTCGGCCTGCGCGGTCATGGCGGGCTTCAGCCAGGGCGGCGGCATGGGCAAGTCGCTTGCCGAATGGATGATCCACGGCGAGACCGAGGTCGATCCCCGCGGCTTCGACGTGGCGCGCTTCGGCAAGTGGACGACGCCCGGCTACACCGTCCCGAAGGTGATCGAGAACTACCAGATGCGCTTCTCGGTCGGCTACCCGAACGAGGAACGCCCGGCCGCCCGCCCCTTCCGCACGACGCCGATGTACGACACCTTCACCGAACTGGGCGCGGTCTGGGGCCAGCAATACGGGCTCGAAGTGCCGAACTACTTCGCGAAGGGTGGCGAGCCGACCTATGAAGAGCCGTCCTTCAAGCGATCGAACGCCTTCGCTGCGACGGGGCGCGAGGTCCGCGCGGTGCGCGAGGGCGTCGGCATCAACGAGGTGCAGAACTTCGGCAAATTCCGCGTGACCGGCCCGAACGCGCGCGCCTGGCTCGACTACATCATGGCGGGCACCATCCCGAAGCCCGGCCGCCTGTCGCTGACCCCGATGCTGTCGCCGAAGGGCAAGATCATCGGCGACTTCACCGTGACCTGCATCGACGACGAAACCTTCCAGATCACCGGCAGCTACGGTGCCCAGGACCAACACCTGCGCTGGTTCGAGGCGAACCTCAGGGACGGCGTGAAGGTCGAGAACATGTCCGACCGCGTGACCGGCTTCCAGATCGCCGGCCCCCGCGCCCGCGACCTCTTGGCGCGCGTCACCCGCAGCGATGTCGGCCCTTCGTTCCGCTTCATGGATGCGCGCCGCATGACGGTCGGCATGGCGGACTGCCTGGTGCAGCGCGTCAGCTACACGGGCGACCTCGGCTACGAGATCTTCTGCGACCACATGAGCGAGCGCGCGCTCTGGAACGCGCTCTGGGCCGCCGGCCAGGACCTGGGCCTGACGCCCTTCGGCATGCGGGCGATGATGAGCCTCCGGCTCGACAAGTTCTTCGGCTCGTGGGGCCGCGAATTCAGCCCGGACTACATGCCGCAGGAAACCGGCATCGACCGCTTCATCCGCTGGCAGAAGGACGATTTCATCGGCCGGGCGGCCGCGGCGGGTTTTGCGCCCAAGCGCAAGCTGATGCCCTTCGTGATCGACGCGGCGGATGCCGACGTGGTCGGCTACGAGCCCTTGTGGATCGGCGGCAAGGTGGTGGGCTTCTGCTCGTCGGGCGGCTTCTCGCACTGGACCGGCAAGTCGGTCGCGCAGGCCTTCGTGCCGGTCGAGCTGATCAAGCCCGGCCTGACCGGCGAGATCGAGATCCTGGGCGAGATGCGCCCCGCCCGCATGGTCGACGGCCCCCTCTGGGACGCCGACGGCGCGCGGATGCGGGGTTAAGAAGGGACGCCGGGCCGGGCGGGAAAGGGAAGCGCGACCCGCGTTTCCCCCGCCCGCTGCGAGGCGGCTCCGCTGGACCGGTCGTGTCACAGAACAACAAAGGCCGGCGCCTGCCCCGGTGGGCGCGGAAGCGCCCGCCGATGGCGGGGCG
>CAMFGW010000018.1 GCA_945952025.1 uncultured Paracoccaceae bacterium
CCCTTGGTGTTGGTGGCGACGACATCGGCCTTGTAGGCCTGCATCTGGCCCCAGTCGACGGTCGGGGCGGCGCCCAGAAGGCCCATCTTGGCGAAGTTCACCTCGGCCTCGTGAAGCGAGTGGCTGGCGTGCAGCAGTGCCTTCGAGGGGATGCAGCCGATGTTCAGGCAGGTGCCGCCGAGCGTGTCGCGCCCTTCGACCACCGCCGTTTTCAGGCCGAGTTGCGCACAGCGGATGGCGCAGACATAGCCGCCGGGGCCGGCGCCGATGATGATGACATCGAAGGTGGCATCGCTGGCAGTGGCGGGCGTGGTGTCTAGGCTGGACATGGGTCGGATTCCTTCGTTGGTTCGGTCAGAGCCAGGCGGCAAGCAAAAGGCCAAGGGTGGAGGAGGCCCCCACCGACCAGATGACGGTGCGCCATGGCACCCAGCCGCAGGCATAGGCCGGAACGTAAAGCGCGCGGGCCAGGACATAGATCCAGGCCGGTGCTGCGATGATGGGCGAGGACCGGCCGGACAGCGTCACGACCAGGACGGCGGCGATGAAGGGGCCGATATTCTCGACCGAGTTCGCCACCGCGCGCCTGAGCCGCTGGGTCCAGGGCGAGAACCGGGCCTCGCCCCCCTCGCGGGTGCCGGTATTGCCGTCCATGCCGATGTCTGCCGTGAGCGACTGTTGCGCGACCATGATCGTCGCGAAAAGAAGCACGACGAGCGCGGAAAGGGCGGCAAGCTCGGGGCTCATGCCGTCCTCAGGAATTCGGTCGTGACCGCGCCATGGAGCGCAGACTGGCGGTGAAGCCAGCCTTCGGCCGCCGAGCGGTTGCCGCATTTGAACAGGGCGACCGCCCGGTCCGGCGCGTCCAGGGACCGCCAAAGCTGCAAGAGCGTCAGCCCGGCCTGCGACCAGGCTTCGGACTGGCCGTCGAAGGCGGATTTCCAGGCGTCATAGCCGCCGGTTTCAAAGGTCGCGATGACTTGCATGGCATCTCCTTTCGGGGGGCGCAGGCGCCCCCGCTGAGTGGCGGGGGCCAGACCTCAGAGGTCCATCAGAAGCCGGCGCGGGTCTTCCAGCACTTCCTTCACCCGGACCAGGAAGGTCACGGCGCCCTTGCCGTCGACGATGCGGTGGTCGTAGCTCAGCGCCAGATACATCATCGGGCGGATGACGATCTGGCCGCCCACCACGACGGGCCGGTCCTGGATCTTGTGCATGCCGAGGATCCCGGACTGCGGCGGGTTCAGGATCGGCGAGGACATGAGCGAGCCGTAGACGCCGCCGTTCGAGATGGTGAAGGACCCGCCCTGCATCTCGGCCATGGTCAGCTTGCCGTCGCGGGCGCGCAGGCCAAGTTCGGCGATCTTCTTCTCGATCTCGGCGAAGGACAGGCGGTCGGCGTCGCGCACGACTGGCACGACGAGGCCCGCCGGCGTGCCGACGGCGACGCCCATGTGGACATAGTTCTTGTAGACCACGTCGCCGCCGTCGATCTCGGCATTGACCTCGGGCACTTCCTTCAGCGCGTGGACGCAGGCCTTCACGAAGAAGGACATGAAGCCCAGCTTCACGCCATACTTCCTCTCGAACTGGTCCTTGTATTCGGACCGCAGGTCCATGATCGCCTTCATGTCGACCTCGTTGTAGGTCGTCAGCATGGCGGCGGTGTTCTGCGCGTCCTTCAGGCGCTTGGCGATGGTGGCGCGCAGGCGGGTCATGCGGACCCGTTCCTCGCGCGCGGCGTCTTCGGCCAGGACCGGCGCGCGGGGCGCTGCGGCGGGGGCCGGCACGGCCGAGGCGACGGCGGGGGCGGCTGCGGTCACGGCGGCGGCGGCGCGGGCCACATCGTCCTTCATCACGCGGCCATCGCGGCCCGAGGGCTGGACCTGGTCGCGGGTCAGCCCCGCTTCGGCCATGGCCTTCCTGGCCGAGGGCGCATCCTCGACATCGGTGCGGGCACGGGTGTCAGCGGCGGGGGCTGCGGGGGCTGCCGGTTCCGGCGCCCTGGCGGGCGCTGCCGCCGGAGGGGCCGCAGGGGCGGCCGCTGCCGCGGTGGCCCCTTCGGTGATCACGGCCAGCCGCGCCTTGGGGTCGACCGTAGTGCCTTCCGGCGCCAGGATTTCGGCCAGAACGCCCGCGACCGGCGAGGGTACCTCGACCGACACCTTGTCGGTTTCCAGCTCGCACAGCATCTCGTCGACCTTGACCGTGTCGCCCACCTTCTTGAACCAGGTCGAAACCGTCGCCTCGGTCACGCTTTCGCCCAGGGTGGGCACCATTACGTCCGTCATCTCTACGCTCCTAGGGAACGCGGGCCCGTCAGCCCAGCGCCTCTTTCACAAGGGTTTCCTGTTCATATTTGTGGCGGCTCGCGAGCCCTGTCGCGGGCGAGGCCGAGGCGACGCGGCCCGCATAGCGCGGCCGGGTGTGCTTGGTGCCAAGCTCGATGAGGATCGCCTCGATCTCGGGCTCGATGAAGGACCAGGCGCCCTGGTTGCGCGGCTCTTCCTGGCACCAGACCCATTCGGCCTGCTTGAAGCGCGCCAGCTCGATCCGAAGCGACTTGCCCGGCACCGGATAAAGCTGCTCGATCCGCATCAGGTAGGTGTCGTCCTGACCGCGCGCGTCGCGTTCGGCCAGAAGGTCATAGTAGACCTTGCCCGAACAGAGGACGACGCGCTTGATCTTGGCGTCGGGCTTCAGCTTCAGATCGCCCGGGTTCGACTGGGCGTCATCATGCAGAACGCGATGGAACGTGGAGTCAGCCAGGAACTCCCTTGCCGTCGACACGGCGAGCGGATGGCGCAGAAGCGATTTCGGCGTCATCAGGATCAGGGGCTTGCGGAAGTCGCGGTGAAGCTGGCGGCGCAGGATGTGGAAATAGTTCGCGGGGGTCGTGACGTTCGCGACGATCCAGTTGTCATGCGCCGAAAGCTGCAGGAAGCGTTCGAGCCGCGCCGAGGAATGTTCCGGCCCCTGGCCTTCGTAGCCATGAGGCAGAAGGCAGACCAGGCCCGACATGCGCAGCCATTTCGATTCGCCCGAATTGATGAACTGGTCGAACATGATCTGCGCGCCGTTCGCGAAGTCGCCGAACTGCGCTTCCCAGATGGTCAGCGCGTTCGGTTCGGCCAGCGAATAGCCGTATTCGAAGCCAAGGACGGCATATTCCGAAAGCATCGTGTCGATGACTTCGTAGCGCGCCTGGCCGGGCGCGATGTGGTTCAGCGGGTAGTAGCGTTCCTCGGTCACCTGGTCGACCCAGGCCGAATGGCGCTGGCTGAAGGTGCCGCGCGTGCTGTCCTGGCCCGAGAGGCGCACCGGGAACTGTTCGACCAGCAGCGAGCCGAAGGCCAAGGCCTCGGCCGTAGCCCAGTCGAAGCCCTGTCCCGTCTCGAACATCTTGGCCTTGGCCTCGATCTGGCGGGCGACGGTCTTGTGCAGGTCGAACCCCGGCGGCACGCGGGTCAGTGCGGTCCCGACTTCGGCCATGACCTCGGGCATGATCCAGGTGTCGCCGCGCTGGTAATTGTCCAGGTCCTTGGGCTTCATCCGGCCCCAGCGGCCGTCGAGCCAGTCGGCCTTGTTGGGCTTGTAGTCGCGTGCCACCTCGAATTCGCCATTCAGGCGGGCCTGGAAGGCGGCCTTCATATCCTCGATCTCGCCCGAGGGGATCAGCCCGTCGGCCACGAGGCGGTCGGCATAGAGCTGCAGCGTCGTCTTCTGCTTGCGGATGCGGTTGTACATCGCGGGGTTGGTGAACATCGGCTCGTCGCCTTCGTTGTGACCGAAGCGGCGGTAGCAGAAGATGTCGATGACCACGTCCTTGTGGAACTTCTGGCGGAACTCGGTCGCGACGTTCGCGGCATGGACCACCGCCTCGGGGTCGTCGCCGTTCACATGGAAGATCGGCGCCTCGACCATCAGCGCGATGTCGGTCGGGTAGGGGGAACTGCGCGAATAGGAGGGGGCGGTGGTGAAACCGATCTGGTTGTTGACGACGATATGGATCGTGCCGCCGGTCCGGTGGCCCTTGATGCCCGACAGCTGGAAACATTCCGCCACGATGCCCTGGCCGGCAAAGGCAGCGTCGCCGTGCAGCAGGATCGGCAGCACCGCGCCCCGGTCGATCTGGTCGCCGAAATGGTCCTGCTTGGCGCGGACCTTGCCGAGGACGACGGGGTTCACCGCCTCGAGGTGGCTGGGGTTCGCGGCCAGCGACAGGTGGACGGTATTGCCGTCGAAGGTGCGGTCGGACGAGGTGCCGAGGTGATATTTCACGTCGCCCGAGCCATCGACCGCGTCGGGCTTGAAACTGCCGCCCTGAAATTCGTTGAAGATCGCCCGATAGGGCTTCATCATGACGTTCGCCAGGATGTTGAGCCGCCCGCGGTGGGGCATGCCGATGGCGATTTCCCTGACGCCGAGCGCGCCGGCGCGCTTGATGATCTGCTCCATCGCCGGGATCACGGCCTCTGCCCCGTCAAGGCCGAAGCGCTTGGTGCCGGTGTATTTGACGTGGAGGAACTTCTCGAACCCCTCTGCCTCGACCAGCTTGGTCAGGATGCCGCGGCGCCCCTCGCGGGTGAAGCTGATCTCTTTCCCGTAGCCCTCGATCCGTTCCTTGAGCCAGGCAGCCTCGGCCGGGTCGGAGATGTGCATGTATTGCAGCGCGAAGGTGCCGCAGTAGGTCCGGCGCACGATGTCGACGATTTCGCGCATCGTGGCATGTTCGAGCCCGAGGACATTGTCGATGAAGATCGGCCGGTCCATGTCGGCATCGGCAAAGCCGTAGGAGGCGGGGTCAAGCTCGGGGTGGTTGCCGGTCGGCGTGATGCCCAAGGGGTCGAGGTCGGCCGCGAGGTGGCCCCGGATGCGGTAGGCGCGGATCAGCATCAGCGCGCGCAGGCTGTCGAGGACGGCGCGCTTCAACTGGTCGTCGGTGATCGGGAGGTTGGCGTCGGCGGCGCGGGCCCGGATCTTCTCGGCCGTGGCCTTGGGGTCGGCCGGCCATTCCCCGGTCAGGGCCGAGGTGAGTTCATCCTGCGGCACCGGCGGCCAGTCGGCCCGGGCCCAGCTCGCGCCCTGGGCTTCCTGGCGCACGTCGCTTTCACTGTCGCCGAGCGCGCGGAAGAAGGCGGCCCAGCTGGCATCGACCGACTGGGGGTCGGCGGCGAAGCGGGCGTGCATCTGCTCGACATAAGGCCCGTTCGCCCCTTGCAGGAAGGACGAGGCGTGGAACTGGTCGTTGGCGGGTTGGTCGGTCATGGTGTTACCTCGCGATAGGCGGGCGATGGTAGTGCGCGCGCGCAGGCTGGGTTCTTCGGCAGTTTGTCAAAGGTAGTGCAAATTATGCTATTGGACCTGATCCACGGTGGCACGGCACCTGCGAAGCCGGACACTTCCCAGCGCGTTTCCTTTCCATCCGTTGTCAGCGGCCACGGCAGCGGAGAATTGGACCACCCCAGCCTGATCGGTTCCGATGTTTGTGAGGCTGATTGGATAGAGCGTGTAGTCTCCGATCTTCCAATGAGCGACGGCTCTCGCGATGGCCCGAAAAAACGCCTCTTCTCCAACAGAGCATTTTCGGCGATCATTATCGTCGGCAAGGATACCCAATACGGCGAGGCCGCCAAGCCACCACAGCCATCCGCGCTTCTTGCGCTTGCCATCGGTGGTTCCATTGGACAACTCCGAACCGTATTCAGCCATGCCGCGCGTCACCCCTTGATCGCCTGCATCACCGCCTGCCCAAGCCGCGCCGGGCTGTCGGCGACGATGATGCCGGCGCGCTTCATCGCCTCGATCTTGCTCTCGGCGTCGCCCTTGCCGCCAGCGACGATGGCGCCGGCGTGGCCCATTCGGCGGCCCTTCGGCGCCGTGCGGCCGGCGATGAAGCCAGCGGTCGGCTTCCAGCGACCCTTCTTCTTCTGCGCGGCCAGATATTCCGCCGCCTCTTCCTCGGCCGAGCCGCCGATCTCGCCGATCATGATGATCGACTGGGTCTCGGGGTCGGCCAGGAACATCTCGAGCACGTCGATATGTTCGGTGCCCTTGATCGGGTCGCCGCCGATGCCGACCGCCGTCGACTGGCCAAGGCCAAGGTCGGAGGTCTGCTTAACCGCCTCGTAGGTCAGCGTGCCCGAGCGCGAGACGACGCCGACCGAGCCGCGCTTGTGGATGTGGCCGGGCATGATGCCGATCTTGCATTCACCGGGCGTGATGACGCCGGGGCAGTTCGGCCCGATCAGCCGCGACTTTGAATCGATCAGCGCGCGCTTGACTTTCATCATGTCGAGGACCGGGATTCCTTCGGTGATGCAGACGATGAGCGGCATGCCCGCGTCGATCGCCTCGAGGATCGAGTCGGCGGCGAAGGGCGGGGGCACGTAGATCGCGCTCGCCGTGGCGCCGGTCTTGGCCATCGCCTCGTGGACGCTATCGAAGACGGGCAGGCCCAGATGGTCCGTGCCCCCTTTGCCCGGCGTCACGCCGCCGACCATCTTCGTCCCGTAGGCGATCGCCTGTTCGGTATGGAAGGTGCCCTGGCTGCCGGTGATGCCCTGGGTAATGACCTTGGTGTTCTTGTCGACGAGAATGGACATAAGCCTCTCCTTAGGCGATCACGGAAACACGAAAGTCGCGCGGCCCGGTCTTCTCGAAGAAAAGGCGTGTTCCGTCTTTCGCTTTGATGTTTTTGTAGAAGGTCTTGATGGCATCTTTCGCTCTAATTCGAAGAATCCACTTGTCAGAGGCGATGTCGGTTTCGAAAAAACCAGCGGGGTGAAGTTCGACCCGGATCGGATTACCTGCGGCAGCCTTCGCGCCGCCGCCGAATGCGTCTGCGGGAAACAGGTCTCGAATGGGGCCAATGGGTATGTGGTTGTGGGTCACATTCCCGGCCCGTATCTCAACCGCCCTTCCTTCGACCGCACTGGCCATCCGCCTACCCCTTCACCGCCTTCACGATCTTCTCTGCCGCGTCGCTCAGATCGTCGGCGGCAATCACGTTCAGGCCCGAATTCTTGATGATCGCCTTGCCCTGATCGACGTTCGTGCCTTCCAGCCGCACGACCAGCGGCACCTTCAGGCCGACCTCTTTCACCGCCGCGACGATGCCCTCGGCGATGATGTCGCCGCGCATGATGCCGCCGAAGATGTTGACGAGGATGCCCTTCACATGCGGGTCCGAGGTGATGATCTTGAAGGCTTCCGTAACCTTCTCCTTCGTCGCCCCCCCGCCCACGTCGAGGAAGTTCGCAGGCTCGGCGCCGTAGAGCTTGATGATGTCCATCGTGGCCATCGCCAGCCCCGCGCCGTTCACCATGCAGCCGATGTCGCCGTCGAGCGCGATGTAGTTCAGGTCGAACTTCTGCGCCGCGAGTTCCTTCGGGTCCTCCTCGGTCTCGTCCTTGAGCGCGAGGATGTCGGGGTGGCGGTAGAGGGCGTTGCCGTCGAAGCCCATCTTGGCGTCGAGGCATTTCACCGTCCCGTCAGTCGTGACGACCAGCGGGTTGATCTCGAGCATCTCCATGTCCTTGTCGACGAAGAGCTTGTAGAGTGTGCGGATCAGGGCCACGCATTGCTTGACCTGCGCGCCGGTCAGGCCGAGCGCGAAGGCCACGCGGCGGCCGTGGAAGTCCTGAAGCCCGGTCGCGGGGTCGACGCTGAAGGTCAGGATCTTTTCGGGCGTCTTGTGGGCGACCTCTTCGATGTCCATGCCGCCTTCGGTCGAACAGACGAAGGCAATGCGGCTGGTCTGGCGGTCGACCAGAAGCGCCAGGTAAAGTTCGCGCGCGATGTCGCTGCCGTCTTCGATATAGATGCGGTTTACCTGCTTGCCGGCCGGGCCGGTCTGGTGTGTGACCAGCGTGCGGCCGAGCATCTGGCGGGCCTGTTCGGCGGCCTCTGACACGGACCGCGCGATGCGGACGCCGCCCTTGTCGCCGGCCTCCGGCTCCTTGAAGCGGCCCTTGCCGCGGCCGCCGGCGTGGATCTGCGATTTCACGACCCAGATCGGGCCGTCAAGCTCGCCCGCCGCGGTCTTGGCATCTTCGGCCTTGAGGACGATGCGTCCGTCAGACACCGGCGCGCCATAGTCGCGCAGAAGGGCCTTGGCCTGATATTCGTGGATGTTCATCTCTGTCCCGCCTCAGCAATCCATTGCCTCGGGTGATGACATAAGGGCGAGACGTATCAAAACAATAAATGCCCGGCGGACGGGAGGAAGCGGCAAAAAACCGCTCTTGTGATCACGCGCCGAAAGTGTGTGATCACAAGGTTCGCGGATTGACCCGACGCGAGCGAATCAACGGCTGGCGCGGGCGGTGATGGCCAGGCAGAGCCGCGTCGCGGCGGCCATGTCCTGAACGCTGATCCATTCCTTCGGCCCATGGATTTCCTGCATGCCGGTGAAGAGGTTGGGGCAGGGCAGGCCAAGCTCGGTCAGGCGCGATCCATCGGTGCCGCCCCGGATCGGGACCGAGACGGGGGCGATGCCAAGGCTGCGGCAGGCGTCGCGGGCCAGATCGACGGGCGTCATGTCCTTTTCCAGCCAGTAGCGCATGTTGCGGTATTGCGGTCTGATCTCGCAACGGACGGTGGCATTCGGCTCGGCCAGCGCAAGGGCCTCGCAAATCTTGCGCAGGATATCGCCCTTGGCTTCCAGTCCGTTACGCTCGAAATCGCGCAGGATGAGTTTGATGGTGACTTCGGACGAGCCGCCGGTGAGTTCGGTCGTGTGGATGAAGCCCTCGCGGTCGGCGGTCAGTTCGGGCAGCATGGATTGCTGCGGCAGCATGGCAAGGAACCGCCCGGCGAGCGTGATCGCGTTGACCATCTTGCCCTTGGCAAGGCCGGGGTGGACCGACACGCCGGTGAGGGTGACGGTGGCGCCGTCGGCCGAGAAGCTTTCATATTCGACCTCGCCCGCGCGGCCGCCGTCGAAGGTGTAGGCGAAGTCGCAGCCCATGTCGGCGGGCAGGCGCGGGTCGACGCCGCGGCCGATTTCCTCGTCCGGGGTGAAGGCCAGGCGGATCTCGCCATGGGGCTGGCCGGGGTGGCTCAGCAGCCGGCGCGCAGCGGTCATCAGGATGGCGACACCGGCCTTGTCATCGGCGCCAAGGAGTGTGGTGCCAGAGGCGGTGATCAGGTCATCTCCAATCTTTTCAAGAAGATAGGGGCTTTCTTCGGGGCTGAGGACCAGGTCCGGCGCATCGGGGTAGGTGATCGCGCCGCCGTTGTAGCGCGCGATCAGGCGCGGCTTGACGCCGGTCGCATTATACTGGGGCGCGGTGTCGACATGGGCCAGAAAGCCGATCGTCGGGCCCTTGGCGGTCGCCGGAATGGTGGCCAGCACCGTGCCATAGTCGGTCAGGCGCACGTCCTTCGCGCCGATCTCGGCCAGCTCGCGCAGAAGGAGGTGCTGCATGTCCATCTGGATCGCGGTCGAGGGCGCCGTGGGGCTGTCGTCGTCGCTTTGGCTGTCGATGGCGGCGTAGCGCATCAGCCGGTCGGCGAGTTCGGGGCAGAAGGGGTCGGCAGAGGTGAGTTCGGGCATGGCGCTCTCCGGGGTCAGGGGGCTGATGAAGGGCGCGCGGGCCGCACCTGTCAAGGTGCGAGCACCCGCGTCGCGCGGAAGAGGACCTGCCCGCGCGGCAGCCGGTCCGGCCGCCGGTCCAGCCGGAAGCCGCCGAGCGTGCCATCCGGTGCCCAGCCCTCGCCGGTCAGGTGCCAGGGCGCGCGGTCGGGGTGGGTGACGACGCCGTCGGGCTGGCGGAAGGGGCCGGTGTGGCCATCGGGCGCGAGGAACAGGGTGAGAAGCAGGCTTTGCAGGTCCGGGAACCGGGTCGCAAGGCTGCCGAGCGCGTGAGTGAGGTAGGGCAGGGGCAGGTGGGTGAAGACCGCGAAGGCGATGGCGTGGGTGATCGTCGGGGGGACGCCCGGGAAGGCGAAGTCCGGGTCCTTGACCAGCTGGTCGCGGGGCAGGCGGGGGCGGTCGGCCTCGGCCAGTTCGCGGTCATAACCGCGCGCCATCAGCTCGGCCGACAGGTCCGTGCCCCAGTAGTGGCCGGGCTGAAGGTAGGGCACGGCCTTGCAGCCGAGCCTCAGCGCGCCGCAGCCGATGTCGAGCAGCCTGTGGTGAGGTTCCAGCCCCTCGGCCTTCAGAAGCACCATCTGCAGGTGCCCGGTTTCGTCCCAGCGGCCGCCGACGATGTCGCGGTGCCGGCCACGGGCCAGTTCCCGGTCGTAAAAGCCCGGCGCGTGGTAGGGCGAGACGGGGGCGCCCATCGCTTCAGTTCAGCCAGAAGGCGAAAATGCGCCCCTGACCCGCCATGAGGTCGTCAAAGGCGCGCCAGTTCTGGGTGCTGACGAGCGGGCCCTGGCGCAGATAGGGCGCCAGCCCCATGCCGTGCAGCCATTCGACCGCATCAAGGGACGAGGGCTTTTCGAACCAGGCGCCAAGGTCGAAGCCGGTCGTGCCATCCATGTAGGGAATGAGCCGTTCGCCCTTCACCAGCATTTCCGCATCCGACAGGACCGCCTGCCAGCTGGCGCCAAGGCCCTGCGGCAGGGGGGCCGGCAGCGCGCCTTTCTGGCGGGCGTTCGGGATCCATTCCTGGTGGTCGTCGGTTTCCGTCTCTAGCTCGGTCCAGAAGCGGCGGTTGTCGGCGATCATCGCCAGAAGGTGGTCGCGCGCGGCGTGGATACGGCCCGTGTCGGGCGTCTGGCGCAGGGTCAAGAGCAGCATGGCGGCATAGTCGGTCGGATTCGGCGTGGCGGCGTCGCGCGGGGCGCCGCCGACAAAGGTCTCGAGGGGGCTGTCGGCGCCCTTGTCGACCAGCGCCTTTCGGCCCTCCATCACCCTTGTGATCGGGCCGGTGGGCGCGAAGGCCAGGACGGCTTCGCCGGTTGCGGACAGAAGGTGGCTGTAGGCGGACAGCCAGGCGGCATCGGCGCGGTCGAAGGTGACGGCGGGAAGCTTGGCGGCGGCGCTGTCATCGAGGGGGGTGTCTAGCGAAAGGATCGCCCCGGCCAGCTCTGCCGCGCCCTCACCGGGGTCGCGGGTGCCGGACCGGTTCACGTCGAACCAGATGTCGCCAAGGCGAAGGGTCAGCGACAGTTCGGCGTCCAGCGGGATCGCGGCAAGGGCCGTGCGGCTGTCGTCCATCGCCTGATTGATGCCCTTGAAGGTCGTCTCGACCAGCGCGGGGTCGAAGGGCGCGGGGTTGGGGTTCGGTGGGAGCGGCAGGCGAAAGACCGGCAGAAGCTCCAACGCGTCGCTCTGGCCGACGGAATATCGGGCGGCGAGCGCCTGTTCGATGCCACCAAGGAAGCGGGTGATCGCCAGCGCGAAGCGGTCATCCGGGGTGGGCGCGGAAAGGGCAGCGATGTCACTCGCAGTCGCGGCAAGGCCCTTGCCTGCGATTTCGGCCGACCAGTCGCGGGTGGGTTCGGCAAGGGCGGGGGTGGCGATCAGGGCAAGAAGGCAAAGGGCACGCATGGCAGATACTCGCTGAAGCTAACGAAAAAGGGGCCGCCCTGCGGCAGCCCCTGTGTTTCAAGGCCGGTCGGGACTCAGGCCAGCGATGGGTCGATCGCCTTGCAGGCGGCGACGAGGCCCTTCACCGCCTCGACCGACTTGTCGAACATGGCCTGTTCGTCGGAGTTGAGCGTGATGTTCATGACCTTCTCGACCCCGCCCGCGCCGATCACGGTCGGCACGCCGACGTACAGGCCCTGAAGCCCGAAGGCGCCCTTGACGTAGGCGGCGCAGGGCAGGACGCGCTTCTGGTCCTTGAGGTAGGCTTCCGCCATTTCGATCGCCGAGGTGGCGGGTGCATAGAAGGCCGAGCCGGTCTTCAGAAGGCCCACGATCTCGGCCCCGCCGTCGCGGGTGCGCTGGACGATGGCGTCAAGCTTTGCTTGCGTCGTCCAGCCCATCTTCACCAGGTCCGGCAGCGGCACGCCGGCCACGGTCGAATAGCGGGCGAGCGGCACCATCGTGTCGCCATGGCCGCCCAGGACGAAGGCTGTCACGTCGCGCATCGAGACGCCGAATTCGAGGCTGAGGAAGTGACGGAAGCGGGCCGAGTCGAGGACGCCCGCCATGCCGACGACCTTTTCGTGCGGCAGGCCCGAGAATTCGCGCAGCGCCCAGACCATCGCGTCAAGCGGGTTGGTGATGCAGATGACGAAGGCCTTCGGCGCATGGGCCTTGATGCCCTCGCCCACCGATTTCATGACCTTGAGGTTGATCCCCAGAAGGTCGTCGCGGCTCATCCCCGGCTTGCGCGGCACGCCCGCCGTGACGATGCAGACATCCGCGCCGGCAATGTCGGCGTAGGAGTTCGTGCCCTTCATCACCGCGTCGAAGCCTTCGGACGGCCCCGATTGCGCGATGTCGAGCGCCTTGCCCTGCGGCGTCCCTTCGGCGATGTCGAACAGGGTGACGTCGCCCAGTTCCTTGAGTGCGACGAGGTGGGCGAGCGTGCCCCCGATCTGTCCGGCGCCAATGAGCGCGATCTTGGGTCTGGCCATGATATCCTCCGGCTTTCGCTGTCGCGCGCAGGGTTAGACGGTTCGCCCCTGTCACGCAAGCATGGTGGATTGCGGGCGGGGGTCTGGTGCCGCTAACTGGGCCCGTTCGGGCGGAGGCTGGCGGTGGGTGTGACATTCTGGGTGCTGGCCCTTCTGGCGGCTTTTCTGGTGGGCATGGGCAAGGGCGGACTGCCGGTCGTCGGCATGCTGGGCGTGCCGGTCCTGTCGCTGGCGATCTCTCCGGTCGCCGCGACCGCGCTTCTGGCGCCGGTCTATGTGCTCAGCGACATGTTCGGGCTTTATGCCTACCGGCGCGAGTATGACCGCCGCGTGCTGGCGATAATGGTGCCGGGGGTGACGATCGGGGTGGCGCTTGGCTGGGCGACGGCGGCGGTGACGCCCGAGTGGCTGGTGACGATGCTGGTCGGCGTCATCGGACTGGCCTTCGCGCTGCGAATGCTCTTTGGGCGGAAGGCGGAAGGGGGCGAGCGGCGGGCAGAGGTAGCGCCGGGGCTCTTCTGGGGCAGCGTCACCGGATTTACCAGCTTCGTCAGCCATTCTGGCGGGCCGCCCTTCCAGATCTATGTGCTGCCCCTTGGCCTTCGGAAGATGGTCTTTGCCGGCACGAACACCATCCTTTTCGCCTATCTGAACGCGATCAAGCTGGTGCCCTACTGGGCGCTTGGCGAGTTTTCGGTCCAGAACCTGAAGGCGGCCGCCGCGCTGATGCCGGTCGCGGCGGTGGCGGTCTTCGTGGGCGTGCGGCTGGTCCGGGTGGTGCCCGAGCGGCTGTTCTTCCAGGTCATCACCTGGGCGCTTCTGGCCGTGTCGGTGAAGCTGATCCTGGACGGGGTGCGGGGTGCGATCTGAGACCGGAGCCCGGTCTGCCGTCACAGGATGTGAAGCGGCGGGGCCGGGCGGGAAAAGGAAACGCGATCCGCGTTTCCCCCGCCCGTGCAGAAACGACTCTGCTGGACCGCTGATGTCCTGAACCTGCGAAGGCCGGCGCCTGCCGATGGCGGGGCGGGCGCTGGCCGATGGCCTTTGGGGTCATCGGCGGGGACAAATGGCTAGGCCTTCGCATGGCAGGGTCAACGGCGCCTGCCACTCCCGCCGACCCCTTCCGTCAGCCTTGCAGCGTGCGCACGCCGTAGCCCTCGCTCCTCGCCTTCATCGCGGCGGTGGCGGCGATGGCGGCGGCGGCGGTGGTGAAGTAGGGGATCTTGTCCATCAGCGCCACGCGGCGGATGTCGCGGCTGTCGCTGACCGCCTGGCTGCCGTCGGTGGTGTTGAAGACCAGCGCAATCTCGCTGTTCTTCAGCATGTCCACCACGTTCGGGCGCCCCTCATAGACCTTCAGGACCGGCAGGGTGCGGATGCCCTGTTCGTATAGCCAGGTCGCGGTGCCGCGCGTCGCCACCAGCTCGAACCCCAGCGCGATCAGGTCGCGGACGGCGCCGGCCATGGCGGCGGTCTTGTCGTCGTCGCGGACCGAGACGAAGACGCGGCCCTTTTCCGGCAGGTGCGTGCCCGCCCCCATCTGCGCCTTGAGGAAAGCGAGCGCGAAGGTGCGGTCCCAGCCCATGACCTCGCCCGTCGAGCGCATCTCGGGCCCCAGAAGCGGGTCGACGCCGGGGAAGCGGGCGAAGGGCAGGACGGCCTCTTTCACGCTGAACCAGGGCATGTCGGGGTCGGCGAGCGTCATCGGATCGGCAAGCGGCAGCGGGCTGTCGGCGCCGACGCCCGCCGGGTAGGGCGCGCGGTCGGGGAAAGCCGACAGCGGTTCGCCCGCCATCAGGCGCGCGGCGATCGAGGCGATGGCACTGTCGGTCGCCTTGGCGACGAAGGGCACGGTGCGGCTGGCGCGGGGGTTGACCTCAAGAACGTAGATCACGCCGTCCTTGATCGCGAACTGCACGTTCATCAGGCCCACGACCTTGAGCGCGAGCGCCATCTGGACCGTCTGGCGCTTCAACTCCTCGACCGTCTCGGCCGACAGTGAATGGGGCGGCAGGCAGCAGGCGCTGTCGCCGGAATGGACGCCGGCCTCTTCGATATGTTCCATGATGCCCGCGACATGGACCGCCTTGCCGTCCGACAGGGCATCGACATCGACCTCGATCGCGCCCGACAGGTAGCTGTCCAGCAGGACCGGGTTCTTGCCCGAAACGTTGACGGCGGTGGTGATGTAGCGGCGGAGCTGGTCCATGTCATGGACGATCTCCATCGCGCGCCCGCCAAGGACGTAGGAGGGGCGGATGACCAGCGGGAAGCCCACGCGGCCCGCGATCTCGATCGCCTGCTTGTCGGAGGAGGCGATGCCGTTCACCGGCTGCTTCAGGCCAAGCTCGTTCAGCAGCTTCTGGAAACGCTCGCGGTCCTCGGCCAGGTCGATGGCGTCGGGCGTGGTGCCAAGGATCGGGATGCCCTCTTCATGGAGCGCATTGGCAAGCTTCAGGGGCGTCTGGCCGCCGAACTGGACGATCACGCCATGGAGCGTGCCCGCTTCCTGTTCGACGCGCAGGATCTCCATCACATGTTCGAAGGTCAGCGGCTCGAAATAGAGCCGGTCCGAGGTGTCGTAGTCGGTCGAGACCGTCTCGGGGTTGCAGTTGACCATGATCGTCTCATAGCCCGCCGCCGTCAGCGCATAGCAGGCGTGGCAGCAGCAATAGTCGAACTCGATCCCCTGGCCGATCCGGTTCGGGCCGCCGCCCAGGATCACGACCTTCTTCGCGTCCGAGGGGCGGCTTTCGCATTCGACATCGCCCATCGCGGGGGCTTCGTAGGTCGAATACATGTAGGGCGTCTGCGCCTCGAACTCGGCGGCGCAGGTGTCGATGCGCTTGAAGACGGCGGTCACGCCCTTGGCAAGGCGGGCCTTCCTGACATGCGCCTCGGACTGGCCGGCCAGCTTGGCAAGCCGCGCGTCGGTGAAGCCCATCATCTTGAGGTGACGCAGGCCGGCGGCATCCTTCGGCAGGCCTTCGGCGACCACTTTCGCCTCGGCCTCCACGATCTCGCGGATGCGGGCGAGGAACCAGGGGTCGAAGGCGGTGATGGCGTGGATCTCGTCGTCGGTGAAGCCGTGGCGCATCGCCTGGGCGATGGTGCGCAGCCGGTCGGGGGTGGCCTTCGACAGCGCCATCGAGATGGCGGCGCGGTCAGGCGCGCCGGGGATGGTGATCTCGTCAAAGCCGGTCAGGCCAGTTTCCAGGCTCGCGAGCGCCTTTTGCAGGCTTTCGTGGATGGTGCGGCCGATGGCCATGGCCTCGCCCACCGACTTCATCGCGGTCGTGAGCGTGGGTTCGGACCCAGGGAATTTCTCGAAGGCAAAGCGCGGGATCTTCGTGACCACATAGTCGATGGTCGGCTCGAAGCTCGCCGGGGTGACGCGGGTGATGTCGTTGTCCAGCTCGTCGAGCGTGTAGCCGACCGCGAGCTTCGCCGCGATCTTGGCGATCGGGAAGCCCGTGGCCTTGGAGGCGAGCGCGGACGAACGCGACACGCGGGGGTTCATCTCGATCACCACCATGCGGCCGTCCGCCGGGTTGATCGCCCACTGCACGTTCGAGCCGCCCGTCTCGACCCCGATCTCGCGCAGGACGGCAAGCGAGCCGTTGCGCATGATCTGGTATTCCTTGTCGGTCAGCGTCAGCGCCGGGGCGACAGTGATCGAGTCGCCGGTATGGACGCCCATCGGATCGACGTTCTCGATCGAGCAGACGATGATCGCATTGTCCGCCTTGTCGCGGACGACCTCCATCTCATACTCTTTCCAGCCGAGCAGGCTCTGGTCGACCAGCACCTGCGCGACGGGCGAGGCGTCGAGGCCGGACCGCACGATGGCCTCGTAGTCGTCGCGGTTGTAGGCCACGCCGCCGCCGGTGCCGCCGAGCGTGAAGGCGGGGCGGATGATGGCGGGCAGGCCAACCTCTTCCAGCGCGTCGATCGCCATCCGCACGCCCGCGCCGATGTCATAGCGCCCGTCGGCGCGCTTGGGCGCAGAGATGATCGCCGCGCGCGGATTTTCCAGGCCGATCCGGTCCATCGCCTCGCGGAACAACTTCCGGTCCTCGGCCATTTCGATGGCTTCGCGGTTGGCGCCGATCAGTTCGACGCCGAACTTTTCAAGGACCCCCATGTCGGCGAGTGCCAGCGCGGTGTTCAGGCCGGTCTGGCCGCCCATGGTGGGCAGAAGCGCGTCGGGCCGTTCCTTTTCGATGATCTTGGCGACCACCTCCGGCGTGATCGGCTCGATGTAGGTCGCGTCGGCCAGACCGGGGTCGGTCATGATCGTCGCGGGGTTCGAGTTGACCAGGATGACCCGGTAGCCTTCCTCGCGCAGCGCCTTGCAGGCCTGTGCGCCGGAATAGTCGAACTCGCAGGCCTGACCGATGACGATTGGTCCCGCCCCGATGATCATGATCGACTGGATGTCGGTTCTCTTCGGCATGGGGACCCCGGGGCTGGCAAATTGCCGGGGTTTATAGTCATGGCGCTTCCCGGCGCAAGCGAGAACGGCCCGGGGGGCGGCGAAAAGGCACGGGTGTCTGCCGGCGCAGGCAGGAGCCGGTAAAGGAGCGCGAGCGCAAGAAGCCAGCCTGCGACGGCAAGGGCCACAAGGGGCAGGGGCGCCACATGCAGGCTTTCCAGGAAGTTGAACAGAAGGACATTGCCGGTCGTGACGACCGGAAGGCCGGCGGCGAGGGCAGCTGTTCGGGGGCCAAGGCCCGCAAGGGCCGGCAGAAGGAGCGTCGGCAGAAGGTAGTAGTGCTGCCAGCCGAGCGGCCCGAAGAGGAAAAGCGTCACGGACAGGATGAAGAGCGCAAGCGCTGCCAGCGGGCCGGTGGGCAGGCGCGCGAGCCGTCGAGCGAAGGACAGAAGGATCAGGGCCGAGGCGGCGAGGCAAAGGGCCGAGACGATGTGGGCTGCGGCGGGCGGCAGGGTGAAGATCGCCAGATTGGGCCCGACCGTCATCGGCAGGCCGGCGCCGAGCGCCCATCCGTAGGCGATCAGCGACCGGACGGAGATGTTGATGGCGCACAGAAGCGTCGAAGCGCCGGCGCGGGCCAGGGCGTCGAGGTAAAGCGCCTCGGCCCCCTTGCCCGCGATCAGGCGGTCGGCGACGAGGCAGGCCACAAGCCCCGCGCCGAGCCATCCCATCGCCCGCCAGTCGCGGCGCCAGAGGAAGAAGGCGGCGAAGCCGATTGGCGTCAGTTTCAGCGCGGTCGCTGCAGCAAGCGCCAGTCCGGCGGCCATCGGGCGCCCGGCGGTCTGACGCTCGAACGCAAGGAGGACGAGGAAGGTCACGATTATCGTGGGCTGGTTCATCTGGATGGCGGACTGGCTGGGCACCATCGCCTCGACCAGAAGGACCGAGATCAGCGTCCAGCGCCGGAGGGGCAGGGGCCCCCGGGCAAGCCGGTGTGCGATGGGGATCGCGGCGGCGACGAGAGCGGCGTTCAGGATCAGCGCGACCTTGTGGAAGCCCGCCAGCGTCAGCCACTGGGTGACGGGCGCAAGGAGCGTGGCCCAGGCGGGCGGGTAGATGAAGGGGAAGGCATAGTCCCCTTTCGGAATGCCGAGGGCGTCGAGGTAGGGGTGCCAGACCGTCGCCTCGCCGCCGAAGAAGTGCTCGGGCGCGGCGTACAGCAGGTCGATGCGGCCGATCGACCAGAGATGGCCCGCGACATAAAGGCTGGACAGGTCGGGCGAGAAGGTGCCCCAGTTGCGCCAGACAAGGCTCAGCGCCCACAGGAAGAGGGCAGCCAGAACCAGGGCACTCGCGCCGGGGGCGCCTGTCCTTTCGCCGGGGTCGTGGGGGCGGATCACCGCTGGCATTGCCTTCGACATTGCGTCCGGGGTTGTCGCGCGCCGTCCCTTCTGGTGGCGCCAGCCCTTCCTGACAGGGATTTGCGGCAGGGTTGGGGCGGTGTCAGGCTTGACAGCGCTGGCCGCGCGCGGTCTATCGGCGCGATCCCGACCCCCCGATCCGCCAGAGGACGACCATGCACGCCTATCGCAGCCACACTTGCGCCGACCTTCGCCCGAGCGACGCGGGCCAGACCGTCCGCCTGTCGGGCTGGGTCCATCGGGTGCGCGACCACGGGGGCGTCCTCTTCGTCGACCTGCGCGACCATTACGGCATGACGCAGGTGATCGCCGACAGCGACAGCCCCGCCTTCGCCGGGATCGAGAAGCTGCGCGCCGAAACCGTGGTCAGGATCGACGGGCGGGTGAAGGCGCGCGATGCAGCACTGGTGAACCCCAAGATCGCGACCGGCGGGATCGAGGTCTATGCGACGGGGATCGAGGTCCTTGGGCCGGCGGACGAGTTGCCGATGCCGGTCTTCGGCGACGTGGACTACCCCGAGGAAACCCGGCTGACCTACCGCTTCCTGGACCTGCGGCGCGAGAAGTTGCATGCCAACATGATGCTGCGTTCGAACGTGGTGCGCTACCTGCGCAACCGGATGTGGGACGCGGGCTTCACCGAATTCCAGACGCCGATCATCACCGCATCCTCGCCCGAAGGCGCGCGCGACTTCCTGGTGCCGTCGCGGCTGCATCCGGGCAAGTTCTACGCGCTGCCGCAGGCGCCCCAGCAGTTCAAGCAGCTTCTGATGGTGTCGGGCTTCGACCGCTATTTCCAGATCGCACCCTGTTTCCGCGACGAGGACCCACGCGCCGACCGCAGCCCGACCGACTTCTACCAGCTGGACGTCGAGATGAGCTTCGTCACGCAAGAGGATGTTTTCGCGGCCGTCCAGCCGGTGGTGCAGGGCCTCTTCGAGGAGTTCGGCGGCGGGCGGCGGGTTGACCGGGACTGGCCGCTCATCGCCTACCGTGACTCGATGCTCTGGTTCGGGACCGACAAGCCGGACCTCAGGAACCCCATCCGGATGCAGGTCGTCAGCGAGAATTTCCGGGGCTCGGGCTTCGGCATCTTCGCGAAGCTTCTGGAAGAGGACGGAACGCAAGTCCGCGCCATCCCGGCGCCGGGCGGTGGCAGCCGCAAGTTCGCCGACCGGATGAACGCTTTCGCGCAGGCGCAAGGCCTGCCGGGCATGGGCTATATCTTCTGGCGCGCAGCCGAGGCTGGCGGGACCGAAGCCGCGGGCCCCATCGCCAAGGCGCTGGGCGACGAGCGGACCGAGGCGATCCGCCAGGCGCTGGGGCTGAAGGAGGGCGACGCGGCCTTCTTCCTGGCCGGCCGTCCCGAAACGTTCGAGGCGGTGGCGGGACGGGCCCGGACCGAGATCGGGCGCGAACTTGGCCTCATCGACGAGGACCAGTTCAAGTTCGCCTGGATCGTCGACTTCCCGATGTATGAAAAGACCGACGACGGGCGGATCGACTTCAGCCACAACCCCTTCTCGATGCCGCAGGGAGGGCTTGAGGCCTTGAGCGGCGATCCCCTGAAGGTCCATGCCTACCAGTATGACCTGGCCTGCAACGGCTATGAGCTGATTTCCGGCGGCATCCGCAACCACAAGCCAGAGATCATGTACAAGGCCTTCGAGCTTGCGGGCTATCCGAATTCCGAGGTCGACAAGCGCTTCGGCGGCATGGTCAAGGCCTTCAAGTTCGGCGCGCCACCGCACGGGGGCTGCGCCATGGGGATCGACCGGGCGGTGATGCTGCTGGCCGACGAGCAGAACATCCGCGAGGTCATCCTCTTCCCGATGAACCAGCGCGCCGAGGACCTGCTGATGGGCGCGCCGTCCGAACCCTTGAACGAGCAGCTGCGCGACCTTCGGCTGCGCGTCCTGCAACGGGACTGAGGTTCGCCCGGCAACGGGGTCCCCGAAACGACGACAACGCCCCGAAGGGCGCTGTCGCTGTGGGTTCGTCCCCTGGGGGGGAAGGGACGTTCCCGTCAGGCGTGGATCACGGCCGTGGCAGCGACCGCGAAGAGAAGCGACGCCGCCCCAAGACCGAAAACGGTCCAGTGCGCGGCTCTCACGAGGCGAGCGTCGAGTAGCAGTCGGTTAACATCTTTCATCATGGCAACCTCTCGCGTCCTGAAACTGATCGGTGACAGCGGGCATCGTCAATGATGAGAATTTGCCGGCGGAATGTGGCGCGAATTTGGATCGGCTAGGGTCATTTGCTGGCGACTTGTGGGCGCTTGGCGGCATGACTGTGGCATGACAGAGTGCGCGCCAGACGGTGCTTTTGGCCAAGGGGGCCCCGATGGCGGACATGAACGAGCGGCGGGACGTGGGCGCGCCGATGGGGGGCTGGCAGGCGCCGGGCGTGCCCGAACGCGCGGTCCTGACGGGCCGCACCGTGACGGTCGAGCCCCTGTCGGCCGACCATGCGGCCGACCTGTTCCAGGCCTACGGCGCCGACGACCGGATCTGGGACTACCTCGGCTATGGCCCCTTCGCCGCGCTTGACGACTATCGGGCGTTTGTCGCGAACATGGCCCAGCAGACCGACCCGCTTTACTACGCGATCCGACCCAATGCGTCGGGCCGGGTCGAGGGGATCGCGAGTTTCCTCAGGATCACGCCCGGCATGGGGGTGATCGAGATCGGCCATATCAACCTTGCGCCGTCGATGCAGGGCACGACGGGCGCGACCGAGGCGCTGTTCCTCATGGCCGACCATGCCTTCCGGTCCGGCTACCGGCGCTATGAGTGGAAGTGCGATTCGCTGAACCGTCCGTCGCGGCGCGCGGCCGAGCGGCTTGGTTTCAGCTTCGAGGGCATCTTCCGCCAGCACATGATCTACAAGGGCCGCAACCGCGACACGGCTTGGTTTGCGATCCTCGACAAGGACTGGCCGGGCATCCGCGCCGCCTACGAGACCTGGCTCGCGCCCGCGAACTTTGACGCCGCGGGGCGCCAGAAGCAGTCGCTCGGCGCGCTGACGGCGCCTTTCGTCGCGGTGAAGAATCCTGAAACTTGAGGGGCGGGGCCTCGGGGCCTGAGGGTCGCGGCCTTAGGATCGGCCGGGCCTAGACCAGCCCGCTGGTCGCGGGGCCGGTCAGTCGGTCTTCGACCAGGGCGCGCAGTTGGGGCAGGCGCGCCTGCCCGGTCGCGGCCTTGGCCAGCGCCTCGTCATGGGCGCTGAGCGCCACGCCGCGAAGGAACTGGCTGACGTAGCCAAGGGCCGCCTTGTCCGACGGGCCGGCGTCATCCAGCAGGCGGACGGCCAGCGCCAGGTCGTCGCGCAGCGCAACCCGGTCGGGCGCGATGTCATCGTCGGCGCCTGCGGCGGCCGGGGTGGCAGCCGCAACTGCGGTGGTCGACAGCAGCGTTTCCGGCAGGGCCGCAAGGACGGTGCGCTGAAAGGCCGCGAGGCTTTCGATCGGTTTGGGCAGGAAGGCCGCAGCACCAGCCGCAAAGGCTGCCTCCGCGCGGTCCGGATCGCCGCTGGTGCCGATCACCGCCGGGGCCCGTGCCGGGCCGGCCGCAAGTTCCGCGATCAGATCCTCGCCCGCGCCATCGGGCAGGCCCAGGTCGACGATGACGACGGTGGGCCGGTAGGTCGCAAGGTGCTTGCGGGCCGAACGCAGGCAATCTGCGCGGCGCAGGCGCGCGCCGGACCGCTGGCAGAGAAGGCGCATGGCCTCGCAGGCAAAACGGCTGTCCTCGACGACGAGCACGGTCAGGCCGAAAAGCGGCTGGCCGGGCAGGGGCCCGCGCGTCGACAGAAATTCGCTGAAATCATCGGCCATGTCCGCCCTCCTCTGGCGTCGGTTCCCGTGGTCCTTGTTCGCGCCCTTGTTCGCGCCCTGGGCCCGAGCCTAGGGCGAAAGGGCTAACGATGGGTAAACGCCCCCACCCTTGCGTCCACAAGACCCGCGCCCCATAAGGGCGCACGACCGCGCAGGAGGGGACCATGATCGGACGTCTGAACCATGTGGCGATCGCGGTGCCGGACCTCGCGGCCGCCGCGCGGCAGTATGAGGCGGTGCTTGGCGCGCAGGTCCGCGCGCCGCAGGACGAACCCGACCATGGCGTGCGCGTCGTCTTCATCGACCTGCCGAACACCAAGGTCGAGCTGCTGACGCCCCTTGGCGAAGGCTCGCCCATTGCGGGCTTCCTGGAAAAGAACCCGTCGGGCGGCATCCATCACCTGTGCTTCGAGGTCGAGGACATCCTCGCCGCCCGCGACCGGCTTCTGGCCGAAGGCGCGCGCGTCCTTGGGCCGGCCGAGCCGAAGATCGGCGCGCATGGCAAGCCGGTCCTGTTCCTGCACCCGAAGGATTTCAACGGCACGCTGATCGAGCTGGAGCAGGTCTGATGAACCTGACCGGAGGCATCATCCTCTTCGCCGGCGCCTGGTTCATGATCTTCCTCATGATCCTGCCCGCGCGCATGGTCAGCCAGCAGGCGGCCGGTCACGTCGTGCCGGGCACGCCCGCCTCGGCCCCCGAGGACGCGCAGATCTGGCGGAAGATGAAGATCACGACGGCGCTGGCTGCCGTCGTTTGGATCGTGGTCTTCGCGGTGGTGAAATGGGGCGGCTTCACCATCTATGACATCGACTGGTTCCACCGCCTGACGCCCGAGGACGGGGCGCAGACCACGGCCACCATTCCCTAGCGCCGCAGTCCCTGGAAGAGGTGTGTGAAGGTGGCCGCCGCCAGCGTAGGGACCAGTATGTTCACCACCGGCAGGGTCAGCGCGAGTGCGATGAAGACGCCCGTCAGGGTGACGGTCCCGGAATTGCCGCGCCTGAGTTGCGCGGCACCCTCGGCCGACAGGAACCGCCGCGCCGCCGACTGGAAGAACTCGCGCCCCAGAAGCCAGCCGTTCGCGCCATAGAAGAGGACAGGCGCGAGTGGGCCAAGGACCGGGGTCAACGCAAGCGAAAGGATCAGGACCAGCAGGACCGCCGCCATGATCTTCAGCCCGTCGAGGATCGATTCGCCAAGGCCCGGCGGGTCGGCGGGGTGCGCGGGATAGTGCGCCGCCTCGACCGCCGCCATCACCCGGTCGGAAAAGAGCCCCGAAAAGCCCGCCGCGACGGGCGCCATGAGGAAGATGCTCATCAAGGGGAATAGCGCGAGCGAGCCCCAGGAGAGCGCCGAGGCCAGGGGCAGCGACCAGCCGAAGGGCAGGGCGACCTCTGCGGGGGCAACGTCGCGCAGAAGCCAGAAGGCGCCGGCCTGGAGCAGGATGAAAAGGCCAAGCGTCAGGGCCACGCCCGCCAGCACCACGCCCCAGATCCGGGGGCGCAAAAGGTCGGACGTGCCAAGGGCCACCGCGCGAAGGGCGGCGACGGGGTCCACGGGTCAGCTCAGGTGCTGCACGATGGCGGCAAGGTCGGGGCGCGGGCGTTCGGGGGGCACGGCACCCTCGGTCCCCAGATGGATCAGGCCGGCCACCCATTCGCCGGCGGCAAGCCCCAGGGCCTCGGCGCGGAAGGCCGCATCCTCGACCGCCCAGCCCGTCAGCCAGTTGGCACCGAAGCCGAGCGCCTGGGTCGCCAGAAGGGCCGTCTGGCAAACGGCGCCGGCGGACAGGATCTGTTCGCGTTCCGGTATCTTCACGGTGGGGCGGGGGACCGCGATCACCGCGATGGCCAGGTGCGCGTCGGCGAATTGCGAGACGCCCTTCTCGATGGCCTCGGGCGCGAGGCCAAGCGCCATCCCGCGCGCCCTAGCGGCGGAGGCAAGCCGCAGGAGCGCCGCGCGGTTCAGGACAATGAAGCGCCAGGGCTCCAGCTTGCCATGGTCCGGCACGCGCGAGGCGGCGGTCAGGATCGTCTGGACCTGCGCCCCGGTGGGCACGGGCAGCGTCAGCGTCCGGGCCGGGCGCGAGCGGCGGGTCAGGAGGAGCTTCAGCGCATCGGGGTTCGGGCGGATGGGGTCGATCACGTCGGTCATTTGGTGGTCCTGTAAACGGGTCGCGGTGATAGGGGCAGAAATGGGGGTGCTTCGCAAGGGGCGGCCCTTGCCAGCGGGCGCGCAGCGGGGCAGAGGGGGTCATGGCCCGCCGCGACCCATTGCCCGATCTGACCGCGCTCGCCCGGCCGGGGGCCGAGATCGCCGTGCGTGTCACGCCGCGCGCGGGGCGGGTGCGGATAGAGGTGGCGGAGGGCGCGATCCGCCTGCATGTGACTGAAGCGCCAGAGGACGGGCGCGCGAGCGAAGCCGCGCGGGCGCTTCTGGCCCAGGCGATGGGCGTCGCCAAGACGCGCCTGACGCTGGTGCGGGGGGCAACCTCGCGCGAGAAGCTGTTCCGGTTCGACGGCTAGGTCAGTCGACGGCCACGCCGTCCAGGATCGCCCGGTTCCAGAACCGGACGGTGACCTTGCCGCGCAGGCCGGCAACGGTGGCCGGGTCGGTCGCGAAAATCGCCATGGCCTCGTCCTTCGTCGCCACGTCAAGGATCATCAGGCTGCCGACCGGCGTCCGGCCATCGTCGCTGCGCAGGCTGCCGGCCGCAAGAACGCAATCCTTGATCGACAGTTCCCACGCCCACATGGCCGCCATCAGCGCCTTGTCGGCGCGCAACTCCGGCCCCCGTTCGCCGTCTTCCGCCAGGATGAGCCAGGCCATCAGCCGCCCTTCTTCCTGAGCCGGTAGACGCCCTCGGGCAGGTCAAGCGCCGCCGCGAGTTCCTGCACCTGGCGCATCGACAGGATGATCTTGACCACCTGATCGTCGCGCGGGTCGAGCTGTTCGATCGTCACGCACTCCTCGAAGGCCTGGATGACCACATCTTCCTCAAGATGCTCGGATCCTTCGTCGACAAGGGTGATGACGGTCGCGTCGAAATCGTGTTCGATGGTAAACATGCCGTCAGGCTACGCGCATTGGCAGGCTTCTGCCAGAGCGGACAGCGGGAAGGAGGACAGGATGGGCGATCTGGACCGGCAGTTCCAACAGATGAGCGCCATGGCCGAGCGGCACGGCGTGTCACTGGTCGAGGCGGCGAAGGCCGGGATCATCAACCGGGGCGACCTCGTGACGCTGATCGAGCGGTGCCTGGCCTGCCCCGAGCCCGAGGCGACCTGCATGGACGCCGATGCCCATGGCAAGGCCACCGCCTCGCCCAAGGGATGCGCGAACCGGGCGGTGCTGGAAGGGTTGCGGGGGCTCGTCTGAGCGATTTGCGTATCGTCGACACGGATATCAACGACCGCGGATCGCGCTATGCGGCCGCGGGCGGGTCGGCGCGCGACCGGGCCGGGGTGCAGGCGCTTCTGGCAGAGCTGAAGCGCGACAAGAGGTTCGCGCGCGCCACGCACAACAGCTGGGCGGTGGTCCTGTCGGACGGCGGACCGCTCAAGGGCGACGATGGCGAGGCGGGGGCGGGCAACATCCTTCTGAAGCTGCTCGAGGGCGCGGGGCTGACCGACCATCTGCTGATCGTCACGCGCTGGTATGGTGGCAAGCATCTTGGCGGCGACCGGTTCCGCCATGTGCAGACGGCGGCACGGACCTATCTGGACACACGGGGGCAATGATGGCGGGCTTTGTCGGGCGTCAGCTGCGCAGGTTTGCCAATACGGTGCGCTGGTCGCTTGACGGCTGGCGCGCGGCCTGGGCCAGCGAGCAGTCGGTGCGGCAGTGGACCATCGTGAACATCCTGTCGGCCGGGTTTGCCGTCTGGCTGCCGCTGACGGCGGGCGAGCGCGGCCTGATCCTGGCGCTGGGCCTTCTGGTCCTGGCGTTCGAGCTGGCCAATACCGCGATAGAGGCGCTGGTCGATCACATCCTGCCGGACATCAGTCCCGTCGCCAAGAAGGCCAAGGATTGCGGCAGCGCGGCGGTCGCTCTTGCGGCGCTTGCGGGCGGTGCGGCCTGGGCAATGGTGCTGATCCGCGTCTGGCAGGGATGAATTTGCAACATTCCGGGCGGGTTTGGGGGGGGTGAATGCGCCCGAACTTTGCAAATATCGCACAATCAGCCGTTCGGGACGACCTTGCCCCACAGGTCATATTCCCCGGCTTCGTCGACCTGAACGGTGACGAAATCGCCGGGGGCGAGGTCCTCGAACCCTTCGTCGATGAAGAGGTTGCCGTCGATTTCCGGCGCGTCGGCCTTGGTGCGGCAGGTGGCGCCGTCCCCGTCCACGCTGTCGACCAGGACCCGCAGGGTCTGGCCGACCTTGGCGGCGAGCTTGGCTTCGGAAATGACCTGCGCCTTTTCCATGAAGCGTTCCCAACGTTCCTGCTTCAGTTCGGGCGCCACATGGTCCGGCAGCGCGTTCGAGCGTGCGCCGGCGACGTTTTCATACTGGAAGCAGCCCACGCGGTCGAGTTGCGCCTCGTCAAGCCAGTCGAGCAGCGTTTCGAATTCCGCTTCGGTTTCGCCGGGAAAACCGACGATGAAAGTCGAGCGCAGGACGATGTCCGGGCAGTCGCGACGCCAGGCCGCAATCTCGTCCAAGGTGCGGGCGGCGGCGGCGGGCCGGGCCATGCGGCGGAGCGTGTCGGGGTGGGCGTGCTGGAAGGGGATGTCGAGGTAGGGCAGGACCAGCCCTCCCGATTCAGAATGGGCGGCCATCAGCGGCACGAGGTCGCGCACATGCGGGTAGGGATAGACGTAATGGAGCCGCACCCAAAGCTCGCGGTCGGTGCCAAGGCGGCCGAGGTCGCGGGCAAGGTCGGTGATGTGGGCGCGGTGGTCCCGCTCGGTCGCATGGCGCAGGTCGAGCCCGTAGGCCGAAGTGTCCTGGCTGATGACCAGAAGCTCGCGCACCCCGGCATCGACCAGCCTTTCGGCCTCGCGCACGACGGCATGGGCGGGGCGGCTGACCAGGCGGCCGCGCATGTCGGGGATGATGCAGAACTTGCAGGCGTGGTTGCAACCTTCTGAAATCTTTAGATAAGAATAGTGGCGCGGGGTCAGCTTGACGCCGGTCGGCGGCAGAAGGTCGATGAAGGGGTCGGGCGCGGGAGGCACCGCCTTGTGCACCGCGTCGAGGACCGCCTCATATTGTTCGGGACCGGTGACGGCCAGCACCTGGGGGTGGGCGCCGGTGATGTAGGCCGGTTCCGCGCCAAGGCAGCCGGTGACGATGACGCGGCCGTTTTCGGCCAGGGCCTCGCCGATCGCGTCCAGGCTTTCGGCCTTGGCGCTGTCCAGAAAGCCGCAGGTGTTGACGATGACGGCTTCCGCGCCGCGATAGTCCGGGCTGATCTGGTAGCCTTCGGCCCTGAGCCGGGTCAGGATGCGTTCGCTGTCCACCAGCGCCTTGGGGCAGCCGAGCGAGACCATGCCGATCGTCGGCTGGCCGGGGCGGCGGTCGGCGTCGAACACTGGGCGCGGCGCGCGGTCTGGGCGAAGGTCGGGCGGGTTTTCGGACATGGTCGGGCGGGCCGCGTCAGCGTCAGCGGCGGCGGTCGCGCCGCGCGCTCATCGGCTGGAACGCGACGCCGACATGCGCCTCGCAATAGGGCTTGCCGGCTTGCGAGGGCAGGCCGCAGAACCAGAAGTCCGCCGTCGCCGGATCGCCGATCGGCCATTTGCAGGTGCGTTCGGTCAGCTCCATCAGCGGGATCTTGCGGGCGCGGCGTTCGACCGCGCGGACGGAAGCCAGCGCCTCGGCCGAGATTTCGTTGGTCGAGGGCTGCGGGGGCAGGGGCTGGCCGGCGGTGATGACGGGCTTGCGCGGCACGGGGGTCTGCGGCGTCTCGGGCCGGGGGGGCGCCGGGCGGGCCTGGGCTGTGGCGCGCGGCGGCTCTTCGGCCGGGGTGGCGCGCACCGGTTCAGGCCGCGCCGAAGCGGCTGTGGTGGCGGCCGTGGCGGCGGGTGCTGCGGGCTCAGCGGCACCCGCGCTCTCGTCGGCCTTGCCCTCGCCCGGGCCGCCCACGCGGTTCGACAGGCCCAGCCGGTGGACCTTGCCGATGACGGCATTGCGGGTCACGGCGCCAAGCTCTTTGGCGATCTGGCTGGCCGACTGGCCTTCGGACCACATCTTTTTCAGAAGCTCGACACGTTCGTCGGTCCAGGACATGCTGTTCCTCGGGGTCTGGGACGTAGGGGTCCGGGGGGGACCGGGCGGCGCCCGGAAGGGATGGCTGACCCAGATACACGCCGGCGCCTTGCGATGCAAGCACGGGGACGCGGATCGGGCCTGCGAAGGCCGCCAAAAGCCGCCTTTCCGATGGACAAGGCCAGTGGGTGACGCTAGGCAAGGGCGCATGAGCCAGTGGACCCTTCGCCTTGCCCGCCCCCGACGTCGCGCCCAGCGCGTCTGACGTCCCGCTCTGCCTGCCGCCCATGGTGCGGTGCCGCCCCAGCCCCCTGTCCTTTTTCTGACACTTCCCGAGGTCACGATGATCCCTTCCGTCCTGCCGACCTATAACCGTGCGCCCCTGTCGTTCGAGCGGGGCGAGGGCACCTGGCTTCTGGCAACGGACGGGACCCGATACCTGGACCTTGGCGCGGGGATCGCGGTCAATGCGCTGGGCCATGCGCACCCCGCGCTGGTCGCTGCGCTGACCGAACAGGCGGGGCGGGTCTGGCACGTCTCGAACGTCTACCAGATCCCCGAACAGGAGCGTCTGGCCGAACGTCTGGTGCAGGCGACCTTTGCCGATACGGTCTTCTTCACCAATTCGGGGACCGAGGCTGCGGAGCTTGCGATCAAGATGGCGCGGAAATACTGGGCCGACCGGGGCGAGCCGCGGGCCGAAATCGTGACCTTCGAGGGCGCCTTCCATGGCCGCTCGACCGGCGCCATCGCGGCGGCGGGGTCGGAAAAGATGGTCAAGGGCTTCGGGCCCTTGATGCCGGGGTTCCGGCAGGTGCCCTGGGGCGACATGGCGGCGCTGAAGGCCGCTGTCGGGCCGGACACCTGCGCCGTCATGCTTGAACCGATCCAGGGCGAGGGCGGGATCCGGACGCTGCCGGATGCGGACCTGAAGGCGATCCGGGCGCTTTGCGACCAGACGGGCGCGCTGCTGATCCTGGACGAGGTCCAGTCGGGCATGGGCCGGACGGGCCGGCTTTTCGCTCATGAATGGGCCGGGATCGCGCCCGACATCATGATGGTCGCCAAGGGGATCGGCGGGGGCTTTCCGCTGGGTGCCGTCCTCGCGACCGAACGGGCGGCGGCGGGCATGGTCGCGGGCACGCATGGGTCGACCTATGGCGGCAATCCCCTTGCCTGTGCGGTCGGCGGCAAAGTGATGGAGATCATCGCCGACCCCGCCTTCCTGGCCGAAGTTGCGCGCAAGGGTGCCTTGTTCCGCCAGCGGCTCGAGGGGCTGGTTGCGGCCCACCCCGACATCTTCGAGGGCGTGCGCGGACAGGGGCTGATGCTCGGGCTGAAGATGCGCCGTCCGCCCGCCGACCTGGTCAAGGCGGGCTATGCCGAGCATGTGCTGACTGTCGCGGCCGCCGACGATACGCTGAGGCTCCTGCCGCCCCTGACGATCACCGACGACGAGATCGCCGAGGCGGCCCTGCGGCTCGACCGGGCCGCTGGGCGGCTGCGATGAGGGTCAGGCAGGACTGACGTTTCACATTTGAACCGACATGAACCAGTAAAGACCATGACCCATTTTCTTGACCTCGACACCACCCCGGCCGATGACCTTCGGTCGATCATCACCCAGGCGCGCGCCATGAAGGATGCACGCGCGGGCCAACCGAAGGGCGCGCCGGACGCGGTCCAGCCACTTGCCGGCCGCATGATCGCGCTCATCTTCGAAAAGCCCTCGACCCGCACGCGCATCTCGTTCGACGTGGGCGCGCGCCAGATGGGCGGGCAGACCATGGTCCTTTCGGGCAAGGACATGCAGCTTGGCCATGGCGAGTCGATCGCCGACACGGCGCGCGTCCTGTCGCGCTACTGCGACCTCATCATGCTGCGCACCTTCGAGGAGGCGACGCTCTTGGAGATGGCCGAGCATGCCACGGTCCCGGTCATCAACGGGCTGACGGATGCGAGCCACCCCTGCCAGATCATGGCCGACATCGTGACCTACGAGGAACACCGCGGCTCGGTCGCCGACCGCAAGTTCGTCTGGGCGGGCGACGGCAACAATGTCTGCGCAAGCTGGCTGCACGCGGCGGGCCAGTTCGGCTTCGACATGACCTTCACCGGGCCCGAAACGCTCGACCCCAACCCCCGCGCCGTGGCCTTCGCGCGCGGCAAGGGGCGGCGGGTCGAGATCACGCGCGACCCGCTGAAGGCCGCCGCCGGCGCCGATGCCATCGTCACCGACACCTGGGTGTCGATGCACGACCCGGAATCGGCGCGCGAGCGCCGGCACAACCAGCTTCGCCCCTATCAGGTGAACGAGGCGATGATGGCCGCGGGCAAGCCCGATGCGCTTTTCATGCACTGCCTGCCCGCCCACCGGAACGAGGAAGCGACGACGGCCGTCATGGACGGCCCGCAGTCGGTCATCTTCGATGAAAGCGAAAACCGCCTTCACGCGCAGAAAGCCATTTTGCGTTACTGCCTTGGTGTTTAAGGAGAAAACCATGAAATCCCCCCTTCCCGGCTTCCGTCAATCGCTGCTGGCGATGGATAAGATCCTCGACAAGGCGGCCGCCCATGAGGCGGCGATGAAGATGGCGCCGGATGTCCTGCCCAGGAGCCGGCTCATTGCCGACATGCTGCCGCTCTGGCGCCAGATCACCATCGCCTGCGACTTCGCCAAGGGCGTGGCCGCGCGGCTGACGGGGCGCGAGGTGCCGTCCTGGCCGGACGCCGAGATGACGCTTGGCGACATGAAGGCGCGGATCGCCCAGACCGTGGCCTATATGGACACAGTCCCCGACGCCGATTTCGCGGCCGCAGATGACCGGCCCATCACCTTCCGCGCCGGCGGCCAGGACATGACCTTGCCGGGTGCCGAGTATCTGGCGCGCTACGCCATCCCGAACTTCTATTTCCACCTGTCGATCGCCCACGCCATCCTGCGCTCGAACGGGCTGCAGATCGGCAAGCGCGACTTCCTTGGCGCTGCATGACGACCGCGCTTCTGGTCATCGACATGCAGATGGAGATGGCCTTTCGGACCGCAGCCGGGCGCGAGCGCGCGAACCCGGCGGCGGAGGATAGCGTGGCGGGGCTTCTTTCGGCCTTCCGGTCGCGGGGGCTGCCCGTCATCCATGTCCACCACGACGAGCCGGGCAGTCCCGTGGCGCTGGGCCAGCCGGGTGGGGCGGTCATGCCCTGCGCGGCGCCAGAGGCCGGCGAGGCCGTGCTGGTGAAGTCCCGGTCCTCGGCCTTTGCCGGGACCGGGCTCGACGCCCATCTGCGCAACAGGGGCATCGACCGGATCGTCCTTGTGGGCGCAGTCGCTGCCTTCTGCGTGACCTCGACCTGCCGCGCGGCTTCGGACCTTGGCTATCAGGTCATCCTGCCGGGCGATGCGCTCATCGGCTTCGACATTGCCGCCCATGACGGCGGGCGGATCGACGCGGGGATGGTCCTGCGGGTGACGCTCTCGCTTCTCGGCGCCGATTTCGCCCGCCTTGTCACCGCCGAAGAGGTGCCCGAACTCATCTGACACTCCTCTGACCGTTGCCATTGCGCGGCCCGGTCCTAGAATGGCCGCAGCAAGGAACGGAGGCCGGAATGGCAGGCGCGCGGATCGGGGTCGTTGGTCTTGGGACCATGGGGGGGGCGCTCGCGCTCAATATCGCCGAGCACGGCTTTCCGGTCGCGGTCTGGAACCGGACCGAAAGCGTCACCGAGGCCTTCATGGCCAATGCCGGCGCGCTTCGCGACCGGCTGACGCCGACCGACAGCCCGGCGGCGCTGGTCGCGGCGGTGGCGCAGCCGCGCGCGATCCTGATCATGGTCAATGCGGGCGCGGCGGTCGATGCGGTGATCGCGGGCCTTCTGCCTTACCTCTCGCCGGGCGACCTTTTGATCGACGGGGGCAACGCCGATTTCCATGACACGATCCGGCGCGAGGCGGACCTGTCGGCCAAGGGCCTGCGCTTCTTCGGCATGGGTGTGTCGGGCGGGGAAGAGGGCGCGCGGCACGGGCCTTCGATCATGGTCGGCGGGCCGGCCGAGGCCTATGAGGGCGTGCGCGACATCATCGAGGCCATCGCCGCGCGTTATCAGGACGATCCCTGCGCCGCCCATCTTGGCCCGGACGGGGCGGGGCATTTCGTCAAGACCGTGCACAATGGCATCGAGTATGGCGACATGCAGATGATCGCCGAGGTCTGGGGCCTGATGCGCGACGGGGCGGGGATGAAACCGGCCGAGGCGGCGAAGGTCTTTGCGGACTGGGACAAGGGGGCGCTCAAGTCCTACCTGATCGAGATCACGGCGAAGGTTCTGGCCGCGACGGACCCCGAGACGGGCCGCCCGATGGTCGAGGTGATCGAGGACCGCGCCGGGCAGAAAGGCACCGGCCGCTGGACGCTGATCGAGGCGCTGAAGCTTGGCCTGTCGGTCACGACGATCGAGGCGGCGGTCGCGGCGCGGAGCTTCTCGGCACAAAAGGACGTGCGGGTCGCGGGGGCCGCGCTCTTCTCGCCGCCCGCGCCGGTCGCGCCGCCCGGGGCGGACGATCTGGGTCGGGCGCTTCTGGCCGCGAAGATCATCGCCTATGATCAAGGGCTTACGCTTCTGGCTGCGGCGGCGGTCGAGTTCAAGTGGCCGCTCGACCTTGCGCGCATCGCCGAGATCTGGCGCGCGGGCTGCATCATCCGTTCGGCCCTTCTGAACGACATCGCGGGCGCCGTCCGGGCGGGCCTGCCAGAGGGCCAGCTGATCTTCGCCCCGGCCTTCGCGGCCCATCTGAGGGACGGCATTCCGGCGCTGCGCCGCACCGTGTCGGCGGCCGCACTTGGCGGGACGCCCGCACCTGCGCTTGCCGCCGCGCTGGCCTATTTCGACCAGATGACCCGTGCGCGGGGGACGGCGGACCTGATCCAGGGGCAGCGGGATTTTTTCGGCGCGCACGGCTTTTCGCGCACTGACCGGCCGGGCGAGGGGTTCCACGGGCCCTGGGCGATGGCGCCGGGCTGAGGCGGGGATCTTTAGGTCAGGGTGGCAGGGGCAAGTGACCCTGCCATGCGATGGCTTTGCCTATTGTCCCGGCCGGTGGCCCAAAGGCCGCCGGCCAGCGCCCGCCCCGCCATCGGCGGGCGCTTCCGCGCCCGCCGGGGCAGGCGCAGGCCTATGTTGTTCTGTGACACCGACGGTCCAGCTGCAATGTTTCCGCTCGGTCGGGGGAAACGCGATGCGTTTCCTGTTCCCGCGCGGCCCGGCCTTGCAGGCAACGCCCCCACCCGACCTCACGTCCCGCGCGGCTTGGCGCGGGTGGTGGGTGCGGCTTCGGTCGGGTCCTCGGGCCAGGGGTGGCGCGGATATTGGCCGCGCATGTCCTTCCTGACATCGGCGTAGCTAGAGGCCCAGAACCCGGGCAGGTCGAGCGTGGTCTGCAAGGGCGCCTGCGCGGGTGACAGGAGCGTCACGCGCAGGGGCAGCCGTTTTGGCCCGACCGTCGGGTGGCGGGTGACGCCGAACAGCTCCTGCAGGCGCACGGCGATTGCCGGGTGGTCGCCGTCATAGTCGATCGGCACCGACCGGCCGAGGGGCGTGACCCAGGATTGGGGGGCGAGCGCCTCGACCTCTGCCATGCCGGCCCAGGTCACCAGCGCCTTCAGGGCCTCGGTCAGGTCGAGCGCGCGCAAATCGCCCTCGGTCCGCCGGCCCGAAAGCCAGGGCAGAAGCCAGCCCGGATCGGCCAGAAGCGCCTCGTCCGAGACATCGGGCAGGTCCGCACCCTCTGCCCGCAAAAGCGCGATCCGGGCTCGGAGGCGGCGGGCGGCGGGGGTCCAGGGCAGGCCGATCTGGCGCAGCCCGTCGAAGGCTGCGCGGGCCAGCGCCTCTGGCGGCGCGTCGGTGGCGGGGCGGTCGGACAGGACCAGCGCCCCTAGCCTTTCCTGCCGGCGGGCCAGGACCCGGCCCTCGCGCCGCGACCATTCGGTGACGTCCTGCCAGCCGATCCGGTCCCCATAAAGGGCGCGCAGGTCGGCATCAAACAGGACCAGGCCCTGCCTGACCCGCGCCTCGCGCGGGTCGCCGTCAAGGTCGGTCGCGACGATCAGGTCGGCCGCGCCCATGGGGTCTTCGGGCGGAAAGAGGGCGCCTTTGCCGGACGACAGAAGGAAGCGCGGCGCGTCGCCGGCGCGGTGCAGGCCGATGCGGTCGGGGTAGGCCAGCGCGGCCCAGGCGGCGGGGTTTGCGGGGGCCGGCCGCGCGGGGTCGGGGACAAGCCGCGCGAGGCGCCTGGCCTCGGCCCGGATGCGCTCGATCGTCGGGCGGTCGGCAGCGTGGCCTTTGGGGTCGCGGATCGCGGCCAGGCGCAGGGTCAGGTCGGCGGGTGCGCCGCGCAGGGGATCGCGTTCCTCCAGAAGGGCTGCGAGTTCGGCGGCGGCGGGACCGGCCGTCAGCAGCATGTGGCCGAGCCGGGGATGGACCGGCAGGGCGCCGAGTGCGCGCCCGTGGTCGGTGATATGGCCTGCGCCGTCGAGCGCGCCAAGGTCGGTCAGAAGCGCCCGCGCCTCGGCCAGCGCCGGGGCGGGCGGCGGCGTCAGGAAGGCGAGGTCGGCCCCGTCCGTGCCCCAGAGCGCCAGGTCGAGCGCGAAGGGAGTCAGGTCGGCGGCGGCAATCTCTGGCGGCGGGAAGGGGGGCAGCGCGCCTTCCTCGCCCTTCGTCCAGGCGCGCAGGCAAAGGCCCGGCGCGACCCGCCCCGCGCGGCCGCGCCGCTGGTCGGCCTCGGCCCGGCTGACGCGCTCGGTCACCAGCCGCGACATGCCCGAGGCCGGATCGAACCGCGCCCGCCGCGCCCGGCCGCCATCGACGACCAGCGTCACGCCCGGCAGGGTCAGCGAGGTTTCGGCGATCGAGGTCGCCAGGACCACCTTGCGCGCGCCGTCTGGTTCGGGGTCGAGTGCGGCGCGCTGGCCTGCGGCGTCGAGCGCGCCATAAAGCGGGCGGATGATCGTGCCGGGGGGCAGGCGTGGGGCGAGGATCGCGGCGGTGGCGCGGATTTCGCGCTCGCCGGGCAGGAATGCGAGCGCATTGCCGTCGATTTCAGCCAGCCCGTCCTCGATCAGGCCCGCGACAGTCGCCTCAGGCCTCAGGCCCGCAGCGGGGGGCCGCGCCAGCCAGCGCGTCTCGACCGGGAAGGCGCGGCCCTCGGCGGTCAGGATCGGCGCCTCGTCCAGCATCGCCGCGACCGGGGCGGCGTCGAGCGTCGCCGACATCACAAGGATCGACAGGTCCGGCCGGAGCGCGCCGCGCACCTCCCACACCAGTGCGAGGCCCAGATCGGCGTGGAGCGAGCGTTCGTGGAACTCGTCGAAGATGATGCAGGCCGTGCCCGGCAGGTCGGGGTCGGACTGGATCATGCGCGTCAGGATGCCCTCGGTCACGACCTCGACGCGCGTGTCGCGGCTGGTGCGCGCCTCGCCCCTTATGCGGTAGCCGACGGTCTGGCCGACCGCCTCGCCCAGGGCGCCCGCCATGCGTTCGGCCGCGGCGCGGGCGGCAAGGCGGCGGGGCTCCAGCATCAGGATACGGCCCCGCGCGCCCTCGGTCGGCAGCAAAGCAAGCGGCACGCGCGTCGTCTTGCCCGCACCCGGTGGCGCCTGCAGGACCGCGCGGCCGTGGGTCGCCAGGGTCGTGGTCAGTTCGGGCAGCAGGGGGTCGATGGGCAGGGGCGGCAGCATGGCCCCTTATCGCCGGATCATGCGCCCCTGACCATAGATCGTGTCCATGGCGATGTCGGTCACATGCAGCATGCCCGGCCCCGCCGGGCCGTAGGTCACGCGGAAGGCAAAGCGGCTTTTCTCGGCCATGTCGTCCGGGGTGAAGCCCTTCAGGCGGCGGTATTCGCCCGCGCAGGTCAGGGCCCCCGACGGGTCGCGCTCGGGTGCGGCGAGCGTGACTTGCGACCGGCGGCGGCCGTCGAAGAGCGTGAGTTTCAGGTTGCAGGCCTTGGCCTCCGGCACCGCGCGGACGACGAAGAAGAGCGCGGTCAGGGGATCGACCGTGCCGCCTTGCGTGGCGGGGTCGATTTCCTCGACCCGGGGCGGGCGGGGTGGCGAATAGCTTTTCACTTGCGGCACGCCCGCGCGGTAGTCCATCACCGCGTCCGACTTGTGCTTGCCGGTATCGGCCTTTTCCGTATAGCGCGCGGGCACCGGGCGGCCTTGCGCCAGCGCGCCCGCAACGGTCGCGTCATAGCGGATGGTGCGGACGAGCGACAGAAGCCCCGCGCTTTGCAGAACGCCCGCAGCGCTGTAGCTGCGCACGTCAGCCTGCCCGGTCATGGTCAGCCGCGCGGCGGTCAGGCCCTTGATCGAGATGTCGAAGGTCGCATCCTCGGCCCGCGCCGTGAAGGGCAGGGCGAGGGCGAGAAGAAGCGGGATAGCGCGGACGATGTTCATGGCCGGACTGGACATGAGGGGGCCGGAAAAGGCAAGAAACGCCTGCGCGAGGCGTTTGGCGTCACGCGGGTTTCCGCCAAGGGGGGTTGGGGCTGATGGATCTGGAGCGGCTCGGCACGGACCTTCTGGCGGGCGACCGGCGCGCGCTGGCCCGGGCGATCACGCTGGTCGAAAGCGGGCGGGCCGATCACCGGGCAGAGGCGCTGGCCCTTCTGGCGCGGGTGGCGGGGGCGGGGCGGCAGGCGCTTCGGATTGGGCTTTCGGGCACGCCGGGGGTCGGCAAGTCGTCCTTCATCGAGGCGTTCGGGATGATGCTGACGGGGCAGGGCCTGCGGGTCGCCGTGCTGGCGGTCGATCCGTCCTCGACCCGCTCGGGCGGCTCGATCCTGGGCGACAAGACCCGCATGGACCGGCTGGCGCGCGAGCCCCTGGCCTTCATCCGGCCGTCCCCCAGCCAGACCCAGCTTGGCGGCGTGGCGCGGCGGACGCGCGAGGCCGTCGCCCTCTGCGAGGCGGCAGGTTACGACATCGTGCTGATCGAGACGGTGGGCGTCGGGCAGTCCGAGACGATGGTTGCGGGCATGTCGGACCTGTTCGTCCTTCTGATCGCACCCGCCGGCGGCGACGAGCTGCAGGGCGTCAAGCGCGGCATCATGGAGGCCGCCGACCTGATCCTGGTCAACAAGGCCGACGGAGCCCTGCGCGAGACGGCGCAGCGGACCTGTGCCGACTATGCCGGCGCGCTGCGGCTCATGCGGCCGCGCCCGCAGGACCCGGCCGGGTTTCCGCGCGCCATGTGCGTCTCGGCGCTGGAAGGCACTGGCCTGCCCGAGGCTTGGGCGGCCATGCGCGCGCTTGCCGACTGGCGGGCCGGGGCCGGGGTGACGGCGGCGGCGCGGGCCGGGCAGGCGCGGCTCTGGTTCGAGGAAGAGGTGCGCGCGGGCCTTCTGGCGCGGCTTCTGGCCGATCCGGCGATGCGGGCGCGGGTCGCGGCGGCGGGGGACGAGGTGGCTGCGGGGCGTCCGGCGTCAGAGGCGGCCGCAGCGGTTCTGGCGGGGCTTTATGGCTTGGGTGGCAGGGGCCGTTGACCCTGCCATGCGGTGGCTTGGTCTTTTGCCCCCGCCGGTGGCCCAAAGCCACCGGCCAGCGCCCGCCCCGCCATTGGCGGGCGCTCTGCACCCACCTGGGCAGGCGCCGGCCTTTGTTGATCTGTGACACGGGCGGTCCAGCGGCGCCGCCTCGCTGAGGGCGGGGGAAGCGCGGGTCGCGTTTCCTGTTCCCGCCCGGCCCGGCCTAGGACAGGCGCACCGGCTGGCCGTGCGGCGTCGAGAGGTAGGCCCGTTCCCAGGCCGCGCGCGTCGCCTCGCGCCCCTCGGCACTGGTCATGGCGCGGGCGTCCAAGAGGCCTTCCAGCGTTTCAAGCCAGGCCGCCCAATAGTCGCCCTCTCCGTCCAACGCCCCTTGCGCCTGACGATGGCGGGCGAGCGTGGCGCCGAAGGCCCGGGTCCAGTCGGCCCAGCCAAACCGGCCGCCGTCGGACAGGGCGACGGTCAGCGCGAAAAGCTGCGCGTGCCAGGGGTCCGTGAAGGGCGCTTCAGGCGTTTTCATTTAGGTGACAGCACGCTTTGCCAGATGTCGATCGTGACCTCGTCGGCCGGCCCTTCGGCATCGGGCCAGAGGTCGGCGGCGCGGAAGGCGACCGTGTAGAGGGGTTCCGGCGCCTCGCCCAGTCCGGCGGCGGAGGTGTCGGCGAAGACGTGCGGGCCGTGGGCCAGGAGGACGCGGCCCACCTTGCCGGCGGCGTAGGCGGGCAGGCGGCTGTGGCGCAGGCCGCCGGGGGCGGGGGTCTGCGTGGTGTCGGGGTTCGTGCGGGTCCGCACCAGGTCGCCGGGTGCGAAACGCGGCGCGGGGCCCTGGCCCGGCCGGGCATAAGGCGAGCCTTTGGCAAGGACTGGCGCCACCCGCGCCGCCGTCAGGGCCTGGGGCGCGAGCGGCACCGCTGCCGGGACCGCGCCCTTCGCGGCCGCCGCAAGCTCTTCGCGGCTCACCAGACCCTTGTCGACGCAAAGGTCGGCCAGCGCCGCCAGCCACTTTTCGTAATAGCTCAGCCGCGCATAGTCCGGCAGCTGTTCGCGCGCCGCCCGCGAGCGGTCGATCGACCAGCGGCCAAGCGCGCCAGCGGCGAGGGTCAGGGCCAGCACGGACCGTTCCCATTCGTGATGGGTCTGCGCGAATCCGTCGGGCTCGGGAATGACCGGCCCGTCGCCCTTGCGGCCGCCCATGTCGTGCGGATGGGTCATGGCGCGTCAGGCTTCCGGGGCAGCCCGGTGCCGATCATGGAATCGCGGGTGACGAGCGTTGCGAGCAGCACTTCGTCCCAGCCCTCGGTGCCTGCGGGGCGTTCGGGAATGACCAGGTAGCGGACCTCGGCGGTCGAATCCCAGACGCGGATTCCGGTGCCTTCGGGCAGCGTCACGCCGAAGTCGGCGAGGACCGCGCGGGGCTCGCGGACGGCGCGCGAGCGGTAGGCGTCGGACTTGTACCAGGCGGGCGGGATGCCGAGGAGCGGCCATGGGTAGCAGGAGCAGAGCGTGCAGACGACCATGTTGTGCTGGCCGGGGCTGTTCGCGACCGCGACGACATGTTCGCCCTGGCGGCCGGAAATCCCCAGTTCGGCCATCGCGGCATTGGCGTCGGCCAGAAGCCGGTCGCGAAAAGCGGGGTCGGCCCAGGCGCGGGCCACAACCTGCGCGCCAAGATGGGGGCCGACGCGCTCTTCGTAGGTCTGGAGGATCGCCTCCATCGCTGCGGGCTCGACAAGGCCCTTGGCAACAAGAAGGCTTTCCAGCGCCTTGACCCTGAGCGCGGGGTCAGAGGGCAGCAGGCTGTGGGGGTGATCGTGATGGTCGTGAGGCATGGCGCGACGCTAGCGGTGCCGCGCCATGCCGTAAAGGTGGGCCGTGCCGTAAAGGTCAGTCATAAAGGCCGATGTCGCGCAGGATGTGGGGCGGCAGGCAGCGCACGGCGTTCCAGGTCACCGGATCGCTGAACTCGGCGGGCATCCCCTCGGGTGCGGCATGCCGGGCCTGGCCCAACGTGACGATGGGATGGAGGATGGCCGACAGAAGTGCGGCAAGGCGGCCGGGGCGGCCAGGGTGGTGAATGCTGATCGTGGACATGTGAACCTCCGTTCGTCTGAGGTGAATGTGCGCCTTTGGGGGCTGGACGACAAATCGAAGCTGCGCCATCATGCATAAGGTGGATTTATAGCACTGGTGCGTGATGCCGCAGAAGGACAAGCTGACACGATCCAGGGACGGCCGCCGCGAGCCGGCGGTCGGGCCGCCGCCAACCCTGCCGCCCCTGGCCGCGATCCGCGCCTTCGAAGCGGCGGCGCGGCACCGGTCCTTCACGCGTGCGGCCGAGGAACTGGCGATGACCCAGGCGGCGATCAGCTACCAGATCCGTGTGCTCGAGGACCGGATCGGCGCGCCCCTCTTCGTGCGCCGGCCGCGCGGGGTCGAGCTGACGTCCGAGGGCGCGCGGCTCGCCGACCGGGCGGGCGAGGCGCTCGACCTGCTGCGCGAGGCCTTTGCCGAGGCGCGCAAGTCGACCGACGAAACCCTGGTCATCAGCGTCCTGGCCAGCTTCGCGACCCAGGTGCTGGCACCCCGGCTGGGCGCCTTCCAGATCGCCCATCCGGCGGTGACGACGCGGGTCGAGGTCGACACACGTATCGTCGATCTTGCGGCAGGCGATGCGACGGTGGCCATTCGTGTGGGCTCCGGCCCGTGGCCCGGGACCCGGGCGGACTTCCTGATGCGTCCTGCCTATACGCCACTTGTCAGCCCGGCATTCGTGGCGCGCCACGGGCTGCCCGCGACGCCTGCGGATCTGGTCGGCCTGCCGCTGGTCGATGCGGCCGACGAGGGCTGGCGGGGCTGGTTCGAGCGCGCGGGGGTGGTGGCGCCCTCTACGCGGCCCGGCGGGCATGTCAGCATGGGGATGCAGACGCTGGTGGTGCAGGCGGCCCTTGCGGGGCAGGGGGCGGCGCTGGTCGATCCGGTCTTTTTCGGCGGGCTGATCCGGCGGGGCGACCTGATCCGGCCCTTCGCGGTCGAATGGCCCGACCCCTGGAGCCTGTGGTTCTGCGTGGCCGAGCGGCGGCGGAACGCACCGGCTGTCCGCGCCTTCCGCGACTGGCTGATTGCCGAGGTGGCGGCGCTTCTTCAGGAAGAGGGCGCGGGCGACCGGCAAATCCCCGGGCGAATCCACGGGCGAATCCCTTGACGCCGCCCGGCTTTGCCCCTATTCCCCCGCAACGGATTTCCGGGTGCCGCCGTCGGCGCCCCCTTGCCATATGAACTGGGCGACCGTCGCCCGAAGCCGAAGGAAGATCAACATGTCGCGCGTGTGCGAACTGACGGGCAAGGGCCCGATGTCGGGCAACATGGTCAGCCATGCCAACAACAAGACCCGTCGCCGGTTCCTGCCGAACCTGAACGAAGTGACGCTGATGTCGGACGCGCTGGGCCAGTCGTTCCGCCTGCGCGTCTCGGCCGCCGGCCTGCGCTCGGTCGACCATCGCGGCGGGCTCGACGCCTACCTCGCCAAGGCGAAGGACGACGAACTGTCGGCGCGCGCGCTGAAGATCAAGAAGGACATCGAGAAGAAGGGCCAGGCTGCCGCCTGACCTTTCGGCTTTTCGGCCTTCAAGTTCCGGGCCTTCGTGGCGCCCCGGCGGAACAGTCCCGCGCGGGGCGTTTCGTTTGTGCGGGGGATCGCCGGGCACTGCGCCCTGCGTCAGTTTGGCGCCTGCCGGGCGCGGGGCCTTCCGCCTAGTGTCGCGCCGACTTCGATCAAAGGACCGTCCTGATGCTTTTCCGCCGCACGATGATCGCCGCGCTCGCCGCCCTGCCGCTTCTGGCCGCCGCCCTGCCGGGCCGTGCCGCCGACGGGATCACCGTCACCGACGCCTGGGCCCGCTTCATCCCCGGCGCGCGCAACGGCGCGGTCTATCTGACGATCGAGAACAAGGGCGCGGCCCCCGACCGGCTGATCGGGGCCGAGGTCAAGGGCGCCATGGCCGAGATTCATGAAAGCAAGATGGCGGCGGACGGCACCATGAACATGGGGCCCCTGCCGGACGGGGTCGAACTGCCGCCCAACACGCCGGTAATGCTCGCGCCGGGGGGGGTGCACATGATGGTCATGGGCCTCGACCCCGCGCCGAAGGTGGGCGACAGACTTGCCGTCACGCTGAAGCTGAAGAGCGGCGATCTGTCCATCGAAGTGCCGGTCGAGAAGCGCTGAGGCGCGGTCGAAAGGGGCAATCCGCGCCGGGCGCCCACCCTTGCCGACAAGGGGGCCCGGACACCCCTTGCCACCCCTTCCGCGACGGCCCCGAACCGGCTATAGCGCGGCCATGACAGACCTTGCCCATATCCGCAATTTTTCCATCGTGGCCCATATCGACCACGGCAAATCCACGCTCGCCGACCGGCTGATCCAGTCGACGGGCACGGTGGCCGACCGAGACATGAAGGCGCAGCTTCTCGACTCGATGGATATCGAGCGCGAGCGTGGCATCACCATCAAGGCCAACACGGTCCGGATCGACTACAAGGCGAAGGACGGGCAGGAGTATGTCCTGAATCTGATCGACACGCCCGGCCATGTCGACTTCGGGTATGAGGTCAGCCGCTCGATGCGCGCGGTCGAAGGCTCGCTCCTGGTCGTGGACGCGACGCAGGGGGTCGAGGCGCAGACGCTCGCCAACGTCTATCAGGCGATCGACGCAGGGCACGAGATCGTGCCGGTCCTGAACAAGATCGACCTGCCGGCGGCCGAGCCGGAACAGGTCAAGGCGCAGATCGAGGATGTGATCGGGCTCGACGCCTCGGACGCCGTGCTGATTTCGGCCAAGACGGGGATCGGCATTCCGGACGTTCTGGAAGCCATCGTCACCCGCCTGCCCGCACCCAAGGGCGACCGCGACGCGCCCCTGAAGGCGATGCTGGTCGACAGCTGGTATGATGCCTACCTGGGCGTCGTCGTCATGATCCGCGTCATGGACGGCGTCATCCGCAGGGGCGACCGGATCAGGATGATGCAGACCGGCGCCCTCTACGGCGTCGACAAGCTGGCCGTCCTGCGTCCGCAGATGGTCGATTGGCCGGAGCTTGGGCCCGGAGAGATCGGGGTCTTCACCGCCTCGATCAAGCAGGTCCGCGACACACGGGTCGGCGACACGATCACGCACGAACGCCGCGGGACCGACGTGGCGCTGCCGGGCTTCAAGCCCGCGCAGCCGGTGGTCTTCTGCGGCCTCTTCCCGGTCGATGCGAACGATTTCGAGACCTTGCGCGACGCGATCGAAAAGCTGGCGCTCAACGACGCGAGCTTCAGCTACGAGATGGAGACGTCGGCCGCGCTCGGCTTCGGCTTCCGCATGGGCTTCCTGGGCCTTCTGCACCTGGAAGTGGTCCGCGAGCGGCTCGAACGCGAGTTCAACCTGGACCTCATCACCACCGCACCCTCGGTCGTGTTCCGGCTGTTCATGAAGGATGGCGAGGTGCGCGACCTGCACAACCCCGCCGACATGCCGGACCTGACCTATGTCGACCATATCGAAGAGCCGCGCATCAAGGCCACGATCATGGTGCCCGATGAGTATCTGGGCGACGTCCTGAAACTCTGCCAGGACCGCCGCGGCATCCAGCTGGACCTGACCTATGCCGGCAACCGCGCCATGGTGGTCTATGACCTGCCCCTGGCCGAGGTCGTCTTCGACTTCTACGACCGGCTGAAGAGCGTGACCAAGGGCTACGCGTCCTTCGACTACCAGATCAGCGAATACCGCGAGGATTTCCTGGTCAAGATGTCGATCCTGGTGAACGACGAGCCGGTGGACGCCTTGAGCATCATGGTCCACCGCGACCGCGCCGAGGCGCGGGGCCGGGTGATGGTCGAGAAGCTGAAGGAACTGATCCCCCGCCACATGTTCAAGATCCCGATCCAGGCGGCCATCGGCGGCCGGGTCATCGCGCGCGAGACCTTGAGCGCGATGCGGAAGGACGTGACGGCCAAGTGCTACGGTGGCGACGCCACGCGGAAGCGGAAGCTTCTGGACAAGCAGAAGGCTGGGAAGAAGAAGATGCGCCAGTTCGGGAAGGTCGAGATCCCGCAGGAGGCGTTTATTAACGCGTTGAAGATGGATGGGTGAGTTGTGGGATGATGATACTCCTAGGCTATATTACTTCCCTCCCATTGCAAATTGGCGGCCAAAGCTTCTTTTTAAGGAATGCCCTGCCGAATACTACCCTACGACTGTAGGTAACGTTCAAATTGGTAGCTTAAATTACTTTCGGAAGCACCATCAGGAAGAGATTGCAGACAAACAAGAGGGTATCACTACCTTTGACCTTCAGGGTCGTGGCTCTTGGGCGGAAGTCGCTAGCTGGCTGAACAACTCGACGTTTGGCATGTTTGGTGGGGCTGTACGTAGTCAACCGTATACAACAAACTTTCCGGGAAGCTGGCCAGTCAATTGGCTGTTGGGGCGCTTTACGCGCCTAAGTGGCGTCCCCTCGCACGATCTGGATGTCGACGATGTACCTGGCGTGCTATCTTGTGATTTTTATGTCAGTAAGCATCCGAAATTGGATATTGTTGAGGCGAGAAGCCTGACTCACTATTCTGCATCAAATGCATTTATATTTTGCATGAAGAAAAGCCCGCCTTCTACGGAGACGCTGAGGTCTTACAATTCACACTGGGTTGTCGATGCTGATAACGTAATGGCGCTAGCTGAGGATATGGCTGGATCGCTTTGCGCGTATACCGATAACTTCGAAGTATCGGGAAATTTCTTTGATGGTGCCAAAATCGCCAGAGAACTTGGAGAGTGGTGCTTCAAGCCCTTGGGCGCACTTGGCCCACAGTCGCCTCCGGGGCCATACGTACTATTTGCCGTGGGAGATGTAATTTACGTAGGCGAGGGGAATACCGTCAACCTCTCGAAGAATTATCCTTGGGATTGGTTCAAGTACTTGCTTGTTCTTGCCCCGCTATTCAAGAGTCCTGATTTCGCAGATCAGGAAGAGACGCGGATCATATTCTATCTCGTTTACTGGGATGGCTCGACTACGCGTGGTATAAACCCTGTGTCAGATTTGGTTAGGCTCCCACTGTCGAACTTTATAAGGAAGTTAACGGAGAAATAGTGCGGCTCCACGTTGCGGGCCTTCCCCGCCCGATTTGTCCCGCGACAAATCGGGCCGCGCCTGCCACCGGCCTCGCCACGGGCGCGGCGTTCTTCGGGGCAAAGGTCCACTGGACCTTTGCTGACCCCTCATCACCCCCCGGCAGGCGCGTTTCCGCGCCCGCCCAGGCAGACGCGGCCCGATTTCCGGACCGACGGTCCCGGCGGAGAACTCCTTGGTCTGCGGTTCGCGCCTCTGGCCAATCGGGCCGGGTCATTCGGGGGCTTACGCCGCGCCACTGGCGCGACGGACCCCCTCATATGCCACTGGCACGTTACCTTTCGGTCCCCGAAGTAGCGCTCCGGGTGTAAGGCTCTAGATAAACCCTACCGCCCCGCCTTCTCCTCAACCCCCGACACCCCCTCACGGCGCTCAAGCTCCCGCTCCACGTCCCCCCAGGCCACCCCCCTCGCGGCGAGCATCACCAGCAGGTGGTAGACCACATCCGCGGCCTCGCTCGTCAACCGCTCGCGATCCCCCCGCACCGCCTCGATCACCGCTTCGACCGCCTCTTCGCCGAACTTCCGGGCGCAGGTCTCCGGCCCCTTGGCCAGCAGCTGGGCGGTCCAGCTCGTCTTGGGGTCCGCGCCCCGGCGGGCCTCGATGGTGGCGGCAAGGCGGGCGACAGGATGGGTCATGAGAGCCTCATGGGGATGCCGGCGCGGGCCATGTGGTCCTTGGCCTGACCGATCGTGAAGGTGCCGAAGTGGAAGATTGACGCCGCGAGGACGGCCGAGGCGCGGCCCTCGCGCACGCCCTCGACCAGGTGGTCGAGCGTGCCGACCCCACCCGAGGCGATGACGGGCAGGGGCACCGCCTCGGCTATGGCGCGGGTCAGGGGGATGTTGAAGCCGGCCCGCGTGCCGTCGCGGTCCATCGAGGTCAGCAGGATCTCTCCCGCGCCCTTTCCGGCCATCAGGCGCGCGAAGGCGACGGCGTCGATGCCGGTGGCTTTTCGGCCGCCGTGGGTGAATATCTCCCACCGGCCGGGCGTCACGGTCTTGGCGTCGATGGCGACGACGATGGCTTGGCTCCCGAACCGGTCGGCGGCGCGGGCGACCACGTCGGGGTCGGCGACGGCGGCGGAGTTGAAGCTGACCTTGTCCGCCCCGGCCAGAAGGAGGGCGCGTACATCCTCGACCGTGCGCACGCCGCCGCCCACCGTCAGGGGGACGTAGATCTGTTCGGCGGTGCGCGTCACCAGGTCAAAGAGCGTGCCGCGGTTTTCGTGGGTGGCGTGGATGTCCAGAAAGCAGATCTCGTCCGCGCCGGCCGCGTCATAGGCCCGGGCGGCGGCCACCGGGTCGCCCGCATCGACCAGATCGACGAAGTTCACGCCCTTGACCACCCGGCCATCGGCGACATCAAGGCAGGGGATGAGGCGGGTTTTCAGCATGGGGCAAGCGCCTTCAGCGCCGCCCCCAGGTCCAGCGCCCCGTCATAAAGCGCCCGGCCCGAGATGGCGCCGGCGATGACGCCGGTGTCGCGAAGCGCGATCAGGTCGGACAGCGACGATACGCCGCCCGAGGCGATGACCGGGATCGAGACGGCGCGGGCAAGGGCCTCGGTCGCGGCGACATTCGGGCCGCCCATTGCGCCGTCGCGGGCGATGTCCGTGTAGATGAGTGCGGCGACGCCCGCATCCTCGAACCGGCGGGCGAGGTCGGTGACCTGAAGGTCGGTGGTTTCGGCCCAGCCACGGGTGGCGACCCGCCCGTCGCGCGCGTCAAGGCCGATGGCGACATGGCCGGGGAAGGCGCGGGCGGCCTCGTGCACCAGCGCGGGGTCCTCGACCGCGACAGTGCCGAGGATGACGCGCCTGAGCCCGCGCGAGAGCCAGTGCTCGATCGTCGCCATGTCGCGGATGCCGCCGCCGAGCTGGACGGGGAGGGTGACGCGCGCAAGGATCGCCTCGACGGCCGGGCCGTTCACCGGGCGCCCGGCAAAGGCGCCGTTCAGGTCGACGAGGTGCAGCCATTCGGCCCCCGCCGCCGCGAAGGCGGCCGCCTGTGTGGCCGGGTCATCGCCGAAGACGGTCGCCGCCCCCATGTCGCCGCGCAGAAGCCGGACGCACTGGCCGTCCTTCAGGTCGATGGCGGGGTAGAGGATCATGGGCGTCTCCTTTGGCGGCCTTCTGCCATGTCGGGCGCGCCGTGGGAAGGTGTGGGAAGCTCTGCGGGCAACGTCACGTCAGGCTTGCGGGAATCGGGGGCGGTGCGATGATCGGCGAAACGGGATCTCGGGAGGATCAGATGAAAGCTTTCGCACTTGCGCTCGCGCTCGCCAGCCTTGGGGGGGTCGCGCTCGCTGCCGATCCGGTCGAGGGGATCTGGCAGACCAAGGCCGATGACAATGGCAATTTCGGCTTCGTGCAGATCGCGCCCTGCGGGGCGAAGCTCTGCGGCGTGCTCATCAAGGCCTTCGACGGCAAGGGGGCCGAAATGAAGTCACCGAACATCGGCAAGCGGATCGTCTGGGACATGGTGCCGCAAGGCGACGGCGCCTATGGCGACGGCCAGGTCTGGGCGCCCGATCGCGACAAGACCTATGCCTCGAAGATGGCGCTGTCGGGCAAGACGCTCGCCGTGTCGGGCTGTGTCCTTGGCGGGTTGTTCTGCCGGTCGTCCGAATGGGTGCGGGTGAAGTAAGCCCGGCCAGGCGCCCCCTCAGGGTGCCCAGCCCAGGAAGTTGGCGATCAGCCGAAGGCCGGTCGCCTGGCTCTTTTCCGGATGGAACTGTGTGCCGACGACCGTGCCCCGGCCGACGATGGCCGTGACCGGGGCGCCGTAGTCGGCATGGGCCAGGCGGTCCCCGGGCCGGTCGGTCCGGAACTGGTAGGAATGGACGAAATAGGCGTGCTGGCCGGTCTCGATCCCAGTCAGGACCGGGTGGGGCCGTTCGATGTGCAGGTCGTTCCAGCCCATGTGCGGAACCTTCAGGGCGGGGTCCGTGGGCGTGATCGGGCCGACCTGGCCGGGGATCCAGTCGAAGCCCGGCGTCACGCCATGTTCGAGCCCCTCGGTCGCGAGCATCTGCATGCCGATGCAGATGCCAAGGAAGGGCCGGCCCCCGACGCGCACCGCCTCGTCCATCGCCTGAAAGAGCCCGGCACGGTCGTCGAGCGCCTGACGGCAGGCGCGGAAGGCGCCGTCGCCCGGCAGGACGATCCGGTCGGCGCGGGCCACATCCTCGGGCCGACTGGTGACGATGACGGTGCCGGCACCCGTTTCGGCGGCCATGCGCTGGAAGGCCTTCTCGGCGGAATGCAGGTTGCCGCTGTCGTAATCGACGATGACGGTCAGGCTCACAGCGCGCCCTTGGTCGAGGGGAGCGCATCGCCAAGCCGGGCGTCCGGCTCGACCGCCATGCGCAGCGCGCGGGCGACGGACTTGAAGGCGGCTTCGGCGATATGGTGGCTGTTCAGCCCGTGCGGCCGGTCGACATGGAGTGTGATGCCGCCGTGGGTCGCAAGCGCCTGGAAGAATTCACGCACCAGTTCGGTGTCGAAGCTGCCGATCTTGGCGGTCGGGAAGGGCACGTTCCAGACCAGATAGGGCCGGGCGGACAGGTCGAGCGCGGTCACAACCTGCGCGTCATCCATGGCCAGCGCGAAATGGCCGTAGCGGCGGATGCCCCGCTTGTCGCCAAGCGCCTTGGTCAGGGCCTGGCCGAGCGCGATGCCCACATCCTCGACCGTGTGGTGGTCGTCGATGTGCAGGTCGCCCTTGGCCTCGACCTCTAGGTCGAAAAGCGCGTGACGCGCCAGCTGGTCGAGCATGTGGTCGAAGAAGCCGACGCCCGTCGCATTCCGGTAGCGGCCCGTCCCGTCGAGAGTCAGGCGGACGGTGATGGCGGTCTCTGCCGTGGTGCGGGTGATGGTGGCCTGGCGCATTCCGGTCCCCTTTGTGCCTGGCGGTTATAGGGGCGGTTTGCAGCGGTGGGAAGGCAGTCGGCGCTAGTGCCCGGTGGTGCGCGAGAAAAGGTTCACGACGATCACGCCGCCGACGATCATGGCCAGCCCGATGACGCCGGCAAGGTCGATCTTCTGCTTGAAGACCAGAAAGCCGATCATCGCCACAAGGACGATGCCCACCCCCGACCAGACCGCATAGGCGATGCCCAGCGGGATGACGCGCAGGCTGTGCGACAGAAGGTAGAACGACAGCCCGTAGAAGGCGGTGACCCCGAGCGTCGGCCAGAGTTTCGTGAACTGCGCGCTCTTTTGCAGGAAGGAGGTGCCGATCACTTCACAGACGATGGCGAGCAGGAGCGCGGGATAGGCCGGGATCATCGGGTCACCTTTTAGGTCTTGATACGAAAAAGCGCCCCGCGGGGCGCCCTTCGACCGTTGTTTTCCTTGGGAAAACTGGAGCGGGCGATGAGATTCGAACTCACGACCCTAACCTTGGCAAGGTTATGCTCTACCCCTGAGCTACGCCCGCATCCTTGGGTAGCGGCGATGTATAAACTCTGGCGCGCCGCTGCAAGAGGAAAATGCGGGGCCGTGCCGGTTTTCCGTTTCCGGCCCCGCCAGCCCCCGTCAATGAAGCGACTTGCGCGCCTTAGCCGCCTCGTCCCGCCGCTTCTTGCGCCAGAGGTTCAGCCCCTCGACCCCGCCGCTGAAGAGCATCGCCGCATAGATGAAGCCGCGGTCGATATGGTGGTGCAGGCCGTCCGCCATGAGCGCCATGCCGACCATGAAGAGGAAGGCCAGGGCCAGCATCTTGGTCGAGGGGTGGCGCGAGATGAAGGCGGCGATCGGCTCGGCGGCGATCATCATCACGAGGATCGCCACGATGACGGCCGCGATCATGATCTCGACATGATCGGCGATGCCGACGGCGGTGATGACCGAATCGATCGAGAAGACCAGGTCCAGGATCATGATCTGGATGATGACCGAGGTCAGCGTCGCATGTTTGCCGTTGCCTGTCGCGTGGTCGCCGCCCTCGACCTCGGCGAAGATTTCGGTCGTGGACTTCCACAAGAGGAACAGGCCCCCCGCCAGCAGGATGAGGTCGCGCCACGACAGGCCGAGGCCGAGGATACTGACCACCGGCTCCGACAGCCGCATGATGAAGGTGATCGACAAAAGCAGGATGACGCGCAGGATGAGCGCGCCCGTCAGGCCGATGAAGCGCGCGCGGCGGCGCTGGGCGGGCGGCAGCCTGTCGGCGGCGATCGAAATGAAGATGACGTTGTCGACGCCAAGGACGATTTCCAGGACCGTCAGCGTCAGGAACGAGAGCCAGGCGGCGGGGTTTGACAGCAGCTCGATCATGGGTCACTCACAAATTTGCTCGACGCGTGAGGTAGCATTGTGGCGGCGGGTCGCCAAGTGCGGTCTGCTGGCCATGGGGCGATTCGTTTGCAGGGCTCGATCAGGGCCGGTGGTCGCCTAAAATCTATAAATCTCAATAAATTGCCGGGCGATCTTGGTAAAGATTCTCCTGTTGCGGGCCGGTTTTGGCGTCAAAGCCGGGGGAGTGGTGCGCATTAACGAAGAGGGCGAAAAAGTGCCCGGAAAATGTCTGCCGCATGTCGAAATTCGGGCGGATTTCCGGTGCTTTCTGGGCACATGCCGCAGCGACCGGACGATCCGGCCAGAGCGGAGCGAAACCCCGTCCGGCCCTTGTGGCGGACGCTCAGATCAGGAGATGCGCCATGTTCATGCCGACCGCCGAAACCTTTGCCCGTGCCGAAGCCGTCCTGCCCGCGCTTCTGTCCTTGAACCCGATGTCCCGCCTTGCGCGGGCTGGGGGGCTTGCCGCCGCGACGCTGGTAGAGACGGGCGCGGGCTGGCGCGCCGCCGGGGCGCTTTGCGCCGGGATGCGGGTGCAGACCTGGGACGGGGGCCTGGTCGAGCTGGTCGAGGTGCGGCAGCGCGTGCTGGCGGGCGGCACTTTGGTCGAGGTGCCGGCAGGCGTCATCGGCAACTGTTCCGACCTTTGCCTTCTGCCCGGCCAGCGGGTCATGATCCGGTCGGACGCGGTCGAAGAGGTGTTCGCCGCCTCTGGCGCCCTGGTCGAGGCGCGCTCGCTCGTCGGTTTTCGCGGCACGTTCGCCCGGACGGTGATCGAGCCCGTGGCGGTCGTGGATCTGGTCACGGCCGGTGACGAGCTGGTCTGGGCGCAGACCGGCGCACTGGTCCGGTCGGACGCCGCCAAGGCGGGCGCAGGTTTGGGCGCAGGGCTGGGTGCGGTGTTGCCGATCCTGGATGAGGCGCAGGCGCGGGCGCTGCTGGAACTGATCGAGATGGGCGTCGACGGGCCCTGGGCGCGCCTTCCCCTTGCGGCGTGAGGCGAGGGGCCGGTCCGGCCCCTGGCTGTCAGGGGGGGGCGCCATGGCCCTCATTCGTGGGGTCCGTCGGCAACCGGCCGGCGGGCGGTGCGGAAGACGAAGCCCACATCGTCGCCCAAAGCGGGTGGAGCAGCGGGCAGGTCAACGAAGTCATCCACCGCCTCGTCCCTCTCGCCCAGGGCATCGCGCAGAATCGCCGCGAGCGTCAGGCCGCTGCCTTCGGCATAGGCGGCCGCCGACGGGGCCGGGTGCGGCAGCCTTTCGGGCCGGGGCGTCCCGCAGAGGGTTCGGGCGCGATCTTCCAGAAGTTCGATCTGACGCTCGATCCGTTCGAGCCCGGCCCGATAGGCCGGTGACAGGCCGCTGTCCTGATCCCCGGCGACCCAGGCCAGTGAGCCGCGCAGATTGCCAAGGGTCAGGATCACGTCCTGCACCAGGAAGCGTTCCAGCTCGCCCACAGGCGTCATAACCGGCATGGCCATTTGTCAGTTCCCCATTTCACCCAAGGACCGATCCTAGCCTGCAGATGTAAAGAACCTCCTAACCGGGCAGGGCCCTACCGCGCCGGGTATTGCCGGGTCGGCAAGCGGCCCGGCGCCGCCCGCGCCCCGGTTTCCGTCGCGGCCGTTGTGCAGGCGCGCGCGATATGGTTGCATCGACCCGGAACAGGATCGAGTCTGCCGGTCGTTCCCCGGCACATGTCTCAAAGGAGATTTCCATGAAGCGCCTCTTCCTCGCCCTGCCGCTCCTCGCGCTCATCCCCGCCTGCACCCCGCAGCAGCAAACGACCGGCATGGGTGCGGCGACCGGCGCCGTCCTTGGCGCGGCGGTCACGGGCGGCAAGGACACCACCAAGGGTGCGATCGTCGGTGGCGCGCTCGGCGCCGTTGCTGGCAGCCTGATCGGCCAGTCGCAGTCGCAACCCGGCCAGTGCCTCTACCGCGACGCCTACGGCCGCCAGTTCACCGCCGCCTGCTGAGCCGGCGCCACGGACGAAACCGCGCCCCTGAGAGGGGGGCGCGGCGCGGCTTTCCACCAGACCTCAATAGCCGCACAGCGCGCGTGTTACCGTTACGGTTCCATAGTCCGACCCGTCGGCGTGACGATAGACATGCTCGATCGTCGCCCCCGCCCCGATGAGGGGGCGAAGCGCATCCTGAGTGCAGTTCTGGGTCAGGACCCCGTCGCGCATCGCGGGCGGAAGCGTCGGCTCGTCGATCGACATCTCATATACAAAGCGCAGCGTCGTGCCATCAGCCTCGACCCGCATGAGCGTGGTCACGTCGTCGATACGTTGGCCTTGCATAGCATTTGCCAAGTCGCGCAACGTCCTTTCGAGGCCCTGGCTCCGCAGCATCATCTCCAGGCTCAGGCGCTGCATCGCAGGGTCGCTGTCCGCGCGCCGATGCATTGCCGCAATGTCTTCCTTGGCGGCCTTTCCCAGCCCGGCCCCCACCGCAACAAGCGCGACACCCAACACGACCACCGTATTTGTAAGGTTTGCGCCCGACGTTTCCCTGGTCCAATCTGCCGGCCGCTTGAAAAACAGGACGAGGTTGACGAAAGGCACCAGCGCCATCCACGCGCTGCGCCCCTCGCCCTAGGCGCTTACCGAACGGGCGTGGGCGAGGACGCCATAGGCAACCCCGCTTGCAAAAATGGCTCCGAACACAACAGGGCTGAGCAGCCAGAAAACCCTGTGGCTTGCGGCCGCATAAGTCAGCAGCCATGCAAAGGGAAGGGCCGAGCCCAGCAGGAACAAGGTGGCTGACAAGAGGAAATAGGGCACGCGCCGGAGCGACAGGGTCGCGCCACGACGGAACCAGAGCGCGACCAGGAAGCCGGCGGCGGCCATCGACACGCCCAGCAGGATCAACTCAACCTCGCCGAGGTACAGCAGTTTAAGCGCAAACCCTTCCAGCATCGTTAAAACCCGCACCCCTGACCCGCCGGATAAACAACTTGCGGCTGTCCCATCGGCGTTGCCTCACTCGACAGGCCTTGAACCGACCTGTCAAGACGCATCCCGGCCCGTGCGGCGTGGATGGTCCGCGCCGGATCGCAGGCGATTGGGCGACGTATCGACCATCATCAAGGCATGGGATTTCATTGGGAAATTTGGGGAAATGGCAGCCCGTAGGGGAGTCGAACCCCTCTTCCCAGGTTGAAAACCTGGTGTCCTAACCGATAGACGAACGGGCCGCGTTCGGGGGCGGCTGGCGCCCTCGGTCGTGGGGGGTATTTAGAAGAGCGGGGGCGCGAGGGCAAGGGGGTTTTTGGGGCGCCGGCACAGAAAATCGGGGGGCCGGCGCACTGGCTTCGGCTCAGGCCTCGGCGGCGTCGTCGAGGCGCAGTTGAACGCGGGTGCGGCCGTTCCAGTGGTTCAACTCCAGCCGCCCGGCGATGTGCAGGGGGCGGTGGCCGTGGCGCTCGATCAGGGGGCCGAGGGGGCCGTCGAAGGCGCCGAAGGCCACGGCCTCGAGGCTGGCAGAGGTGCCGTCGGTGAAGGTGGCGCGCAGGTGGCTTTCGCCCATGCGGCGCAGGTGGCTGACGAAAAGGCCGGGGAAGGCGAAGCGGGGCGCGGGGGCGCCCTGGCCGAAGGGGCCGGCGCGGTCGAGTTCGGCCACAAGGTCGGGCGTCGCCGCGCCGGGCATCAGCATCCCGTCAAGGCGCAGGTCGCGCGGGCCTTCCGCGCCGGCGCCCTGCCGGGCGAGAAGTTCGCCCAGCCGTTCCATCGCGGCGGGGATCGCCTCGGCCCGGACGGTCAGGCCGGCGGCCATCTTGTGACCGCCACCGCGCTCGATCAGGCCCTCGGCGGCAAGGCGCTGGATCGCGGCGCCGAGGTCAACACCGGGGACGGATCGGGCCGACCCTTTGCCCATGCCGCCTTCGATCCCGATGACGACAGCGGGGCGGTTAGCGGCCTCTTTCAGGCGCGCGGCGACGATGCCGACGACGCCGGGATGCCAGCCATCGGCCGCCGCCCAGACCAAGGGACCGTCGAGGCCGCGCGCCTCGGCCTGCGACAGGGCCTCTTGCCGGACCAGCGCCTCGATCGCGCGGCGGTCCTCGTTCAACCCCTCGAGCCGCGTTGCAAGCGCTGCCGCCTCTGCCCCGTCGTCGGTCGCGAGAAGCCGCGCGCCAAGGTCGGCTGCGCCGACGCGGCCGCCGGCGTTGATGCGGGGGCCAAGAAGGAAGCCCAGGTGATGGGCGGTGGGCGTCTGGTCAAGCCGCGCGACGTCGGCCAGCGCGCGCAGGCCGATCCTCTCGCGCCGCGCCAGCACCTTCAGGCCCTGGCGGACGAAGGCCCGGTTGACGCCGGTCAGGGGGGCCACATCCGCGACGGTCGCCAGCGCCACCAGGTCCAGAAGCGCCATCAGGTCGGGGCCGGTCGCGCCTTCGGCCCTGAGGGCGCGGTTCGCGTCGACCAGCATCAGGAAGGTGACCGCCGCCGCGCAGAGGGCGGCAAGCGCGCCGGTTTCGTCCTGACGGTTGGGGTTCACGACCGCCACCGCAGCAGGCAGCGTCTCGCCGCCCAGATGGTGGTCGAGGATGACCACATCCGCGCCGGCCTGCGTCGCTGCAGAGACGGGCTCGTGGCTCAGCGTGCCGCAGTCGACGCACAGGATCAGGTCGTGCGCGGCGCCAAGTGCTGTCATGGCGGGGACGTTCGGGCCGTAACCCTCGTCGATGCGGTCGGGGATGTAGAGCGTCGCCTGCCGCCCCATGGCGCGGAGCCAGGTCAGCAGGAGCGCGGCCGAGGCGCCGCCGTCCACGTCATAGTCGGCAAAGATCGCGATGCGCTCGCGGTCCCGGACCGCCTTCAGGAAACGGGCCGTCGCGGGCGCCATGTCCTTCAGCGAGCTGGGGTCGGGCAGCAGGTCGTTCAGGCGCGGGTCCAGAAAGCCCGGCGCTTCGTCGGCCGACACGCCGCGCGCCACCAGGACGGCGGCGAGCGCGCGGGGCAGGCGGGTCGCCTGGACCATCGCCTCGGTCTGGCGGTCGGCCTCGACAGAGGGGCCGGCCCAGAAGCGCCCGGTCGCGGACAGGGCGACCCCAAGAAACGCGGGACGGCCGGCGGTATCGCTCACCGGATCGGGTTGCGGTAGATCATCCGGCGGACCGAGCCGGTCTTCGACCGCATGAGGATGGTTTCGGTCTCGATGAAGCCCGGCTCGCGGCGCACGCCCCGAACGATCGAGCCGTTGGTGACGCCGGTCGCGGCAAAGATCACGTCGGCGCGCACCATCTCGTCGCGCGAATAGATGCGGTTCAGGTCCTTGATGCCGGCCTTGGCGGCCCGGCCGCGTTCGTCGTCGTTGCGGAAGAGCAGACGCCCCCAGATCTGGCCGCCCATGCACTTGAGCGCCGAGGCGGCCAGGACGCCCTCGGGCGCGCCGCCCGACCCCATGTAGATGTCGATGCCGGTCAGGTCGGGTTCTGCGGTGTGGATGACGCCCGCCACGTCGCCGTCGGTGATGAGCCGGATCGCGGCGCCGGTCGCGCGGACTTCGGCGATCATGGCTTCGTGCCGGGGGCGTTCGAGGATGCAGCAGGTGACGTCGGTCGTGGCGACGCCGCGTGCGGCGGCCAGCGCGCGGATGCGTTCGGTCGGGCTCATGTCCAAGGACACCACGTCCTTGGCGTAGCCGGGGCCGATTGCGAGCTTTTCCATATAGACGTCGGGCGCGTGCAGCAGCGTGCCGCGCGGGGCCATGGCGATGACGGTCAGCGCGTTCGGCATGTCCTTGGCCGTGAGTGTCGTGCCTTCCAGCGGGTCGAGCGCGATGTCGACCGCCGGGCCGTTGCCGGTGCCGACCTCTTCGCCGATGTAGAGCATCGGCGCCTCGTCGCGCTCGCCCTCGCCGATCACGACGACGCCCTTGATGTCCAGCATGTTCAGCTGGTCGCGCATGGCGTTGACGGCCGCCTGGTCGGCGGCCTTTTCGTCGCCCCGGCCGATGAGCCGTGCCGAGGCATGGGCCGCCGCCTCGCTGACGCGGGCGAGGCCGAGGGAAAGCATGCGGTCCTGGAAGTCGCTGATCGGTTTGGTCGCGTCGGCCATCGTTCGGTCCCGTTCGGTTTGTCTGGTTGAAACCCCTCGGGCCATGTAGCGCGGGGGGGCGGCTCGCGGCAAGGGCCAGAGGGGGCTGCTCGGGTTGGTGTTAGCGACGGATGCGGTTGGCGTGGCCCATCTTGCGGCCGGGGCGGGCCTCGGCCTTGCCGTAAAGGTGAAGCGCCACGCCGGGTTCGCGGGCAAGGGCGGGCACATGGTCCATGTCGTCGCCGATCAGGTTTTCCATGGTCACGTCGGCACAGCGCCGTCCGTCGCCCAGGGGCCAGCCGGTGATGGCGCGGATGTGCTGTTCAAACTGGTCGACCGCGCAGCCGTTCTGGGTCCAGTGGCCCGAATTGTGGACGCGGGGTGCGATCTCGTTGACGATGAGGGCGGCCGGGGTGACGAAGATCTCGACCCCAAGGACGCCGACGTAATCGAGCGCGTTCAGGATGCGGGCGGCGATCAGGACGGCGTCTGTGCGCTGGGCCTCGGTCAGTTTCGCGGGGACGGTCGTGGTGCGCAGGATGCCGGCCTCGTGCACATTCTCGCCGGGGTCAAAGGCCGCGACAGAGCCGTCGAGGCCGCGCGCGGCGATGACGGAAACCTCGTGCGTGAAGGGGATGTGGCTTTCCAGGACGGCGGGCGCGCCGGCCATGGCGGCAAGGGCGGAGTCGGCGTCATCGGCGGTCCGGATCCGGGCCTGTCCCTTGCCGTCATAGCCAAGTCGCGTCGTCTTCAGGATCGAGGGGGCGCCAACTTGGGCAAGTGCGGCGTCAAGGCTCGCGCGGTTGGTGACGGGGGCGAAGGGGGCGACGGTCAGGCCGATCCCCTGCAGGAAGGTCTTTTCGGCGATGCGGTCCTGACTGACGGCCAGCGCGCGGCGGCCGGGGCGGATCGGGCGGCGCGCCTCCAGGAGGTCGAGCGCGGCGGTCGGGACATTCTCGAACTCATAGGTGATGACATCGACCGCATCCGCAAAGGCCGCGAGGGCGGCCTTGTCGTCATAGGGCGCGGTCGTGGTGGCGCGCGCCACGTCGGCGGCGGGCGGGTTGGCGCCGGGTTCGTAGATGTGCGTGCGGTAGCCAAGCCGCGCGGCCGCGACCGACAGCATGCGGCCAAGCTGGCCGCCGCCAAGGATGCCAATCGTCGCGCCGTAGGGCAGGGGCTCAGTCATCCGTAGGCTCCTCTGCGACCGAGGCCGACAGGGCCGCGCGCCATTGGTCCAGACGCTCGGCCAATGCGGGGTCCGACAGGGCCAGGATCGCCGCAGCCATCAGGCCGGCGTTCGCAGCGCCCGCGTGTCCGATCGCCATGGTGGCGACGGGAAAGCCCTTCGGCATCTGGACGATGGAATACAGGCTGTCGACGCCCGACAGGGCCTTGGTCTGGACCGGCACGCCGATCACCGGCAGCCGGGTTTTCGAGGCCATCATGCCCGGCAAGTGCGCGGCCCCGCCCGCGCCGGCGATGATGACCTTGAGGCCCCGTCCAGCCGCCTCGCGCCCGTAGGTCCAGAGCCGGTCGGGCGTGCGGTGGGCCGAAACGATCCGCGCCTCGTGCGCGATGCCAAGCTCATCCAGGATCGAGGCGGCTTCGCGCAAGGTGGGCCAGTCGGACTGGCTGCCCATGATGATGCCGACCGTTGCCGGTCCTGTGGCCTTTTCCGCCTTCGCCATCGCGCGCCCCTTCGGTTCCCGCAGATGGGCGCGAGGTAACATGGGGGGGCCTGGCGGGAAAGGGGGAGCGACCGGCCGGGCGGGTCGGGATCAGGAAACGCGACCCGCGTTTCCCCCCTACCGTCGTGGGAGCGTTGCCGCTGGACCGCTGATGCCCTGAACCTGCGAAGGCCGGAGCCTGCCCTGGTGGGCGCGAAGCGTCCGCCATCGGCGGGGCGGGCGCTGGCCGATGGCCTTGGGG